>NZ_JBAGKD010000010.1:0-225973 GCF_037034205.1 Nocardia sp. SSK8
CAGCGGCTTGTTCGTACGCCGTCCATGATCATCGGCCAGTCGGCGGGGAACCAGCCCGGTGCGGCCGCGGTGAAGCAGGCCCGGTCCCAGCGGCCCGCGCCCGCGGGGACGGCGCCGAGCAGCGGAGTCTCGGTGATCCGGGGCAGGTCGTCGCGATTGCACTGGGCGGCGAGGTCCGGGTCGGTGGGCCAGGAGCCGATGACCAGCCCGGCGCAGGGCACGCCGGCGGCGGCCAGGGTGCGGGTGGTGAGTTCGCTGTGATTGAGGGTGCCCAGACCCGCGGCGGCGACCACGAGGACGGGGACGCCGAGTTTCTGGGCGAGGTCGAGCAGGGTGAACTCCCCCATCCGGACGAGCAGGCCGCCCGCGCCTTCGACGAGTACCAGGTCGGCGTCGGTGAGCGCGTCGACGGCGGCGACGGTCTCGTCCAGCGTGAGCAGGGGCAGGTTCGCGCGGCGGGCGGCGGTGTCGGGGGCCAGCGGTTCCGGGTAGCGGGCGAGTTCGACGGTGCGGGTGACGCCGGACAGGCGGGTGACCTCGGCGAGGTCACCGGGTTCGCCGGGGGCGATGCCAGTCTGGGCGGGTTTGCACACCGCGACGGTGCGGCCCGCGGCGGTCGCGGCGGCGGCCACCGCGGCGGTGACGATCGTTTTACCGACATCGGTCGAGGTACCGCTGATCAGCAGGATGCTCATTGTGCCTCCGTTCGGCGGGTGCGGGCCGCCGGTGTGGTCGCGCGAGCCGACGTCTCCGGTCCCCGGGCGCTCACGCGGGAACTTCTTCCCGGCCGCGCGCGGTGGCGAGGACCTCGCTCAGCACCTCGGCGATGGTGGCGAGTTCGGCGTCGGTGAGGTTCGCGCGGGCGGTCAGGCGCAGGCGCGAGGTGCCCTCGGGGACCGACGGGGGGCGGAAGCAGCCGACGTCGAGGCCGCGGGCGCGGCAGGCCTGGGCGGCGTCGAAGGCGAGCTGGGCGTCGCCGAGGACCACCGAGACCACGGCCGAGTCCGGGTCGGGCACGCCCGCGATGCGGGCGATGTCGGCCGCGCGGTCGAGGACGCGGGTGGCCATGGTGGGGTCGCGGCGCAGCAGAGCGAGGGCCGCGCGGGCGGCACCGACGACGGCCGGGGCCAGGCCGGTGTCGAAGATGAAGGTGCGGGCGGCGTCGATGAGGTGGGCGCGGATGCGGGCGTCGGCCAGGACGACACCGCCCTGGGCGGCGAGGGCCTTCGACAGGGTCGCGGTGATGACGAGGTCGGGTGCGCCTGCCAGGCCCAGCTCGTGCACGAGGCCGCGACCGCCGCGGCCGCGCACGCCGAGACCGTGCGCTTCGTCGACGATCAGGATCGCACCCGCGGCGCGGGTGACCCGGTGCAGATCGCCCAGGGGGGCCAGGTCGCCGTCGGCGCTGAAGACCGAGTCGGTGAGGACCAGCGCGCGTTCCTCGGTGCGCTCGCCGAGCAGGCGCTCGACGGTGTCGACATCGCGATGCGGGGCGATCACGACCCGGGCGCGGGACAGGCGACAGGCGTCGACGAGGGAGGCGTGACTGCCCGCGTCGGAGACGACGAGGGTGCCGCGGCCCGCGAGGGCGGTGACCGCGCCGAGGTTGGCGGCGTAGCCGGAGGCGAAGACCAATCCCGTTTCGGCGCCGACGAATTCGGCGAGTTCGGTCTCGAGCTGCTCGTGCGCGGCGGTGGTGCCGGTGACCAGCCGGGAGCCGGTGGACCCGGCGCCCCAGCGGCGCACGGCCGCGATGGCGCCCTCGACGACCTCGGGGTGGCGCACCAGGCCGAGATAGTCGTTGGAGGCCAGGTCGATGGCGGGCGACTCGGCGGCGCGCACGCGCAGATGCCTGCGCAGCCCGGCGTCGACCCGCTCGGCCGCGCGCTCGTCCAACCAGCTCAACGGATCCGTAGTCACAGCTGAGGAGCTTACTTGAACGCCGTTCAGGGGCGTCGGGGCGCTCATCGGAGCGAGGCCTCGACCGCGGCGCGGACCGCGCCGGTGATGGTGGCGATGTCGTCGGTCGTGCTGATGAACGGGGGCATGGTGTAGACGAGGTTGCGGAAGGGGCGCAGCCAGGCGCCCGCGGCCACGGCGGCGGCGGTGGCGGCGCGCATGTCGACCGGGGTGGCCAGTTCGACGACGCCGATCGCGCCGAGGACGCGGACGTCGGTGACCCCGTCGAGTCCGGCCAGTGGCTTCAGGCCCTCGGTCAGCTCGGTTTCGATGCGCGCGACCTCGCCGCGCCAGTCCCGCGAGCGCAGCAGTTCCAGGGAGGCGACGGCGACCGCGCAGGCCAGGGGGTTGCCCATGAAGGTGGGCCCGTGCATGAGGCCACCGTGGGCGGCGCTGAGGGTCTCGGCGATGCGCGCGGTGCACAGGGCGGCCGCGAGGGTGAGATAGCCGCCGGTCAGGGCCTTGCCGACGCACATCACGTCGGGGGCGACACCGGCATGGTCGGCAGCGAACAGTGCGCCGGTGCGGCCGAAGCCGGTGGCGATCTCGTCGAAGACGAGCAGCACCTCGTTCTCGTCGCAGATCCGGCGCAGTTCGGTGAGGTAGCGGGGGTCGTGCCAGCGCATGCCGCCCGCGCCCTGGACGACGGGTTCCACGATGACGGCGGCCAGTTCGTCGCGGTGCTCGCGGACGGCACGGGCGAGCTCGGCGGCGTAGGCGGGGTCGAACTCGCGCGGTGGCGCGGGGACGAAGATCTGTTCGGTGAGGACGTCGGTCCACAGCGCGTGCATGCCGCCCTCGGGGTCGCAGACGCTCATCGGGGTGAAGGTGTCGCCGTGGTAGCCGCCGCGCCAGGTGAGCAGCCGGTGCTTGCCGGGGCGGCCGACGCCGCGCCAGTACTGCAGGCACATCTTGGTGGCCACTTCGACCGAGACCGAGCCGGAATCACAGAGGAAGACCTTCTCCAGGCCCGCGGGGGTGAGTTCGACGAGCAGCTGGGCCAGCCGGGTCGCGGGTTCGTGGGTGAGACCGCCGAACATCACGTGACTCATCCGCTGCGACTGGGCCAGCAGGGCCGCGTCGAGCACGGGGTGCCGGTAGCCGTGCACGGCGGCCCACCAGGAGCTCATGCCGTCGACCAGTTCGCGCCCGTCGGCCAGGGTGAGCCGGGTGCCCGCCGCGCTCGCGACCACCAGCGGTTCGGTCGTCGCGGGGAAGCCGCCGTAGGGATGCCAGACGTGCTCGGCATCGAGTGCGGTGATCTGCTCGGAAGTCAGGTCCACAGGTTTCCTCGTCGTCGTCCGGTGCCGCCACGGAGACAGCCTTGAACACCGTTCAAGTTAGCACCCGCCGCGCGCGGCGGACGGAGACCCGGCGGCCACATCCGCGCGCGGACGGGTCATGGATTCCTCTACTGTCGTGGCATGTCGAGCCCGCACGACCGATCCGGTGAGCTGACCGCACTGGGGGTGTGGCCGGGCACCGCGTACCCGCTGGGCGCGACCTACGACGGCGCCGGAACCAACTTCTCGGTGTTCTCCGAGGTGGCCACCGGGGTCGAGCTGTGCCTGATCGGCAAGGACGGCGGGGAGACGCGGATCGCGCTCGACGAGGTCGACGGGCACGTCTGGCACGCCTATCTGCCCACTGTGACGCCGGGGCAGCGCTACGGCTTCCGGATCCACGGGCCCTACGCGCCGGAGCTGGGGTTGCGCTGCGATCCGAGCAAGCTGCTGCTGGATCCGTACGGGAAGGCCTTCGAGGGCGAGTTCGTCAACGATCCCTCGCTCTACACCTACGGGCTGGATTCGCTCGGAAAGACGATGACCGGGGTGGTGATCAACCCGTTCTTCGACTGGGGCGCCGATCGGCCGCCGAACCGGCCCTATCACGAGACGGTGATCTACGAGGCGCACGTCAAGGGCATGACGATGACGCATCCGGACGTGCCGCCGGAGCTGCGCGGGACCTACGCGGGGCTGGCGCATCCGGCGATCATCGAGCATCTGAAGAGCCTGGGCGTCACCGCGATCGAGCTCATGCCGGTGCACCAGTTCTTCCACGACCACGTGCTCACCGACCAGGGGCTGCGCAACTACTGGGGGTACAACAGCATCGGATATCTGGCGCCGCACAACCAGTATTCGGCGCGGCCGCGCGGGGACGCGGCGGTGACCGAGTTCAAGGCGCTGGTGCGGGCCATGCACGCCGAGGGCATCGAGGTGATCCTGGATGTGGTCTACAACCACACCGGCGAGGGCAACCACTTCGGGCCAACACTGAGTCTGCGCGGCATCGACAATGCCGCCTACTACCGGCTCGACGACGCGAACCCGGAGCACTACAAGGACTACACCGGCACCGGGAACAGCCTCAATGTGCGGCATCCGCACACCCTGCAGCTGATCATGGACTCGCTGCGGTACTGGATCCTGGACATGCACGTCGACGGCTTCCGCTTCGACCTCGCCGCCACGCTGGCACGCGAATTGCACGATGTGGACCGGCTTTCGGCGTTCTTCGACCTGGTGCACCAGGACCCGGTGGTGAGTCAGGTCAAGCTCATCGCCGAGCCGTGGGATGTCGGCGAGGGCGGCTATCAGGTCGGTAACTTCCCCACCCTGTGGACCGAGTGGAACGGCAAGTACCGCGATACCGTGCGCGACTACTGGCGCGGGGAGCCCGCGACGCTGGGCGAGTTCGCCTACCGGCTGACCGGGTCCTCGGATCTGTACGAGTCGACCGGGCGGCGGCCGGGCGCGAGCATCAACTTCGTCACCGCGCACGACGGGTTCACGCTGCGGGATCTGGTGTCCTACAACGAGAAACACAACGAGGCCAACGGCGAGGGCAATCGCGACGGGGAGAGTTACAACCGGTCGTGGAACTGCGGGGTGGAGGGGCCCACCGACGATCCGGAGGTGCTCGCGCTGCGGGCCCGGCAGCGGCGGAACCTGCTGGCCACGCTGATCCTGAGCCAGGGCACGCCGATGCTGTCGCACGGGGACGAGATCGGCCGCACGCAATCCGGCAACAACAATGTGTACTGCCAGGATTCGCCGCTGTCGTGGATGGACTGGGCCAGCACCGACACCGAGCTGCTGACGTTCACCCGGTCGGTGATCGCGCTGCGCACCGCGCATCCGATCTTCCGGCGGCGCCGGTTCCTGGCGGCCGGGCCGGGTGACGGCGTGGGCCGCGGGCGCGAGATCGGCTGGTTCACCCCGGCGGGCACGGAGATGACCACTGCGGACTGGGACAGCGGCTTCGCCAAGTCACTGGCCATGCTGCTCGACGGCGACGGTATCCCCGAGCCGGGTCCGCGCGGGGAACGCATCACCGACGACTCGTTCCTGCTGTGCTTCAATGCGCACGACGAAGCGATCGATTTCGTAGTGCCGGGGCCCGAGTTCGGTGTCGAATGGACTCTCGCCCTGGATTGTTCGACCCCCACCGGTGCCGCCGACGCCGTCTTCGCCGCGTCGGCGGTCCTTCCTGTCCCCAGCCGCTGCCTGCTGGTACTGCGCCGAACCGCCTAGCCGAGACGATGACCGAGACCTACGTGACCGACCCGCTCACCCTGCTGCACCGCGCGCCCATCCGGCCGAGCACGGTCCGCAGCACCTACCGGCTGCAACTGCGGCCGGACGCGCTGACCTTCGCCGACGCGCGGGCCATCGCCGAATACCTGCAGCAGCTGGGTATCTCGCACCTGTATCTGTCGCCGATCCTGACCGCGACGCACGGGTCGACGCACGGCTACGACGTCACCGATCCGACGACCGTGTCGGCGGCGCTGGGCGGGCCGACCGGGCTCAAGGCGCTCTCGGACGAAGTGCGCAGTCGCGGTATGGGTTTGATCGTCGACCTGGTGCCCAATCATGTGGGTGTGGGCGATCCGCGGCAGAACCCGTGGTGGTGGGATGTGCTGCGCACCGGCCAGAACTCGCCGTACGCCAAGTATTTCGACATCGACTGGAGTCAGGGCAACGGGGCGGGTGGGCGGCTGGCGCTGCCGGTGTTGCAGAGCGAGAACGATCCGGCCGCACTGACCGTCGACCGGTCGGGACCGGAACCGATGCTGGCCCTGCACGATCTGCGCTTCCCGATCGCGCCGGGCACCGACGGCGACAACGCGCTGCGCATCCACGACCGCCAGCACTACCGGCTGGTGAGCTGGAAGGCGGGGGTGTGCACGTATCGCCGGTTCTTCGCGGTGAGCAGCCTGGCGGCGATCCGGCAGGAGGATCCGGAGGTCTTCGAGGCGACGCACCGGGAGCTGGCGGCGTGGTGTGAGCACGATCTGATCGACGGCGTGCGGGTCGATCATCCGGACGGGCTGGCGCATCCGAGCGCGTATCTGACCCGGCTGCGCAGGCTGATCGGGCCGCAGCGGCTGCTGCTGGTGGAGAAGATCCTCGCCAATCGGGAGCCGCTCGACGCGACGCTGCCGGTCGACGGCACCACCGGCTACGACGCGCTCGCCGATGTCGGCGGGGTATTGCTCGATCCGGCCGGGGAGGCGCCGCTGACCGAGCTGTCGCAGCAGGTGGCCGGGCACGGCAGCGATCGGGCCTGGTTCGGCGAGACCGAGCACCGGATCAAGCGGGCGGTGGCCGAGACGATCCTGGCGCCGGAGATCCGGCGGCTGGTCGCGGCGATCAAGCGCGACGGCAACGCGGGCAGTTTCGACACCCTCTCGGTGAGCAACGCGACCATCGAGGTGCTGGCGTTCATGCCGGTCTACCGGGTGGACTACGCGCCGCTGGCCGGGATCACCGCGGCCGTGGTCGCGGAGGTGGAGAAGCGCAATGCCGAGCTGACCGCGCCGCTGTCGGTGCTGGTCACCGCGCTGGCGGTGGGAGGTGAGGCGGCGACGCGGTTCTCCCAGGTGTGCGGGGCGATCACCGCGAAATCGGTCGAGGACACCATGTTCTATCAGGGCGCGCGGCTGGTGTCGCTGCAGGAGGTCGGCGGGAATCCGGCGCGGTTCGGGCATTCGATCAACGACTTCCATCTGTCCAACAGCGAGCGGTCGCAGCGCTGGCCCGCCACCATGACGACGCTGTCCACCCACGACACCAAACGCGGCGAGGACGTGCGGGCCCGGATCGGGGTGCTCTCACAGGTGGCCGATGTGTGGTCGCTGCGGGTGCGCGGCTGGCTGGAGACCACGCCCGCGCCGGACGGGGCGACGGCACTGTTCCTGTTGCAGAACATGTTCGGGGTGTGGCCCGCCGACGGGCGGCCCGCGTCCTCGGTGCCGGGGCTGCGGGACCGGCTGCACCAGTTCGCGGAGAAGTCCATGCGGGAGGCGGGGGTCAAGACCTCCTGGGAGGAGCCGGACGCGGCGTTCGAGGCGCGGGTGCACGGCTGGCTGGACGCGGTGATCGACGGGCCGGTGGGGACCGGGATCGGCGATCTGGCGCACGAACTCGCGCCGCACGCGTGGTCGGACGCGGTGGCGCAGAAGCTGTTGCAGCTGTGCGGGCCCGGGATTCCGGACATCTATCAAGGCACCGAGCTGTGGGAGGACTCGCTGGTCGACCCGGACAACCGGCGGCCGGTGAACTTCGCGGTACGCGCGGGGATGCTCCAATCCCTCACCGACACACCGACACTGGACACCACCGGGGCGGCGAAGATGTGGGTGGTGGCCTACGCGCTGTGGTTGCGGCGGGAGCGGCCGGAGTGCTTCGTGGGCGGGATGTACCGGCCGCTGTACGCCGTCGGCGAGCACGCGCACCGGTTCATCGCCTATGGTCGCGGGCCCGCCGGGGAGGAACCGGAGGTCATCGTGGCGGCGGCCCGGCATTCGGTGGGGCTGGCGCCGACCGGCTGGCTGGACACCACACTGCCGCTGCCGGAAGGCAATTGGACCGACCGGCTGACCGGCAACACCTATGCCGGGATCGCCCGGGCCGACGCGCTGTTCGCGCGGCTGCCGGTGGCGCTGCTGGTGCGCTGACACGACGAAGCGGGGCCACCTCGTGGTGGCCCCGCGCTCGCCGGAGGTCAGCGGGTGCGCCGCAGACCGAGGTACTGCAGGGCGGCGAAGGCGCCGACGGTCACCGACTGCATGACCGCCCACACCGCGCCCACCGTGGTCAGGCTCAGGGTGCCGCCGATCAGGGCCGCCAGGCTCGCCACGACCCAGGCCGAGTTGCCGAGGGCCACCACGGCCGTCGCGGGCCGGTTGATCGGCGTGCGGGTGCCGATCACGGCGACCGCCAGGCCGTACACCGTGAGGAACACCCCGATCGCGCGGCCGATGCCGGCGTCCAGGCCGAGCAGGTTCTCCAGCGGCCCGGCCAGCGCGAGGTAGGCGAGGCCGTTGGCGGTGGTGACGACGGCGTCCAGGCGCAGCGAGAACCGCAGCAGGTTCTCCCCGGTGGTGAGAGCGGACAGGCGGGACGAGGTGGCGGTGGTCATGGCGGAACTCCTTGGCTGAGAGGGGATGTCAGGCGGTGGCGGGAACCTGGTCGAGGAAGCCGTAGACGCTGTCGATGCGTCCGTCGGCGAGCACGGCGACGTCGAAGCCGATCACCACGGGCTCGCCGTCGGCGGGGCCGAGGCCCCAGGTGAAGCGGACCTGGTCGTGGTGGGCGTCGACCGGACCGGCCAGGCGGAAGGTCCAGTCCGGGAACTGGGTCTGCACCCCGGCGATGGCGGCCTCGAGCTCGGCGTGGCCGGTGACGGCGACCAGCGGGTCGACGTAGCGGGCCCCGTCGGTGAACAGGCGGGTGATCGCGGCGCGGCGGGCGCCGGGCTCGCGGGTGTTCCAGGCCTCCAGGTACTGTGCGACGACGGTGTTCATACCGACCTCCGAAATAGGCTTTGAGCTGGTGTTTCGCGGGTTGTTCCTGCGATGACACCTACGTTATGGCGCCGGTGGGGGTCGGCGAATCAGTCGCCTATAGGTACTTTCGCGGCCGGTCTACCGGTGCGGCGCTAGCGTGGTGCGCATGCTGCACGGACGCGACGCCGAACAGGCCAGGATCGACGAGCTGCTCGCGGCGGCGCGGGCCGGGCGCAGCGGGGCGCTGGTGCTGCGGGGCGAGGCCGGGATCGGCAAGTCCGCGCTGCTGGATTACGCGGCGGCGCAAGGGATTCCGACGGTGCGCAGCGCGGGGATCGAGTCCGAGGCCGAATTGCCGTTCGCGGCCCTGCATCTGCTGGTCCGGCCGGGGATGGCGCTGGTGCCGGGGTTGCCGCCGCGGCAGCGGGAGGCGCTGGAGGCCGCCTTCGGGCTCGGCGACGGGACCCCGGCGGACCGGATGCTGATCGGGCTCGCGGTGCTGACGCTGCTGGCCGAGGAGGCCGCCGACGGTCCGCTGCTGTGCCTGATCGACGACGCGCACTGGCTGGACCGGGCCAGTGCCGAGGCGCTGTTGTTCGCGGCGCGCAGGCTCGACGCCGAGGGGGTGGTGATGGTGTTCGCGACTCGGCCCGGCCCCGACGACTTCCCGGCGCCCGGGCTGCTGGAGCTGGTGGTGCCGGGGCTGCGACCGGAGGCGGCGGCCGCGCTGCTGGACGCGGGCCCGGTCCGGCTCTCCCCCGCCGAGCGGTATCGGCTGCTCACCGAGTCGGGCGGCAATCCCCTCGCGCTGCTGGAACTTCCGTCGACCATCGGCACCACGGGGCCGACCCGGGCGCAGCCGCTGGCGCTCACCCAGCGGCTGCAGCTGGCCTTCCACGGGCGGGTCACCCGGTTGCCCGCGGCCACCCGCACGGTGCTGCTGGTGGCCGCTGCGGCCGGGTCGCCGGAGCTGGCGCCGGTGCTGCGCGCCGCGGACACGCTCGGCGCCACGCTCGACGATCTGCAACCCGCGCAGGACGCGGAGCTGGTGCGGACCGACGGATCGGCGCTCACCTGGCGGCATCCGCTGCTGCGCGCGGCGGTCTACCAGGGTTCGGCGCTCACCCAGCGCCTGGCCGCGCACCGCGCCCTGGCGGCCGCGTTCGACACCGAGGACACCGCCGACCTGCACGCCTGGCATCGGGCCTGCGCCGCCACCGGCCCGGACGAGACGACCGCGACCCTGCTCGAGCGCACCGCGGAGCGGGCCCGGCGCCGCAACGGTTTCCACGGCGCGGTCGCCGCCTACGAGCGCGCCGCCGCGCTCGGGGTCACCGAGCGCGACCGGTCACGCAGGCTGGTCCTCGCCGCCGAGATGGCGACCGAGGCGGGACTCACCGATCGGGCGGTGGCGCTGGCCGAACGGGCCGCGGCATCGGGCGCCGACAGCTCGGTCGAGCTGCGCCTGGCCCTGGTCCGCGCACAGGCCGATTTCGCCGCGGGCATCCCGGCCTCGGCGCATCGCCGATTGCTGGCGGCGGCGATCGCGGCGCGGCCAGGCGATCGGGGCGGGCCGACGCCCACCGGCGACCCGGATGGGGCGACGTCCACCGGAGATCCGAATGAGGTAGCTGGCACGGGCGATCCCGACGGGGCCGCGGGCACGGGCGATCCAGACGGGGCGGCGGGCACGGGCGATCCCGGTATGGCGGCGCGGATTCTCATGCGGGCGGTCCATGCCGCGTGGTATCTGGGGCCCGCGGAGATCGCCGAGGTGGCCGCAGTGCTGGCGACGCTGCCGCTGGCCGAAGGCGATCCGGTGACGCCGATCGCGCGGTATCTGACCACGGCGGTGGCCGGGCAGCGCACGGTCGATCTGCGCACGGCGGCGGCGCTGGCCAGGGCCAATGGCGCGGACAGTCCGGCTGATCTGGTGCAGCTGTGTGGCAGCGGGCTGGTTGTCGGGCAGGACGAGCAGGTGGGTGAGCTGGCCGAGGAGCTGATCGGCGAATGCCGGGAGCAGGGCCGGATCGGGGTGCTGGCGCCGCTGCTGTTCTTCCGGTCGGAGGCGCAGTTGTTCGCTGGCAGGCCGGGGGCGGCCCGGGTCGGCGCCGAGGAGGGGCTGCGCATCGCCGAGGATCTCGGGCAGGCGCACTGGGTGGGGCAGCTCAGCGCGTTCCTGGCGTATCTGGCGGCCCAGCGCGGCGACGAGGACGCGACGCGCGCGCGGGCCGAGCGGGCGACGGCCGAGGAGTTCGGCGGGGCGCGCGCGGTCGGCGCGTCCTGGGCGCACGCGGCGCTGGGACTGCTCGCGCTCGGACAGGGCAGGCTCGAGGCGGCGCGCGCCGAGCTGGCGCACATGGCGGTCGAACCGGCCTGTCACCACGTCAGCGGGTTGCGCGCGCTCCCCGACCGGATCGAGGTGGCCGCGCGGCTCGGCGCCACCGCCGACGGCGCCGCCGCCCTGGCCGAACTCACCGCCTGGGCCGAGCGGGCCGATCAGGACTGGATCACTGCGCTGGCCGCCCGGGGGCGGGCGCTGCTGGCCGACGGGCCGGACGCCGAACCGCACTTCGTGGCCGCGCTGGCCGCCAATCGCCCGTTCGACGAGGCCCGCACCCGGCTGCTCTACGGCGAATGGCTGCGCCGCGAGAAACGCAAGGTCGACGCGCGCACCCAGCTCGAACAGGCGCTGACCGTATTCGACCGGCTCGAGGCCGGACCGTGGGGCGAACGTGCCCGCACCGAATTGAGCGCGTTGGGAGTCGGGACGGCGGCGGCGAGCACGGGGCCGCTGAGCGTGCTCACCCCGCAGGAGTCACAGATCGTGCGGCTGGCGGCGCAGGGGCTGTCGAATCGGGAGATCGCGGCCCGGTTGTTCCTGAGTCATCGCACGGTCGGTCATCACCTGTACAAGGCGTATCCGAAACTGGGCGTGTTCTCGCGGGCCGAGCTCAAGGAACTCGAGTTCACCGAGTGAATCAGGCGCGGACGGCGCCGACGGTCCAGCGCAGCGCGGCGACGGCGGCCGCGACCAGCACGGCGGCCTGCGGCGAGCCGAGGACCAGCAGCAGCACGGCACCCACGACGAACCCGGCGACCAGCGCTTCGAGCTTGTAGACCGGCCACGCACTGCCCGCGATGTCGACCGTCGCGGGTGCTGCCGAAGGGGTGACCACTGCCATGCACACAGGATAGACGCACAGAAGATTTCGGGCCACCGAACTTTGCCGGGCCGCACTGTCGGGAACATCACACCCCCGCCGATCGTTGTGCAGGTCATGCCACTGACAGGAGAGTACGCACCGAGCACTTCGGACTGGGCCCGCAAGCAGGCCGAGACCTACGAGAACTCCGGCGGAGCCGACGGCACCTCGTTGCAGGGCAAGCCCGTCATCCTGCTCACCACCAAGGGCGCCAAGACCGGCAAGCTGCGCAAGACGCCGCTCATGCGGGTCGAGCACGACGGCGAATACGCCGTGGTGGCCTCGCTGGGCGGCGCGCCCAAGAACCCCGTCTGGTACTACAACATCAAGGCCCATCCGCTGGTGGAGCTGCGCGACGGGACCGTCAACAAGGACTACACCGCGCGTGAGGTCACCGGCGCGGAGAAGGAGCGGTGGTGGGAGCGGGCCGTCGCGGTCTGGCCGGACTACGCGGAGTATCAGAAGAAGACCGATCGCGAGATCCCGGTCTTCGTGCTGACCCCCAGCTAGCGTCGTCCGCGCGCCCGGCCACCCGTCCCGGCGGCGGTGGCCGGGCGCCGCGCGGCCCTCGGTAACATTGCCGGGTGTCCCCCATCGCTGACGTCGCCGAAGTATCCGTATCCCGTCCGCCGCTGACCGCGGACGAGATCGACGCCGCCGCGAAGCGAATTTCCGACATCATCGAGCCGACACCGCTGCAGTTCAGCCCGCGGTTGTCGGCGCGGACCGGTGCCCAGGTCTACCTCAAGCGCGAAGACCTCACCGCCGTGCGCTCCTACAAGCTGCGCGGCGCCTACAACCTGATGGTCCAGCTCACCGCCGCCGAGCGCGCGGCGGGTGTGGTGGCGGCCAGCGCGGGCAATCACGCGCAGGGTGTGGCGTTCGCGTGCAAGGCCATGGGTGTGCGCGGGCGCATCTACGTGCCGACCACCACCCCCAAGCAGAAGCGCGACCGGATCCGCGTGCACGGCGGCGAGTTCGTCGAGCTCATCGCCACCGGCGAGACCTACGACGCGGCCGCCGCGGCCGCCGCCGACGATGTCGCCCGGACCGGCGCGACCATGGTGCCGCCGTTCGACGACCCGCGCACCGCCGCCGGGCAGGGCACCATCGCCGCGGAGTTCCTCGAGCAGCTCGGCACCGCGCCGGATCTGGTGGTCGTGCCGGTGGGTGGCGGTGGCTGCCTGGCCGGGATCGGCACCTACCTGCGCGAACGCGCCCCGCAGGCCGGTCTGCTCGGGGTGGAGCCCGCCGGTGCCGCCTCGATGACCGCCGCGCTGGTGGCCGGTGCGCCGGTCACGCTGCCCGAGATCGACCCGTTCGTCGACGGTGCCGCCGTGCGCCGCATCGGCGACCTGCCCTACCGGGCCGCGGCCTCCTTCGGCGGCGCGGTCATCTCGCACGCCTCGCTGCCGCTGCTCACCACCACGGGCACGCCGACCGGCACCGCCTCGTTCCGGATGATGCAGGTCGACGAGGGCGCCATCTGCACCGCCATGCTCGAGCTGTACCAGAACGAGGGCATCATCGCCGAGCCCGCGGGCGCGCTGGCCACCGCGGCGCTGGCCGAGGTGACGATCGACCCCGGCGCCACCGTGGTGGTGCTGGTCTCCGGCGGCAACAACGATGTGTCCCGCTACGGCGAGATCATCGAGCGCTCGCTGGTGCACCGCGGCCTCAAGCACTACTTCCTGGTCGACTTCCCGCAGGAGCCGGGGGCGCTGCGCCGCTTCCTCGACGAGATCCTCGGCCCGGACGACGACATCACCATGTTCGAGTACGTCAAACGCAACAACCGGGAGACCGGGGCGGCGCTGGTCGGCGTCGAACTCGGCGCCACCGACGATCTGGCCTCGCTGCTGCACCGCATCGAGGAGTCCCCGATCCAGGCCGAGCGCCTGGAACCGGGGTCTCCGGCCTACCGCTACCTGACCTGACGGCTACGCGGCCGCGCGGTCCCAGCCGGGCCCGCGGTCGCGGGTGGCGCGCGCCCCCGACAGCACCAGCGGCAGCACCCAGCCCATGGCGGGCTGGTCGTAGGCCAGGGTGGTCTGGTCGAGGCGGTTGTGCACGTATCCCACCGACAGGCCCGAGGCCGGGTCGACCCAGCCGAACGACCCGCCGAGCCCGATGTGCCCGAAGCCGTGCCGGGCGCCGACCAGCGGGAACGAGTGGTAGCCCAGGTGCCACATCATCGGCAGGTAGAACAGCGCGTGGTCGAGGCGGTAGGTCTGCACCCGGCGGATCGCGCGGTGGGTGTGCGCGCTCAGATAGGGCCTGCCGTCGACGGTGATGCCGTCGGCCAGCGCCGCGTACATCCGGGCCAGGCCGGTCGCCGTGCACACGCCGTTGCCCGCGGGCATCTCGGTGTCCAGGATCGGCGGGTCCTCGCCGTCGAGGATGCCGTCGAGTCCGGGCACGAACAGGCAGCGGGCGGCCGCGCCGAGTGGGCCGGGGAGGTGCTGGCCGACCCGGTCGAGGAATCCGGCGGCGATCGGGTGCCCGACCATGCTGAGGTGCGCGCCCGCCAGCCGGGCGTATTCGGTGGCGGATCCCGGCGCGGGACGGCCGAGGTGGATACCGTCGATGCCGAGCGGTTCGGTGACCTCGGCGCGGATGAGCTCGCTCATGCTCCGGCCGGTGACGGCCCTGGCCAGACCGGCCAGCAGCCAGCCGTAGGTGAGCGCGTGGTAGGTCGGCACGCCGCGCAGCCGGTCGGGCGCGGCCAGGGCGAGGCGGTCCTCCATGAGTTCGTGGTCGAGCGATTCGGCGGCGGTGGCGGCGACCGCGGGCAGCGAGGACAGGCCCGCGCGGTGGGTGAGCACATCGGCGACGGTGATCGCGCCCTTGCCGTGGGCGGCGAAACGCGGCCAGTACTCGGCGACCGGGGCCCGGTAGTCGATCAGGCCGCGGTCGGCGAGCCGGTGGACGACGGTGGCGGTGACGCCCTTGGTCGCGGAGAAGACGATGGCGCCGGTCTCGGCCGTCCACGGCCGGTCCCCCGCGCTGCCCGCCCATAGGTGCGCCAGCGGTTGTCCGTGCCGGTAGATCGCGAGGGCGCCACCCGCGCCGCGGCGGTGGCCGACCACGGTGGCGAAGGCGCGCACCAGCGGTCCGAATCCGGCCGGGGCGTAACCGCCGACTCCGGCCGGGAGGGCAGCACTGTCCTGCCCGTAAGCGTCGTTGCTCATCGCTCAACCGTACGGTCGGACTCCCGGCGGGGCAATGGCCGGACGGCGACCGTGGCCGAGCCGTGCCCGGGCGTCACCGGTCGGTGACCACGGTGCCCGCGCCGTCCATTTCCTCCAGCACGGCGAAGCTGTGGCCGGAAACGAGTGTGCCCGCGCCGCTTTCGGTGGCCGGGGACCAGGCCAGCAGGACCCGGCCGTGCACCGGGATCACCGCGTCGTCCTCGGCGAGATTGCACACCACCGAGATTCGGCCGCGGCGCAGCACGAACCAGCGGCGGGCCTCGTCGTAGTCGGCCCAGACCCGTTCCAGCCAGGGATCTCTGAACTCCGGGCGGGTGGCGCGCAGGGTCAGCAGGGCGCGGTAGCAGGCCAGCAGGCGGGCGTGCGGTTCGTGGCGAGGTTCGGTCCAGTCCAGCCGGGAGCGGGTGAAGGTGGCGGGGTCCTGCGGGTCGGGGACGTCGGCGGTGGCCCAGCCGTGCTCGGCGAACTCGGCGCGGCGACCGGCGGCGGTGGCCGCGGCGACGACCGGGTCGGTGTGCGAGGTGAAGAACTGGAACGGGGTGCGCGCGCCCCATTCCTCGCCCATGAACAGCATCGGGGTGCTCGCCGAGAGCAGCACCAGCGCCGCCTTCACCGCCAGCTGGCCCGGGGTGAGGTAGGCGCTGGGGCGGTCGCCGAGGGCGCGGTTGCCGATCTGGTCGTGGTTGCAGGTGTAACCGAGCAGGGCGCTGCCGGGGATCAGCTCGCGCGGGATGGGCAGGCCGTGGGTGCGGCCGCGGAAGCTGGAATAGGTGGCGGCGTGGAAGAAGCCGTGCGTGAGGGTCTGGGCCAGGCAGGACAGGGAGCCGAAATCGGCGTAGTAGCCCTGGCGTTCGCCGGAGACGGCGGTGTGCACGGCATGGTGCAGGTCGTCGTTCCACTGCCCGTGCAGGCCGTAGCCACCGGCGGCGCGCGGGGTGATCAGGCGCGGGTCGTTGAGGTCGCTCTCGGCGATCAGGGTGAGCGGACGGCCCACCTGCGCCGACAGCGCGGTGGTCTCGACGGTGAGTTCTTCGAGCAGGTGGGTGGCGGTGTGGTCGGCCAGGGCGTGCACGGCGTCCAGGCGCAGGGCGTCGAGGTGGAAGTCACGCAGCCAGCGCACGGCATTGTCGATGATGTGGCGGCGCACCGCGTCGGAGCCGGGGCCGTCGAGGTTGAGGCGCTGGCCCCAGGTGTTGCGGCCGTCGGCCAGGTAGGGGCCGAAGCGGGGTAGGTAGTTGCCGGAGGGGCCGAGGTGGTTGTAGACCACGTCCAGGCAGACCGCGAGGCCGCGGGCGTGGCAGGCGTCGACGAAACGCTGCAGGCCGTCGGGGCCGCCGTAGTTCTCCTGCACCGCGTACCAGAGCACGCCGTCGTAGCCCCAGTTGTGGGTGCCGTCGAAGGCGTTGACCGGCATGAGCTCGACGGTGGTGACGCCGAGGTCGACCAGGTGATCGAGTTTGCTTATGGCGGCGTCGAAGGTGCCCTCGGGAGTGAAGGTGCCGAGGTGCAGTTCGTAGAACACCGCACCGGCCAGCTGCCTGCCGGTCCAGCCGTGGTCGGTCCAGACCGCCGGGTCGAGGTCGTGGACCGCCGAGAGCGCGTGCACGCCATCGGGCTGGCGGGGTGAGCGCGGGTCGGGCAGGGCGGTGGGGTCGTCGTCGATCAGGAAGCCGTAGCGGGCGCCCTGTGCCGCCGGTGCCCTGGTCGACCACCAGCCGCCGCCGTTGCGCCGCATCGGGTGCGCGTCCCCGTCCAGGTGCAACCGCACCGACCCCGCCTCCGGCGCCCACACCCGAAACAGCCTCATCGGCCCAGCATCGCACGCGCCGCCTCGGCACGCGCGGGCAACGATCGCGGGTGGTCAGGACGCGTGCGAGATCACCCCGACCGGGCCCGCGCCCACGCACAGCGACTGGGCGGCGTCGAACGAGCGGATCCGCAGCGCCGATCCGCCGCCGAGTAACCGCACGTAGACGGTGTTCAGGCCCTGGCGCACCTCGGCGACCGTTTCGGTGTCGCCGTCGAAGGACAACGCGATGCGGCCGTCGCGCTCGGCGAGGTAGTTGAGCTGGACGGTCCAGTCGCGGATCTGCATGGGGCCGTCCAGGGGCAGGGTCGTCGAGGTGGTGCCGCGGACCCGATGGCCGCAGCCGGGGTCAGCGACGATGGCGCGGTTCCACCAGACGTTCGCGTCGACGATGGCGCCGGTGTCGGTGATCATCCGGAGTTTCGGTGTCCACAGGGCGAAAGTGGTGGAGGTGGCGAGGGGGGCGAAGACGTGGTCGGTCATGTTCTCGGGAAAGGCCAAGGGATTCAGGACGTTCCAGGGGACTTCCTGTGGCAGCAGCGGCGCGTCGACGGCCGAGGGGAGGGATGCGCGGACGCCCGTGACGTAGGCGCGCGCGGGGCTGGGTTCCCAGGAATGGGTGAAGGTGATGGTGGAGTAGACACTGCTCGCCAGGAAAAGGATGGCGGCTGCGATGGGCATGCGGCGCAACCGGATCGACGTTCGCCGGTGCGGCGGACCGGTCTGTGGTGCCGGGTGATCGCCGGGCGAGATCGGGCCGCGTCGCGGTGGTACCGGTGCACCGGTCCGGTCTGCCCGAGATGTCCCGTGACCAGCCGGTGTCGTGGAGGTGGGCCGCCATGTCGGCACCGGCCGACGCTCCCCGTCGTCCTCCGGTGTCCCACGACCGGCTGGGGACATGGCTACCGGCGGCACGGTAGCCGAGCCGGTGCGCGGGTGCGTGCGTGTCTCGGTCCCGGCGGTTCGCCGGGGCCGCCGGTCCGGCGCGAGGGCCGGGCGCGGCGACAGCGTGAGCAGGGCGAGGGCGAGGGTGGCGATGACGGCGAAATCGGCGAAGTAGCGCAGGGATTGGAGCAGCAGGCCCGCGGTGCCGGGGCCGTCGCGGAGGACGACCACCGGGGCGATGGTGAGGACGGCGTAGGTGATGGTGCCGAGCCAGAGAGGGGCGACGCGGCGTCGGGTGCGGATCGTCCACGCGGCGAACAGGATCAGGGCGAGCCAGGAGATGACGACCGCGACGGCCGATGGGTCGGCCCAGGGGGTGGCGGGTTGCCAGCGTTCCCAGTGCCACGGTCCGCCGAACAGGGCGGGGACCAGGCCGTCCGAGAGTGCGCGGCGCACCAGGATGCCGGGATGTTCGGGGCCGGAGAGTCCGCGTGGGCGTTCGATCACCAGCAGGAAGCACGCGGTCCAGGCCAGCAGCACCGCACCGCACGCGGTCCACAGGGCAGCGCCGCGCCTGCCGACCTCGCGCACCGGCTCCCCCACCACGTACGCCGCCAGTACCGCGACCGCGAACGCGACCGGCAACACCACCACCGACTTCTCGAACGACAGCAGCGCCAGCGCGAACACCACCGCCCCCGACACCGCGTACCGGCGGCGACCGGTGCGCACCAGCAGCACCGCGTCCGCGCTCACCCAGGCCAGGGCGATCTGTAGCGGCAGGGCGTTCACGGCGGCCGCCCACCAGGCGAAGGCGGGCAGGGTGAGCGGGACGAACAGGAAGAACAGCAGCGGGCCGAGCAGTCGCACCCGCGCGCCGAGCAGCACCACGAGCACCCGCAGGACCGCCAGCGAGGCCAGCGCTTGCAGGACGAGCAGCACCACGACCGCCGCCGTCCAGTCCAGCGGGGCCACGGTGGTGACCAGCCAGGTCAGCGCGAGGGCCAACGGCATGAGGTGGCCGTCGTGGCTGGTGAACAGCAGTTCCGGCGACCACACCGGATGGCTGCTCACCCGGCCGATCAGCAGGTAGTCGTCCCAGTAGAAGAACCCGGACGCCGCCACCCAGCCACGGAGGGCGAGCTGCGCGAGGATCGCCGTCACCGCGAGAAACAGCACCGTCCGGGCCGGGATCACGGGCCGGGCGGACCGTGTGGGTCCCGGCGGGCGGGGTGGCGAGTCGAGCAGCGGCGCGGACGTCACGCCTCTCGACGCTAGCCCGATGTCGGCGAGGCGGCCATCACCACCGCTCCCAGCGTGCCGTGCTCGCGCGCTGTGCCCCGGGACAGCGGCTTCGCGACATTTCCCGGGTCGGCGGTCACAGAGGACTACCGTGGACGGGTATCCATCAGGTCGAACGAGGGGGCACGATGCGCGTCTTCCAGCTCTGGCTCCGGGTGTTCGGTGCGGTCGTGATCGGTATCGCGCTGGCCCATCTGCTGTTCGGGCAGCCCACCTATTTCGGTGGCGGCGAGGTCAACGCCACCATGGAATCCGATCTGCGCTTCTACAACGTCCTGTTCGCCGCCTACGGTGCGGTTTTCCTCTGGGCCGCGGGCGATATCGTCGGCCGCGCCAGAGCGATCGACCTCCTGAGCGCCCTGTTCTTCCTCGGCGGCCTGGCCCGGCTCCTCGCCTGGGCGGTCGCGGGCCCACCACACTGGTTCTACATCCTGATGATCCCCGTCGAACTCCTCATCCCGATCGCCCACGCCCTCGTGGTCCGCCACTTCGAACACACCGCCACCACCCTGATCTGACAGCGCACCCGGTCAGCCGAGGAATCGCACCACCTCCGCCAGCCAGCGCCTCGGCGTGGGCAGCGGCCTCGGTGCGGGCCGGACCGGTGCGCGAAAGATCCGACCACACAGCGTTTGCCGGTGGCACGGGGAGCACACTGCTCGAGGCGATGATCAGGCGGCCTATCCGCTCGGGTGCCGTCACGGCGAGGCGTTGGGCGAGGAGGCCACCGTAGGAGAAGCCGAGCACGTCCGCGCGGTCGGCCTCGAATGCGTCGAGGACCCCGATCAGGTCGGCGACGACGGTGTCGGGATCGACGGCCGTCGGCGGTAGTCCGCGGGCCGAGCGGCCGCATCCGCGCAGGTCAGGGAGGAGCAGGCGGTGGTGGCCCGCCGAACGGCCGAGGGGGTGCCGCAGGTAGGTGTGGTCCCAGTCCGGGCCGCCGTGGACTACCAGCAGCGTGCGGTCGGTCGGCCCAGGGGCCCAGGCGACGAACTGGTCGACCGCACCGCGCACGGTGCGGTCGAGCCAGGGGGTCAGCCGAGGCAGCCGGGGCCCAGGAGGGCTTTGAGGTCGCCCATGAGGGCGGAGGAGGGGGAGACTCGCCAGGCGTCGTCGAGTTTGAGGAGGGTGGTTTTCTCGCGGGCGCCGACGTGGCGGACGTGGACGTCGGAGGTGCCGGGGTGGCGGGAGAGGACCTTCTTGAGTTCGCCGATCTTGTCGGGGGTGCACATGCGGGTGGTCATGACGACCGCGACCGGCTTGGCGACGCCGATGGCCGAGAGGTCGGGGACGACCAGGTCGTTGGCGATCAGCGAGATGCGGTCGTCGCGGACCGAGACGCGGGCCTTGACCAGCACCACCGCGTCCTCGACGACATCCATGCCGTACACCGAGTACGACTGCGGGAAGAACAGCACCTCCACGCCACCGGTGAGGTCCTCGAGCTGGGCGGAGGCCCAGGCCAGGCCGTTCTTGTTGATCCGGCGGTTGACCGAGGCGAGGATGCCGCCGATGGTCACCTGGGCGCCGTCCTTGACATCGCCTTCCAGGATCGCCGGGATCGGCGTGTCCACCTGGGCGGCCAGCACGTGCTCGACACCGTTGAGCGGATGCCCGGACACGTAGAGGCCCAGCATCTCCCGCTCGAGGGCGAGCTTGTGCTTGGTCTCCCATTCCTCGTCGGGGACCTTCACATTGAAGACCGAGGCCACCGAGTCGTCGCCGTCGTCCAGGCCGCCGAACAGGTCGAACTGGCCGATCGCCTCGGCCTTCTTGGTCGACATCACCGCGTCGATGGCGTCGGAGTGGATCAGCAGCAGGCCCTTGCGCGGATGCCCGAGCGAGTCGAAACCGCCTGCCTTGATGAGCGATTCGGTGACCTTCTTGGTGCAGGCGATCGCGTCGATCTTGTTCAGGTAGTCGGAGAAGTCGGTGAACTTCGACTTCTCCCGGCGCGCGGCGATGATCGAGGACACCACATTGGCGCCCACATTGCGCACCGCGCCCAGACCGAAGCGGATATCGGTGCCGACCGAGGCGAAGTTCTGCTCGGACTCGTTGACATCCGGCGGCAGCACCGTGATACCCATCTTGCGGCAGTCCGACAGGTAGATGGCGGCCTTGTCCTTGTCGTCACCGACGGAGGTGAGCAGGCCCGCCATGTACTCGGCGGGATAATTGGCCTTGAGGTAGGCGGTCCAGAAGGAGACCAGGCCGTAGCCAGCGGCGTGCGATTTGTTGAACGCGTAACCGGCGAAGGGGAGGATGGTGTCCCACAGTGCCTTGATGGCCGGTTCGGAGAAGTCGTTGGCCAGCATGCCTTCACGGAAGCCCGCGTAGGCCTCCTCCAGCACCGAGAGCTTCTTCTTACCCATGGCGCGGCGCAGGATGTCGGCCTGGCCGAGCGAGTACCCGGCGACCTTCTGCGCGATCTGCATGATCTGTTCCTGATAGACGATCAGGCCGAAGGTGTCGGCGAGGATCTCTTTCAGCGGCTCTTCGAGCTCGGGGTGGATCGGCTTGACCTCTTGGCGGCCGTTCTTGCGGTCGGCGTAGTCGTTGTGGGCGTTCATGCCCATCGGGCCGGGCCGGTACAGCGCGAGCACGGCGACGATGTCCTCGAAGCCGGTGGGCTGCATGCGACGCAGCAGGTCGCGCATGGCGCTGCCGTCGAGCTGGAACACGCCGAGGGTGTCGCCGCGGGCGAGCAGTTCGTAGGTGGCCGGGTCGTCGAGCGGCAGGTGATCCATGTCCAGATCGATGCCGCGGTTGGCCTTGATGTTCTCCAGGGCGTCACCGATGACGGTGAGGTTGCGCAGGCCGAGGAAGTCCATCTTCAGCAGGCCGATGGCCTCACACGACGGGTAGTCCCAGCCGGTGATGATCGCGCCGTCCTGCGCGCGCTTCCACACCGGGATCGCGTCGGTGAGCGGTTCCGAGGACATGATGACCGCGCACGCGTGCACACCCGCGTTACGGATCAGGCCCTCGAGCCCCTTGGCCGTCTCGTAGATCTTGGCGATATCGGGGTTGGAGCTGATCAGCTCGCGGACCTCGGCGGCTTCCTTGTACCGCTCGTGCTCGGGATCGGTGATGCCCGAGACCGAGATGTCCTTGGCCATGATCGGCGGCGGCAGCGCCTTGGAGATCTGGTCGGCGATGGCGAAACCGGGCTGGCCGAACAGGACTCGCGCGGAGTCCTTGATCGCGGCCTTGGTCTTGATGGTGCCGAAGGTGATCACCTGAGCGACCCGGTCGCTGCCCCACTTGTCGGTGGCGTAGCGGACCATCTCACCGCGGCGGCGATCATCGAAGTCGATATCGATATCGGGCATCGACACGCGCTCGGGGTTGAGGAACCGCTCGAAGAGCAGACCGTGCGGGATCGGGTCGATATTGGTGATGCCCATGGCGTAGGCGACCAGCGAACCGGCGGCCGAACCACGGCCGGGGCCGACGCGGATGCCGACGTCGAGCGCGTGCTTGATCAGGTCACCGACGACGAGGAAGTACGCCGGGAAACCCATCTGGTTGATCACCGAGAGCTCGTATTCGGCCCGGTCGACGTACTCGCGCGGCGGGCCGTCGGGGAAGCGCCGGTCCAGGCCGCGCATGACCTCCTTGTGCAGCCAGGTGGCCTGGGTCTCGCCCTCGGGCACCGGGAAGATCGGCATCCGGTCGCGGTGGGCCCACACGTCGTCGTAGGACTGCACGCGCTCGCCGATGAGCTCGGTGTTGTCGCAGGCGCCGGGGACCTCGGCGTCCCAGATGGCGCGCATCTCGGCGGCGGACTTGAGGTAGTAGCCGTCACCGTCGAACTTGAAGCGGGTGGGGTCGGAGAGCGTCTTGCCGGTCTGGATGCACAGCAGCGCTTCGTGATTGGTCGACTGGTCCTTGGTGACGTAATGGCAGTCGTTGGTGGCGAGCGGCGGGATCTCGAGCTGCTTGCTGACCATCATCAGGCCCTCGCGGACCCGGCGCTCGATCGACAGACCGTGGTCCATCACCTCGAGGAAGAAATTGTCCTTGCCGAAGATCTCCTGCCACTTCGCCGCGGCCTCGAGGGCTTCGCGTTCGTGACCCAGGCGCAGGCGGGTCTGCACCTCGCCCGACGGGCAGCCGGTGGTGGCGATGATGCCCTCGGCGTGCTGGGCGATGATCTCCTCGTCCATACGCGCCCACTTGCCCAGCTGGCCCTCGATGGAGGCCAGACTCGACAGCTTGAACAGGTTGCGCAGGCCGGTCGCGTTCTCCGCGACCATGGTCATGTGCGTGTAGGCACCCGAACCGGAGACGTCGTCGCTCTTCTGCCCCGGGTCACCCCACTGCACGCGCTTGGTGTCGAAACGCGAGCCCGGCGCGATGTAGGCCTCGATACCGATGATCGGCTTGATCCCGGCCTTCTTGGCACTGTTATAGAACTCGCTGGCCCCGTACATGTTGCCGTGGTCGGTCATCCCGACAGCGGTCATCCCCAACCGCTCCGCCTCCGCGAACAACGGCGAAATCTTCGCCGCACCATCGAGCATCGAGTACTCGGTGTGGTTGTGCAGGTGAACGAACGATCCGGACGGAGCCAAGACGGTCCTTCCTCCCAGGGTGTCGACGGGGGTTGGCCTTGGCATTCTATGCATGGGGGTACGACAGGTTCCGCCTGCCACGCGTCGGCCTCGACCCCCGCCTCGACGCCCTTCGGCGTGTCGTGTCGAACGTCACCGGCGAGTCCTCGACGGCCGTCCGTTTCCGCTCATCGACGGGGGCCACAACCCACACGCGGCGACAGACGGACCCCGTCGCGGGCGGCCAGCCATAATCGGCGCATGTCCGTACCGCCGAAGCGGGAGTTCCGCACCCAGCCGACACCAGCCGTGGTCCGCCGGGGCGGCGGCACGGCGCCGAGTGCCGGGAGCGGGCGATGACGACGACGCTGGTGGTGCTGGGGTGCGCGGCGCTGGTCGCGGTCGCCGCGTGGACGATCTGGCGGCGGACGCAGCGGGTGGTGACGACACCAGCGCAGCGGGCGGTGCATCAGGCGTTGCATACGGCGTCGCTGGCGGCGGTGCCGTTGCGGCGGGGGTTGACGGCGGAGGCGGCGGAGGCCGCGGCGCCGCATCTGCGGGTGCTGGCGGGAGCCGAGGCGTTGGGGGTGGCGGACGCGGAGGGTCGGTTGCTGGCGTGGGACGGGCCCGCGACGGCGATGCTGGAGGGGTTCGAGGAGGCGGCGCGGCGGGCGATCGCGGCGCAGCGGGCGGTGCTGATCACCGGGGGTGAGCACTGTTTGATCGCGCAGCCGCTGGTGATCGATACGGGGGTGGCGGTGGGGGCGCTCGGGATGGTGACTGCGGGGCAGCCGGGGCCGGGGATGCTGGGGGCGGCCGGGGAGGTGGCGCGGTACGCGTGTGGGCAGCTGGAGCTGGCCGAGCTGGACGCGTCGCGGGCGCGGGTGGACCGGGCCGAATTGCGGGCGCTGCGGGCGCAGATCAGTCCGCATTTCATCTACAACGCGCTCAATACGATCGCCTCGTTCGTGCGGACCGATCCGGATCGGGCGCGGGAGCTGATTCTCGAGTTCGCCGATTTCACCCGGTATTCGTTCCGGGCGGCGGGCGAATTCACGGTGCTCGCCGACGAACTCCGCAATATCGAGCGGTATCTCGCGCTCGAGCAGGCACGGTTCGGGGACGCGCTGGAGCTGCGCCTGCAGATCGCGCCGGAGGTGCTCGGCGTGGTGCTGCCGTTCCTGGCATTGCAGCCGCTGGTGGAGAACGCGGTGCGGCACGGGCTCGGCGGGGGTGGGCGCGGGGGGCAGCTGAGCATCGTCGCCACCGATGCCGGGACCGACTGCCTGATCAGCGTGGAGGACGACGGGATCGGGATGGACCCCGAACTGCTGCGCTCCGGTGCGCTCGACGCCGTGGACACCGAGACCGGCCCCGCCCGCACCGGCGAAGCGGCGCACGTGGGGCTCGCCAATGTCGACGACCGGTTGCGCGCCGCCTTCGGGAACGATTACGGGCTGGTCGTGGAGACGGCGCCGGGGGCGGGGACGAAGGTCAGCATGCGGGTGCCGAAGTTCCGCGCCGGGGTTCGCGCGTGATCCGGTCGCGGCGGCGCGGACCGGCGCACCCGGAGCCCAGGGCGCTCCGGAGCTATCCGCCCCGGTCGGCCGCCCTGTGTCCGCCCGGAGAACCGCGGTGGCCCTCGTGGTCGGTGCCGCCGGTTACCATGGACAGGTTGTGACTTGGAACACCGTGGAACCCTCGACCGCGCTGCGGGTGCTCGCCGTCGACGACGAGAAGCCCGCGCTCGACGAGCTGGTGTATCTGCTGAGCGCGCAGGCCGGGGTCGGGGAGATCCATCGGGCCGGGGAGGCGACGGCGGCGCTGCGGTTGCTGCGGGCGCATCCGATCGACGCGGTGTTCCTCGATATCGATATGCCGGGACTCACCGGGATGGAGCTGGCGGGGATTCTGTCGGAGTTCGCCGAGCCGCCCGCGGTGGTGTTCGTGACGGCGCACGACGATCACGCGGTGGCCGCGTTCGACCTCGGTGCGGTCGATTACCTGCTCAAGCCGCTGCGGGAGGCGCGGCTGGGTGAGGCGGTGCGCCGGATCCTGGCCGCGCGGGTCGCCACCCCGGCCACGGTCGCGCCACCCGCGGCCCATCCGAGCGAGGTCATTCCGGTGGAACTCGGCGGGGTGACCACGCTGGTCAACCGGGCCGATGTGGCTTGGGTGGAGGCCGACGGCGACTACGCGCGCCTGCACACCGGCACCGGCTCGCACCTGGTGCGTATTCCGCTGTCGGCGCTGGAAGCCCGCTGGGCGGACGCCGGATTCGTGCGCGTGCACCGGTCCTATCTGGTGGCCCTGCGCCTGGTCACCGGGCTGCGGACCACCGGGACCGGCACGGTGGTCTGCCTGCGCGCCGACAGCGCGGGCGGTGCGGTGGAACTGCCGGTGAGCAGGCGGCAGGTGCGCGAACTCAAACAGCGGCTCGTGCACGGCCCACGACAGCACGGGACGCGGCGGTGACGGGTCCGCAGCGGCCGGTGCGGGAGCGGGTGGTGCTGGCGCGGCGGCGGGGTGCGCGGCAGGTGCGAACGCGGACCGAGGTGGTGGAGCAGACCGATCTGGGGGCGGCGCTGATCGGAGGGCTGATTCGCGCGCAGCTGGGGCTGGCGCTGCGGCTCGGGCTGGTGGTGGTGGCCGGATTCGGCGCGCTGCCCGTGCTGTTCGGTATCGAGGCGGTCGCCGAGGCGACGGTGCTGGGGATCCGGGTGCCGTGGCTGGTCCTCGGATTCCTCGCGTTCCCCGTGCTCTACCTGGTGGGTCGCGTGTATGTGCGGCTGGCCCAGCGCAATGAAGACGACTTCCTCGAGCTGGCCGGGGACTGACGGATGAATCCCCGCGAGGAGCTCCGATGACACCGGACAGCCCCGCGCTCACACTCGCGGCCCTGTTGCTGGCCGCGACGGCCACCGTCGCGATCGGCGTGTACGGCGTCCGGCTCTCGCGCACGACCTCCGATTTCCTGGTCGCCTCGCGCACCGTGGGTTCGCGATGGAACGCCGCCGCCATCTCCGGCGAATACCTGTCGGCCGCTTCGTTTCTCGGTGTCGCGGGCCTGATCGCCAAATACGGTGCCGACGCCCTCTGGTACCCGGTGGGTTTCACGGCCGGATATCTCGGGCTGCTGATGTTCGTCGCCGCTCCCCTGCGCCGCTCGGGGGCCTACACCGTGCCGGACTTCGCCGAGTTCCGGCTGGGCTCGATCCGGTTGCGGCGCATGGCCGCGGGGCTGGTCGTGGTGGTCTGCGCGGTGTATCTGATCCCGCAGTTCCAGGGTGCGGGGCTGACACTGCACATCCTGCTCGGTGTCCCGGCCTGGGTGGGCGGGGTGGCGGTGGGGGCGATCGTGCTGGCGAATGTGATCGGCGGCGGGATGCGGTCGGTGACACTGGTGCAGGCGTTCCAGTACTGGCTCAAGCTCACGGCGGTGGCGGTGCCCGCGCTGGTGCTCGGGCTGCACTTCCTCACCGACGACAATCCGGTCGGCACTCCCGCCCCGCCGATCGTGGACGAGCGCACCACTGTCGACATCTCCACCGATGTGGTGGTGCACCTCGACATCGCGCAGCAGGTGATCGTCACCGGCACGGTGGACGGCCGCACCGCTGACGGGCCCGTCGTGCTCGCCCCCGGCGACCACACCCTCGCGGCGGGCACCGAGCTGATCCTGGACGCGGGCGCGGCGGTGCCGGTGGTCGCCGGGGCGCCCGCCGACGGAGCGAGCTGGGTGGCGCCGGGCGGCGGCTTCGGCGGCGAACATCCGCGGTATCAGGTGTTCTCGCTGATCGTGGCGACCTTCCTGGGCACCATGGGCCTGCCGCACGTGCTGGTGCGCTTCTACACCAATCGCGACGGGCCCTCGGCACGGCGGACCGCGCTGGCGGTGATCGGCCTGGTCGGCGTGTTCTATCTGTTCCCCGTGCTGCTGGGCGTGTTCGCCCGGCTGTATGTACCGCAGCTGCTGATCACCGGCGCCTCCGATGCCGCGGTGGTCCTGCTGCCGGGCGCGGTGCTCGGCGGGCTGGGCGGGCAGCTGGTGGCCGCGCTGGCCGCCGCCGGGGCGATCGCGGCCTTCCTCTCGACCTCGTCGGGCCTGCTGGTGAGCCTGGCCGGGGTGCTCAGCACCGATGTGCTGCGCGGCCGGATCCGGGATTTCCGCGCGGCCGCGCTGGTCGCCGGACTGGTCCCGCTGACGCTGGCGCTCACCGTCGCCTCCCTCGACCTGTCCCGCACGGTCGCCCTGGCCTTCTCGGTCGCCGCCTCGACGCTGTGTCCGCTGCTGGTGCTGGGGATCTGGTGGCGCGGGCTCACCGCCGCCGGGGCGGCGAGCGGCATGCTCGTCGGGGGTGTCACCGCGGGCGGGGCGACCGTGCTGGCGGTGCTCGGCGGCGTCTCCCCCACCCTGGCCGACGGGTGGGCCGCCGCCATCGTCGACTACCCGGGCGCGGTGAGCGTACCGTTGGCGTTCGCGGTGACGATCCTGGTGAGCCTGGCGACCACGGCCCCGGATCGGCGCACCGTCGCGGGGGTGTTCGTGCGCATGCACGCCCCGGAACGGCTGGGTATGAGCGCCGACCGGGAGCCGCGCACCGGCTCGCGTCGCTGACCGTTCGTCGCGCCACAGCGACCGTTCACCGCACCGGCACCCACCTTCACCGAGTGACCCACGCCACATCGAGACGGGGACAGGGCCGCCGTCCTACCGTCGGAGCACGCACGACCCTCCGCACGCTAGGACCCCCGGCATGACCGACACCGACACCGCAGAAGCGCCCGACCGGCGCACGCCGAGTGCCGAAGAATGGCTCGAAGTCCAGGCCAGCCCCCAGTTCCAGGATCTCCGGAACCGGCTGCGCCGCTTCGTCTTCCCGATGACCGCCCTGTTCCTGCTCTGGTACCTCAGCTATGTGGTGCTCGGTGCCTACGCGCACGACTTCATGGCCACGCAGGTCTTCGGCAACGTCAATGTGGGCCTGCTGCTCGGCCTCGGGCAGTTCGTCTCCACGTTCCTGATCACCGGGCTCTATGTCCGCTTCGCCAATCGTGAGCTGGATCCGCGCGCCGCGGCCATCCGCGAGTACCTCGAGGAGGGCCGCGCGTGAACATCCTCGCCGCGGAGACGACGGTGGGCAGCCCCGTCGCCAATATCGCCATTTTCGCACTGTTCGTCGCGATCACCATGGTCGTGGTGATCCGGGCCAGCCGCAACAATGCCAGTGCCGCCGACTATTTCACCGGTGGCCGCGGCTTCTCCGGCCCGCAGAACGGCATCGCCATCGCCGGTGACTATCTGTCGGCGGCCAGCTTCCTCGGCATCGCGGGCGCGATCGCCGTCTATGGCTACGACGGGTTCCTGTATTCGATCGGGTTCCTCGTCGCTTGGCTGGTGGCGCTGCTGCTGGTGGCCGAGATGCTGCGCAACACCGGCAAATTCACCATGGCCGATGTGCTCAGCTTCCGGTTGAAGCAAGGCCCGGTGCGCACGGCGGCGGCGCTGACCACGCTCACCGTGTCGCTGTTCTATCTGCTGGCGCAGATGGCGGGCGCGGGTGGTCTGGTGGCGCTGCTGCTCGATGTGTCCTCGCGCGCCGGGCAATCGGTGGTGATCGCGATCGTGGGTGTGCTGATGATCGTCTACGTGCTGGTCGGCGGGATGAAGGGCACCACCTGGGTGCAGATCATCAAGGCGGTGCTGCTCATCGCGGGCGCCGCGCTGATGACGGTGCTCGTGCTGGCCAAGTTCGGGTTCAACTTCTCCGACATCCTCGGCGCCGCCCAGGATTCGGTGAGCGGGTCGGCGAATTCCGCCGTGGCGGCGCGTGATGTGCTCGCCCCGGGCGCGCAATACGGCGGCAGCGACACCTCGAAGCTGAACTTCCTGTCGCTGGGTCTGGCGCTGGTGCTCGGCACCGCGGGTCTGCCGCACGTGCTCATGCGCTTCTACACGGTGCCGACCGCGAAAGAGGCGCGGCGCTCGGTGGTCTGGGCGATCAGCCTGATCGGCGCGTTCTACCTGTTCACCCTGGTGCTGGGTTACGGCGCGGCGGCCATCGTGGGCCCGGACCGGATCCTGGCCGCGGCCGGTGGCCAGAACTCGGCGGCGCCGCTGCTGGCGTTCGAGCTGGGCGGGGTGATCCTGCTCGGGGTGATCTCCGCGGTCGCCTTCGCCACCATCCTCGCGGTGGTGGCCGGGCTGACGATCACCGCCTCGGCCTCCTTCGCCCACGACATCTACGCGAGCGTGCTGAAGAAGGGCGAGGTCGACGAGCGCAAGCAGGTGCGGGTCTCGCGGATCACCGCGGTGGTGATCGGCGTGCTCGCGATCGGTCTGGGCATTCTGGCCAACGGCCAGAACATCGCGTTCCTGGTGGCGCTGGCCTTCGCGGTGGCGGCGGCGGCGAATCTGCCGACCATCCTGTACTCGCTGTTCTGGAAGCGGTTCAACACCACCGGCGCGCTGTGGTCGATGTACGGCGGCCTGATCTCGACCATCGTGCTCATCGTATTCTCGCCCGCGGTGTCGGGCAGTAAGACCGCGATGATCTCCTCGGTCGATTTCCACTGGTTCCCGCTGTCGAACCCGGGCATCGTGTCGATTCCGCTGGCGTTCGCACTCGGCGTGGCGGGCACCTTCGCCGGTGGCCGTGGCGAGCGGGCCGATCCGGTGAAGGCCGCGGAGATGGAGGTCCGTTCGCTCACCGGAGTCGGTGCGGAGAAGGCGATCTCGCACTAGTTCCTCCGCCCGTGCCGGTGGTACGCCACCGGCACGGGCCTTTGTCCCCCCCGAAGTGTTGTCGAAGGAGAATTCTTGTGACCGGCGCAGTGACCGACCCGACCCGTTCCGAACAGGCGAGCAGGTACGCGCCCGCGGCGGATTTCGTCGCGCGGGCCAATGCCGATGCCGCGCTGTACGAGCGGGGCGAAACCGATCGCGACGGCTTCTGGGCCGAGCAGGCGAACCGGCTGCACTGGCACCAGCCCTTCACCCAGGTCCTGGACTGGACCGCCGCGCCCGTCGCGCGCTGGTTCGCCGACGGCGAGCTCAATGTCGCCTACAACTGTGTGGACCGGCATGTGCTGGACGGTCACGGGGATCAGGTCGCCATCCACTGGGAGGGTGAACCCGGCGACTCCCGGGCGATCACCTATCGCGAGCTGCTGGACGAAGTGTGCCGGGCGGCCAATACTTTCACCGCGCTCGGACTCGTGGCGGGTGATCGGGTCGCCATCTATATGCCGATGGTGCCCGAGGCGATCGTCTCGATGCTGGCGTGCGCGCGACTGGGACTCACGCATTCGGTGGTCTTCGCCGGGTTCTCGCCCAGCGCGCTGCGTCAGCGGGTCGACGATGCCGAGGCGCGGCTGATCATCACCACCGACGGACAGTGGCGCCGGGGCAAGCCCGCCCCGCTCAAGTACGCGGTCGACGAAGCGCTGGGCGAGGACCCGACGAGCGTGGAGCACGTGCTGGTGGTGCGGCGCACCGGCATCGAGGTGCCGTGGACCGAGGTCCGTGATCTGTGGTGGGACGAGACGGTCGCCGTCGCCTCCCCGACGCACGAGGCGCAAGCCTTCCCCGCCGAGCACCCCCTGTTCATCCTCTACACCTCCGGCACCACCGGAAAACCCAAGGGCATCCTGCACACCACCGGCGGCTACCTCACCCAAACCGCCTACACCCACCACAACGTCTTCGACCACAAAGCCGGACAAGACGTCTACTGGTGCACCGCCGACATCGGCTGGGTCACCGGACACAGCTACATCGTCTACGGCCCCCTCGCCAACCGCGCCACCCAAGTCGTCTACGAAGGCACCCCCAACTCCCCCAACGAACACCGCCACTTCGAGATCATCGAAAAATACGGCGTCACCATCTACTACACCGCGCCCACCTTGATCCGCACCTTCATGAAATGGGGACGCGAGATCCCCGACGCCCACAACCTCACCTCCCTGCGCCTGCTCGGCTCCGTCGGCGAACCCATCAACCCCGAAGCCTGGCGCTGGTACCGCACCGTCATCGGCGCCGACCACACCCCCATCGTCGACACCTGGTGGCAGACCGAAACCGGCGCCATCATGATCTCCCCACTGCCCGGCGTCACCGCCACCAAACCCGGCGCCGCCATGCGCCCGCTGCCCGGAATCTCGGCGAAGGTCGTCGACGACGACGGCACCCCGCTGGGCAATGACGCATCCGGACTACTCGTGCTCGATCAGCCGTGGCCCTCGATGCTGCGCGGGATCTGGAACGACATGGACCGCTACCGCGAAACCTATTGGCAGCGTTTCGCGTCCGACGGCTGGTACTTCGCCGGAGACGGCGCGAAGCTCGACGCCGACGGGGACCTGTGGGTGCTGGGCCGCGTCGATGACGTCATGAATGTCTCCGGGCACCGCATCTCCACCGCCGAGGTCGAATCGGCGCTGGTCGGGCACCCGGCCGTGGCCGAGGCCGCGGTGGTCGGAGCCGCCGACGCCACCACCGGGCAGGGCATCGTCGCCTTCGTCATCCTCACCGCGGCGGGCACGCCGGGACCGGACCTGGTGACCGAACTGAAAGCCGCCGTCTCGCTGGAGATCAGCCCGATCGCGCGGCCCCGCGAGATCCATCTCGTGCCGGAGCTGCCCAAGACCCGCAGCGGCAAGATCATGCGCCGCCTGCTGCGCGATGTGGCCGAGGGACGCGAACTCGGCGACACCTCGACCCTGGTCGATCCGACCGTTTTCGAGGCGATCGCCCGCGCATGACCGAACATCCGCACCACAGCGGGCATGCTGTGACAGTGGAAATGCCTATGTTCCCGCTCGGTGCGGTGCTGCTGCCCGGCGAACCGTTGTCGTTGCAGATCTTCGAACCGCGCTATGTCGCGCTGATCGAGGACTGCCTCGAAGGGCGCCGGGAACCGGAGTTCGGGGTGGTCCTCATCGCCCGCGGGCACGAGGTCGGCGGCGGGGAGGTGCGCACCGAGGTGGGCACGCTGGCCCGCGTCACCGACGTGGTGCAGCTGCCCGGCTCCCGGTTCCGGGTGCGCTGTCAGGGCACCGACCGGATCCGGGTCACCGACTGGCTCCCCGACGCGCCCTACCCGCGCGCGCGGATAGAGACCTGGCCGGACGGCCCGGCCGCCGACGACGCCGAGCCGCTCGCGGGTCTGCGCGCCCGCGCCGACCGGCTGCACGAACTCACCGCGCGGCTGGCCCGCAAATCCGGCATCCGCAGGCCACCGCCCTCGGCCTCGCTGGACGAGCTGTCCACCGACCCGAGCGTGCGCTCCTTCGAACTGGCGGCCCGCCTGCCGATCGGCCAGACCGACCGGCAGGCGGCGCTGGCCGCGCCGGACCCCCTGGCCCGGCTCGGCACCCTGACCACCGCCATGGACGACGCCATCGCCGTCATGGAGTTCCGCCTGCTCTGAGGGGGCTGCGGGGGATCAGCCCGCGTTCATCATCTCGTCCATCCGGCGCTGCATCTCCTCCGGCGAGACGTCCTCGATGTGGGTGGCCACCGTCCAGCGGTGGCCCCACGGGTCCTCGAAGGAGCCGCTGCGGTCGCCGTAGAACTGGTCGGTCATCGGGTTGATCTCGGTGGCGCCCGCGCCGAGGGCGGCGGCGAAGGCGGCGTCGGCGTCGGTCACGTAGACCATCAGGTTCACCGGCGAGCCGCCGACCTGTTTCGGATCCGGGAAACCGATCTCGGGCGCGGGATCACCGACCATCAGCACCGAGTCGCCGACGAGGAGTTCGCAGTGGGCGACGGTGCCGTCGGGACCGGGCATGCGCATGCGCTCGGTGGCGCCGAAAATCGCGGTGTAGAAGTCGATCGCGGCCGCGGCACCGGCACACGAGATACCGGGACAGATTCGCGGATAGCCGACGGGAAAGGGGTCGACGTCAGACATCGGGTACCTCCGGGTCGAGGGTGACGCTCGGACCGTTCGAGCCTATTCCCCGACCCCGACAGGGAAAAGACCCCGGCGGCTCCGAGGTCTTCCGGCGAGCCCGAAAGACTGGTAGAACTTGTTTCAGTTTTATTGTCGACCGGAGGGCCGGACATGCGCTACGGGCTCGTGTTGTTCACCAGTGACCGGGGCATTACGCCCGCCGACGCCGCGCTCGCCGCGGAGAACGCCGGTTTCGATTCGTTCTATGTGCCCGAGCACACCCACATCCCGGTGGTGCGCGCGGCCGCGCATCCGCAGACCGGCGATTCCTCGCTGCCCGACGACCGTTACCTGCGCACCCTCGACCCGTGGGTGGCGCTGGCGACCGCGGCCGCGGTGACCGAGCGCATCACGCTGTCCACCGCGGTCGCGCTGCCCGCCGAGCATCATCCGATCACCCTGGCCAAGACCATCGCCTCGCTCGATCACCTCTCCGGCGGCCGGGTGGAACTGGGTGTCGGATTCGGCTGGAACACCGACGAACTCACCCATCACGGGGTGCCGCCGAAGAAGCGGCGCACGGTGCTCAAGGAGAACCTCGACGCCATGCGGACCCTGTGGTCGCAGGAGGAGGCCGAATTCGCCGGGGAGTTCGTGCAGTTCGGGCCGAGCTGGTCGTGGCCCAAGCCGGTGCGCGCCGGGGTGCCGGTGCTGCTGGGCGCGGGCGGCACCGAGAAGAGCTTCGGCTGGCTGGCCCAGCACGCGGACGGCTGGATCACCACGCCGACCGAGGGCGAGCTCGGCGACAAGATCGCGCTGCTGCACCGGATCTGGACCGAGGCGGGCCGCGAGGGCACGCCGCGGGTGATCGCGTTGGCCGGGCGGCACAATGCCGAACAGCTCGAGCAGTGGGCCGAAGCGGGCGTCACCGAGACCGTGTTCGGGCTGCCCGACAAGGCGGCCGACGACGTGCGCGGCTACATCGGCTATCTCGGCAGCAAGCTGGTTCCCGCCACCACGCGCTGACCTCGCGCCGGTCAGGCGCGGAGCTTGCGGACCTGAGCGGCCGTGAGATCGGCCAGGACACCCGGGTCGACCGTCTCCGGTGCGGTGACCACCACTTGGACCAGCGTGTTGCCCACCTGGACCAGGGATGTCGCCGAGGTGAGGGTGAGTCCGTCGCTGGTGGCGGTCAGTGTGAAGGCCGAACCGGCGTCGCCCACGGCAGGCTGGTCGAGCGGGGCGGTGCGGTAATCGATGCGCACGCCCGCGTCGTCGCCGGTGTAGGTCGCGCAGCGGCGGGGCTGGGCCTGGAGGGCGTCGAAGGCGGGGGTGAGGGCGGTGTCGGGGTAGCTCGCGGCGTCGATATCGATGGTCGCGAAGCTCGGGCCCGCGAACTGCACCGAGGCCGACGCCGAGGAACCCGGCCACTGGGTGGCGATGGGGGTCAGCAGGCGGGCGCAGTCGGCCGGATCGGTGAGCGCCGTCGGGGGGACAGCGGCCTCGTCGCGGTCGTTACGCGGCGGGACGGCGGCGAAGGAGCCCGGCAGGTCGGCGGCCGAGAGCAGCGCGGCCGAGAGCTGGGCCGGGTCCGAGATCGGGGTGCCCGAGCCGGGCGCCGCGGACGCGGCGGCGGGGAACACGGCGGGCTCGTCGTCGGTGCCGCAGGCGGCCACTCCGGTCAGCGCGGCGCACGCCGAGGCGGCCGCGCTCACGCGCAGCAGAGCCGATCGCATCATTCGGTCCAGGAGACGCGGGTGGACTGCGTCTGCACCAGGGTGCTCACGCTGCGCGCGTCGCGGTAGGTCTGCTGGCCGCCGACATCGATCGCCCCCGATACCGGCAGCGGCAGACCGAGATCCACGGTGATGGTGCCGGTGCCCTCCATCACGTAATCGGCGATGTCGAGCGCGCCCGCGTCGTTGGGCAGCAGCCAGACCGTGTCGGTGGGGGTCTGGCTCACCTGCAGGTCGATGGTGAGCCGGTCGCCGTCGCGGGCCACCAGGGTCGCCGTGGTGATCTGGTCCAGGGTGACGCCGCCGGTGATCTCCTGGTGCACGGTCCACACCGCGCCCACGCCGACCGGTTCGTCCGGGAACGCGATCGAGCGGTAGACCGCCTGGTAGAACGCCTGTTCCAGGGCCGCGCGGGCGGAGTTCGGAGTCTCCGGGGAAGGGGCCATCCGCAGTTCGGTGATCGCGCCGAGATCGCTCATGGCCAGGCCCGCGTGCGAGCCGTCGGCGGCGGTGAAGGCCTTGTTCAGCACCGGGTCGGGCGTGGTGACCGTGCCGACGGTGAGGTCGACGCCGTCGGGGCCCGCCACCGCGGTCATCGGGATAGTCAGCGGGGCGGGCGAGAAGTCGCGCGTCGGCTGATCGTTGACCTGCTGCTGGATCTGGTAGTCGGTGCACAGCGTCACCTGCTGGGTGGTGCCCAGCGCGTAGCTCGGGCGCAGCAGCCCGCGCGGCTCCTCGCCCGCCGACACCAGCGCGGCCGACGGCGCCGAGATCGGCACCGTCACTTCCTTCATCCCCAGCGGCTCGGTGCCCTCGGTCTCGGCGGGCGCGGACGACCGATCGGCGCACCCGGCACCGAAGGTCACGAACCCGAGCACGAGCGCCACGAGCAACACCCCGGGGCGCGCGATGCGGGGTAAGCGAGGACTAGACAACACCGTCACAGCCATCAGGGTACGACCGGTTCCTGAGTAACACCTGGGACCGGTCGCCCACCGAGACGCGGGCGGCGATCACGGCTAGGGAATGATGGACGCGTGAGTGAAGACCGGCCCACCGACAACGCCGCCGACCCCGAGTCGGGCGCCGACGCGACGGCTCCGGCCGCCGACGCGGCCCCCGACCCCACCGAGACCACGAAACCCGCAGGTCGCCGCCGGTTGACGACGCTGCTGGCGATCGCCGTCGTGCTGTTCGGGCTCGACCTGCTGACCAAGTGCCTGGCCGTCGCGTTCATCGATCCCGGCGAATCGGTGCCGATCATCGGCGATTTCGCCCGCTTCACCCTGGTGCGCAATCCGGGTGCGGCGTTCTCGATGGCGACCGGCATGACCTGGCTGCTGACCCTGATCGCCGCCGCGGTGGTGATCGGCGTGATCCGCATCGGGTCCACGCTGCGCTCGCTGTGGTGGGCGATCGGGCTGGGCATGGTGCTCGGCGGCGCGCTGGGCAATCTGGTCGACCGGCTGTTCCGCTACCCCGGCCCGCTGCAGGGTCATGTGGTCGACTTCGTCGCCGTGGGCTGGTGGCCGGTGTTCAATGTCGCCGACTCGGCCATCGTGTGTGGCGCGATCCTGCTGGTCGCGCTCACCGTGTTCGGGTTCGAACCGGACGGCACCCGCAGCGGCCGCAAGCACACCGACGGTGAGGAGACCGCGTGAGAGAGACCAGGACCATGCCTGTCCCCGACGGGCTGGACGGGATGCGGGTCGACGCGGGCCTGTCGCGGCTGCTCGGGTTGTCGCGGACCGCGGTGGCGGCGCTGGCCGAGGAGGGCTCGGTGCAGCTCGACGGCGTGGCCGCGGGCAAGTCGGACCGGCTCACCGCGGGCGCCTGGCTGGAGGTGATCTTCCCGGAGCCCAAGCGGGAGGTGACGGTCGAGGCCACCCCGGTGGACGGGCTGAACATCCTCTACGCCGACGACGACATCGTCGCGGTGGACAAGCCGATCGGGGTGGCCGCCCATCCGGGTGTCGGCTGGACCGGGCCGACCGTGGTCGGCGGGCTGGCGGCCATGGGCTACCGCATCTCCACCTCCGGCGCGCACGAGCGGCAGGGCATCGTGCACCGCCTGGACGTGGGCACCTCGGGTGTGATGGTGGTGGCCCAATCCGAACACGCGTACACGATGCTCAAGCGCGCCTTCAAGGAACGCACGGTCGACAAGCAATACCATGCTCTCGTGCAGGGACATCCGGATCCGAGCAGCGGCACCATCGACGCGCCGATCGGGCGCGCGCGCGGCAACGACTGGAAGTTCACCGTCACCGGCGACGGCAGGCCCAGCATCACCCACTACGACACCATCGAGGCCTTCCAGGCCGCCAGCCTGCTCGACGTGCACCTCGAGACCGGCCGCACCCACCAGATCCGGGTGCATTTCTCCGCGGTGCGCCACCCCTGCGCCGGTGACCTGACCTACGGCGCCGATCCGACTCTGGCCAAGCGCCTCGGCCTGGAGCGGCAGTGGTTGCACGCGCGCCAGCTCGGTTTCCACCATCCCGCCGACGGCCGCTGGCTGGAGATCACCAGCGAGTACCCCGCCGATCTGGCGGGCGCACTGGACGTCCTACGCCATGCCTGACGACCCGCGGTCGTCCATCCCGGCGCCGGAATCGGTGCCGGACGACCGCGGGGACTCCGCCGCCGACGGCGGCGAACGGCACCGGATCATCAAGGCGGGCATCATCGGCGCCGCGGTGCTGGGCGCGGTGGCGCTGCTGGTGCTGGCCTTCACCGCGCCGCGCGCGGTCTCGGGAGTGACGACCGACCGGCTCGGCCCGGCGCCGGGCGAACAGGTCGACGAGTATCTGAGCCAGGCGCGCGCCTCGCTCGAGGGCACCGACACCGATCTGCACTGGGCTCTGCTCACCCCCACCGAATACCTGACGCCCCAGCAGATCCCGGATGCCGCCCACGGCCTGCGGGTGGCCGGGGTGATCCAGCACGTGCCGATCGACCGGGTGCAGACGCCGGTGATCACCGTCGCCACCCCGGCCGGTCCCGAGCCCGCCGTGAAATCCGCCGAGGCGGCCGCCGGATTGCTCGCCGCCCAGCAGTTCCACGATCAGCGCAGCGCCGAGGTCGCCCGGGTCACCGAGGCCCGGCTGCGCGCGGGCTGCGCGTGTACGGCGGGCCTGGTCGTGCGCGGCACCCTGCCCGAATTACGCGACCTCGCCGCGCAACCCGGTGTGCGATCGGTGCAGGCACTTCCCGCCGACGCGCTCGCCGGACGGTTCGCGGTGAGCCCGCTGCTGCCCGGCACTACCGGAGTCATCACGCCCACTCCCGATGACGGACCGGTTCCGGCCGAATAGCGGGGCACCATAGGTGCGCGGAAACCGGCGGGACAGCTGCGCATCCCGAGATCGGCCCCCCGGACGACGGGGCGCGTTCGGCGGCCCGGCGCACCACGGCGTCCGGTGCTGGAGAGGTGCTGAACTCACAGCGACCCACCGTCGCGACGTCGATCCGCGAGCTCCCAGAGACCGCGGGCCGTATCCACGTCTCCGGCGTGATCGTAGGCCTCTGCCATCAGATCCAGCGCGCCGGAATCCAGCTGGTCGATATGGACGATGAGCAGGCAGAACAGCTCGTCCAGGTCGTCGGGGGTCACAGCGGGATCCCGAGCGGCTCGGTCGGTAGGTTCGTGCTCGGCGCCGATCGGTGCGGCGTCGTGTCCGGCAGCCAGGTGGGTAGCGGGATGACCGCGGCCGGGTTGCCCGAGAACGGTGCGTCGGCGAACGCGTCGATCTGGTGCAGCAGAACCTCCATAGTGCGCAAAGGTACTCCAACACCGAATCACGGTCCGGCGCAAGGGTTCTCGAGGCGAACCCGGCCAGGTCAGGCGGTCCTCAGGCGCCCTGCGCGCCGACCGCGGGGATGAACTTGCCGCGGTTGCCCGACAGCCGCGCCTGCACCCACCACGCCAGTTCCACCAGCACGATCCCGACCGCGCCGCAGACGAACGCGGCCAGCGTGAGCCGCGGATTCGACGGGTCGAGCTTGAAGAACTCGCGGGTGAACGGGATGGTGAACAGCGCGACGTAGGCCAGCACCGACACCGCGATCAGCACCACCTTCCACCACACGTACGGCCGGGCCACCAGCGCCAGCACCCACACCGCGATCATGATCAGCGTGATCAGCGCCGTGGTGCCCGCCTGCACCTTCTGCGTCTCCGAGGCTTCCGGACCGGCGTAGGCGATGAGGTAGGCCACGAAGGTCGCCACGCCGATGACGATGCCCGACGGCACCGCCAGGCGCATCACCCGGCCGACGAACCCGGAGCGGGCCCGCTCGTTGTTGGGCGCCAGCGACAGGATGAACGCGGGGATGCCGATGGTGAACCAGGCCGCGATGGTGACGTGCCGGGGCAGGAACGGATAGCCGATCGGGTCGTAGCCGAAAATCTGCGAACCCACCCCGGCCAGGCCGACCAGGAAGGCCAGCAGCACCGAGTACACGGTCTTGGTGAGGAACAGATTCGAGACGCGCTCGATATTGCCGATCACCCGGCGGCCCTCCCCCACCACGTACGGCAGGGTGGCGAACTTGTTGTCCAGCAGCACGATCTGGGCCACCGCGCGGGTGGCGGGGCTGCCCGCGCCCATGGCGACGCCGATATCGGCGTCCTTGAGGGCCAGCACGTCGTTGACGCCGTCGCCGGTCATGGCCACGGTGTGCCCGCGCGACTGCAGGGCGCCGACCATGGCGCGCTTCTGGTCGGGGCGGACCCGGCCGAAGGTGGTCTCGTGGTCGAGCACGTCGGCCAGCGCGGCCGGGTCCTCGGGGAGCTTGCGCGCGTCGACGGCGTGGTCGCCGCCGGGCAGGTCCAGCGAGGAGGCCACCGCACCGACCGAGACGGCGTTGTCGCCGGAGATGACCTTGATCGCGACGTGCTGGCTCGCGAAGTACTCGAGGGTGTCCTTGGCGTCGGGCCGGACCTTCTGTTCGAGCACGACCAGCGCGGCGGGCGAGACGGTGCCGGGGGCGTCGGCGGCGTCGACCGGGCGGTCGCTGCGAGCCAGCAGCAGCACACGCAGGCCGGACGAGCCGAGTTCCTCGGCGTGCGCGGCGTCGGCGGAGGCGGGGTCGAGCAGCACGTCGGGGGCGCCGAGCAGCCAGTCGCCGTGGTCGCCGTAGGAGATGCCGCTCCACTTCTTGGCCGAGGAGAACGGCGCGACGCCGGTCTGGGTCCAGTCCGGGGTGTCGGGCAGCGCTTCGGCGATGGCCTGCACGCTGGCATTGGGGCGCGGGTCGTCGCCCGCCAGGGCGGCCAGTGCCTGCTTCACCTGGTCGTGGCCGAAGTCGCCGAGCGGTTCGATCTGGGCCAGGCGCATGCCGTTCTCGGTGAGGGTGCCGGTCTTGTCCGCGCACACCACGTCGACGCGGGCCAGGCCCTCGATGGCGGGCAGTTCCTGCACCAGGCAGTTGCGCTGACCCAGCCGCACCACGCCCACCGCGAAGGCGATGGAGGTCATCAGCACCAGACCCTCTGGCACCATCGGCACCAGGGCCGCGACCATGCCGGATACGGCCGGGCGCCAGGACTCGCCGCTGGAGACCAGCTGGTTGTAGATGCTCAGCGCGCCGGCCGGAATGAGCAGGTAGGTGATGAATTTCAGGATCTTGTCGATGCCCGCGCGCAGTTCGGAGTGCACCAGGGTGAACTTGCTGGCCTCCTCGGCCAGTTTCGCCGCGTAGGCGTCCTTACCGACCTTGGTCGCGCGGTAGGCGCCGGACCCGGCCACCACGAAGCTGCCCGACATGACCGGCGCGCCGATGCCCTTGTCGATCGGGTCGGCCTCGCCGGTGAGCAGCGATTCGTCGATCTCGAGCGCGGAGGCCTCCTCGATCTCGCCGTCGACGACGATCTGGTCGCCGGGGCCGAGTTCGATCAGGTCGTCGAGGACCACCTCGCCCGGGCTCACCTGCTGGGCCACGCCGTCGCGGCGCACCGTGGGCTTGGCCTGGCTGACGATGGCCAGCTGGTCGAGGGTGCGCTTGGCCCGGACCTCCTGGATGATGCCGACCGCGCTGTTGGCCACGATGAGCAGGCCGAACATGCCGTCGATGATCGAGCCGGTGGACAGCACCAGCAGCAACAGCACGCCGAGAATGGCATTGATCCGGGTGAACACATTGGCGCGGACGATCTCGCGCACCGACCGGCTGGCTCTGGCCGGGACATCATTGGTTCGGCCGTCGCGGCGCCGCTGCTCGACCTGTGCTGCCGTGAGCCCGGTGGCCGCGGGCTCCTGCACGGAAATGGACATGCTCGTCAGGCTACGGCAGACGTAACGTGGGACGAATGCAGCGCAGCGCGTCCCCGCCCGGTGTCGTCTTCGGTACCGGGGCCTATCTGATCTGGGGCCTGTTCCCGGCGTTCTTCGGGCTGCTGGCGTTCGCCTCGCCCGCCGAAGTGGTGGCCCAGCGGATCATCTGGACGCTGGTGGTGGTGTCGCTGGTGCTGCTGGCGACCGGGCGGCTGCGCGAGCTGGGCGGGATCGACGCGCGGACCTGGCGGCTGGCGGCGGCCGCGTCGGCGGCGATCTCGATCAACTGGGGCACCTATGTGTACGGGGTGATCAGCGGGCACGTGGTGGAGTGCGCGCTCGGGTATTTCATCAATCCGCTGGTCACCGTGGCGTTCGGGGTTGTGCTGTTCCGCGAGCGGCTCACCCGGGCTCAGTGGCTGGCGCTGGGGCTGGGCGCGCTGGCGGTGGTGGTGCTGACCGTGGACTACGGCAGGCCGCCGGTGATCGCGCTGGTGCTGGCCTGTTCGTTCGCCACCTACGGGCTGGTGAAGAAGGTGATCCGGCTCGACGCGCTGCGCGGGATCGCCGCCGAGGGCATCGTCGCGGCGCCGTTCGCGCTGGCCTTCGTGCTCGTGCTGGTGGTCACCGGGCGCAGCGAGTTCGCTTCCGGCGCGGACCATTCGGCCTTGATGATGGCGACCGGTCCGGTGACGCTGGTCCCGCTGCTGCTGTTCGCCGTGGCGGCGCAGCGGGTGCCGCTGTCGACCATGGGCATCCTGCAGTACCTGACGCCCGCCCTGCAGATGGCGTGGGGCGTTGCGGTGCTGCACGAGCCCATGCCGACCTCGCGCTGGATCGGTTTCGCGCTGATCTGGGCGGGGCTGGTGGTGTTCACCACCGACGCGATGCTGCGCGCGCGGCGGGGGCGGCGCGGGTCGATCCCCGAGCCTGTCGGGGAGACCTTGCCGAAGGGCTGAGAAGCGCGGGGGTGAGCTCCCGGTGCGGCAGCGCCCCCGCGTGCGCTGTGTCCTGGCATGCGCTGTGCCCCAGCGTGCGCCGTGCCCCGGCATGCGCTGTGCCCCGCGTGCGCTGTGCCCCGCGTGCGCTGTGCCCCAGCTTGCGCTGTGCCCCGCGTGCGCTGTGCCCCAGCATGCGCGGAGGCACTGGCATGCGCTGTGCCCCAGCGTGCGCGGAGGCACTGGGCGTAGGTCGTCGGTCAGCCGAAGGGTGAGAATTCCCAGCTCAAGCCGTGTTCGGTCAAGGTCGGCAGGTAGTTGGTGTCGAATGGCGTGGTGCGTTCGATGCTGTGGGCCAGGTCGGCGAGCAGGGCGCCGAGGGAGCGCCAGCCGGGCGGGGACATGTCGGCGGTGTCCTTGCCGAATTCGGTGACGCAGCCGCGCAGCGGTCCGGGGCGGGTGTCGCAGACCAGCATGGTGCCGTCGCGTTCGGCGATCGGCACGAACTCCGGGACGAACCGGCCCGCTTCCGCACCGGCCGGGGCGTTCTCGCCCGCGGCGGCCAGGTCGGGTTCCTCGGCGGTGAGCTCGCACCAGATCGCGCACTGCAGGTCGTGCAGCTCGAGCATCTGCTCCAGGCTCAGCAGGGTCATGCCGGGCAGCAGGTCGGCGGGGCCGCCGCCGTCGTGCAGGGTGAACCATTCGCGCAGTTCCGCGGGCCAGGTCACGCCGGTGCCCGCTTCGGCCCGGTCGACGGCGAGCGTGCCCGCGCCGGTGCGGGCCAAGCTCGGCCAGACGCCGCGGTCGCAGCGGTTCATGACGATCCGCCACAGGCGCTCCCACTGGCCGGTGACCGGGACGGCGGGCGTCTCCGAGGCCGGTTCACGCAGGGGCGTCGTGTCACGCAGGGGCGTCGTGTCCGGAACCGGTTCGCGCGCGGCTTCCGGGTCCGAGGCCGGTGGGCGCCGAGGTGCTTTGCTCGCCGCCGGTGAGCGCGGGAGCGACGTGCTGGTCGGTGCGGGGTCGGCGTGCCGTGCGATGACGCTGCGTCCACCGGAGTAGACGCGCAGGTCGAAGGTGTCGTCGTGGGCGAACACGCGGACCGGTGCGGCGATATCGGTGGGCCACAGCTGGATCCGGATCACCACATCCGCGCGACCGCGATCGCGGCCCCGGGAGCTGACCGCGATGCCGTGCAGGCCCGACGGCAAGGTCAGCAGATGGTCGATCTCGGGTGGACGCGTCGGGGACAGCGTGGTCCGGGTGAGGGTGGCCTCGGCGGGGAGGTCGATGGTGCCGGTCTCGACGGTCTCCCAGTCGGCGATATCGTCGAAATCCGGTGCCGCGATGCCGATCTCGAGATCGAGCTCGATGATGCCGTAGGTCCAGCCGACCCAGAGGCAGGCGTTCTCGTTGCCGTGATGGTCGCGGTGCACGCTGAGCAGCGAGCCGGGGCCGCTGGTGTCGACGGTCGGCGCGTACGGATATCCGGCCGGTGCGATGTACAGCTCCGGGTGACTCAGTTCGATGGTGTGCCGGTGCCGCTGTGCCATGGCCCCACTGTGCCGGGTAACCGGACCGCCCGGCGGGCGACGCGCCGCAGAACCGCCGGTCGTGGCGCGGACGCGAAAACGCGGTGGCGCACATGCCGACCGGTAGGGTTGTCGATCGGGCAATCGATGCGTTGTCGCCGGGAGGAGTGGGTGGATGTACGGTTCGGGGTTCTCCGATCGGGTGGCCGGGGTGCTGGTGGGGACAGCCGCGGGCGACGCGCTGGGGGCGGGCTACGAATTCACCCGGCCGGGGCCGGACACGGTGATCGGGATGATCGGCGGTGGCGTGTTCGACTGGGCGCCCGGGGAGTGGACCGACGACACCTCGATGGCGCTGGCGGTCGCGCTGGCGGCGGTGCACGGGCCAGGGATCGATCTGGACGCGGTGGCCGCGGGGTTCGTGGCGTGGTTCGATTCGCGGCCGCCGGATATCGGGAACCAGACGCGCCAGGTGCTCTCGGCCCGCTCGTCCTCGGCACCGGCCATGCAGGCGGTGGCCATGTCGCTGACCGGCCGCACCGGCGGCAACGGCTCGCTCATGCGGACCGCGCCGGTCGCGCTGGCCTATCTCGACGATGCCGAGGGGTGCATCGCCGCGGCCGGGCGGGTGGGACTGCTCACCCACGCCGACGAGCACGCCGTCGAGGCGTGCAAGATATGGACCTCCGCGATCCGGCACGCGGTGCTGTCGGCCGATTTCGGTGGCGTGCGCGAATATGTCAGCAGATCACCACAATCCGCGTACTGGACCGAGCGGCTCGACGAGGCCGAACACGGCACCCCCGACGACTTCCCGAACAACGGCTGGGTCGTGCACGCCTTGCAGACCGCCTGGTGGGCCATCACCACCACCGACCAGTCCACCCCCGAGCACCTGCCGCTGGCCCTGCAGGCGTGCGTGCGCGCGGGCAATGACACCGATACCACCGCCGCCATCGCCGGTGGCCTGCTCGGCGCCCGCTGGGGCGCCTCGGCGGTCCCCGCCGAATGGCGCGCGATGCTGCACGGCTACCCCGGCCTCACCGGCGCCGACCTCCCCGACCTGGCCTTGCGCATCGCCACCAGCTCCCGCTGACACGACCCGGCACAACATCCCAGACTTCGCCCCGCGCACCAGCGCAAGCTGACACGACCCGGCATCCACATCCCCGGCTCGGCCCCACGCACCGCGCGCCAGCGCCCGCTGACACGACCCCGGCGCCGACGGGCGCGGCCGGGGTCGGCGCCGGTGTTGCCCCGTGCCGGTCGATCACCACGCTCCGGGGCCGACGTTGGCTGAGGGCGCCGGGTCTACCAGACGGTGATGGTCGGGCCGGGAGTCCAGGTGCCCCAGCGGTTGCCGGACCGCACGTCGACGTGGGCCCGGCCTGCGGTGGGGTCCAGGGGCAGGTAGCGCTCGAGCGAGCCCCAGTCGCGGTCCCAGTCGTTGTTCAGGTAGGTCGGCAGGGTGCGGGCGGTGAACAGGAGCTGGGTCCAGCCGAGTGGGCCGCCGCCGTCGTGGCCCTGCCACAGGTTGGTGATGGTGGCACCGTTGCGGTCGGGCAGGATGCGGTACTCGGGCAGCTCCGCGATGCCGTTGTAGGTCGGCAGGTGGTTCTGGCACGGGAAGTGCAGGCCCACCGCCCAGTCGAGCAGGACCGGGCTCTCGCGGCCGACGAGCGCGTTCAGCGTGGTGGTCCGCGGCATGCGCGGCGGGGTCACCGCGAGCCACTGGTCGGGGCCGAGATCCTTGTCGGCGGCGACCAGGCGCACCACGTTCGCGTCGGCGGGGAGCTGGTCGAGCGGGACCCGGAGGTTCCGCCAGGTGGGCGCGGGGCCGATGTCGATCGGGTCGACCCGGCCCGCGACGGTGACCTCGGCACCGGCACCGGCGGTGCCGTATTCGACGGCCAGGTCCTGGCCGGGGTGGACGATGCCGTCGGCGTCGACCGAGCGGATCCGGCCCGCCACCGCGATCGCCAGCAGCGGCCCGCGCGGGCCCTCGGGCAGCCGGAACCAGCCGGTGGTGAGCGCGGCCGGTTCCTGGTCCCCGGCGCGGTAGCTGCCCAGGACCGGGGTGCTCGCGGGGTCGAGACCGAACGGGAGCTGCAGGGAGCCCTGGCGTGATTCCGAGCCCGCCGAGGTGGCGGCGTCACGCAGGGTGTCGGGGTCGTCGGAGACCGAATTGGCCTGGCCGGTGGTCGATTCCACCTCGTCGGAGGTGAGTACCGGGGCCACGCCGTCGGGCTGGAAGCCGGTCGACTCGCCGGTCAGCGCGGTGGTGACATCGCCGCTGAGCGGGGAGAGCATGGACGCGTTCGGGTCGGTTTCGACCAGGACCTCGTCGGCCATACCGCAGCCTCCGGCGAAGGCCGCCCGGAAGTTGGAGCTCGCCAGCGAGTACGCGGGGTACTGCGCCACAGTCGCTTTCGCGAAGGAGGCCAGCTCGAACAACACCATCATGGCGGCGGCGATCGCCAGGACGGGCAGCGCGGCGAGCCTGGTCGCGCGCGGCTTGGGGTTCGGGTGGATGTGGTACCAGGCGGCCACCGCCAGGGCGAGCACCGTCAGCCCGACGAAGGCCGTCGAGAGGCCGTACCCGGCGATCGTCGGCGGCTTGTCCCACCACGGGATGCCCCAGGACGACACATACCAGTAGCCGTTGGCGCCGACGAAGGTCATGGCCAGGGCGAAGAACACCGCCGCGGCGAACAGCGCGCGATTGCGCAGCGGCCGCAGCACCTCCGAGCTCACCGCCACCGCGGTCACCGCGGCGACACAGGTGGCCAGGCCCGCGAACACACCGAACTGGTGGGTCCACTTGGTGGGCGAGAACATCATCAGCGCCATGGCCGCGACGGTGATGCCGAGCATCCGCCGGGTCGGGCCGACCGCGATGCCGGGGATGCGCCCGCCGCGGCGCAGCAGGGTGACGGTGCAGACCAGCAGGCCCAGCAGCATCACGAACACGCCGAAGCGGCGGGTCAGCCAGCCGTCGGCATTGAGCTGCAACAGGTACTGGTAGCGCAGGAACTCGAAGAACCAGGACTCCCCCGGCCCGATTCCGCTGTGCACGGCGAACATCTCGCGCACCCCGGCCAGGGTCCGGTCGGCGAACACGACCGTGAGCACCACGGTGCCCGCGGCCAGGACCGGCAGCAGCTGGGCGAGATAGCCGACGGTCTTGGCGCGGCGCACGATCACGGCGGTCACCACCCGGGCACCGGCGACGAGCGCACCCAGGCAGATCAGGCCCGAGGGCGCGCCGGTGAGGGTGAAGGCGGCCACGATCACCGCGACCGCGAACGGCAGCACCCGGCGGGTCGCGATGGCCCGCTCGACCGACACCCAGGTGACCAGCACACCCAGCGCGACCACGAATTCCGCGCGCAGGCCGTTGTTGTAGGGCAGCCAGAAGGCCAGGAACACCAGCGCCGCGGTCCAGGTGACCACCTTGCGGTGCCGCATCGCCACCCCGAGGCGGGGTAGCACCTCGCGGCTGATCAGCCACCAGGTGAGGATGCCCGCACCGAGCGCGGGCAGCCGCACCAGCGGGCTGACCGCCGAGAGATGGGTGATCCAGCCGATGATGTCGGTGTAGGGCGTGTAGAAGGGGCCCTCGTCGACGCTGAACCAGCGGTAGTAGTTGGACATGTTGCCCGAACTGCGCGCGCCCCTGGCCATGCCGAGGATGTAGCCGTCGTCGGAGGTGTTGGCGCCGATGAAATGCCAGACGACCAAGACCGCGAACACCAGCCAGTCGGCCGGGCGCAACCGCCACCAGCGCTGCGGCAGGAAGCGCCGGGGCGCGCGGCCGTCGAGGGCGTCGAGGCGGTGCAGCGCGTAGAGCGACAGCGCGGTCGCCAGCAGGCAGAGCACGATCACGGCCAGCTTGGGCCAGGTGGGTGAGGTGGTGTAGCGGGCGTCGACATCGACGCGCACCGCCAGCTCCGCGGGCGCGGCACCGGTCAGCTCGCTGAACACGCCGACGACCTGCGGGCGCCGATCCCCCGCCACGGTGGCGCCCGCCGCGGCGAAACCGGTGGTGGTGACCACGGATTCGTCCGGGGTGAGCGCGACGGTGAGCGCGCAGGACCGGTCGATGGTCTCGGCCAGCGGCGCGGTCCACAGCAGCGTCGAGCGCGAGACCACGTCCACCCGGCCCGGCCGCTCGGCGGTGTCGGCGACCACCTTAACCACGAACCCGTAGCGCTCCATGTCCCCCGACTGCCGCGGCACGGTGGACACCGCGACGCCACCTTCGGCGGCCAGTGAACTCAACGCGCTACACGGCACCGTCGCCGACAGCGCAGCGGGCGCGTACGCGACCAGCGGCGCCTCCACCCCGGCCACCGACCCCTGCTGCGGCCACGACACTGTCGCCGCGTCGACCCGCACCGGCAGAAACGGAATCGCCACCGCGGCCAGCACGGCGATCAGTCCCGCGACGATCGCGACGGTCCGCGCCCATCCCCCGCGCGCGCCCCCGTCACCCGCCGCCGAAGCATCCCTGGGCGGATGCCCCTGCCGCACGATCGTCTCTACCACGGGGCCCGATAGTAGCCGCGCCCCCAACCCCACCCCCCTCCGGCCGAGCCCCACCGGTCCAACCAGAACCACCGCCCCAGCCAGAACCGCAACCCCGGCCGAGAACCGCCGCCCCAGCCGAGGCAAACCGCCATGACCGCACTACCGGCCCCGCACGCCCCGACCTCGAGGAGGGGCCGCCGCGCAGCGGCGGTTCGCGGCGGGTCGCCGGTCAGGTGCCGCTGCGTAGGCGACGAAGGAGCAAGCAGCGGTGCCTGACCGGCGGCCCCTAGGGCCGCGAACTCGAGCGCGCCAGCGCTCCAAATTTACGGGCAGGCGACGGACTGCTGGCCGAGGTTGGTCAGCATCTGGCAGGCCCAGGACTTCTGGACCTTCCACTTGCCGTCCTCGGCGACGAACGGCACGTCGACCACATTGGTCTGGCCGTTGACGGTGAAGTCGGCCTTGGCGTTGACGCTGTCGCCGAAGGAGGTCACGTCGGTGACCTGGACCTGCACCCCGGCGGCCTGCGCGGCCTCCGCGAGGCGGTTGGGCAGTTCGGGGTCGGCGGAGCCGCCCTGGACGAAGTCCAGCTTCTCCTCGTTGGGTACCGACGGGTCCAGCGCCGTGGTGAGCTGCTCGTTGAGCTGCTCGACGGTCGGCACCGGCGGCAGGTCGGCCGCCGCGGACACGGTGGTGGTGACGCTGGTGGTGGTCTTGGCGGCGGGCTTGTCACCCTTGTCGTCGCTGCACGCGCTCAGCCCCAGTGCGGCGACCACCGCGAGGCCGGCGATCGCGACACGTCCGGTCGTACGAAGCTTCAACTTCTCGTCCTTTGCGTTCGAGGTGGCAGAGATTCCATCGCGGTAGCCGAGGCTACTCCTCAGGCGAGGCTGTCGAGCGGATCCGCCCGGGACAGCCCGGTGTCGTCGGCTGGAAAGGTCCGCGCGGGGCCCGGACCTGTCGAGCTCGTCTCGAACCGTACCGTCACCACGCCGTAGCCCGCGCCCTGCACCCACCCGTGCCCGAATTCCGGGTGCCGCACATCCATGCCCGGAAACCACTGCCCGGCGGGCGGATTCCGCGGTTCGTCCGGTTCCGGGGCGGGCGGGGGCGGCTCGGCCACGACGCCGGGATCCTCGGGCACCGCCTGATCGAGCTCGGGGAACAGCGATTCCTGGCGCACCAGCGATAGGCCGCCGTAGCCGACCCCGACCAGCCGAATCGGGCCCAGCTCGGTGGGATCGATGGCCGAGCGCTGCGCGGCCGCGGTGAGCGTGGCCAGGTCGGCGGTGGCGTAGGGCAGGGTGAACGACCTGGTCACGATGCCCATATCGGACTTCTTGAGCTTGAGCACCACCGTGCGCGCGGCCCGGCCGTCGCGCGCGAGCCTGCGGTGCGCGGCGGCGGCCATCGCGGTGACGGCGACGCGCAGCTCGGGCAGGGTGACGATGTCGCGCTCGTAGGTGTTCTCGGCGCTGATCTGCTTGGCCTCGGCGCGTTCGGCCACCGGCCGGTCGTCGACGCCCCTGGCCAGGCGGTGCAGCGCCGCCCCGACGCTGCCGCCCAGGATCGAGGCCGCTTCCGATTCCGGCAGCGCCGCGAACGCGCCGACGGTCTCGATCCCCAGCCCCCGCAGTCTGCTCTCGGCGACCGGGCCGATCCCCCACAGCTTGCGCACCGGCAGCGCGGCCAACAGCGCGCTCTGTTCGGCGGGCGAGATGACCCGCATCCCATCCGGTTTGGCCAGGCCGGAGCCGATCTTGGCGAGCTGCTTGCCGGTGCCCGCGCCGATCGAGGCGGTGAGCCCGGTGCGCTCGCGCACCAGCGCCCGCAGCTCCGCGCAGTACCGCTCGACCTCGGCCACGGTGGCCCCGGCCAGTTCGGCGGGTTCGCCGAAGGCCTCGTCGAACGACAGCGTCTCCAGTACCGGGATCCGTCCGCGCAGCGTGTCGAACACCTGCCCGCTCAGCACCGAGTACACCGCCCCGCGCGGCGGGATGACCACCGCCGAGACCCCGACGAGCCGCCGCGCCTGATGCATGGGCATGGCCGAGCGGGCGCCGTACCCGCGCGCCTCGTAGCTGGCCCCGGCCACGACTCCGCGCTGACCGGCGCCACCGACCAGCACCGGTCTGCCGCGCAGGGTGGGCCGGGTGAGCTGCTCGGCCGAGGCGAAGAAGGCGTCCATGTCGATGTGCAGCACCCAGCGTCGGCCGGTGACCCCGGCATCGGATCTGGCTGCGCTGCTCACCAGCCGCAATCTACGCGGCGGGACCGACAAGGTACTCCAGTCCGGTTGACAGCGATGCCACAGCCAGGACACAGGCGGGTGTGTGATGATCGGGGGATGAAGATCCGCAAGGCTGTCATTCCGGCGGCGGGAATCGGCTCCCGGCTGCTTCCGCTGACCAAGGCGACGCCCAAGGAGATGCTGCCGGTCGGCGACAAGCCGGTCATCGAGCACACCGTCCGCGAGCTGGTCTCCTCGGGCATCACCGACATCACCATCGTGGTCAGCGGCGGCAAGTCGCTGATCCAGGACCACTTCCGGCCGAACCCGGCGCTGGTCGCGCAGCTGCGCGCCGACGGCAAGGCCGCCTTCGCCGACGCGGTGGAGGAGGTCGGCGAGCTCTCCCGCGCCGGGCACATCACCTATCTGGACCAGCACGGCCCGTACGGCAACGGCACCCCGGTGCTCAATGCCGCCCGCCACCTCGGCGACGAGCCGATGCTGGTGCTGTGGCCCGACGACGTGTTCGTCGCCGAGGTGCCGCGCGCCCAGCAGCTCATCACCGCCTACGAGTCCACCGGCTGCCCGGTGCTCGCGCTGCTGCCGATGGAACCGGGCGAATCGCAGCGCTACGGGGTGCCGGTGGTCCGCGAGGACCTCGACGACGGGCTGCTGCGCATCTCCGGCCTGATGGAGAAGCCCAAGCCGGAGGACGCCCCCTCGGCGTTCGCCGCGATCGGCGGCTATGTGGTGACCCCGGGCATCATCGAGGAGCTGCAGAAGCAGACCGACGACTGGTACACCCACCAGACCGGCGAGGTCTACCTCACCGACGCGATCAACAACTACGCCGCCAACCACGCGGTGTACGGCCAGGTGATCCAGGGCCGCTGGTACGACACCGGCAACCCGGCCGACTACCTGGTCGCCCAGTTCGCCTCGGCGCTGGCCCATCCCGAGTACGGGCCGCTGCTGCGCCAGCTGGTGGATTAGAAACGCCTGATGGCGAAGATGTCGAATTCGCGCAGGGGATGCAGGCCGACCGGGACGCCCCAATCGTGGGCGTCGAGGATCTGGCCCATCCCCGCGTAGATGCCGACGTGCGAGCCGTCGCCGTTGAGGATGACGACGTCACCGGGTGCCAGCCCGCCGTAGGTCACCGGCAGGCCCACCTTCGCCTGCTCCCAGGTGGTGCGCGGCAGGATGACGCCGACCTGGCGGAAGGCCCACTGCACCAGCGCCGAGCAGTCCCAGGAGTGCGGGCCCATGGCACCCCACTCGTAGGGCTTGCCGATCTGGGTGGCGGCGGCGGTGAGCGCGCCGATCCCGGTGGCGCTGGGGAACGGGATCATGCCCGACCCGCTGGAGCTGCCGGTGGAGGAGCCGGATTCGCCCGAACCCGAGGAACTGCCGGTCTGCGACCAGGCGGGCCCGGCGAGGACGAGGGTGGTGACGAGGGTGGCCACGAAGCCGAAAGCCAACCGTCGCAGGACTTTTCGTCGCACAGGGAGCCCTTCCGGTTACCGGGGGGCATCGCCTGGCGCATCGGGTGAGCCACCCACATGTACCGGTGTCGCGCCGAGCGTGTCGCTACCCTCGGCGCGGCACCGTTTTCACAGGACAATCGTCACGAACAGTCACTGCCGCCTCAGCGGGTTCCATGCGCATCAGCAGTAACGCTGACGATTCTGCGCGATGAACTCGCCGCTGTCAGCTACATCAGCAAACTCCCAGCACCGCCCGCGAGCCGCGGCGGAAACGACAGCGCCCCCACGCCGCGCACGACGTGGGGGCGCTCGACCCGAGCGGTCAGGCCTTGGTGACGTCGGCGCGGACGCCGCCGATCAGCTCGGCCGCCGCGCCGCTCGCGGTGCCGAACTCCAGGCTGGTGGCCAGGATCTCGCCCGCGATCAGGTCGCGATGCGTCTGCGCCCAGGCCAGGCGCTCGGCCGGGACCTCGAGCAGCACCGAGATCCGGTCGGAGACCTCGAGGCCGCGGGCCTTGCGGGTCTCCTGCAGATCGCGGATGAGGTCGCGGGCCCAGCCCTCGGCCTCCAGCTCCTCGGTGACCGCCGAGTTCAGCACCACCAGACCGGCATTGCCGGGCAGGGCGGCGGTGGACTCGGGCTCGGCCGCGACCAGGCGCTGGGTGTACTCCTCGGGCAGCAGGGTGATCCCGGCCGCGCTGACCACACCGTCGGCGGACTCGGTCCACTCCCCGGCCTTGACCGCCTTGATCACCGTCTGCACCTGCTTGCCCAGGCGCGGACCCGCGGCGCGCGCGTTGACGACCAGTTCGAAGCGGCCGTGCGCGTCCACATCGGTGGTCAGGTCGACCTTCTTGACGTTCACCTCGTCGGCGATCAGCTCGGCGAACGGCGCCAGCCGGGCCGCGTCGGAGGCCGCGATGGTGGTCTCGGCCAGCGGCAGCCGCACCCGCAGGTTCTTGGCCTTGCGCAGGCTCAGCACCGTCGAGCAGACCGTGCGCACCTCGTCCATCGAGTCGACCAGCTCGGCGTCGTGCGGCAGCTCCCCCTCGGCGGGCCAGTCGGCCAGGTGCACCGAGCGCTCGCCGGTGAGCCCACGCCAGATCACCTCGCTGATCAGCGGCAGCAGCGGCGCCGCCAGCCGGGTGACCACCTCGAGCACCGTGTGCAGCGTGTCCACCGCGTCGCGGTCCTCGGACCAGAACCGCGAACGCGACCGGCGCACATACCAATTGGTGAGCGCGTCGGCGAAAGCCCGCAGTTCCTCGGCGGCACCGGCGATGTCGTAGGACTCGAGCGCCTCGGTCATCACATCGCGGGTCACCGCGAGCTTGGCCAGGATGTAGCGATCGAGCACATTCGGCGAGTCCGTGCGCCACACGCCGGGCTTGGAGGCGTAGAGCTGCAGGAAGGTCCACGCGTTCCACAGCGGGCGCAGCGCGTGGCTGACCCCCTCGCGGATGCCGCGCTCGGTGACGATGAGGTTGCCGCCGCGCAGCACCGGCGAGGCCATCAGGAACCACCGCATGGCATCGGAGCCGTCGCGGTCGAAGACCTGGTTGACGTCGGGGTAGTTGCCCTTGGACTTGCTCATCTTCAGGCCGTCGTCACCGAGCACGATGCCGTGCGCGATCACCGACTTGAACGCGGGCCGGTCGAACAGCGCGGTGGACAGCACGTGCAGGTTGTAGAACCAGCCGCGGGTCTGGCCGTTGTACTCGACGATGAAATCGCCGGGGCTGTGCGGAGCCGCGTCCGCGGTGCCCTCGAACCATTCCTTGTTCTCGAACGGGTAGTGCACCTGGGCATAGGGCATCGACCCGGACTCGAACCAGCAGTCCAGCACCTCCGGCACGCGGCGCATCATGGACTTGCCGGTGGGGTCGTCCGGGTTCGGGCGCACCAGGTCGTCGATGACCGGCCGGTGCAGGTCGGTCGGGCGCACGCCGAAGTCCTGCTCGAGCTGGTCGAGCGAGCCGTAGACGTCCACGCGCGGGTACGCGGGATCGTCGGACACCCACACCGGGATCGGCGCGCCCCAGTAGCGGTTGCGGCTGATGTTCCAGTCGCGCGCGTTCTCCAGCCACTTGCCGAACTGGCCGTCGCGGATGTGCTCGGGCTCCCAGGTGATCTGCTTGTTGAGCTCGACCATCCGGTCGCGGAACGTGGTCACCGCGACGAACCAGGACGGCACCGCCATGTAGATCAGCGGCTGGCCCGAGCGCCAGCTGTGCGGGTAGGAGTGCTCGATCGTCTCGTGCCGCAACAGCTTTCCGGCGGCCTTGAGATCCTTGATGATCACCGGGTTGGCGTCGAAGACCATCAGGCCCTCGTACGGCGGCACCATCGAGGTGAACTTGCCCGCCGGGTCCAGCGGCTGCACGATCTCGATGCCGTTGGCCGTGGCGACATCCATGTCCTCTTCACCGAAGGCCGGGGCGAGGTGGACGATGCCGGTGCCGGAATCGGTGGTGACGTAGTCGGCGGTGAGCACGCGGTGCGCGTTCGGGTGGCCGAGGAAGAAGTCGAACGGCGGACGGTAGGACAGCCCGGCCAGCGCGGCGCCGTCGTACTCGCCGAGCACCTCCGGTTCCTCGCCGAACTCGCGGGCGTAGTGCGAGACCCGCTCGGCGGCGAGCACATAGCGCTTGCCGTCGGCGCCGCGCAGGTGCACATAGCGCACGTCGGGGTGCACCGCGATCGCCAGGTTGGACGGCAGCGTCCACGGCGTGGTGGTCCAGATCAGCGCGTTGGCGCCGTCGAGGGCCGCGAGCGGGTGGTCGGCGTCCACGCCGAGCAGCATGTCCACGGTGACGGCCGGGTCCTGGCGCATGCGGTAGGCGTCGTCGAGGCGCGCCTCCTGGTTCGACAGCGGCGTCTGCTCGTACCAGCTGTAGGGCAGCACCCGGAAGCCCTGGTAGACCAGGCCCTTGTCGTAGAGCGTCTTGAAGGCCCACATGACCGACTCCATGAAGTCCAGGTCGAGGGTCTTGTAGTCGTTGTCGAAGTCCACCCAGCGCGCCTGGCGGGTGACGTAGTCGCGCCACTCGCCGGTGTAGCGCAGCACCGAGGCCTTACAGGCGGCGTTGAACTCGGCCAGCCCCATCGCGTCGATCTGCGACTTGTCGGTGATGCCGAGCTGCTTCTCGGCCTCGATCTCGGCGGGCAGGCCGTGGGTGTCCCAGCCGAAGCGGCGGTCGACCAGCTTGCCGCGCATGGTCTGGAAGCGCGGGATCAGGTCCTTGACGTAGCCGGTGAGCAGGTGGCCGTAGTGCGGCAGGCCGTTGGCGAAGGGGGGGCCGTCGTAGAAGACGAATTCGTCGGCGTCTGCGCGGTTGGCCAGGCTGGCCTGGAAGGTGTCGTCGTCGGCCCAGTAGGCGAGAACCTGCTGTTCGAGTTCCGGGAATGTCGCACCGGACTTCGCGCCGAAATCGACCCGGGGGTACGCGCCGCCGGTGGTTGTCTCGTCCGCCATCGCGGAAGTACTCCTCGTGCCGTCGCGCCGTCGGCGCGTGCGTGGGCACGGGGACGATGTCGGCGCCGGTGCGCCGAGACCGCGGTACCACCCCGCTTGCGCGCTCCACGGGGGAACGCGCCTCTCGTTGCGAGCTGTGCCGGGCTCTCCCGTTCGGTTCTACTGAGCGCGAACGCCGTTCTTCCGAAGACTCCCCGGTGATGGCCGGATCAGCGCCGTGTGGTGATTCGATTCTAACCAGGCCCGTCCAGCGGTTTATTCCGCGCCCTGGTCAGTCCCGCCGGGCGTGGCGACCGGGCGGCACGGGCTCGCTCTCGGGTTTTCGGGTGGCCAGCGCGCTCACCAGCAGGGTGGCGGCGCCGACGAGACAGATCAGGATGCATCCCCACGCCCACAGCACCGACCCGGTGGCGAGCGCGGCGACGAGCAGACCGAAACCGATCGCCGCGAGGACAAGCGTCAAGACGAGCATGCTGACTCCCAAGCCAACCGAGCAGCCCGACGATAACTGGGCGTTCCCGGATCACGCGGCGTGTGCTGCCGCGCGACCCGGGTCCAGTTTACTTGGCGCCCTTGGCGAAGGAGGCCGGAGCGAGAGTGTTGGCCGAACCGTTGGTTTCGCCGGCGAATTCGCCACCGTCGACCGGGACGGCCGAACCACGGTTCTCCAGCTCCTCCAGCTGCGATTCCAGGTAGGACTTCAGGCGCACGCGGTACTCGCGCTCGAAGGTCTTGAGCTGCTCGATGCGGCTCTCCAGCACCGTGCGCTGCTGGGTGATGGTGGCCATGATCTCGGCGTGCTGACGCTCGGCGTCGGCGGTGAGCGCCTCGGCCTTGTCCTTGGCCTGGCGGATCTGGGTGTCCGAGCGGTTCTGCGCGTCGGCCAGCATCGCGTCGGACTTCTGGCGCGCGTCGGAGATCATCGCCTCCGAGCGGGTGCGGGCGTCACCGACCAGTCGCTCCGAGTTTGCCCGCGCGTTCGAGAGCAGTCCCTCGGCCTCGGTCTTGGCGTCGGTGGTGAGGCGGTCGGCCATCTCCTGCGCCAGGGTGAGCACCTTAGCGGCCTGCATGTTCGCGTCGGGGCCCGCGGCGGCGGGCGCGGCGACCGGCATGGGCGCGGGCGGCGGGGCGGGCGCGGGGGCCGGAATCGGTTCCGGCGCGGGCGGCGGCGCCTGCTGGACCGGGGCCTTCACGGCGGCGACCGGGGCCGGACCACGATTCTTCTTCGCGTCGGCCAGCTCGGTGTCGAGTTCGGCGACCCGCTGACGCAGGTCCGCGTTCTCCTCGATCAGGCGCGAGAGCTCCTGCTCGACGAGATCCAGGAAGGCATCGACCTCGTCCTCGTTGTAGCCGCGCTTACCGATCGGCGGTTTGCTGAACGCGACGTTATGCACATCGGCGGGAGTCAGCGGCATCGAAGGATCCCTTCACGCGTCTTTTGGAGAACTAGCAAGCGGTCTTCTCGATTCAGTATGTCACACGGAGGTCACGGGCTGCCCGAGCCTACCCACGATGGACATCAGGATGAACACCAGGAAGAGCAAGACCATAATCGACAGATCGAGCCGGATACCCCCGAGATTCACAGGAGGTATCAACCGCCTCAGGAGTTTCACCGGAGGATCGGTCACCGTGAAGATGACCTCCAGGAGGATCACCACCACACCGGTCGGGCGCCAGTCACGCGCGAAACTGCGAATGAACTCGACGATCACCCGGCTGATCAACAACAGCCAGAAGACGAAAAGCACGAGGTACAGAACCGCGAACAGGGCCACGTCTTCACTCTGCCGCAAAAACGGCACTGTGCAAAATGGCCGCGCCGCGCGGGGCGCGGGCGGCCATCAGCCGGTGACGGAGACCGTCCCTATTTCTGGTTGTAGAAGCCGTTTTCGGCGATCCGGCGCCGCTCTTCCGCCGATACGTCGACATCGGCCGGTGAGAGCAGGAACACCTTCGTCGCCACCTTGTCGAAGGACCCGCGCAACGCGAAAGCGAGTCCGGCGGCGAAATCGACCAGCCGTTTGGCATCGGCGTTGCTCAGGTCGACCAGGTCCATGATGACCGGGTTGCCCTCGCGGAATCGCTCACCGATGATCCTGGCCTCGCTGTAATCGCGCGGGCGCAGCGTGGTGATCTTGGACAAGGGACCTCCGTCCTCGAAGATCCCAGGCCGCCGCGCGGGCGCAGGCTCGGGGCGCATGCGCTCCTCCAACCTGCGCTCCTCGGCGTCGGGATCGACCGCGAGCGCACCACGAGTGGAGCCGCGCATACCGGGTGCGACACCGCCGGCCCGGAACGAGCGGCCCGACGACGGGGCCGTATCGATCCTGGTCGGGCGCCGTGGCGTGTCGTAGCGATCGTCGGCGTAGGTGTCGGCGACATAATCGTCGCGACGCGCCTGGTAGGCCGACTTGTAGGCCGGCTGCGGGTAGTCGTCGGCCTCGTCCTCGAAACGGTCGGGGACGTACCGGTCTTCGGCGTAGCGGTCGTAGCCGCGCGGCCGGGGACGGCCCGCGCGCTCCTCGGCGCCGCGGGGGGCGTGATCGTCGACGTAATCGTCTTCGTACTCGTCGAGCGGAACCATGCCGAAGTACGCCTTGAACTTGTGCAGCGTGCTCATCTGGTCGACCTTCCTTCGGCCCCGGTGGCGGCCGGGTGTTGAAGTTCTTGCTCAGCGCCTCGTCGGCCCAATCGTATGTGTCGAATGTGACTGATGAGGTTTCTTTGCTACGCCGAGGTTATCGGTCGGGCGCCCATCAAGGCGGTACCGACACGCACACACGTCGAACCGTGTTCGACCGCTTTCTCCAAATCACCCGACATACCTGCAGAAAGTTCGGTGGCGTCGGCGTGTTGGACGAGCAGCGAAGTGTGCAAAGTCGCAAGCTTCGCAAAGGAGGCATGAGTGTTCGCGTCAAGGGGCGGAATCGCCATCAGACCGGCCAGATGCAGGCCGGGCGCCTTCGCGACCAGGTCCGCGAGGGCGGGCAGATCGGCAGGCGCGACACCCCCGCGCCCGGGGTCGTCGTCCAGGCTCACCTGTAGCAGCACACGCAGGGGTTCTGCGCGTTCGCCCGCGGCGAGCGCGTCCTGCGCGGCCCGGTCCAGCGCGTTAGCCAGACGTTCGCTGTCGACCGAGTGCACGGTGTGCGCCCAGCGGGCGACCGCGCGGGCCTTGTTGCGTTGCAAGCGGCCGATCATGTGCCATTCGGCGTCGTCGTAGGCCAGGGCGTCGACCTTGGCCGAGGCCTCCTGCTCGCGGGACTCGCCGAACTCGCGGCGGCCGAGGTGGTAGAGGATGTCGACGTCGGCGGCCGGGAAGAACTTCGTCACCGGGAGCAGGCGGACCGAACCGGCCGGTCGGCCCGCGGCGGCGACGGCGGTGTCGATCCGGGTGAGCAGGCCGTTCAGGGCGGTCGAGAGTTCGGCGACCCGGGCCGGGTCGGGCGCGCTCGTGCCGAGTCCGTTCGGCGTGCTCGGGCGGCCGTGGTCACGCGGCGCGTCCGCCTCCGGTCGCTGACCGCTCATGCCGTCGGGTCCATCCAGATCACCCCGGCGATGCGGCCGGTCGGGGCGCCGCGGCGGTGGCTGAACAGGGTCTTGTCCTCGATGGTGCAGCGCGGGTCGACGGCCACCCCGCCCACGCCCGCCTCGGTGAGCTGGCGGCGGATGCCCGCGCGCAGGTCGAGGCCGGGAGTCTTGCGGACCGTGGTGGTGGCGCTGCCCGGCAGGTGGGCCTCGACGTCGGCGCGCATGGCGGCGGGCACCTCGTACTGACGGCCGGAGGCGGCCGGGCCGAGGAAGGCGCCGATCCGCTCGACCCGGGCACCCACCGAGACCATGGCGTCCAGGACCCGGGGCACGATGCCGATGCGGGCGCCGACCCGGCCCGCGTGCACGGCGGCGATCACACCCGCCTCGTCGTCGGAGAGCAGGATCGGCACGCAGTCGGCGCTGAGCACCACCAGCGCGAGGTTCGGCACGGTGGTGACCAGCGCGTCGGTCACCGGCACCGGCTCGGCGCGCGGCCCGTCGACGATCTCCACCGCGCGGCCGTGCACCTGCTCCATCCACACCAGCCGGTCCGGGGTGAGCCCGATGCCCTCGGCCAGGCGAACCCGGTTGCGGCGCACGGCTTCCGGATCGTCCCCGACGTGATCGCCCAGGTTGAACGAGTCGTACGGGGCGACGGAGAAGCCACCGGCGCGGGTGGTGGTCACCCGGCGCACGGTCACGGTGGGAGGCGCGGAAGTCATGCGGTCGAGGGTAGTGCGGGTGGGGGTAGGGGTGCCCGGTGAGGTCGGTCGCCCCGCACCGCGTGGGCCGCCGACCGAGGCCGGGCGCCGCTTCGCCGATCCACCTACCGACACGACCCCGGTGACCCATTCGGGCAGACAATGTGGTTGGGCCGGGGCCTGGGCTGAGGCCGGAGCCAAGACTGGGCCAGGGTTGGGCCGGGGCCGCGGTCAGGCGATGGGGGTCGGTGTGTCGAGTTCGGCGAGCTTGCGGGCGATGCCCGCGCGGCCGGTGAGGCCGAGTTTGCGCAGGACGCGGCCGAGGTGGTCCTCGACGGTGCGCGGGCTCAGGTACAGATGGGCGGCGATGTCCTTGTTGGAGTGACCGTGCGCGGCCAGCTCGGCGACCTCGCGTTCGCGACGGGTGAGGGTGGCGGTACCGGGTCTTTGCCGTCCGGCCAGACTGCGCTGGGCGGTGATCGTCTCGGCGAGCAGCCGCTGCGCTCCGGCCTCGGCGAACACCGCGCGTGCGGCGGCGAACCGGCCGGTCGCCGCGCCGAAATCACCCCGGCGCCCAGCGCTGATCCCGCCCACGAGTTCGGCCTGGGCGGCATGGACGACCATGCCCGCCGCGCCGAACGCCCTGGCAGCCGCCGTCGCCGCCGCGGCCGCCGAATCCCACGCGCCGACCGCGGCCTCGTACTCCGCCCGCGCCAGCAGCGCCGCCCCGACCTGACTCCCGGGCGCGGCCTCGACCGGGCCGCCGTGCGCGACACCGGCGTCGCTCCCGTGCGCGACACCGACCTCGCTACCCGACGGGACACCGACCAGGCCGCCACGCGCGTCGGCGACCTCGCTGCCATGCGCCACACCGACCTCGCTCCCGCGCGCGACACCGACCTCACTACCGGGCGCGGCACCGACGTCGCTGTTCTGCGCATCACCCGCTGGGCCGCCGCGCGCGTCACCATGTGCGCTGTCGGGCGCGGCCTCGATGGAGATCGCGTCGGACGTCGGGAAGGAGTGTCCGGGGTGGGTGGCGGGGATCGGTGGGATGCCTGCTGCTCGTTCGGCTCGGGTGATCAGGGCGGCGGCGGTGGGGAGGTCGCCGGTGGACAGGGCGGTGTGGGCGGCGCGGGCCAGGAGGGTGGGTTGGAGGGGGCCTGGGTGGGGGTCGGGGGTGGGGGGCGGCGGGGTGGGGAGGCCGAGGGTGCGGGCGGTGTCGGTGAGGATGTTGTCGACGACGCGGCGCCACCAGCGGACGGCGGGGCGGGGCAGGGCGGCGACGGTATGCCAGTGGGCGGTGGTGAGGTCGGTGGGGGCGGTGAGCTGGAGGGTGCGGAGTTTGACGGCGCCCGCGAAGGCGAGCAGATCGGGGTAGTGGAAGGTGGTCGCGGATTCGGTGGCGTCGTCGGCCGCGGCGAGGGATTCGGTGAGGCGGCCGAGTTTGGCCAGCGAGTAGGCGCGCACGGTATGCAGTTCGGCGAGGGCGTAGCTGCGGCCGAAGCGGCGGCTCACGGCGATGGCGCGGTCGAGCAGGCGCAGGCCGTCCTGGTCGCGGTCGAGGAAGTACGCGCACCAGCCGAATGCGGGGACGGCATGGACGATCTCGCGCAGCCCCGCGTCGTCGAGAGCCGCGAAGGCCACGGCACAGCCGTCGTAGTGGGGACCGGCCTCGGCGAAGCGGGCATCGGCGAGCAGGCTCAGACAGCGCAGCGCGGTTACCGCGGCGACAACGGCCCGATCCGCACTCACGGTCGCGGGAACGAGGGCCGGATCCACGCTCGCCGTAGAAACAACGACCGGATCCGCACTCACGGCCGACGCAACGACAGCCAGATCCACGCTCGCCGTAGAAACAACAGCCGGGTCCGCACTCACGGCCGACGCAACGACAGCCGGATCGGCGACGGCCGGATCCGCGTGGGCGGGGGCGGCGACGGCGGGATCCGCGTGGGCGGGGACGGCGACGGCGGGATCCGTGTGGGCGGGGGCGGTGAACAGGGTGGCCAGGCGGGTGCGGGCCTCCGTGTCCTGGTGGTCCTGCATTTCGAGGATGGCGAGTTCGAGCTGGACGGGGCCGTCGCCGGGGCGGCGGGGTAGCGACGCGGCGGTTCCGAGTAGTGCGCGGGCCTGGTCGACGCGGCCCAGCATGCGGGCGCACCGGGCGGACAGCAGCAGGGCCTCTAGCTGGTGCGGGCCTGTCGTTTCGGCGACCGGCGCGAGCTCCTCCCCCGCTCGCGCGGCGGCACCGGACAACAGCAGCGCGCGGCCCAGGGCCAGTGCGTCGGCCAGTGGATCGGTGGCGGCGGGCGCGAGGCGCCGGGCGGTGGCGAGCCAGCGCGCGCTCGCTTCGGGGGCGTCGGCCAGGACCTGGCCGGCGGCCAGACGTAGTTCGGCACCCGCGAGCTCGTCGGCACCGAGCAGGGCGTGTTCGAGATGGCGGGCGCGCGCGGGCATCGGGGCGTCGCGCGCCCGCAGGGTGAGGGCGGCGCGACGGTGGGCCATGGCCCGCCAGCCGGGTGGGGCCAGCCGGTAGGCGGCGGTGCGGACCAGCGGGTGGGTGAAGGCCACGGCGCCGTCGCTCACCCCGGCCACGCCCCGGGTGACCAGCCCGTCGAGACCCGCGACCACCACCTCGGTGCCCAGATCGGCGGTCGCGCACACCAGTTCGAGATCGGGCGGGACACCGCAGACGGCGACCGCCTGGGCGACCAGCCGTTCGACGGCGGGCAGCTCGGCCAGTTCGGCGCGGATCGTCCGGTCCAGCGCCGCGTAGTCGTCCGCGGACGGATCCGGATCCGCCCCGCTCAGCGCGCGTTCCAGCGCCCGCTCGGACAGACCGGCCAGCAGCGACAGGTACAGCGGATTGCCGCGCGAGGCGATCAGCAGCCGTTCCCGCCTGCGCGCGTCCTGTTCCGGCAGCAGCCCCGCCACATCGGCTTGCGTGAACGGCGGCACGAGCACCCGCACCGCCCGCACCCGCGGCGCCCCCCACAACCGGGAGATCGCCGCCGGACAGCTCCCGCTCCGGCATCCGAGCAGCACCCGCAACCCCGCGGGCCGCTTCCGGATCAGATCCGCCAGCACCCGCACCGATTCCGAATCCGCCCACTGCACGTCATCGACGACGAGCAAGGTCTCGACCTCGCCCAACGCGCTCCGCAACCACCGCCCGGGGTCGGCATCCGTCCGCCCGATCACGGCGACGACGGAAACGCGGCCATCGGCATCGCGCACCGTCGACCGCGCGGGGTCGGTGGGCGGTTCCTCAGGTGCGGAGACCCTCGCGGCCGCGTCGGCGGCGGCTTCTGCGGCCGCGAAGGTGGGGTCGGCGGTGGTGAGCTGGTCGGTGATGTCGTCGGCCAGGTAGCGGGGTTGGGTGCGGGCGTCTTCGGCGCCGGTCACCACGATGACGCGGCACGGCGCGGTGTGCGCGAAGTGGGCGATCAAGCGGGACTTGCCGATTCCGGCGGGGCCCTCGACCAGCAGTAGCCAGGGGGCGTCGGGGGTGGTGAAGGTGGTGGTGAGGGCGGCGAGTTCGGCGGTGCGGCCCACGAAAGCGCGCTCGATCATGGCCCTCCGTCCGCCGCGCCGCTGTCCCGGCGCACAGAGCCTAACCCGGACCATAGGTCGGATAATCCCGTGGTTTCCCGGATGCTCGCTCGCCGGGGGTGCGGTTGGGTGATCGGGGCCGCTCGCCGCCGAGGCGCGGTGAGGTATTCCAGAAAGAAGGTTCGCATGACGTTCACCGGCAAGGGAATGGTTTCGCGGTTCGCGCTCGCACTGCTCGCGGTCACGGCACTCGGTGCCGCGGGCTGCTCCGCGGTGGACAAGGTCACCGAGGTGGCCAAGGACGCGGGCAAGTCCGACACCGCCCGCGCGAAGGTCGGTGACTGCATCAACGTCATCTCGGCGTCGGTGGTCGATTCCGAGACCGAGCCGGTGGCCTGCTCGGCCGAGAACGCGGTCTACCAGGTGGTGCAGGTCCACGATCAGAAGGTCGAGTGCCACGAGGACTACACCTCCTACGAGGAGACCTACGGCAGCGGGGGCACCCTCGCCTTCCTGTGCCTGGCCCCGAACTTCAAGGAGGGCAACTGTTACAACGAGGGCATGATGACCGGCTACAAGTACGTGCCGTGCACCGCCGCCGACGCCGACTTCAAGGTGATCACCCGCGTCGACGGCCAGGTCGACGAGAACCTGTGCACCGCGGAGGCCGACCAGTTCCTGGTGGTCAACGAGCCGAAGATCACCTACTGCATGGGCCCGGTCGCCTGAGCCACCCGCACACGCGGAAGGGCCCGAACTCCAGGGAGTTCGGGCCCTTCCGGTGTTCCGGGGACGACTACCGGCGCATGAAGATCGGCACCTCGATGTCGTCGTCATCGTCACCGTCGTCGCGCTGATCGGGGTTGTTGACCCGGTTCATTGCGGCCTCGGTGACCCGCTGACGCTCGGACTCGCGGTACCGCTCGGTGTCGCGGTAGTTCGGCGCGGCCGCCCGGCCCCCGGAGACCCCGGCGGTCGCGGGCTCGGTGGGCCGCACCGGCGCCTCGGTGGGCCTGCTCTGCCCGATCTCCCCCGCCCGGCCGGAGCCGATCGGGTTGGTGCCGGTGCGGGCGGTCGGCGTGGTGTTCTCGAAACTGCGCCGGGCCGGGCCGCCGCCGTCGAAGCCCGCGGCGATGACGGTGACGCGCACCTCGTCGCCCAGCGAATCGTCGATGACGGTACCGAAGATGATGTTGGCCTCGATGTGTGCCGCTTCCTGCACCAGCGAGGCGGCCTCGTTGATCTCGAACAGGCCCAGATCCGAGCCGCCCGCGATCGAGAGCAGCACGCCGTGCGCGCCGTCCATCGACGCCTCGAGCAGCGGCGAGTTGATCGCCGTCTCGGCGGCCTTGACCGAGCGGCCCTCGCCGCGCGCCGAGCCAATGCCCATGAGCGCCGAACCGGCGCCCGACATCACGGATTTCACGTCGGCGAAGTCGACGTTGATCAGGCCCGGGGTGGTGATCAGGTCGGTGATGCCCTGAACACCGTTGAGCAGCACCTCATCCGCCGAACGGAACGCGTCCATCAGGCTCACCGCCGCGTCGCCGAGCTGCAGCAGCCGGTCGTTCGGGATGACGATGAGGGTGTCGCAGGATTCGCGGAGCAGGTTGATGCCGACCTCGGCCTGGTTGCCACGGCGCTTGCCCTCGAAGGAGAACGGCCGGGTGACCACACCGATGGTCAGCGCGCCCAGCTTCCGGGCGATGCTGGCGACGACGGGTGCGCCACCGGTACCGGTGCCACCGCCCTCGCCCGCGGTCACGAAGACCATGTCGGCGCCCTTGAGCACCTCTTCGATCTCGTCCTTGTGGTCTTCGGCGGCCTTGCGGCCCACCTCGGGATCGGCACCGGCGCCGAGTCCGCGGGTGAGTTCGCGGCCGACATCGAGTTTGACGTCGGCATCACTCATGAGCAGGGCTTGGGCGTCGGTGTTGACCGCGATGAACTCGACTCCCTTGAGTCCCTGTTCGATCATTCGGTTGACGGCGTTCACGCCGCCGCCGCCGATACCGACGACCTTGATCACGGCAAGGTAGTTGTGCGGGGGCGTCATGGGCTCTCGCCTTCCTTCGATCTAAAAACCCTCAACCTCAACCATAGGGTTGGCGTTATGTCAAGTATCCGACTGCTGCGGAACGCTATTCGCAGCAACTGCGATCCCGGCGCAGGCGCGCCGACGTTTCGCTCACTTTACCGTGACCAGATTCGGACTCGACACGTCGAACACGGTCCCCTCACGGGTCAGCAGCGGCATCACGACGGCAGCTTTGCGCTCGCCGTCGCCCGTGCCGCCCCACACTACCTTCCTACCATCCCGCAGGTTCAGCGAGACATCCGAAATCGACCGTGCGACAACCTCACCCACCTGCACCGACAGCGCGGGCGGCAGCGTGACCAGCACATCCACCGCCGCCCGGGTCGCCGCGGGACCGGTGAACGAGCCCTCGGTGAGCAACTTCGGAACGCCGATCGGCGTCTGCGGTTCGATCGCGAATTCGACGCTCTCGGCGTCGATCAGGTGCGCGCCGTCCGGAGATTCCACGTACACCACCGGGGTTCGCTCCACCACCGTGACCAGTACGGAGGACGGGAACTTGCGCTGCACCCGGACCGAACGCACCTTCGGGATAGCCGCGACCCGCTGGGCGATCGCGTTGGTATCGATCCGCAACATCGAACGGCCGTCGGGGATTTCGAGGCGAGAACGGACCTCTTCCTCGGAAACCGTGGACAAACCGTCGATTCGCACGGTCCGTACCGACAGCGCGGGAGTGAACCAGGCGACCAGCACCAGCGCCGTGACGACGACCAGCCCGGCCGCCGTCCAGAGCCGGTAGCCGCGCCACCCGCGCGCGGCGGGCATCGGCAATCTCACCGGCCGCCCTGCTGCGGCCGGGCCCGCAGGGCGTCGAGGATCTGCACGCCGAGCATGGTGACGTCACCGGCGCCCATGGTGATCACCACGTCCCCGGGCTGGGCCAGCCCGGCGACCTGCTTGCCCACCTTGGACATATCCGGCTGGTAGTGCACCGGCACGGTGACCGCCTGGGCCACCAGCGCGCCGTTGACACCGGGCAGCGGCTCCTCGCGCGCACCGTAGACATCGAGTACGACGACCTCGTCGGCCAGGCTCAGCGCGGTGCCGAACTCGGCGGCGAAAGTGGCGGTGCGGCTGTAGAGATGCGGCTGGAACACCACGATCACCTGTCCGCGCCGGGTGCGGGCGCCGTCGCGGGCCTCCTGGGCGACCAGCTGGGCGGCCGCCTCGAGCACGGCGCGGACCTCGGTGGGATGGTGGGCGTAGTCGTCGAAGACGCGCACGCCGTTCTCCCGGCCGGTGAACTGGAAGCGGCGGTGCACGCCGCCGAATCCCTCCAGGCCCTGCACGATCTCGTCGATGTCGGCGCCGGTGGCCCGGGCGGCCAGCAGCGCGGCCAGCGCGTTGAGCGCCATGTGCCTGCCCGGCACCGCCAGCCGGACCGTGCGCGGGGTGCTCTCGCCCGCCAGCTCGAATTCCACGATGCCGCCGACATCGCGCGGCTGCCAGTCCAGCAGGCGCGCGCCCACGGGCACCGGGGCGTCGCCGAGATCGCCCGAGCCGTAGCCGAGTACCTCCACGCCGCGCTCGCGCAGCCGCGGGGCGACCCGGTGGGCCAGGGCCAGCGAACCGGGGTCGTCCAGGCACACCACCAGCAGGCCGCCGGGGGCGAGCCGGTCGGCGAAATCGTCGAAGACCTGGATGTAGGCCTCGTCGGTGCCGAAGAAGTCCAGGTGGTCGGACTCGATATTGGTGACCACCGCGACGTCCGGGTCGTATTGCAGCAGGGAGCCGTCGGACTCGTCGGCCTCGGCCACGAAGATGTCGCCGCTGCCGTGGTGGGCGTTGGTGCCCGCCTCGTTGAGCTCGCCGCCGACCGCGAAGGACGGGTCGGCGCCGCAGTGCTGCAGCGAGACGATGAGCATCGAGGTGGTGGAGGTCTTGCCGTGGGTGCCCGAGACCAGCAGGGTCTTGTGCCCGCGCATCAGCGCGGCCAGCACGGTCGGGCGCAGCAGCACCGGGATCTTGCGCCGATTGGCCTCGACCAGTTCGGGATTGGTCTTCGGGATGGCGGCGTAGGTGGTGACCACGACGGTCGGGCCGCCGGGCAGCAGGTCCAGCGCGTCGGCGTCGTGGCCGATGCGCACCTGGGCGCCGCGGGCCCGCAGCGACAGCACGCCGCGGCTCTCCTTGGCGTCGCTGCCCGAGACCGCGCCACCGCGCGCCAGCAGGATGCGCGCGATGCCCGACATCCCGGCACCGCCGATGCCGACCATGTGCACGCGTTCGAGTTCGGCGGGCAGGGCCGCGCCGGTGGCCTCGCCGATCTCGGCCGGGCCGCTCATCGGGCGGCCTCGACGACGATCCCGGCCACCGTGTCGGCGGCGTCGCGATGGCCCGCACCGGCGGCGGCGCGGCTCATCTCGGCCAGACGGTCGGGGTCGAGCAGCAGCGGAATCACCTCATCGATCACGTATTTCGGGGTCAGCTCGGCGTCGGGAACAATTCTGCCACCACCCTGGGCCACCACCGGGCGGGCGTTGAACTCCTGCTCGCCGTTGCCGTGCGGCAGCGGCACGTAGAAGGCGGGCAGCCCGACCGCCGACACCTCGGCCACGGTCATCGCGCCCGAGCGGCACACCACCGCGTCGGCGGCGGCGTAGGCCAGATCCATCCGGGACAGGTACGGCACCGCGACATAGGGCGCGGCGGGGTCACCGGTGTTCAACTCGAGGGAGTTCTTGGGCCCGTGCGCGTGCAGCACCGAGATCCCCGCGGCGGCCAGCTGGTCCGCCGCGCCCGCGACGGCCTCGTTGAGGCTGCGCGCGCCCTGGGAGCCGCCGAACACCAGCAGCACCGGTCCCTCGGCGGGCAGGCCGAAACTCTCGCGGGCCCGCGCCCGCAGCGCGGGCCGGTCGAGCTCGGTGATGGCCGCGCGCACCGGGATGCCGACCACCTGGGCGTGCGCCAGTCCCGAGTCCGGGACCGCGGCCAGCACCCGGGTGGCCACCCGGGCGCCCACCTTGTTGGCCAGGCCCGCCTTGGCGTTGGCCTCGTGCACGATCACCGGCACCTTGCGCTCGCGCCCGAACAGGCCACCGCGCGCGGCCAGATAGGCGGGCAGTGAGACATAGCCGCCGAAACCGATGATCACGTCGGCCTGCACCTCGTCGATGACGGCCCTGGTCGCACGCACCGAAGCACGCACCCGTCCGGGCAGGCGCAGCAGATCGGCGGAGGGCTTGCGCGGCAACGGCACCGGCGGGATCAGCTCCAGCGGGTAGCCGCGCTCGGGCACGAGCGTGGTCTCGAGACCGCGTGCGGTGCCCAGCGCGGTCACCCGGATCGTCTCGTCGAGCCTGCGCAGCGCATCGGCCACGGCCAGCGCGGGTTCGATGTGGCCTGCGGTGCCCCCGCCTGCGACGATCACCGACAACCCGGATCGCGGGTTACTCACCTGGATTTACCTCGTTCTTTTGCGTGTGGCATCGGATAGGTCGGTTCCCATGCTCTGGTCGACCGTAGCGAACTCGTGCCGCGGCTCTCCGGTGCGCGTCGCCGTCGCTGCGCGGGCGCCGGGCGGCGCGGCGCCTGACGTGGGCGTTCGGCTTTCGGGCGCGCGGCCTTGCGCGGCGCGTCGGCACGCACCGGGCTGTACACCTCCGGGATCGGTAGCCGCAACAGCCTGCTGACCCGCCCGTCCTGGCCGTTCTGCAATGCCGAGACCGCCTCCGGTTCGTGCCGGGCGGCGCTGGCGATGATGCCGAACATGAACAGCGTGATCGCCAGCGACGAGCCACCGGCCGAGACCAGCGGCAGCTGCAGGCCGGTCACCGGCAGCAGCCCGACGACATAGCCGGTGTTGATCAGCGCCTGCGCGGTGATCCACGCCGTCGCGGTCGCGGTCAGCAGCCGCAGGAACGGGTCCACCGAGCGCAGCGCGATCCGGATGCCGGTGTAGACGAACAGCGCGAACAGCGCCAGCACCAGGGTGCAGCCGAGGAAGCCCAGCTCCTCGCCGATGATGGCGAAGATGAAGTCGTTGTGCGAGTTGGGCAGATAGCTCCACTTGGCCCGGCTCTGCCCGAGGCCGCGGCCCCAGATGCCGCCGTCGGCGAGGGAGTATTTGGCCTGGCGGGCCTGGTAGTTCACGCCCTGCGGGTCGTCGCCGGGGTTGAAGAAGGCGCGCACCCGGTCGGAGCGGTAGCCCGCCGACAGCGCCAGGATGGAGGCGGCGACCAGGCCGGTCACCATGATCCCCACGAACAGCCGCACCGGCAGGCCGCCGAACCACAGCAGCGCCATCAGCACGATGCCCAGCGCGATCGTGGTGGACAGGTTCGGTTCCAGCACGACCAGCAGGCACACCAGCAGACCGGCGGGCACCAGCGGCACCAGGATGTCCTTGAGCTGGCCGCCGCGCCGCGAGGCCAGCAGATGCGCGCCCCACACCACCAGCGTCACCTTGACGACCTCGGACGGCTGGATCGACAGCGGGCCGATGTCGAACCAGCGGCGCGCGCCGCCGTGCACCGAGCCGATACCGGGGATGAGCACCAGCACCAGCGCGAGCACCGAGATGCTGAAGATCGGGAACGACCACTGCCGCACCAGTCGCAGCGGCAGCCGCAGCGCGATGTAGAAGGCGACCGCGCCGAGCCCGGCGAACATGGCCTGCTGGATGAACAGCGAGTACGCCGAGCCCCCGCCCGCGTAGGCCTCGACGCTCGAGGCGGACAGCACCATCACCAGACCGAGCACGGTCAGCAGGGTGGCGATGGTGACCACCAGGTGGAACGACGCGAGCGGGCGGGCCAGCCAGGCACCGAAGCGCTCCCCCGCCCAGTTCGGCCGGGCCGTGGCCGTTCCGCCCCGGCGTCCTAGCTGGTTGCGCACGCTGCCTCCTCGTGGCGCAGACAGTTCCGCCGGGGCGTGGATGTCACAGCGCCCGCCCGATGTCACCGTCTTCCAAAGCCGTCACCGCGTCCACGAAACAGCGTCCGCGGTGGGTGTAGTCGTCGTACATGTCCAGGGAGGCCGCCGCGGGCGCGAGCAGGACCGTGTCCCCGGCACTGGCCAGACCCGCCGCGGCGCGCACCGCGCGGCCCATGACCGCCTCGGCACGCTGAGATCTCGACGAGTCCATGTCTGCATCGTCTCCCGCGTCCAGCGCGATGACCGGGACTTCGGGTGCGTGTCGCGCCAACGCGGCGGCGATCACGGGCGCGTCGGCCCCGAACAGGACCGCGCCGACGAGCCGGTCGCCCACCTCTTCGATGAGGTCGTCGACGGTGGCGCCCTTGAGCAGCCCACCCGCCACCCACACCACGTGCGGGTGCGCCAGGATCGAGGCGCGCGCGGCGTGCGGGTTGGTGGCCTTGGAGTCGTCGATGAACTCCACCCCGCCGAGTTCGCGCACGAACGCGGTGCGGTGCGGGCCCACCTTGTGCTCGGCCAGGCCCTCCTTGACGAACTGCGGGGCCACGTCGATAGCCCTGGTCAGCGCGGAGGCGGCCAGCGCGTCGGCGATGCCCGCGGGGCCCTGCGGGCTGATGTCGGAGGTCTCGGCGAGGATGGCGGCCTTGGTGAAGGCGCGGTCGAGCAGTTTGCCGTCGACCACGCCCAGTTCGCCGTCGGCGGGCACGCCGATGCGGAAGCCGACGGTGCGGCGGGCCTTGGCCTTGCGGGCCAGCGAGCCCGCGACCGGGTCGTCGAGGCCGACCACGCCGATCCGGCCGGTCAGCGCGCGGGCCTTGGCGGCGGCGTAGGCGTCCAGGCCGCCGTGCCAGTCCAGGTGGTCCTCGGCGACATTGAGCACCACGCCTGCCTCCGGGCGCACCGAGGGCGCCCAGTGCAGCTGGAACGAGGACAGCTCGACCGCGAGGACCTGCGGGCCGGGATTGCGGCGCAGCGCGTCCAGGATCGGCAGGCCGATATTGCCGCAGGCCACACTGGCGATGCCCGCGGCGCGCAGGATCGAGTGGGTCATATTGGTGGTGGTGGTCTTGCCGTTGGTGCCGGTGATCACCAGCCACTTGCGGACCGGGCCGTAGATCCTGGCCTGATCGACCCACCAGGCGAATTCGACGTCACCCCAGACCGGGATGCCCTCGGTGACCGCCGAGACCAGCACCGGCGAGTCCGGCCGCCAGCCGGGGCTGGTAATGACCAGCGCGAACCGGCTCAGATCGGCCTTCTCCAGCTCGACGCCGGTGGCGACCTCGAGCCCGAGTTCGGCGGCCTCGGCCAGGGCCTTGGCGCCGTTGTCGGTGACCACGGGGTGCGCGCCGATATCGCGCAGCGGTTCGATCAGCGAGCGCCCGGAGACGCCCCAGCCCGCGACGAGCACGTCACGGCCACGCAGGAATTCCAGCATCGGGCCCGGCGAGCGCAGGGCCCGGGGAGAGTGTTCGACCATGTCCGCGCTCACCCGACCTGTGACAGATATTCGCTGTAGAACAGCCCGAGACCCACGGCGGCGGAGATGCCCGCCAGGATCCAGAACCGGATGATCACCGTCGTCTCGGCCCACTTGCTCAATTCGAAGTGGTGGTGGAACGGCGCCATCTTGAACAACCGGTTGCGGGTGGTGCGGAACACCGCGACCTGCAGCATCACCGAGGCGGCCTCGGCGACGAACAGCGCGCCGATCACGGCCATCAGCAGCTCGGTACGGGTGGTGATGGACAGACCCGCGATCAGGCCACCCAGAGCCAGCGAACCGGTGTCACCCATGAAGATCTTGGCCGGGGCCGCGTTCCACCACAGGAAACCGATGCAGGCCGCGGCCGCGGCGGCGCAGACCAGCGCCAGGTCCAGCGGGTCGCGCACGTCGTAGCAGCCGGGGCCCGGGTTGGTCGAGCAGGCGTTGCGGTACTGCCAGAAGGTGATGATCACGTAGGCGCCCAGCAGCAGGCTCATCGAGCCCGCGGCCAGGCCGTCGAGGCCGTCGGTGAGGTTGACCGCGTTGGACCAGGCGATCACCAGGAACAGCACCCAGACCACGAAGATCAGCGCGCCCATCGACACCGTGCTCCAGTCGCGCACATACGACAGGTGCTTGCTGGCCGGAGCCAGGCCGTCGGCGTTGCGGAACTGCAGGGCCAGGACCGCGAAGATGACCGCGGCGGCCGTCTGGCCGATGTACTTGCCCGCGGCGGTGAGGCCGAGGTTGCGCTGTTTGCGCAGCTTGATGAAGTCGTCGAGGAAGCCCACCACGCCCAGCGCGGTGGTCAGGCCGAGCACCAGCAGGCCGGAGGCGGTCGGGCCCTCGGCGTCGTAGCCGATGCCGATGAGGTGGGAACCGAGGTATCCGGCCCACATGCCGATCAGGATGGCGACGCCACCCATGGTCGGGGTGCCGCGCTTGGCCTGGTGGCTGGCCGGGCCGTCGACCCGGATCTCCTGCCCGAAGCCCTGCCTGGCGAACACCCGGATCAGCAACGGCGTCAACAGGATCGACACCGCCAGGGCGATCCCCGCCGCGAAGAGAATCTGCCTCACGCCCGCGCCTCACTGACGCCGAGCGCAGGCGCGCTGCCGATGGCCGCTGTTTTCATGCCTGCGTACTACCTTCCCCTGCCCTGGTCAGGTGTTCGGCGACAGCCCACAGACCGACCGCCTTGGACGCCTTGACCAGTACCACATCGCCTGCGGCGATCTCGTCGTCGAGCAGCGCGATCGCCGCGTCGATATCGGGGACGAGGACGGACTCCTCGCCCCATGAGCCTTCCATCACCGCACCCTGGTGCATACCCCGGGAGGGTCGTCCGGTGCCGACCACGATCAACCGGTCGACATCCAGGCGTACCGCCAGCCGTCCGATCGCGTCGTGTTCGATCACCGAGTCGTCGCCGAGCTCGCCCATCTCGCCGAGCACCGCCCAGCTGCGCCGGGGCTTCTCCCCCGCCTTGGCCAGGGTGACCAGCGCCTTGAGCGCGGCCCGGACCGAGTCGGGGTTGGCGTTGTAGGAGTCGTTGACGACGGTGACGCCCTCGGGCGTGGTTCGCACGTCCATCCGGCGCGCCGAGGCCGCGGTGGCCCCGCCCAGCGCCTCGGCGACGGTGGCCAGGTCGGCGCCGCATTCCAGCGCGACGGCGGCCGCGGCCAGCGCGTTGCCGACCTGGTGTTCGCCGTGCACGGCCAGGGTCACCGGGATCGAGTCGCCCCCGGCGTGCAGCACGAAGCTCGCCCTGGCCTGCTCGTCGGTGCGCACGTCGGTGGCGCGGATATCGGCGTCACCGGACAGGCCGACCTTGACCACGCGCGCCTTCGTGCGCGCGGCCATGGCCGAGACGTGCGGGTCGTCGGCGTTGAGCACCGCCAGCCCCTCGGCGGGCAGTGCCTCGACCAGCTCGCCCTTGGCGACGGCGATGGCCTCGCGGCTGCCGAATTCGCCGAGGTGGGCGGTGCCGACATTGAGCACAACGCCGATGCGCGGCGGCGCGATGCGCGCCAGCGCCGCGATGTGGCCGCGGCCGCGCGCGGACAGTTCCAGCGCGAGGAACTTGGTGTCCAGCCCGGCGCGCAGGGCGGTCCAGGGGTGGCCGAGTTCGTTGTTGAACGAGCCGGGCGGCGCGACGACCGGACCCAGCGGGGCCAGCACGGCGGCCAGCAGGTCCTTGGTGGAGGTCTTGCCGGAGGACCCGGTGACGCCAACGACGGTGAGCCCGGTGCGTTCGGCGAGGCGCTCGGTGCTCACCCGGGCCAGCTCGGCCAGCGCGGCCAGCACCGCGGCGCCGGAACCGTCGCCGTCGTGGCTCAGCGCCACCGAGGTGGCGGGCACCGACCCGCGTTCGGGCGCGACGACGATGGCGGGCACGCCCACCGGGCGGGCGGCCAGCACGGCGACCGCGCCCGCGGCGACCGCGGCGGGCGCGTGATCGTGGCCGTCGGCGTTGGCGCCCGGCAGCGCGAGGAACAGATCGCCGGAACCGACGCGGCGCGAATCGAATTCCACCGCACCGGTCACCCGGGCCTGGGGATCGGGGACGTCGTGCAGTTCACCGCCGACCACGTCCGCGATCTCGCGCAGTGTCATCTCGATCATGAAACCCTCGAGTCCTCCGAGTCGGTGGGCGAATCCTGCCGGGGCGCCAGCGCGTCCAGCGCCTCGGCGACCACGATCCGGTCGTCGAAGACGTACTTGACGCCCTGGACCTCCTGCCCCGACTCGTGGCCCTTGCCCGCGATGAGTACCACGTCACCCGGGCGGGCCCAGGCGACGGCGGCGGCGATGGCCGCCGCCCGGTCACCGATCTCGCAAATCTCGCCGCGGTCGGTGGCCGGAAGTTCGTGCGCGCCCGCGATGATCGCGGCGCGGATGGCCGCCGGGTCCTCCGAGCGCGGATTGTCGTCGGTGACGATCATCAGGTCGGCCCGCGCGCCCGCCGCGCCCATGAGCGGACGCTTGGCCACATCGCGGTCGCCGCCGGCGCCGACGATCACGGCCAGCCTGCCGTGCCCGGCCTCGGTCAGGTGCCCGCGCAGCGTGGTGACCACCGATTCGACGGCGGCGGGCTTGTGCGCGTAGTCGACGACCACCAGGAAGTCCTGGCCGCGGTCGACCCGCTGCATCCGGCCCGGCACGTCCACCTCGGCCAGCGCGGGCGCGGCCACGGCGGGGTCCACCCCGGCCGCGGCGCAGGTCGCGACGGCCAGCAGGGCGTTGGCGATGTTGTAGCGCCCGGGCAGGCGCAGCCGCATGCTGAGCGGTCCGTCGGGGCCCGCGGCGGTGAACTCCTGGGCCCCGGCGGTGGTCTTGACCTCGCCGGCGAGCTGCCAGTCGGCGGGCTCGCGGGTGCCGACGGTGACCGGCGCGTCGAGTTCGGCGGCCAGCCTGCGACCCCACTGGTCGTCCACGCAGACCACCGCGGCGCGCGCGGCGACGGAGGAACCGGTGAAGAGCGTGCGCTTGGCACCGAAGTAGTCCTCGAAGTCGGCGTGGAAGTCGAGGTGGTCCTGGGAGAGGTTGGTGAAGGCGCCCACGGCGAACCGCACGCCGTCGACCCGGCCCAGGGCCAGCGCGTGGCTGGACACCTCCATCACGACCGCCCGCACGCCCTGCTCGACCATCGCGGCGAACATCGCGTGCAGCTGGGGTGCCTCGGGCGTGGTGAGCGCGCTGGGCACGTGCTGCCCGCCGATGCGCGTCTCGATGGTGCCGATGAGGCCGGTCTTCAGCCCGGCGGCCACCAGGCCCGCCTCCACCAGGTACGAGGTGGTGGTCTTCCCGGAAGTGCCGGTGATGCCGATGATCCGCAGCGCGTCGCTGGGATGGCCGTAGATCTCGGCCGAGAGTTCGCCGAGCACGGCGCGCGGCTGTGCGCGCACCAGCAGCGGCACGGCGAGGTCGCCGATCAGTTCGGCGCCCTCGGCATCGGTGAACACCGCGACCGCGCCGCGGGAGACGGCGTCGGCGGCGAAGCGGGCACCGTGGGCGTTGGCGCCGGGCAGGGCGGCGAACAGGTCGCCGGGGCGGACCGCGTTGGACCGCTGCTCGATACCGGTGACCGTCACCCCGGACACCGGGGTGGTGACCGTGGCGCCGGTGAGGTCCAGCAAGGCCTGCAGCGACGTCGACGGCGGCGTGGTGGGCCGGAGCGCGTGCGGGCTGGACTGCGCGGGCACAAGGCTCCTCTCTGAGAGTGATCGAGCGCGTGGGCGAGACGAGCAGTCAGGTTACCGACGCGCGGAGACGGACGGACAATGCGGGTTGGGCATCGGGCGAGCGGTCAGAGCCCGGCCTCCAGGACGAGGCGTTTCGGTTCCGGCGACGGCGGTACTCTGTCACGCTGCAATGCCCAGGAGGCGATGCTGTGGAACAGCGGCGCGGCCGAGCCGCCGCCGCTGCCGTCGGAGCTGCGCACCGGCGCGTCGAGCATCATGCCGATCACGTAGCGCGGGTTGTCGGCGGGCGCCATCCCGGCGAAGGTGATGTAGTACGACGAGGTCGAGTAGCAGCGGCAGGCCGGGTCGACCTTCTGCGCGGTGCCGGTCTTGCCCGCCACCTGATAGCCCTCGATCGCGGCCTGCCCGCCGGTGCCCATCTGCACGCCCATCGGGTCCTTCTGCACGGTCGCCTGGAACATGGTGCGCAGGGTCTCGGCGGTCTGCGGGCTCACCACCCGGACGCCGTCGGGCTGCAGTTCCTCGGTGCGGGTGCCGTCGGGGGCGATCTTGGCCTTGACGATGCGCGGCGGGATGCGCAGGCCGTCGTTGGCGATGGCCTGGTACATGCCGGTCATCTGCAGGGTCGTCATCGACAGGCCCTGGCCGATGGGCAGATTGGCGAAGGTGCCGCCGGACCACTGGTCGCGGGCGGGCAGCAGGCCGGGGCTCTCGCCGGGCAGGCCGATGCCGGTGCGCTGCCCCAGGCCGAAGCGGTCGAGCATGTCGGCGAAACGGTCCTCGCCGACGCGCTGGGCGAGCATGAGCGTGCCGACATTGGAGGACTTCCCGAACACGCCGGTGGTGGTGTAGGGCGCCACATCGTGCTGCCAGGCGTCGTTGACGGTGACCCCGGCCATCCGGATCGAGCCGGGCACCTGCAGCACCTCGTCCGGGTTGGTCACCCCGTACTCGATGGCCGCGGCCGCGGTGACGATCTTGTTCACCGACCCGGGTTCGAACGGTTCGGCGACCGACGGGTTGCTCATGTTCGCCGAGGCCCAATGCTGCGGTCCCAGTGCGGGATTGAAGGTGTTGTCATTGGCCATGGCCAGCACTTGGCCGGTCTTGGCGTCGAGCACCACCGCCGAGGCGGAGGCCGCGCCGGAGAGCTGTTTGGCCTGCTGTACCTGTTGCTGCACGTAGTACTGCAGGTCCTCGTCGAGGGTCAGTTCCACGCCGTAGCCGTTGACCGCGGGCTGCTGATCGCGGTAGCTGCCCGGGATGACCGCGCCGTCGGAACCCTTGTCGTAGGTGCGGGATCCGTCGGTGCCGGCGAGCACCGAGTCCAGCGCGGACTCGAGGCCGATCTGCCCGTGCCCGTCCCAGCCGGTCGCGCCGACGACGTTGGCGGCCAGCGCGCCGCCGGGATACTCGCGCAGGTCCTGGCGCTCGGCGCCGACCTCGGGGAACTCGGCCGTGATCTCGGCGGCGATCCGCGGGTCGACATTGCGGGCCAGGTAGTGGAAGGGCTTGTCGCTGCGCAGTTTGTCGAGCAGCTCCTCCTCCTTGGGCCCGCTGTCGCCGAGCTTCTTGTGGATGAACTTCGCGATGTCCTTCAACCGCTGGTCCGGGTCCGGCGCCTTGGGCTTGGCCTTCTTGGCCTCGGCGAGCTGCTCGCGCACCCGGACCGGCTGGAAGGTCAGCGCGTTGGCGGTGATGGTGAAGGCCAGCCGGTTGCCGTGCCGGTCGGTGATGGGGCCGCGCACGGCGGCCTCGGTCTCCTTGTGCGTGCGCTGCGAGGCGGCCTGCGCGGACAGCGCGGGCGCGGCCAGGCTCTGGATGTAGAGCAGCTGCAGGGCGACCACGGCCAGGGTGGCCAGCAGGGTGACCCGGCCGATGCCCAGCCGCAACCGGATCGGCCGGTCCGGCGAGAGCGAGCCGGACCGGCGAGGACGCGGCGAGACCGGTCCACGTCGCGACGACGACGCGGAACCGCTGCGCTTCATCGGGGGCCGCCCTCCGATTCGATCATCTGGGGCGACTCGCTCGGCGGGACGACCGCAGTAGTCGGAGCGGCACCCGGTGCGGGCGGCGGCGTGTCGGCCTGCGGCAGGGGTGCGCCCTGCTCGGCGGGGGCCACGGCGACGTCCACCCGGTCGGGCACGAGCACCGGCGCGGCCGGATCGACGGGGGCCTGACCCACGGGGGCCTGGCCGGTGAGCTCCGGATCCGCCACGGGCGCCGGAACCTCGGCGGGCGCGGGGGTTTCGCCGGGGGCGGGCGGGGTCGCCTCGCCCACGGGGACGGTCGGCGCGGGTGCGGGGGCGGCACCCGGCGCCGCGAGCACCGGCGCCGGGACGGCATCCGCGGGGGCGGGGGTCGCGGTCAGCGCGCCCGGCTGCACCGGCACCACCCGCTCCCCCTGGGCCTGGGCCGGATTCGGCGTGGCCGGGTTCGGGGTGGTGGTCGGCGGGCCGTTCAGCGGCGGGGCCGGTGCGCCCTGGGCGGGCGAGGGCGTGCCGATGACGGTGATCTCGCCGTCCGGGCCGAGCACCAGCCGGGCCGGGTCCTTGGCCGGGATCATGCCGAGATCGCGGGCGCGGGCGGCCAGTTCGGGGGCGGAGTCGGCGGCGGCCACCTCGCGCTGCAGCGCGGCCCGCTCGTCGGCGAGCTTGCGGTTGACCGCGCGGGCGTCACCGAGCTGGTAGCTGTCCTCGGCGGCGCGCGTGGTCAGCAGCAGGGTCAGCGCCAGGCCGCAGCCGAGCAGTCCGATGATGGCCGTGACGAACGGGATCCGCCCGGCCATGGTCGAGGCCCGCTCGGGCAGTTCGATGCCGTCGAGCAGCTGGGCCCTGGTGCGCTTGCGAGCGTAGGCCCGCTGCGCCGCACCGGACTTGACTCGTTCGGCCGCCTGCACGCGACGGGCCGTGCGCTTCGGCACGGCGACGGTGCTCGTCCGCACACTCATCGTGTCCCCTCCTGTGTCCTCCCTGATCTCTCCGCGATCCGTTCCGCCGCGCGCATCCGCACCGGCGCCGATCGCGGATTGACCTCGATCTCGGACTCCGTCGCTTTCTCCGCACCCCGGGTGAGCATCCGGAATTCCGGTCCCATGCCGGGCAATTCGACCGGCAGATCCATCGGGGACCGGGACACGATCCGGGGTGCGAACTCCTGTTTGACCAGCCGGGCTTCCAGTGACTGGTACGACATGACGCAGATCCGCCCGCCGACGCGCAGCGCGTCGAGCGCGGCGGGCAGGGCCGCGCGCAGCGAGTCGAGCTCGCCGTTGACCTCCACCCGCAGCGCCTGGAATGTGCGCTTGGCGGGATGCCCGCCGGTGCGCCGCGCGGCGGCCGGAATGGTGTCGTAGAGCAGCTCGACCAGCTCGGCGCTGGTGGTGAACGGGCGAACGGCGCGGCGGCGCAATACCTCCGAGGCGATCTTGCCCGCGAACCGCTCGTCGCCGTAGGTCTTGAGCACCCGGGCCAGATCGCCGTGGCTGTAGGTGTTGAGCACGTCGGCGGCGGTGGGTCCGGTGGTGGGATCCATTCGCATGTCCAGCGGCGCGTCGACCGAGTAGGCGAAGCCGCGGTCGGCCTCGTCGAGCTGCATCGAGGACACCCCGAGATCCATGAGAATCGCGGCGACGGAACCGATTTCGGGTAATCCGGCCTCGTCGAGGGCGGCGGGGATGCCGTCGTAGCGGGTGTGCACCAGGGTGATCCGGTCGGCGTAGGGCGCCAGGCGCTCACCGGCCAGTTTCAGCGCGGTGGTGTCGCGGTCGAGCCCGACCAGATGCGCGTGCGGGTAGGTGCGCAGGAAATGTTCGGCGTGCCCGCCGAGGCCGAGGGTCGCGTCGAGATAGACCGCGCCCGGTTCGCTCAGCGCGGGGCCGAGCAGTTCGTCGGCGCGCTCGAGCAGAACCGGCACATGACGGGGGTTCTCGGTGTCATGGTTCACCTCGACCTCCCGGGATAGGACCTCGCGTCGCAGACGAGTCGCCATGCCACACAGTGCTTTTCGAATGAGAATGGTGTTCGCGAATGCGTCGAGGTCTCTGACCGAGGCGCGGCACCTGGCGTCGGGGAAGTACGTCAGGGTCCACGCCCGGGCAGAGGCCTCGCAGCACTCGCGTGCTCCGGGCTAGAAGATTCCGCCCAGCGACTCGTCTCTGGCTTGCGCGTAGTCCTCCTCGTGCTCGTCGAGGTAGGACTCCCACGCCTGCTTGTCCCATATCTCGAGGAAGTCGACCGAACCGATCACCACGCAATCTTTTCCGAGATTGGCGTAGCGCCGATGGTCCGGCGACAGCGTGATCCGGCCCTGTGCGTCCGGACGTTGCTCGTCGGTGCCCGCGGCCAGTGCTCGAACGAAAGCCCTTGCCTGCGGGTTGCTTCGAGACGCCGCCGCGGCCCGCCGCGCGAGCGCGGTGAACTCGTCTTTCGGATACACGGCCAGGCTGTGGTCTTGACCCTTCGTGACCATCAACCCTCCCGCCAGTTCGTCTCGAAACTTCGCGGGCAACGTCAGTCGCCCTTTGTCGTCCAGGCGGGGGGTGTAGGTACCGAGAAACATCCCGGCCACCTCCCTACTGGATCACCTCGCCGTAACGGCCTCTCCTGTAGTGCGCGACCCACATTACCCCACTTTCCCCCACTTTCAATCGAAACCCCGGGTGATCTCGCTCCCCGCCAACACAATTCCGCAGGTCATGCCAGCTATCACTGAGATTCGGGGTTATCGCGTGTTCGGAGAACCCGCGCGGGTCGGCCACCCGGGGCTCCGACAACGTTCAGCAAACTTCGCAGGTACCGGCGGGTAATACGGCGGCGTGGGGAAATTCGGCGGGGCGCGGTGGGGAAGGGTGGGGAAGGTGGGGGCGTCGCCCTGGCGGCCGGTACCCGGCCACGAACAGGCGAAGGCGGCGCCGCACCCGATTCGGGTGCGGCGCCGCCTTCGATGCTGTCGCGCTCCGGCGAGGGGCGAGCTACTCCTGCTCGAACCTTCGGCGGAAGCGGTCTTCCATGCGCTCGGAGAAACCGCCGGACTTGCGCTGGCGGCCGCCTCGGCCGGACGAACCGCCGGACGGGCCGGAACCCGCGGCGGGCGCCTCGGACTGGTCCGCCTGCGCGGACCGATGCGAGTTGCCGAGCATCAGCAGCACGCCGGCGCCGAACATGGCGATGAATCCGACGAGACTGATGATCGGGAAACCGCCCGGCTTGAATGGCAGGGCGAGGCCGGCGACGAGAAGCACCAGACCGATGGCGAACAACGCCGCGGCTTGGAGCCTGCGTCGGCTCGACGTGGAGCGAAGTCGTCCGCCACGGACGGACGAGGCGAACTTCGGATCCTCAGCATAGAGAGCGCTCTCGATCTGTTCGAGCATGCGCTGCTCGTGCTCGGAGAGTGGCACGGTACCTCCCCCGGCACTAGGCGTGGCTGGTCGCCTCCGGGTAGGCGACGGGTAGCCGACCTTGGCGGCTATCTGCTCCCCATGATACGAGTTCGATCGAAGCCGTACCACCTACTCGGTGATAACTAAGCTGTCATGTCCCGGTCGCGACTCGGCTGCGGCCGGGCCTTGACCGCGGCGACCAGCGCATCGTCGACGTCATAGAGGAATGCGCCCACCCGTGAGCAGAACTCGTCGGCCTGGGTGTCGGTGATCGCGCGGTCCAGTCCAGCCTCCAGCGCGGCCCGCAATTGCGAGTGCGCCTCGAAGTAGTCGGCCCACATCGCAAACTCCGGTGCGGCGCGTCTCAGCAACACCCACGCGCTGCGCGAGCGCGCCCGTGGCGCCCGGTCGGCGCCGGTGAGCGCGATCATGGCGCCCGCGCCGCGCAGGGCGGCCAGGTAAGCGGTGCGCAGCCGCTCCCCCGGGTCGTGTTCCCAGGCCGAATCGGTGAGCAGGGCGTCGGCCTGGCGTAGCAGCCCGCCCGCGCGACCGTCGTGTGCCGCGTGCTCCCGACCATCATTGCGACCAGCCATCTGCTGCCCCTTTCACCCCTCGCACGGATCGAACAAGCATTCGAACGTTTGAATTGAGATTGAATATAGGGACACCCACCGACAACTTCCGCGTCCGCGCGCCATCGACGAGAGCCATGACAGCCGTCAAGCCCAAACACACCCCCGCACCCGTCGTCGTCGACCTCAGCGTCGCCGCGCTGCGCGCACGCCTGCACGACGCCCTGTCGGTGTATGTCGCCGCCATGGACTATCCGCGCGGCACCGAGCACCACCGCGCCCCGATGTGGACCGAGCACACCACCCGGGCGGGCTGGCGCGCGGTGGCCGCGCTGCTGCCCGACGACTCGGGCGCGGTCGACCTGCGCACCTCGCCCATCCTCGCCATCGCCTACGGCTACAGCGGCGCCCCGCGGCAGTGGTGGCACCAGCAGGTGCACACCGGGATGCGCCGCTGCGGCTGGCCCGAGGCCGCCGCGCGCGACCTGCTCGCCGACTATTTCGAGCTCACCGAGCTGCACGTGCACCCGGCCGCGCAGGGGCACGGGATCGGCTCCACGCTGCTGGAACGGCTGCTGGCCGACCGGCCGGAGGCGGCGGTGCTGCTGTCCACGCCGGAGGTGCCCGAGGAGGCCAACCGGGCCTGGCGGCTGTACCGGCGTGCCGGATTCACCGATGTGATCCGCAATTTCGTCTTCGCCGGGGACACCCGGCCGTTCGCCATCCTCGGCAGGCGTCTGCCGCTGCCTACCTCCGGCAGCCGGGAGTGAGCGCGCCGGAGACCACCGTCGTCGTCGGTTCGGGGCACAACGCGCTGGTCGCGGCCTGCTATCTGGCGCGGGCGGGGCAGCGGGTGGTGGTGCTCGAGCGCGACGAGGTGCCCGGCGGGGCGGTCTCGACCGTCGAGCGGTTCCCGGGGCATCAGGTGGACCGCGGTTCCTCGGCGCACATCATGATCCGGCACACCGGGATCATCGAGGAGCTCGAGCTCGACCGGTTCGGGCTGCGATACATCGACTGCGACCCGTGGGGTTTCACCCCGTCCGACGGGGTGCGCGCGCCGATCGTGTTCCACCGGGATCTGGACCAGACCTGCGCCTCGATCGCGGCCGCGTGCGGTACCCGCGACGCCGAGGCCTACCGGCGCTTCGTCGGCGTGTGGGGCGAGCGCAGCGCCCGGGTGATGCGGGCGTTCGGCGCGCCGCCGACACCGGGAAAGCTGGTGCGCTCGTTCTGGGGGCTGGACGCGCGCGACGGCGGCAGCGCCCTCTCCCGGGAGTTCCTGCAGTCCGGGGACGCGCTGCTGGACTACTGGTTCGACGACGAGCGGCTCAAGGCCTCGCTGGCCTGGTTCGGCGCGCAGTCCGGGCCCCCGATGTCGGAACCGGGGACCGCGCCGATGGCCGGGTTCGCCGCGCTCATGCACACCCTGCCGCCCGGGCGGGCCGTGGGGGGAAGTGGGGCGTTGAGCGCGGCGCTGATCGCGCGGTTGCGGGCCGACGGCGGCGAGCTGCACACCGGCGAGGCCGTCACCGCGCTGCGCCGGACCGGGGACCGGTGGCAGGTGAGCACCGCCGAGCGCACCCTGTCAGCGGACACCGTGGTCGCGGGCGCGCACATCCTCGCGACGCTCGAGTTGCTGCGCGCGGGCGGTTTCGACGCGCCCCTGCTCGACGACTGGCAGCGCCGCATCCGGGTCGGCCCCGGTATCGGCATGGTGGTGCGGCTGGCCACCGACCGGCTCCCCCACTATCCCGGCGCCTTCCCCTCCGATTCCGCGCGCGGCCTGCAGTTCCTGGTGTCGGACCGCAATCAGCTGCGCCGGGCCCACGGTGCCGCGCTCGGCGGCGCGCTGCCCCCGCGCCCGGTGGTGCTGGCCATGAGTTTCAGCGCCGTCGACCCGACCATCGCCCCACCGGGTGAACACCAGCTCTCGCTGTGGGCACAGTGGCATCCCTACGCGCTGGCCGACGGCAGCGGCTGGGCCCGCCACGGCGACCGCGAGGCGGACCGCATCGTCGCCGAGGTCGACCGGTACGCACCGGGATTCAGCTCCTCGATCCGGCAGCGATTCGTGCAGACCCCCGTCGACCTGGAACGCGAGATGGGCCTGCGCGGCGGCAATGTGATGCACGTGGAGATGTCGCTGGACCAGATGATGCTCTGGCGCCCCCTACCCGAACTGTCCAACCAGCGCGTCCCCGGCGCCCCCGGCCTCTACCTCACCGGCGCCTCCACCCACCCGGGCGGCGGTGTATCGGGCGCGAGCGGACGCAGCGCGGCCCGCCTGGTCCTCACCGACCGGCGCCGATTCCCGATGCCGCGCAGGCGATGAGCGCCCGGCTGGCCAGCGGTTCGCACATCCCACCCAGACGCTGCCACCCGGCGACGCGTCACCGGGTCAGAACACGCCGCAGCCCCACAGTTCGCCACAGCCCTGCGGCTCGTGGTAGGTCCGCGATGCGCCGCGGTCCCATGCCCCTGTCGGCCAACCGCGTCGGATCGCCGAGGCGGTGGCGATAGTGGCTCGCCTGAACCAACTCGCCGACGCGAGTGGTCGTGCCATCGGTGCGCTGCGCGACTGGGTACGGGTCGACCCGCGCCGTGCGATCCCCGCGATCTCGGCGGTGCTGCTGGTGCTGGTGCAGATCGCCTATCCGCTCAGTGCGGGTGGGGCGCGGGATCGGATCACCGTGGTGGTGGTGTTGCTGTCGGCGGGGACGGCGTTGCTGCACGCGGTGACGACGCGGGGCGTGCGCTGGGGGCTGGGGTTTTTGGTCATCGTGTCGGGGCTCGGGTTGGCGGCGGAGGTCGTCGGGACCGCGACCGGGGTTCCGTTCGGGGCCTATTCCTATGCGGTCGATCGGCTCGGGCCCGCGGTGGCGGAGGTGCCGCTGGTGGTGCCGTTGGCGTGGACCGGGGGGTTGTATCCGGTGTGGATCGTCGCGGGGCTGCTGGCCGGATCGGTGGTGGGGCGGGCGGGGCTGTTCGTGGTGGGAGCGGTCGGGTGGGATCTGTTTCTCGATCCGCAGATGGTGGCGGACGGGCAGTGGACCTGGGTGGTGACCGATGCGGGGTTGCCGGGGCTCGCGCGGATCCCGTACACGAACTACCTCGGCTGGGCGGTGGTGGCGTCGCTGATGGCGGTGCTGCTCAGCGGGCTGGATCGGCGGCGGGTCACGGTCTCGGTCGCGGTGCCGGTGGCGGTGTTCTGCTGGACCTGGCTGGGGTCCACGCTCGCGCACGCGGTGTTCCTGGGGCTGCCCGCGTCGGCGGTGTGGGGATTCGTGGGGATGGCGCCGCTGGGGATCCCGCTGCTGCTGCGGGGGCGGCGACTCCGCGAACACCGGGCCTGATCCCGGCGGCCCCGGAATCCGGGCGATCACTTCGGCGGCGAACGCGATGCCGATCGGGCACCCGGACCGGAGCGAAAGCGCAGTTCGGCGCGGGCTGGTGGAACGCACCGGCCCCGTCGGGTGGGTTCTCGGGCCGGGGCCTGGCACGATGTCAACCGTGCAGCCGAGTCCCGTCGCCGACATGCCCCCCACTCCGCCGCGTTCCCGCGTGCCCGCGCGCCGCGCCGCGGCCGTCGCCGTCCTGCTGGCCCTGCTGGTGCCCGCGCTGGCCGGCTGCCTGCGTGTACAGGTGTCGATGGGCGTGTCGTCCAACGACCGGGTCTCGGGCCGGATCGTGGCCGCGGTGGTGCCCACCGGGCCCGACGACAAGGGACCGCAGCTGAAGGCGCCGGACCAGGTCGCGGCCAAGGTGCGGGTGGAGACCTACAACCAGGACGGGTACGTCGGCACCCAGGTGTTCTTCGACGATCTGACCTTCGGCGAGGTCGGCCAGCTGGGCGGGCTCTCGGATCAGACCCAGGGCATGTTCAACCTGGAGTTCCAGCGCTCGGGTGATCTGGTGAGCCTCAGCGGCCGCGTCGACCTGGAGTCGGTGCCGCCGCACGGCTCCGACGTGCAGTTCTCCATCGCCTTCCCCTCGCGCGTGGCCAAGACCAACGGCACCCGCGAGGGCGACAACACCGTGTCCTGGAAGCTGCCCGCCGGTGAGGTGTCGACCCTGCGCGCGGAGGTGAAGTACGCCGATCCGAACACCCGCTCGTTCGCGGGCTGGGCCGGGATCGTCGGCGGCATCACCCTCGCGGTCGCGGCGCTGGTGGCCGGGATGGCCTTCCGCGACCGCAATGCCGGGCCGCCCAACGCGCCGCGCGGCCGTTTCTCCCCGAGTGAGATGTGGCGCGATATCGCCGCCCGCAGGCTGGGCCGCTGACATGGGCGCGGCGGGCCGCTCGCTGACCTGGCTGGGCACCGGCCTGGCCGCGCTCGGCGCGAGCACCGCCGTCTACAACCTGGTCACCCTGCGTACCCTGCCGCGCCGGGTCGCGGGCGTGATCGAACCGGTCACCGTGTGCGTGCCCGCCCGCGACGAGGCCGCGCGCCTGCCCGCGCTGATCGCGGATCTGCGCGCGCAGACCGGAGTGCCGCGGCTGCGGGTGCTCATCCTCGACGACGCCTCCACCGACGGCACCTACGAGGCCGCGCTGTCCGCGATCGGCGGCGACGACCGGTTCACCGTGCTGCGCTCGGCCGCCCATCCCGCCCCCGGCTGGACCGGCAAGGCCGCCGCCTGCGCGCGGCTGGCGGCCCGCGCCGACGCGGCCGCGCTGGTCTTCGTGGATGCCGATGTGCGGCTGGCCCCGCAGGCGATCGCCGCGGCGGTCACCGAATTGCGCAGGCGCGGCGCGGGTCTGGTGTCGGCGTGGCCGGTGCAGGAGTCGGGGTCGGGCACCGAGCATCTGGTGCAGCCGCTGCTGGCCTGGTCGTGGGCCTCGACCCTGCCGGTGGGCCCGGCCAATCACAGCCTGCGCCCGTCCACCGCGGTGGCGTGCGGGCAGTTCCTCGCCGTCGACGCCGAGGCGTACCGGGCGGGCGGCGGGCACGCGGCCGTCGCCGCCAGCGCCACCGAGGATCTCGATCTCGCCCGGGCCCTGCGCCGGGCCGGGCACCGCACCGCCCTGGTCACCGCGAGTCACGCCGCGCGGACCCGCATGTACACCGGCGCCGACGAACTCACCAACGGCTATACCCGCTGGCTGTGGTCGGCCTACGGCGGGCGCATCGAGGGTGGTGCCGCCATCGGCCTGCTGCTCGCCCTGGCCTATTGGCTGCCCCCACTGGCCGCGCTCCTCGGCCGTGGCCGCACCCGGCGGGCGGGCGTGCTGGGTTACCTGGCGGCCGTCACGGGCCGGATCGTCGCCCGCGGCACCGAAACCCGCCGCCCACCCGGCCGGACCGACGTGCTCTCCGCCGCGGCACACCCCATCGCCGTCGGCCACTATCTCGCCCTGTGGGTCCGTTCGCACCGGCACCACCGCAGCGGCGACCTGCGCTGGAAGCAGCGCCCGCTGGTCACCCCCGACACGTCGATCTCCCTGCGCGCCTAGCCGTTCCGGACCGATCAGGGGACCTCGGTGATGCCGATGGTCGGGAAGAAGAAGCAGGACTTGCCCGCGTTATCGGTGGTGCCGAAGACCGCCGCGAGGACGGTGCCGTGGCCGGTATCGACCGGGACCGCGCGCACCCCACCGAGCGGGATCGCGGCGAAGAAGAAGTCGCGGATGGTGTTCTCGGCGAGAGGCCGTAGTTCCACCGGCACTTCGGGCGGCACCATGGCGCGCACGATCTCGGCGATCGAGCCCATCGAGGCCAGGCCGCCGCGCCCGGTGCTGAGATTGAGCCACGCCACCTGCATGCCCGCGGTTTCGGTGGCGGGCGTGTCGGGGGCCATGCCGTAGGGCAGGAAGGTGAACAGCGTCTGGCCGGATTTCACGGCCGTCAGGTCCAGGCCGGGGATCGGTACGGCGTTGCTGGGCCACGGGCCGGGGACCGCCCCCGCGACGGCGGGGACCAGGCCCATGCCCTCGCCCGCGCAGTTCGCCGCGACCGTGGGATACAGGAACGGCTGCACGCCGAGCGCTTTCAGTGTCTCGACCACGGTCTGGTAGGCGCCGAGCAGGTCGGCGGGGCCCGCGGTGGCGGCGGGCGCGTCGCGGGTGACGGCCGGGGTGGCCGGTTGGGCGACGGCTGCGGGGGCGGCCAGCAACACCGTGGCGGCGCAGGCCGTCAGGGCGGTCAGCACGGGAATACGACGCGGCACGATCACGGCGCAACTCCTCATCGTCGGCCCCCGCGGATCCGACGCTACTCCGCGAAACCCCTGATCCGGCCGAGAGACACGGCACCGTAGACCCTCCGATGCCGCGCAAGTATGCCCGCCCCACGCCGCGCGCCCAACCGCTGCGCTCACGGTGATTTCTACCGTTGTGAAGTATCCGGCCGGTGCCACATGCTGGTTCAGCTCCGAGCAGCCGGAGCGCAACCATCCAGAGCGACCGAGAGACCTGGCTCGACGACGTCGCAGCAACCAACCCGTCACGGGTGGGTGCTTCTGCCCGGTCCGATGGAGGGCTCACCCCGTGCCACGCATTCCCTGGAGTCACCCCGTGATCCGTCCTCGCCATCGCCTCGCCGCTCTCGCCGGAGCGCTCGCCGCCGTCACCACCGTGGTGGCCTGCGGCAGCGACACCGCGGGAACCGGCGGTGACGCCGGCCCGCCGCGCCCCGGCGGCACCCTGCGCTACGGCCTGTCCGGCGCGCCGACCTGCTCGGACCCGGCCCAGTCGGGTACCAACCAGACCATCTACGTGGCCCGCCAGATCGTCGACTCGCTCACCGATCAGGACCCCGCCACCGGCGAGATCACCCCGTGGCTGGCGCGCAGCTGGGAGGTCAGCCCCGACGCCAGGGTATTCACCTTCCACCTGGCCGACGGCGTCACCTTCAGCGACGGCACCCCGCTCACCGCCGACTCGGTGCGCGACACCTTCGACGCGGTCATCCGCCTCGGCGGCGTCGAGGCGCCGCTGGGCGTGAGCTACCTGGCCAACTATGTCGGCACCACCGCGGTCGACAAGCTCACCGCGCGCGTCGAGTTCAGCCAGCCGAACGCGCAGTTCCTGCAAGCCTCGTCCACGCCACAGCTGGGCATCCTGGCCGCCTCGACCAATGCCAAGGGCGCCGAGGAACGCTGCTCGGGCGACAATATCGGCAGCGGCCCGTTCACCTACGCCGAGTACAAGCAGGACATCTCCGCGACGCTGGCCAAGCGCACCGGATACGACTGGGGCTCGGCCGTCTTCGGGCACCAGGGCGAGGCCTATCTCGACCGCATCGAGTTCACCGTGGTGCCGGAGTCGGGCGTGCGCACCGGCAGCCTGTCCTCCGGACAGCTCGACGCCATCAGCGACGCGCTGCCCCAGGACGCCCCGCAGATCGAGGCGACCGGCGGGCGGATCCTGTCCACCTCGAACCCCGGCACCCCGTTCGGCCTGCAGTTCAATGTGACCCGCGGTCCGCTGCGCGACCCGGCCGTGCGCCAGGCGCTGCTGCCCGCCCTGGACCGCCAGCAGCTCGTCGACACCGTGCTCGGCCCGCAATTCAAGCCCGCCACCTCGGCGCTGGCCTCGGCCACCCCGGCCTACCTCGACCAGTCCGCGCGACTGGCCTACGACCCCGCGAAGACGGCATCGCTGCTGGATCAGGCGGGCTGGGTCCCCGGCGCCGACGGCATCCGGGTCAAGAACGGGGAGCGGCTGAGCTTCGCGGTGACCTTCAGCCAGGTGTTCGCGGGCAACCAGGCGGTGCTGGAGCTGGTGCAGCAGCAGCTGCGCCAGGTGGGGGTCGACCTGAAGCTGGACCTGGTGTCGACGCCGGAGGCCATCGCGCGCCAGAACGCCAAGGACTACGACGCGGTCTACGGCAACTCCACCCGCGCCGACGGTGACATCCTGCGCACCTCCTTCGCCCTGGCCGGGCGCAATCTGAACGCGCGCGGCCCGATTCCGGCCCTGGATCAGGTACTCGACCAGCAGCTGGCCACCACCGACACCGCCGCGCGGGCCGCGCTGATCGCGCAGGCCCAGCGCGAGGTGCTCGACAACGGCCTCGCCCTGCCCACCGTCGAGCTGTCCCAGGCGATCGGCGCGGCCGGGCACACCCAGGACCTGACGTTCGAGGCTTCGGCCCGGCTGCAGTTCTTCGACACCTGGCTGAGCGGGCACTGAGATGAGCGAGGTGGTCGCGCGGCGCCCGGCCGGGCTGCCCCGGTACGTGGGTTCGCGGGTGCTGCAGGCGCTCTGGGTGCTGTGGGCGGCGTTCACGATCTCGTTCGTGGTGCTGTATCTGCTGCCCTCGGACCCGGTATCGATGGCGGCCGACATCAGCAGCGGCACGCCGATCGACCAGGCCGCGGTCGCGGAGATGCAGGCGCGCTACGGGCTGGACCGGCCGCTGTGGGACCAGTACGCGACGGCGCTGGGTCATGCCGTCACCGGTGATCTCGGGCGGTCCATCGCCTCCGGGCAACCGGTGACCGAGGCGCTCACCGACGCGCTGCCGTCCACCCTCGCGCTGGCCTCGCTGGCACTGCTGTTCGCGGTGGCAGGCGGGACGGCGCTGGCCTTCGCGGCCACCTACACGCGCCGTCCGTGGCTGCGCGACACCCTGGCCGCGCTGCCGCCGGTGGGCGTGGCGGTGCCGACCTTCTGGACCGGCCTGATCCTGTTGCAGCTGTTCTCCTTCCGGCTGCACTGGTTCCCCGCGTTCGGCGGCACCGGGGTGCGTGGCACACTGCTGCCCGCGCTCACCCTGGCGCTGCCGGTCGGCGCGGTGATCGCGCAGGTGCTCGCGGCCGGGCTGGCCCAGACCTGGCGCCAGCCGTTCACCGAGGTGGCGCTGGCCAAGGGGGCCTCGCGCTGGTGGGTGCAGTGGCGCCACGTCGCGCGGTTGGCGAGCGTGCCCGCCTTCACCATCGCGGGCGTGCTGGTGGGGACCATGCTGGCGGGTTCGGTGGTGGTGGAGTCGGTGTTCGCCCGGCCCGGGATCGGGCGGCTGACCCAGACCTCCGTGCTCAACCAGGACATTCCCGTGGTGCAGGGCGTGGTGCTGTTGTCGGCGCTGATCTTCGTGGTGGTGAATCTGGTGGTCGACCTGGTCTATCCGTTGCTCGATCCGCGGATCACCGGCACCACTGCTACCCGCGGGGCCAAGACCACCACCGCCGACACCCAGGCGGTGTCGGAGTCCTCCTCCCCTGCCGACACCGAAGGGAGCCACCATGGTTGACCTCCTAGTCCGCCGGTCCCCAGTGGCCGACCGCACCACCACCGGGCCCACGGTGGATACCCACCGGGTGGCCGACACCGCCCGCTGGGTCCGTGCCCACCTCGGGCTGCTCGTCGCACTCGCGGTGCTCGCCGTCGCGGTCGGCTGGGCGCTGGCCCCCTCGGTGTTCGCCTCCGGCGATCCGCTGACCGGCGTGCCCGCCGAGAAGTTCCAGGGCCCCGGCGCGACGCACTGGTTCGGCACCGACAATCTCGGCCGCGACCTCTACACCCGGATGGTGCACGGCGCCGGGCTCTCGCTCACCGCCACGCTCTCGGCGGTCGCGATCGCGCTGGTCGCGGGCTCGCTGCTGGGTCTGCTGGCGGGGGCGGCGGGCGGGATCGTCGACACCGTGATCATGCGCGTGGTCGACGTGCTGCTGTCGATTCCGGCGCTGCTGCTGTCGCTGGCGCTGGTGACCGCGCTGGGCTTCGGCACCCGGAATGTGGCCATCGCCGTGGGTGTCTCGCTGATCGCCAATTTCGCCCGGGTGCTGCGCTCGGAGGTGCTGCGGGTGCGGCACGCGCCCTATGTGGAGGCGGCGCACGCCTCCGGAGTGCGCTGGTACGCCGTGCTCACCCGGCATGTGCTGCCGAACTCGATCCAGCCGGTGCTGGCGCTGGCCGCGGTCGAATTCGGGATGGCGGTGCTGGCGGTGTCCTCGCTCAGTTTCCTGGGCTACGGCACCAAACCGCCGACGCCCGAATGGGGTTCGCTGATCTCGGAGGGCCGCAACTTCCTGGCCTCGGCGTGGTGGCTGACCACCCTGCCGGGTCTGGTGATCATCGCCGTCGTGCTCGCGGCCCAGCGGCTGGGCCGGGCGGCCGGAAGGAGCGGGAACCGATGAGCGACACGATCATCGAGACAGCCACCGGGCGCCGGGAAACCGCCGGTGCGGACCGGCCCGTGCTGCGGGTGACGGATCTGCGCGTCGATTACCGCACCGGGGCCCGGACGGTGCCCGCGCTGCGCGGCGCCTCGATCGAGGTGGCGCGCGGGGAGATCGTCGCGCTGGTGGGCGAGTCCGGTTCGGGGAAATCGACGCTGGCGCAGGCGGTGATCGGCCTGCTCGGGCCCGCGGCACAGCTGGCCGCCGGGCGGATCGAGCTCGGCGGCGAGCGGGTGGACCCGGCCGACGAGAAGTCGCTGCGGCGGCTGCGCGGCGCCCGGGTGGGTTTCGTGCCGCAGGACCCGGGACTGTCGCTCAATCCGGTCCGGCGCGTCGGCGACCAGATAGCCGAGGCGCTGCGCGTGCACCGGCTCGCCGATCGGCGCGGCGCCGCCGTCCGCGCGCTGGCGCTGCTCGCGGAGGTCGGGCTGGACCGGCCCGCGGTGCGGGCGCGGCAGTATCCGCACGAGCTGTCCGGCGGGCAGCGGCAGCGGGTGCTCATCGCGATCGCGCTGGCCTGCGGGCCGGAACTGATCATCGCCGACGAACCCACCAGCGCGCTCGACGCGACGGTGGCACGCCAGGTCCTCGACCGGCTGGCCGAGCGGATCGCCGCGCGCGGCACCGCCGTGCTGCTGATCACCCACGATCTGGCCGTGGCCGCCGAACGCGCCGACCGGCTGGTGGTGCTCGAGCAGGGCGAGGTCGTCGAAGCGGGTCCGGCCGCCCAGGTGCTCACCCGACCGGCACACCCCTACACCCGGCGGTTGCTGGCCGCCTCCCCCGCGCTGGCGCCCAGCGGATTCCGGCCGCCGCGCCCGCGCGCGCAGGCGCCGCTGCTGTCGGTCGAGGCCCTGCGCAAGCGCTTCCCCGCGGCCGGGATCACCGCCGTCGACGCGGTCTCGTTCTCGCTCGATCGCGGCGAGACCCTGGCCCTGGTGGGCGAATCGGGATCGGGCAAGTCGACCACGGCGCGGATCGCGGTGCGGCTCACCGAGGCCGACGGCGGCACGGTCACCTTCGACGGGCACGACCTCACCCGCGCGCGGCGCGGCAGGCTGCGGGCGCTGCGCAGGCGGTTCCAGGTGGTGTACCAGAACCCGTACTCCTCGCTGGATCCGCGCTGGCGGGTCGGCGAGATCATCGCCGAGCCGCTGCGCGCCTACGGCCTTCCCGACCGGCCCGCCCGGGTGCGCGAGCTGCTCGGCCAGGTGGCGCTGCCACCGGACTTCGCCGAGCGCAGGCCCGCGGAACTGTCCGGTGGGCAGCGTCAGCGGGTGGCGATCGCCCGCGCGCTGGCCCTGCGCCCCGAGCTGCTGGTGCTCGACGAACCGGTCTCCGCGCTGGACGCCTCGGTGCAGGCCCAGATCCTCGACCTGCTCGACGGGCTACAGCGGGAACTGTCACTGGGCTACCTGTTCATCTCCCACGACTTGGCCGTGGTGCGCCAGATCAGCGACCGCGTGGCGGTCATGCGGCACGGCCGGATCGTCGAGACCGGGCCCACCGCGACGCTGTTCACCGATCCGCGCGACCCCTACACCCGCGAGCTGCTCGCGGCGATCCCCGATCCGGGCATCCGGATCGGGGCCCCCGACGGAAAGGACGACCTGCGATGAGCGGGCCCACCTGGTTCCTCGGTCTCGAACTCTCGGGCACCGGAACGCATCCCACGTCCTGGCGGCGCGCCGACTCGCGGGCCGAGGACCTGTTCACCGCGGCGTACTGGACCGCGCTGGTGCGCGAGGCCGAACGGCTCGGCATCGACGCGGTCTTCCTGACCGACTCCTTCGCCGTCCAGGAGGGCGGTACCGGGGTGACCCGCGGGCGGCTCGACGCCGTCGCCATCGCCGCGCGCACCGCCCCGCTCACCCGGCGCGTCGGCCTGATCCCGCAGGTCCCGGTGACCCACACCGAGCCGTTCCACGTGTCCAAGGCCATCGCCGCGCTGGACTTCGCCAGTGCGGGCCGCGCGGGCTGGGAGGTCACCGTGTCCCCTGGTGCCGTCGAAGCGAAAGCGTTCGGCCGCAAGGATGTTCAGGACGCGGAGTCGCTGTGGCACGAGGCCGGGGAAGCGGTCGAGGTGGTGACGCGGCTGTGGGACAGCTGGGAGGACGACGCCGAGATCCGCGATGTGCCCACCGGCCGTTTCATCGACCGCGACCGCCTGCACTACATCGACTTCACCGGCGAGCATTTCGCCGTCAAGGGCCCGGCCATCACCCCGCGCTCCCCGCAGGGCCAGCCGATCATCACGGTCCACGCCCACGACGGACCTTCCACCGACCTGGCCGTCCACCACGCCGACCTGATCCGCATCACCGCCCCTGACGCCTCCACCGCCGCCGACCACCGCCTCGCCCTGCGCGCCGCCCTCGTCGCGGCGGGCCGCGACCCGGATTCCGTCCGCGTCTTGCTCGACCTGCCGGTCCACCTTGCCGATTCACCGGAATCCGCCACCGCCGAGGTCGCCGAGCTCGACCACTGGCTCGCCACCGCCACCGCCACCGACCAGCCGCCTGCTGTCACATCCACCTCCCCGTCGCCCCGCACCACGACCGCCACCGCTACCGACCAGCCGCCTGCTGTCACGTCCACCTCCCCCTCCCCCCGCACCACGGCCGCCACCGGCACCAAACCGGCCGCGACAGGGCCCACCCCACCCGACTCGACGGGCACGACCGGCGCCGCCACCGCACCCACCGCGGCCGAGGGGGTCGGCGCCCCCATCGAACGGTCGTCCGCTGTCCACGGCGACCTGCGGCTGGTGGGCACCGTGGCCGATCTCGCCGCACTGCTCGCCGAGCTGGCGGATGTCGTGGACGGTGTCGTCCTGCGACCCCTCGCGCTGCACGCGACCCTGGCCGCGCTCACCGACCACCACAGCCCGACCGAACCGGTCGAGGTGCCCGACGACACCGCACCGCCCACCTTCCGCGAGCGTCTCGGGTTGCCCCGCCCGGCCAGCCGCTACGTCCCGACGGGAGCCACGCTGTGACCCAGCCCCGCAAGCGAGTTCACCTCGCCGCACACTTCCCCGGCGTCAACAACACCACCGTCTGGGCCGATCCGGCGTCGAAATCGCAGGTCGACTTCGCCTCGTTCGAGCATCTGGCGCGCACCGCCGAGCGTGGGCTGTTCGACTTCTTCTTCCTGGCCGAGGGGTTGCGGCTGCGCGAGCATCGCGGCCGCATCCACGACCTGGACGTGGTCGGCAGGCCCGACACGCTGACCGTGCTCAACGCGGTCGCCGCCGTGACCGAACGGCTGGGGCTGGCGGGCACCATCAACAGCACCTACAACGAGCCGTTCGAGCTGGCCAAGCAGTTCGCCGCGCTCGATCACCTCTCCGGCGGGCGGGCGGCGTGGAATGTGGTGACCTCCTCCGACGCGTTCACCGGCGAGAACTTCCGGCGCGGCGGCTATCTCGAGCACGGCCAGCGCTACCGGCGCGCGGCCGAGGTGGTCGCGGCGACCCGCGCGCTGTGGGACAGCTGGCCCGCCGATTCGCTGGTGCTCGACCGGGATCGGGGCGTGTTCGCCCGCGAGATCCCCACCACCGCCGTGCACACCACGCACGTCGATATCGAGGCACCGTTCGTCGTGCCGCCGAGCCCGCAGGGGCACCCGGTGCTGTTGCAGGCGGGCGATTCCGACGAGGGCCGCGAGTTCGGCGCCCGCACCGCCGACGCCATCTTCACCGTGCACGGCACCCTCGAGGCGGGCCAGCAGTTCTACGCCGACATCAAGGGCAGGCTCGCGAAATACGGGCGCGGCCACGACGAACTGCTCGTCTTCCCCGCCGCCACGTTCGTCCTGGGCGACTCGGAAGCCGACGCGCACGAGCGTGCCCGCGCCATCCGCTACCAGCAGGTGAGCCCGCAGACCGCGATCGCCTTCCTGGAACAGGTCTGGGGCCGTGACCTGTCCGGCTACGACCCCGACGGCCCGCTGCCCGAGATCGAACCCGACGCCACCGCCGAGATCACCCGGGGCCGGGTGCGGCACACCAAAGACCCGGTGGCCGTGGCGAAGTCGTGGCGCGAGAAGGCCGAGGCGCGGCAGCTGAGCATTCGCGAACTCGTCATCGAGGTGACCGCGCGTCAGCAGTTCGTCGGCACCGCGGCCCAGGTCGCCGCGCAGATCGACCACTATGTGCAGTCCGATGCCGCCGACGGGTTCATCCTCGTCCCCCACCTGACCCCCACCGGCCTCGACGAATTCGTCGACACGGTGGTGCCCGAACTGCAGGACCGTGGCAGTTTCCGCACCGCCTACACCGGAACCACCCTGCGCGACCACCTGGGTCTGCGTCATCCCCACCATCCCGTCGCCGAAGGAGCACGCGCGTCATGACCATCACCGTCGACCACACCGCCACCACCCCCTTCACCGACGACTGGCACCGCTGGCACGGCGCCCGCGAGGACGCCCTGCGCGATCCGCTCGGCTGGCTCAGCCTCACCGGGCTGCACTGGCTCACCGACCGGCCCGAGCGCCTCGACGGCCTGCCCGGCACCTGGTGGGTCACCGACGACAAGGTGTTCATCACCGCCCAGCCCGCCGACCGGCTCGACGTGGACGACGACCGGATCGCCGGGGTACGCATCGTGACCCCGGCCGAGGGCGCGCCGGGTATCAGCGTGCGCAACGAGGAGAAGGTCTACGAGGTGATCCGCCGCTCCGGGCAGTACGCGGTGCGTGTGCACGACCCGGCCGCGCCCACCCTGGCCACGTTCAGCGGCGTGGCGGCCTACCCGGTCGACCCGCGCTGGGTGGTGACCGGGCGGTTCACCGCCTTCGACGCGGCGCGCACCGTCACCACCGGCGCCGTCGTGGACGGGCTCGAGCACCACCACGCCGCCGCGGGCACGATCGAATTCCGGATCGGCACGGTCGCCGAGACCCTCGTCGCCTTCGGCACGCCCACCGATCTGCGGGTGCTGTTCACCGACGCCACCAGCGGCGTCACCACCTATCCGGCGGCGCGGTCGCTGGCGGTGGGCGCGGTCGAGGCCGACGGCACCGTCACCCTGGACTTCAACCGGGCGGTGAATCTGCCCTGCGCCTTCACCGATTTCGCCACCTGCCCGGTCGCGCCGCCGGAGAACCGGCTGCGGGTGGCGATCGAAGCGGGCGAGAAGGATCCGAAGCAGTGAGCGTTCCCCTCTCGATCCTCGATCTGTCCCCGATCAGCGCGGGCTCGAATGCCGCGCAGGCCGTGCGCAATTCGGTCGACCTGGCCCGCCACGCCGAGGACTGGGGCTATCACCGGTACTGGCTGGCCGAGCACCATTTCGTGTCGGTGGCCAGTTCGTCCTCGCTGACCCTGCTCGCGCTGGTCGCCGCGGCCACCACCCGGATCCGGGTGGGCACCGGGGCGGTGCAGGTGGGGCAGCACACCTCGGTCTCGATCGTGGAGGCCTTCGGCATCGTCGACGCGGTGCGACCCGGCCGCGTCGACATCGGCCTGGGCCGCTCCGGACACCGGCGCGCCCAGTTCGACGCCGAGGCGGCCACCGCCAAGGGCGGGCATCCGGTCCTGGACACGGTGACCGGGCGCACCGAGATCCGCGACGGCGTGGTGGTGCCGCCCCCGTTCGATCCGCGCCGGATCACCGACCGCTCGCGCTTCTTCGCCGCGGCCGAGGCGCTGCAACAGCCCGGCGCGGAATCACCGGACTTCGCCGAGCAGGTGGCCGAGGTGCGGGCCCTGCTCGACGGCAGCTATGTCGCGGCCAACGGGGTCGCCCTGCACGCGGTGCCGGGTGAGGGGATCGAGGCCGAGGTGTGGCTGTTCGGCAGTTCGGCCGGAGAGAGCGCGCGCCTGGCCGGGGAGCTGGGCTTGCCGTTCGCGGCGGCCTATCACGTCTCGCCGGGCACCGCGCTGGACGCGGTCGAGGCGTACCGCGCGGCCTTCCGACCCTCCGAGCGGCTCGCGCGCCCGCACGTGATCGTCTCCGCCGATGTGGTGGTCGCCCCCGACGACGACACCGCCCGGCACCGCGCGAGCACCTACGGCCACTGGGTGCACAGCGTGCGCAGCGGCTCGGGCGCGGCCGACTACCTCGATCCGGCCACCGCCGCCCCGCTCACCGCCGACCAGGTGCGCCTGGTCGAGGACCGGCTGGCCGCGCAGATCGTCGGCTCCCCCGCCACCGCGGTCGAACGGCTCGCCGCGTTGCAGCGGGTCACCGGGGCCGACGAACTGCTGGTCACGACCATCACCTTCGACCACGCCGACCGCCTGGAATCGCATCGGCTGCTGGCCGAGGCGTGGGCGCGGCGCGCGGTGCGGGCGGCCTGACCGGGACGGGCCGCGGATCGATCCGGCCGCGGCCCGTCAAGCCGTCGTTTCTCACAGCGCCGGGATCTATACGTCGGCGTACAACAGCGCGTAGCCTCGACTTATACGTCACCGTATAGATGGAGGTTCCCGTGCGTCTCCCGACTTCGGCCCATACCGACCGCCCCTGGCGCATCCACGAGATCGCCCCGGATTTCCTCGTCGAGGACGTGTGGCGCATCCGCACGCCCGGCGGCCGCGCCGAGGACTTCCCCGCCCTGCTGGAGGCCCTGCGCGCGGACCGGGCCACCGACGGCCGCGGCCTCACCGCGATACTGTTCGCGATCCGCTGGAAGCTGGGCGCGCTGCTCGGCTGGGACCGCGACGACGCGGGCACCGGTGGCCGGGTGACCTCGCTGCGCGAACGCCTGCCCGCCGACCTGCGTGACACCCCCGTGCCCGCCGCGGACGGTCCGTTCACCCCGCTCTATGTCCTCGACGACGAATACGCCGCCGAGCTCGCCAACGGCACCATGCACGGCGTCGCGCACCTGGGCTGGGTCCCCGACGAGACCGGCTATCACCTGCGGATGGCGGTGCTGGTGCGGCCCAACGGCTGGGTCGGCCGCGCCTATATGGGCTTGATCAAGCCGTTCCGCTACCTGATCGTCTACCCGGCCATGACCCGCGCGTGGGAGCGCGCCTGGGCCGACCTCGCACGCGGCCGGTGACCGCTACGCGCTCAGCGGGGCGGCGGTGACGCCGTAGCCGAGGTTGGTGAGCACCTCGCTGGTCGCCTTGGCGAAATTGAGGGTGATGAAGTGCAGGCAGGGGGCGCCCTCGTCGATCAGGCGCTGGGCCAGCTCGGTGGCGATGCGGATGCCCTCGGCGCGCACGGCGGCGCGGTCCTCCTCCGGGCCGTCGCCCGCCGCGCGGGTCAGCCGGGCGACGATATCGGCGGGCACCGGACGGCCGCTGAGCTCCTCGGCCCGCTGGACGGTGCGCAGCGAGGTGATCGGCATGAGCTCGGGAATGATCGGCTTGGCGCCCTCGATCGGGTCCATCGCCACGACCCGGTCGCGCAACCGCAGGTAGTGCTCGACGTCGAAGAACATCTGGGTGATCGAATACTCCGCGCCCGCGCGCAGTTTCGCCGCCAGCTGCCGGGTGTCGTGGTCCAGATCCGGCGAGCGATGGTGTCCCTGCGGGAACGATGCGACGCCGACGTGGAAATCGCCCAGGTCACGCACGATGCGGACCAGTTCCTCGGCGTATTCGACGCCCTCGGGGTGCTTGCGCCACTCCCCGAGCGGGTCACCGGGCGGGTCGCCGCGCAGGACCAGCACATTGCGGATGCCGGAGTCGGCGTAGGAGCCGACCAGCGAGCGCAGTTCGGCGATGCTGTGCCCGACGGCGGTCAGGTGCGCGACCGGCAGCAGGGTGGTCTCCTGGGCCAGCGCGCCGGTGATGCGCACGGTGCGGTCGCGGGTGGAGCCGCCCGCGCCGTAGGTCATCGAGACGAAGGCGGGGTGCATGCGCTCGAACTCGCGCACCGCCCGCCACAGCCGGGCCTCGCCCGCGGCGTCGCGGGGCGGATTGAATTCGACGGAGAACGGCACACCGCGACCCGCGTGGGTCCGCAGACTCTGCACCACCGAGGGGGTGTTCGAGACGATCGACGGCCGCGGGGCGGGTCGATCCGGGGTCGAACGTCCCCTGCCTTGGTCGAAAGTCACCGGTCCAGTGTAGTGGTGGGTGCCTTGTGCGCCGTCGGGGCGCCCGCGTGGCCCGCGTATCCTGCGACGGAACGACGGTGCGGCGCGCCGCCGCGTGCGACCGCCGGTCCATCCACTCGCCCCATGGAGGTCATCCTGTCCGCCGGAATCGGTACCCCGCTGTCCCGGACCGTCGCCGCCGCCCCGGCCGATCTGGCCGCGCTCACGCCGGGCACGCCCGCGTTCGTCGCGGCGATCGAGCAGGTGCTCGGCGAGTTCTTCGCGACCCGCCGCGAGATCGTCGACCCGCTGGGGCCGGTGTTCACCGAGGCCGCCGACGCGCTGGAACAGTTCGTCATCCGGGGTGGCAAGCGCGGCAGGCCCGGATTCGCCTGGACCGGCTGGCTGGGCGCGGGCGGCGATCCGGCCGGGCCCGAGGCCGCCGCGGTACTCACCACCTGCGCGGCGCTGGAACTGGTGCAGGCCTGCGCGCTGGTGCACGACGACATCATCGACTCCTCGCGGACCCGGCGCGGTTTCCCGACCGTGCACATCGAGTATCAGGACCGCCACCGCGCCGCGGGCTGGCCCGGCGACGGTGCCGAATACGGCCGCGCGGTCGCCATCCTGATCGGCGATCTGGCCCTGGCCTGGGCCGACGACCTGGTGCACGAGGCCGGGCTCGCCCCCGCCGCGCTGGCCCGCTTCGCCCCGGTGTGGGCGGCCATGCGCACCGAGGTGCTCGGCGGCCAGCTGCTCGACATCGACGGCGAGGCGGGCTGCGACGAATCCGTCGAGGCCGCGCTGCGGATCAACCGCTACAAGACCGCCGCCTACACCATCGAACGCCCGCTGCACCTGGGCGCCGCCCTGGCCGGTGCCGACGCCGAGCTGATCACCGCCCTGCGCACCTACGGCACCGACGTGGGCATCGCCTTCCAGCTCCGCGACGACCTGCTCGGCGTGTTCGGCGACCCGGCCGTCACCGGCAAGCCCTCCGGCGACGACCTGCGCGAGGGCAAGCGCACCGTCCTCATCGCCGAGGCCCTCCGCCGGGCGGGCGCCGACGACGCCGCGCTGATCCGCACCGGCCTCGGCACCGACCTCGACGACGCCGCCGTCGACCGGCTGCGCACCCTGCTCACCGAGCTGGGCGCCGTCGACGACGTGGAGCGCCGCATCACCGAGCTCACCGATACCGGGCTGGCCGCGGTGGCCGCCAGCACCGCCACCGCGCAGGCCAAGCGGCTGCTGCACGACATGGCACTGGCCGCCACCCGGCGCGCCGCCTGAGCCTGATAGGAAAAGCGCTGTGGGACAACAGAATCACGTAGTCGTGGTCGGCGCGGGACTTGCCGGGCTGGCCGCCGCGCTGCACCTGCGCGGCGCCGGGCACCAGGTGACCGTGCTGGAACGCGCCGATCATCCCGGCGGCCGGGTGGGCCGCTACCGCTTCGCCGACTACGAGATCGATGCCGGGGCCACCGTGCTCACCGTCCCGGAGCTGATCGACGAGGCGCTAGCCGCGGTCGGGCACACCCGCGACAGCGTCGGGCTGCGCATCCACCGCCTCGCCCCCGCCTATCACGCCCGCTTCGCCGACGGCACCGATATCCGCGTCTACGACGACGCCGAGACCATGGCCGCCGAGGTCACCCGCGCCTGCGGCCCGGCCGAGGCCCGCGGGTACCGGCGCCTGCGCGACTGGCTGGGCCGCGTCTACGCCGCCGAGTTCGACGACTTCATGGACGCGAACTTCGACTCCCCGCTCGATCTCGTGCGCAGCCGCCGCTCGCGGGCCTCGCTGGCCACCCTGGTCCGCCTGGGCGGGCTCGGCAAGCTCGGCCCCCGGGTGCGGTCCTACCTGCGCGACGAGCGGCTGAGCAGGCTGTTCACCTTCCAGGCGCTCTACGCGGGCACCGTCCCGGACAAGGCGCTGGCCCTCTACGGCGCCATCCCGCACATGGACACCTGCCTGGGCGTGTACTTCCCCGAGGGCGGGATGCGCGCCATCACCGCCGCGCTGGCCGAGGCGTTCACCGCGGCGGGCGGCGAGCTGGTCCTCGGCGCCGAGGTCGCCGGGATCGACTACGCGACCGGGCGCGACAGCACCCCCGGCCATCGCCACGCGGACGCCGTCCGGACCACCGACGGGCGCCGCGTCGCCTGCGATGCCGTGGTCGTGACCGCCGATCTGGGCTCGCTGCGCCGCTTCGGCCTGCGGCACCGCCGCGGCCTGCGCGCCTCGCCCTCGGCCGTGGTCGCGCACGGCACCGTGCCCGCCGAGGTCGCCGCCCGCTGGCCGGTGCAGGCGCACCACACCATCGATTTCGGGGCCGCCTGGGCGGAGACCTTCACCGAGATCTCCGCGCGCCGGGGCCGCGGGCAGCTGATGAGCGACCCGTCGCTGCTGCTCACCCGCCCCGCGCTCACCGACGACACCCAGTTCGTCGACCGCGCCGACGGCAGGCACGAACCGCTCTCGCTGCTCGCCCCCTGCCCCAACCTGACCGCCGCGCCCCTGGACTGGGATCGCGTCGGACCGGCCTACCTGCGCGAACTGCTCGACACCCTGGAGCGGCGCGGCTACACCGGAATCAGCGAGTACTTCACCGTCGATCATCTCGACACACCGGCGACGTGGGCCGCCGCGGGCATGATCGCGGGCACGCCGTTCTCGGTCGCGCACCTGTTCCGGCAGACCGGACCGTTCCGCCCACGCAACGTGCCAAGGGGTGTGGACAACGTCGTTCTCGCAGGTTGTGGCACCACTCCGGGGGTGGGCGTGCCCACGACGCTGCTGTCGGGCAAATTGGCCGCCGCGCGAATCACCGGTGGGCGGACGCGCACCGGTACCGACCACCGGGTTAGTGTTCGGAGTTGAAGCCGTAAACTGACGGCCGACTTATCAGCTCGCGGTTGCGACCGCCGACCATCCGGGGGGACCGACCGAATATGCCGCCCTCCGAGACGACCGTAGGCCCCATGGACACCATGCGTACTCTCGAGCCGCAGCGCCCCCTGCCCCCCGGGGCCTACCCCGGCGTCCGGACCTGGCTGCGCACCGCAGGCGACTTCGCGCGCAGCCCCGAGGGCCACGCGGCCCTGATGGGCTTTTTCGGCGCGGTGATGATCACCTTCGGCGGTTTCGGCGCGGGCGCGGTCCGCAAGCGCGACCCGCTACTCGAGGCGCTACACCTGTCCTGGTTGCGGTTCGGGCACGGGTACGCGCTGTCGATGATCCTCATCTGGGCGGGCGTGCTGATGATGATCACCGCCTGGGTCCGGCTGGGCCGGGCGACGCTGGGCAAGGGCTCGGCGACGGTCACCCTCAACGAGCTGCGCGCCATCGTCGGCATCTGGATCACCCCGCTGCTGTTCGCGGCGCCGATGTTCAGCCGCGACGCCTACTCCTACCTCGCCCAGGGCGCGCTGCTGCGCGACGGATTCGACCCCTACCAGGTGGGTCCGGTCGCCAATCCCGGCGTGCTGCTGGACAACGTGAGTCTGGTCTGGACCACCACCACCGCGCCGTACGGGCCGGTGTTCCTGCTCATGGGCCGCGCCATCACCATGATCACCGGCGACAACGTCATCGCGGGCACCATCGCCCTGCGCGTCGTGATGCTGCCGGGCCTGGCCCTGATGATGTGGGCGGTGCCGTATCTGACCAAGCACCTCGGCGGCAAACCGACGGTGGCGCTGTGGCTGGCGGTGCTCAACCCGCTGGTGCTGATCCACCTGATCGGCGGCGTGCACAACGAGATGCTGATGGTCGGCCTGATGTGCGCCGGGATCGCGCTGGTGCTCGAGCGTCATCACGTGGCGGGCATCGTGGTGGTCGCCATCGGTGTCGCCATCAAGGCCACCGCGGGCGTGGCGCTGCCGTTCCTGGTGTGGATCTGGATGTTGCACGAGAAGGAACGCCGCGCGGCCGAACGCGCGGCCGTGCACCCGGAGACCGTGCCCGCCGAGGACCCCAAGCATCCCGACGCGGCCCGGCCCAGCGCCGACATGCCGCATCCGCTGTTCATGTTCGCCAAGATCGCCGGTCTGGGCGTGACGGTGTTCGCGCTGGTGTTCGTCGCGGCCTCGGCCATCGCCGGAGTCGGCTTCGGCTGGGTGACGGCGCTGTCGGGCTCGAAGAAGATCATCAACTGGCTCTCGCTGCCCACCGTGTTCTCGCACATGATCACCTGGGTGACCCCGCTGGGCCTGGAATCGGTGCTCGACCCGGTCCGCGCGCTGTGCGCGGTGTCGCTGGTCGTGGTGCTGGTGGCCACCTGGTGGCGGTTCCGGCACAGCGAACGCGAGGCCGTGATGGGCATCCTCATCGCCTTCGTGGCGATCGTGCTGCTCTCCCCCGCCGCGCTGCCCTGGTACTACTCCTGGCCGCTGGCGCTGGCCGCCGGGTTCGCCCTGTCGGTGACCACGTTGCAGTGGCTGGTCGGGATCTGCACCTGGCTGATGCTGGTGTTCCAGCCCGACGGCTCGATCGGCCTCTACAACTTCTGGCACGTGGCCCTGGCCACCGCCGCCGCCGTGGTGGCCGCCGTGGCCCTGCGCACCGTCGACCCCCTGCACCTGCGCTCGGCCAGTTCGCGCGCCGCTGTCGCCGGGAAGACGGCACCGCCCGTCCGCGCATGAGCGGTCGCGCACCGGCCACTCTCGATCGCGCGGACCGCACCACGGCAGGACCGGCCGACCTCGACGCCGCCTACGCCACCTGCCGCCGCATCGCCGCCGAACACGGGCGCACGTATTACCTGGCCACCGCCCTGCTCACGCCCCCGCAGCGCCGGGCCGTGCACGCGCTGTACGCGTTCGCCCGCATGGTGGACGACATCGTCGACCACGCCGACAACCCCACCCACGTGCTCGACCCGCGCGAGACCCGCGCTCGTTCGACGCGTCCCCGGCCGGTCGAGGACCTCGACCTGGTCGAGAAGCAGCTGCGCCTGGCCATCGAAGACGGCCCGATCGACGCCACCGATCCCCTGCGGCGCCAGATCCTGGCCGCGACCGCCGACACGATCCGGCGCTACGGCATCGACCACGCCCATCTCTGGACGTTCCTCGACGCCATGCGCATGGACATCCCCGGCACCCCCACCCACCGCACCCGCTACGCCACCATGGGCGAACTGCGCGAGTACATGCGTGGGTCCGCCGCCGCCATCGGCCTGCAACTGTTACCGGTGCTGGGCACGGTGGTGCCCGTGGCGGAGGCCGAACCCGCTGCCGCGACCCTGGGCGAGGCGTTCCAGCTCACGAATTTCCTGCGCGACCTCGCCGAGGATCTGGACCGGGACCGCATCTACCTGCCCGCCGACGAACTGGCCGCCTTCGGCGTCGACGAGGCCCAGCTGCGCGCCTGCCGGGCCGCCGGGCACACCGACGCACCCCTGCGCCGGGCCCTGGCCCACCTGATCGCCGTCAACCGCGACCTCTACCGCCGCGCTACTCCGGGCATCGCCCTGCTCGACCCCCGCGTGCGCCCGGCCATCGGCACAGCCGCGATCCTCTACGCCGAAATCCTCGACCGCATCGAAGCGGCTGACCACCAGGTCTTCACCGCCCGAGCCACGGTCCCCCGGCACCGCCGAATCCTGGTCGCCGCCAAGGGTTTCGCCACCGCGGCCTACGGACGCTAGTCCTCGCTGCCCGGCAACCCATCGAGGGCCCGTCTACTCGGCCGACGGGAAGCAGGGTTCCGCGTGCCCGAAGCCCTGTCGCGGGGCACGTCCGGGTCCGCCGAGCGGTAGGCAAGGGGCAGCGCACCGGCTCGCGCGCGAGCACCCGAGCGGGCCATTCGTGCCGATCAGCCCGTCGAGCGCGGTCGGAACGTTTCGGCGGTGCCGTCAGAAGGGCTCGGCGGCGGCGCGGCGGACGACCTCGCGGGCGAGGGGTCCGTGGAGCGCGTCGACGGGGCGGCCGGGCAGCGAGTCGTCGGCGGTGTAGATCCAGCGCAGGATCTCCTCGTCGCTGTACTTGCCGTCGCGCATCACCGTGATCAGGCCGGGGAGCATGCGGACGATCTCGTCGTTGTCGTCGAAGAAGCGGGCGGGAATGCCGACGACACCCTTGCGGCGGATCGCGAGGAGCTGGTGGTCGCGCAGCAGCTGGTGCACCGCGGTCACCGGGATGCCGAGTATCTCGGCGGCCTCGGGGAGCGAGACGAGGGTTTCGGTGTCGGGCAGCACGTCATCGCTGCAGGGGAAGGCACTCACCCCCACAACGGTAATGGACGGGACGTGGCGTGCATCCGCTGGCATGCCATCCCCGCACGGCTACGATCGTGGTGGCCGCACCGGGCGGCCGGGTCGCTTGTCGCAGTGTCGCGAGGGGTGAGAAGTTTGTGAAAGCCGGAGGACATCACTTGATCGGCCAGATGCTGGAAGGGCGCTACCGCATCGACGCGCCGATCGCGCGCGGCGGAATGTCGATGGTGTTCCGGGGGACCGATACCCGGCTCGATCGCCCGGTGGCGATCAAGGTGATGGATCCGAAGTTCGCCGGGGATCCGCAGTTCCTCACCCGCTTCGAGTTCGAGGCACGCGCCGTGGCCAAGCTCAAGCACAACTCGCTGGTGGCCGTCTACGACCAGGGTATCGATGGCGAATACCCCTTCCTGATCATGGAACTGGTCGAGGGCGGCACCCTGCGCGAGCTGCTGCGCGAGCGCGGCCCGATGCCCCCGCACGCGGTGCGCGCGGTCGCCGAACCGGTGTTGCGCGCCATCGGCACCGCGCACGACGCGGGCCTGGTGCACCGCGACATCAAGCCGGAGAACGTGCTGATCTCCGACGCGGGCGAGGTGAAGATCGCCGATTTCGGCCTGGTGCGCGCGGTCGCCGCCGCAAACACCACCTCCGCCAGTGTGATCCTGGGCACCGCCGCCTACCTGTCCCCCGAGCAGGTCACCACCGGCACCGCCGACGCGCGCAGTGACGTGTACTCCTTCGGCATCCTGATCTTCGAGCTGCTCACCGGCCGGGTGCCGTTCACCGGCGACAATTCGCTCTCCGTGGCCTATCAGCGCGTCGAGAACGACGTGCCCGCCCCCAGCCAGTTCATCGGCGGTGTGCCGCCGGAGTTCGACGCGCTGGTCGCCAAAGCCACCTCCCGCGATCCCGCGCAGCGCTTCGCCGACGCCCACGAGATGGCCGCGCAGCTGCAGTCGATCGCGATGCTGCTGAATCTGCCGCCGTATCGGGTCCCCGCGCCGCGGGATTCGGCCGAGCATCTGTCCGAGAGCTACCGCACCGGCGCCGCGCACCATCCCGGCGAACGCCCCGCCACCCCGAATCCTATGCTCGCGCACCAGGTTCCGGCACCGGCCCCGCAGCAGCCCCAGCACACCCGCGTGGTGACCGCGCAGCGTCCACGCGCCGACGAGTACGCCCACGCCCAGCCCGTCCAGCACCCGCCGTACGCGCCCGCCGAGGACCATTCGCGCCGCACCGGGCTGATGTGGGTCGGCATCGTCACCGCGCTGACCCTGCTGGTCGGCATCGGCGGCTGGTGGGTCGGCGTCGGCCGCTACACCGCGGTGCCGCCGATCGCCGGAATGGACTCCGAGCGGGCCGTCGCGGTGCTGCAGGAGGCCGGATTCGAGACCGTGCTGCGGCAGAAGTCCTCCGATACCGTCCCGGTGGGCGGGGTCGTCGGCACCGATCCGTCGGCGGGCTCGCGCGTCACCAAGAGCTCGACGGTCGCGGTCCTGATCTCCAACGGCAAGCCCCGCGTCCCCGATATCAAGCCCGGTGACGATATCAGCACCACCAACGAGGCCATTCGCGACGCGGGCTTGCAGCCGATCGACGCCGGTGAAGCCGCCAGTACCGCCCCGAAAGGCTCCCTGGCCAAGGTGGAGCCCGCCCCCGGGACGATCCTGCCGATGGGCGCCCAGGTGAAGGTATATCGCAGCAAGGGCTCGCAACCGGTCAATGTGCCCGATGTCCGAGGCAAGTCCACCGAGGACGCCACCAAGGCCCTGACAGCGGCGGGGCTGACCGTGCGCGAGACCCGCGTGCAGTTCGACAAGAGCGTGGAGGGCGACAAGGCGATCGCCACCGAACCCGCCGTCGGCACCACCTTGCAGTCCGGTGACACCGTCACCCTGGTCGTCTCGAACGCGGTGAAGGTGCCCTCGGTGCTCAGCGACACCGTGCAGGAGGCACGCGACCGGCTGCAACAGCTCGGACTCCAGGTCGAGGTGAAACAGATCATCGCCAACGAGAACGGCCACGTGGTCGGGCAGTCGGCCGGAGTCGGCGCCCTGGTGCCCCCCGGCAGCACCGTCACCCTGACGGCGCTGCCGATCTGACCGGGCTTACCCGAGACTCAGTCGGGTACCCAGTAGCGGAACCGGAAGGACCAGCCGTCGCCGGTGTCGTAGCACTCCCCGGCGCTGAATTCCTGCAGATTGTTGTTCGCGGCCTGGTCGTAGGCGGCCTGTCGCAGGTCGTTGCACGACCCGGCGGTCGGCATCGGTCCCGCGACCTCGTTGCGCCACCACGCGTTCGCCGCGCCCGCCGTGCCGACCGAGATCACCACGGCCAGTAGCGCCACGACACCTGTTCTCCGAAACATCTTTTCCCCCCTGGTATTTCGTTGGTCCCGCCAGTGTACAGATCGAGGGTTGACAACATACAACCACTTGGTTGTACATTGGAGGGGTGAACGACACCGACGAGGACGCGGCCGACGCCATGTTCCACGCGCTCGCCGACCGCACCCGGCGCGATATCGTGCGCCGCGTGCTGGCCGGGGAGCATTCGGTGTCGGCACTGGCGGAGAACTACGACATGAGCTTCGCCGCTGTCCAGAAGCACGTGGCCGTGCTGGAACGTGCCGGACTGCTGACCAAGCGACGCCAGGGCCGGGAACAACTGGCCAGTGGCGAGGTCGCTGCGGTCCGCACGGTCGCCGGCATGCTCGCCGAATTGGAACAGATCTGGCGCGGCCGTATCGGCCGGATCGACGACCTCATCGCCCTCGACCCTCACCAGGAGGAATGAATCATGCCCGTCACCGACGTCAGCCACGATCTCGACACCCGCACCCTGACCATCACCGCCGAATTCGCCGCCCCCCGCGCGCGGATCTGGCAGGTCTACGCCGACCCGCGCCAGCTGGAGAAGGTCTGGGGCCCGCCCACCTACCCGGCGACCGTGGTCGAGCACTCGCTCACCCCGGGCGGGCGGGTCACCTACTACATGACCTCCCCCGAAGGCGAGAAGTTCGCCGGGTACTGGGAGATCGTCGCCGTCGACGAACCCACCGGGTTCAGCTTCAAGGACGGCTTCGCCGACGAGAGCTTCAACCCCGTCACCACGATGCCGGTCTCCACCAACACCTACACCTTCACCGAGGACGGCGGCCGCACGACCGCCGTCTACGTCAGCGTCTACGACACCGCCGAGGGCCTGCAGCAGGTCCTCGACATGGGCGTCGTCGAAGGCGCGACCGGCGCGATCAACCAGATCGACGAGCTGGTGTCTGTCTGAGCGCTGGCGCGCTCGAGTCGCGGCCCCGAAGGGCCGCCGGTCAGCGCTCGAGACTCGCGCCTGCGGCGCGTGCGCTTTCGAGCACTGACCGGCGACCCGGCCGCGACCGGCCGCGACGCGGCCGCCGCTCCTCGAGGTCGCGGGTGCGGAGCCGGTTTGGAGCTCCGGCTAACGCAGCATCTCAGCCACGAGGAACGACAGCTCGAGGGACTGCTGGGTGTTGAGGCGGGGGTCGCAGGCCGTTTCGTAGCGGTCCTCGAGGTCGAGGTCGGAGATGTCCTGGGCGCCACCGAGGCATTCGGTGACGTTCTCGCCGGTCAGCTCGATGTGCAGGCCGCCGGGGTGGGTGCCCAGGGCCCGGTGCACCTCGAAGAAACCCTGCACCTCGTCGACGATGCGGTCGAAGTGGCGGGTCTTGAAACCGGTCGAGGACTCGTGGGTGTTGCCGTGCATGGGGTCGCACTGCCAGATCACCTGGTGGCCGGTGGCCTGCACCTTCTCGATGATGGGCGGCAGCACGTCGCGCACCTTGCCGTTGCCCATCCGGGCGACCAGGGTGAGGCGGCCGGGCTCGTTGTTCGGGTCGAGCCGCTCGACGTACTCCACCGCCTGGTCGGGGGTGGTGGTCGGGCCGATCTTGAGGCCGATCGGGTTGGCCAGGAGTTCGGCCAGCGCGATGTGGGCGCCGTCGAGCTGACGGGTGCGCTCACCGATCCACAGGAAGTGCGCCGAGAGGTCGTAGAGCAGCGGTTCGCCGGTCTCGGACTCGCTCAGGCGCAGCATGGCACGCTCGTAGTCGAGCACCAGCGCCTCGTGCGAGGCGTAGATGCGCGCCGATTTCAGGCTCGGGTCGTTGACCTGACAGGCGGTCATGAACCGCAGGCCGCGGTCGATCTCCTCGGCCAGCGCCTCGTAGCGCGCGCCCGCGGGCGACTGGGCGACGAAATCGCGGTTCCAGTCGTGCACCTTGTGCAGGTCGGCCATGCCCGCGCTGGTGAGCGCGCGGACCAGGTTCATCGCCGCGCTGGCGTTGGCGTAGGCGCGCACCAGCCGCGACGGGTCGTGGCGGCGCAGCGCCTGGTCGGCGACCAGCGAGTTGACCATGTCGCCGCGGTAGGAGGTGAGCCCCAGCGCGTCGGTGTCCGAGGAGCGCGGCTTGGCGTACTGGCCCGCGATCCGGGCCACCTTCACCACCGGCAGGCTGGCGCCGTAGGTGAGGACCACGGCCATCTGCAGCAGCGTGCGGATATTGCCGCGGATGTGCGGTTCGGTGTTGTCGGCGAAGGTCTCCGCGCAGTCACCGCCCTGCATGAGGAACGCCTCGCCACGAGCCACGGCGGCGAGCTGGGTCTTGAGCTCTTCCACCTCGGCGGGCAGGCAGATCGGCGGCACGCTCTCGAGCACGGTACGCATCGTGGCGGCCTCGTCGGCGTCCCAGGACGGCTGCTGCAGCGCGGGCCGCGCGAGGGCGGCGTCGAGCCGGTTGCGCAGCTCGGCGGGCAGCGGCGGCAGTTCCGGCAGGCGGTCAATGGGTACGTCGACGGTCCAGGTCACCAGATAAGAATACGCACCCGTGCGTAGTACGCGCGAAGTGCGCGGCATAGGGTCTTTTCGACCCATCCCGGGTCCGGGTCCGCACCGTCGCGGGCCTCCCACCGGCACGAAGAGGCGATCTCCCTGCGATATTTCTACGACTCGGAATTCATCGAGGACGGCTCGACGATCGATCTGATCTCGATCGGTGTCGTCTGTGAGGACGGGCGCGAGTACTACGCGGTGTCCACCGAATTCGACGCGAGCCGGGCCGGGCCGTGGGTACGCAAGCACGTGCTGCCGAAGTTGCCGCCGGTGGGATCGCCGCTGTATCGCACCCGTGAGCAGATCCGCGACGACCTGCACAAGTTCTTCCTGCCGCGACCGAGCGTGCAGCCGGAGCTGTGGGCCTGGGTGGCCGCCTACGACCATGTCGCGCTGTGCCAGCTCTGGGGCGATATGACCGCGCTGCCCAAGGAGATGCCCCGCTACACCAACGAGCTGCGCCAGCACTGGGTCGCGCACGGCAGCCCGGAGCTGCCGCCGATCCCCGGCGACGCCCACGACGCGCTGGCCGACGCCCGGCACAACCTGGCCAAGTTCGATGCCATCGAGGCCTACCGCCGCACCCCGCGCCTCTGAGCAGCGACAACACGAAAGGCCCCGGACCGCTGAGCGATCCGGGGCCTTGCGTTCGTGCGGGTGCGGTCAGTGACCCTTCGGGTCGCCGCCGTGCACGCGCGCCTGCTCGTCGGCGAGCGCGGTGAGCATCCGGTGCTCGTCGGCGTGCTCGTTCTCGAAGTAGGCGTCGGACTCGGCCTTGGGGTCGGGGCGCAGGAAGCTGCCCAGACCCGGCTTGCCCGCCGAACCCAGCTTGTTCATCTTCTTCGGCACCGCGGCGCCCTGGTACTCCAGCGGGATCGCGTGGCCGTGGTCGTCGACCGGGCCCAGCGGCTGGTGCACCTCGATGTACTCACCGTGCGGCAGTCGCTTGATCACACCGGTCTCGATGCCGTGCTCGAGCACCGCCCGGTCACTGCGCTGCAGACCGATGCAGAACCGGTAGGTCACGAAGTACGCGATGGGCGGCAGCAGCAGCACACCGATGCGGCCGATCCAGGTGGTCGCGTTCAGCGAGATGTCGAACTTCAGCGCGATGATGTCGTTGACACACGAGAGCGTGAGCACCACGTAGAACGCGATGGCCATGGCACCGATGGCGGTACGCACGGGCACGTCGCGCGGACGCTGCAGCAGGTTGTGGTGCGCGGTGTGATCGCCGGTGAGCCGCTTCTCGATCCACGGGTAGGCGATCAGCAGCGTGAACACCAGACCCATGACCAGCGCGACCCAGAACACCGCCGGGACCGTGTAGCGGCCCAGGTAGAGCTCCCACGGCGGCATCAGGCGGGCCATGCCGTCGGTCCACATCATGTAGAAGTCGGGCTGTGAACCCGCCGAGACCTGCGATGGGTTGTACGGACCCAGGTTCCAGATCGGGTTGATCTGCAGGACACCACCCATGATGCCGACGATGCCGAGGGTGAACGCGAAGAACGCGCCCTGGTCCGCGGCGAACACCGGCACGATGCGCGCGCCGACCACGTTGTTCTCGGTCCGGCCGGGGCCGGGGAACTGGGTGTGCTTCTGGTACCAGACCAGCGCGACGTGCGCGCCGATCAGCGCCAGGATGATGCCGGGCAGCAGCAGCACGTGCGCGATGTAGAGGCGCGGGATGATGATGTCGCCGGGGAAGTCGCCGCCGAACATCAGCCAGTGCAGCCAGGTACCCACGACCGGGACACCGATGGTGATACCGGAGAACGCGGCGCGCAGACCGGTACCGGAGAGCAGGTCGTCGGGCAGCGAGTACCCGAAGAAGCCCTCGAACATCGCCAGGATCAGCAGCAGCGAGCCGATCACCCAGTTCGCCTCACGCGGCTTGCGGAACGCGCCGGTGAAGAAGATGCGGAACAGGTGGATGATGATCGACGCCGCGAACAGCAGGGCCGCCCAGTGGTGGATCTGCCGGACGAACAGACCGCCGCGCACCTCGAAGGAGATGTTCAGCGCGGTCTCGTAGGCCCGCGACATACCGACACCGCGCAGCGGCTGGTAGGCACCGTCGTAGGTGACGTGCGCCATCGACGGGTCGAAGTACAGCGTCAGGTAGATACCCGACAGCAGCAGGATGATGAACGCGTACAGCGCGATCTCACCGAGCAGGAACGACCAGTGGGTCGGGAAGACCTTGTTGATCGACCGCTTCATGAACGCCGCGGCGCGATACCGCTCGTCCATCTCGTTGGCTTGGTTCGCCAGCAGAGTGCTCATGAACGACGCTCCCAGAAGGCCGGGCCGAGCGGCTCGATGAAGTCGCCGTTCGCGACCAGGAAGCCTTCGGCGTTGACGGTGATCGGCAGCTGAGGCAGTGCGCGGGCGGCGGGACCGAAGACCGGCTTACCCCACTCGGTCGCCGAGAACTGCGACTGGTGGCAGGGGCACAGGATGCGGTTGGTCTGCTGCTCGAACAGCGAGGTGGGGCAGCCGAGGTGGGTGCAGATCTTCGAGTAGGCGAAGTAGTCGCCGAAGTTGAAGCTCTCCTGGCCCTTGCGCTTGATCGCCTTCTCCGCGTCGGCGGTACGCAGGCGGATCAGCATCACGGAGTTGCGGATGCCACGCAGCGACTGCAGCGTCTCGTGCTCGTCGCCGCGCCACTTCTCCTTCCACGGGAACACCGTCTCCATGGCGCCCGCGTCCAGATCCTCCGGGCGCACCAGCACGACGTCCTGCGGACGGCCGGTGTCGCGACGGATGTAGATGGTCTCGCCCGGGTAGTCCGGGGTCCAGCCGGAGACCCACAGCGGCGACTTGTCGCCCTTGGCCCACGGGTTCTTGACCATGCCACCGACGAACACCAGCAGCGCGCCGATACCGAGCACGCCGACACCGGCGCCCGCGGTACCGAGCATCATCTTGCGGCGGCCCAGGGTGGAGGAGTCCAGCGCGTCCTGCAGTTCGGCGGCCAGGGTGCGACGCTCGACCTCGTCGGACGGGCCGTCGTGGCGCTGCTGGATGGAGATCTCGGCGGGGATGAACCGCTTGCGGATCAGCACCACCGCGATGCCGATGACCAGCACCGAGATACCGAAGGTCAGACCGACCAGCGGGGTGAACAGCGCGTAGGCCTGGTGGCCGTCCTGCCGGTTGCCCTTCCATTCCCAGGGCCAGAACAGGAAGACACCGATGAGCGCGGCCGCGGCGAGGCCGGAGATGGCGAACCAGAAGGTCACCGCCCGCTCGGCGCGCTTCTCGGCACGGGTGCCTTCGACGGGCCAGCGCTCGTTGCGGTACACGACCTCGACGTCGTCCCGTCCGGTGCCGAGCTCGACGAGCTCGTCGCGCGACATCGCGTCCAGTTCGTCCTCGGTCGGTTCCCGACCCATGTCGTTGTGCTCCTGTCCACTCATGATCGGGATCCGATCCACATCGCGGCGCCGACCACGGCGGTGATGCCGATGACCCAGATGGCCAGACCCTCGGTGGCCGGACCGAAACCACCCAGGTCCCAGCCGCCCGGGGACTTCTCCTCGGCCGCGTTCTTGATGTAGGCGACGATGTCGCGCTTCTCCTCCGACGACAGCTGCCGGTCGGAGAACTTCGGCATGTTCTGCGGGCCGGTGAGCATCGCGGTGTAGATCTGCGCCTCACTGGCCGGCTCCAGCGGCGGGGCGAACTTACCGCTGGAGAGCGCACCGCCGCGGGCGGTGAAGTTGTGGCAGGAGGCGCAGTTCATGCGGAACAGCTCCGAACCACGGGCGATGTCGGCGCCGCGCAGCGACTCCTGGGCGACCTCGCCGTTGGCGTCGCGGACCACCGAGGGGCCACCGCCGTTGGCGGCGACGTACGCGCCGAGCGCGTCGGTCTGGTGCGCGTCGAACTTCTCCGGCTTGCGCACGGCCTGCGCGCTGTTGGCGGCCATCGGCATGCGGCCGGAGGAAACCTGGAAGTAGACCGCGGCCTCGCCGACACCGATCAGGCTCGGACCACGATCGGCGACACCCTGCAGGTTGGCACCGTGGCAGGTGATGCAGGAGGTGTCGTAGAGCTGCTTGCCCTCGCGGATCAGCGCGGAGGTGTCCTCGTGCGCGGTGGCGACCTGGGGCTCGGGGGTGAGCGCGGTGGCCAGGAAGCCGGCTCCGACCAGGCCGACCATCAGCGCGAGAGCACCCGCGATACGACGGCGGGCGCGACGCTGCTTACGCGTCTTGGCAGCCTGACCGGTGCCGGGGCCAGCGGGCTCTGGGGCCGACGGGGGAGATGAACTCATCTGTGTCCCTTTGGAGTAGACGGAACCGACTTGTGCAAATGCTGTGCGCCCGCGCGCTAGCGGACGAAGTAGATCGTGGCGAACAGCCCGATCCACACGATGTCGACGAAGTGCCAGTAGTAGGACACCACGATGGCGGCGGTGGCCTGGGCCGGGGTGAACTTGCTCAGCGAGGTGCGGATGAGCAGGAACACGAACGCGATCAGACCGCCGATGACGTGCAGACCGTGGAAGCCGGTGGTGATGTAGAAAACCGAGCCGTAAGAGCTGCCGGCGATCGAGGTTCCCTCGTGCACCAGGTGGTAGTACTCGTAGCCCTGGCCGAAGACGAAGAACGCGCCCATCAGCAGAGTGATCACGTACCAGCGGCGCAGGCCGAACACGTCGCCCTTCTCCGCGGCGAACACACCCATCTGGCACGTGAACGACGAAGCGACCAGCACGGCCGTCACCGGGACGGCGAGCTTCATGTTCAGCTCGGTCGGCTCCGGGGGCCAGTTGCCGTGCGCCTGCGCGCGCGCAACGAAGTACATGGCGAAGAGGCCGGCGAAGAACATCAGCTCGCTCGACAGCCAGATGATGGTTCCGACGCTGACCATGTTGGGCCGGTTCAGCGAATGCACACGCTGAGTAATGGCCGATCCTGGGGTGCCTACTGCGGTCGTCACGGGGTAAGTATGACTCTTCGTAGTACGACAGCTGTACCCGGGTACGAAAGTTTGTCGCGGGAATCGGAAAACCCACGTACAGAGGGGGTCCGGAACCGCCGTCGGCGTGTTGGCGGCTACCCCGCGACGACCCATTGTGACAGCGTTGGATGTGGAGAAGCTGAGACGAAGGAGGCGGCGATGGTCGTGGTGCGGATGTGGCGCAGGTTGTTCGGGGGACAGACCGAGTCGCTGGACCCGGCGCGGCCGGATCTGGTGGTGGTGGCGTCGAGCTTCGACGACGCCGAGTCGGCGTCCAGTGCCCTGGACCGGGCCGTCGAGCTCGATCGCGAGGCCGAGGCAGTGCTGCGTCATCACCTGCGCCTGCCCGCCGAACAGGTCGACGCCGCCGCCGAGATCGCCGGATACGACGGCTACCAGCGCGCCGACAGCGACCGCCCGGCCACCGGCGACCTCGTCCCGGTGCTGTTGCAGCGGGTGCAACAGCTCGATCCACTGAGCTGTTCGCAGGAACGCTCCCGGATGGCCGGGCTGGCCCAGCGCCACGACGGCGTCGCCGACGGCTGGGACGCGCTGCAGCCACCGCGCTCGGCACCGTAAACTCGCCTCCGGCGCAAATGTCCTTGCGCCAGCCCGGTGCGCCCGATCAGAGTTGCGTGCTGTGTCGTCGAACGGAGATGCGGAGCAGATGAGCGTGCGCAGCTGGCCCCAGGTCCTCGGAACCCTCGCCGACGGTGGCGACCTGGCCGCGGACGACACCACCTGGGTGATCGACGAGATCTTCACCGACAACGCCACCGCCGCCCAGATCGCCGCCTTCGGCGTCGCCATGAAGATCAAGGGCCCCACCCCCGCCGAACTGGGCGGCATGGTCGCGGGCATGCTCGGGCACGCGCGGCTGGTGCACGTCGACGGCGACGCGGTCGACATCGTCGGCACCGGCGGCGACCGCTCCGGTTCGGTCAATATCTCCACCATGTCCTCGGTGGTGGTGGCGGCCAGTGGGGTGCCGGTGGTCAAGCACGGCAACCGGGCGGCCTCGTCCAAGGCGGGCGGCGCCGATGTGCTCGAGGCGCTGGGCGTGAAGCTGGCGCTGGGCCCGGAATCGGTGGCGCGCTCGGTGCGCGAGGCCGGGATCGGCTTCTGCTTCGCCCCGCTGTTCCACTCCGGGCTGCGGTTCGCCGGTCCGGCGCGCAAGGAGATCGGCATCCCGACCGTGTTCAACGTGCTCGGCCCGCTCACCAACCCGGCCCAGCCGCGCGCCGGGCTGATCGGCTGCGCGTTCGCCGACCTGGCGCCGGTCATCGCGGGGGTGTTCGCCGAGCGCGGCGCGAGTGCGCTGGTGGTGCGTGGGCGCGACGGGCTCGACGAGATCACCACCTCCGATCGCACCGATGTGTGGATCGTCAGCGGCGGGCACGTCCGCCAGACCGTGCTGGACCCGACCACCCTGGGTATCCCCCGGGTGGATCTGGACGCCCTGCGCGGTGGTGACGCCCAGGAGAACGCGCGCATCGCGCGGGAGGTGTTCGCCGGGGCGCCCGGTGCGGTGCGCGACGCGGTGCTGCTGAACTCGGCCGCGGCGATCGTGGCCTACGACCTGTCGCGCGGGGTCGGCGACGCCGAGCTGGATCTGGACGCCGCGCTGCGCGCCGGGATCGAGCGCGCCGCCGCCGCGGTGGACAGCGGCGCGGCGGCGAAACTGCTGGGCACCTGGTCGGAGCTGACCCAGCTGCTCGACGAGGCCTGAGGCCGCGAAAGCCTCACTCCCCCAGCGAGAATCCGGCCTCCACATCGGCGCTGGAGTAGGACTTGAAGGCGATGTGGGTGGTGGTGCGGACGACGCCGGGCACCTTGTCGATGCCCGCGGTGACGACCTCGGCGATGCGCTCGTGGTCGCGCACCCGCACGATCGCGATCAGGTCCACGTCGCCCGCGCAGGAGTACACCTCGGCGACTCCGGCGGTGTCGGCGAGCGCCTGCGCGGTTTCGGGGATGCGAGAGTTCTCGGCCTGGATCAGCACGATCGCGGTAATCATGGGATCAGCCTAGAACTTCGTGCCGCTCGGTGGCCGCTTTGAACCGGCGCATCAGCTCGTAGCTCTTCACACCCGGCGCCGTTTCCACCGAACTGGACACGTCCACGCCGTAGGGGCGGTGCCGGGCGATGGTCTCGGCGACATTGTCCGCGTCGAGCCCCCCGGCCAGCACGACCTTGCCCGGCAGCGCGCGCACCCACTCCGGGAACTCCTCGAAGATCCCCGAGCCCGCGCTGGCGTCGTAGAAGAAGTATTCGCTGGTCTGTCCCGGTTCCGGGGGCGTCGAGGAGCAGAACGCCAGATTCGGCAGCTCGGCCCACCGATACAGCTGCACCACATCGAACGCGTCGGCCACCTCGGCCACCTCCCCCGGCTCCAGCGCCACCGCGAAGGTGGTGATCCGCCCCCGCGCGTACTCGGCCAGCGCCCTGGCTTGCTCCGGCGTGCGATACCGCTTGCTCTTGGTGGTGACCATGACCCCGATCGCCGAGTACCCGAGCTCCACGGCCCAGTCGATCTGCTCCTCGGTGGTCAGCCCACACACCTTCACGAACATCCGCCGTCGCACCCTTTCGTCCACACCATCCGCCACGATCCCGCGACATCCCCCATGATCCCGGATTCCTCCCCGCACGCCTCGGGCAGGCTCGACGCGCGCACACCGCGCGTTCCGGTCCGCCGGTGGCGGCGCCGGGTTTCGCCGACGAGTTCGTGGCGAGCGATGTATCGCACGGCGGACGCGGTGGGCGCACACCATGGCTTTCGCGTTCGGCCCACAATGTCGCCGCCCGGCGCCGCCGGGCACGCCGAGCCCGCAGTGGTCGGCGCGCGGTGTGTGTGCCGGTCAGCGCTCGGCGAGCGTGTTCCTCGCCTTCGGCGCGCAGTCGGTACTGGGGCGCGCAGTCGGTACTGGTCAGCGCTCGGCGAGGTATTCCTCGGCCTCGGTGCGCGCGGTGGCCGCGGCGCGGGCTCGTTGAGCCCAGGCGGCCCAGCGCGCGGCGCCGTGCCGGGGTTCGTAGTAGCCCTCGCTGACCCTGACGATGCGGGCGCCGGGGCTGGTGAGCGCACGCGCGATCACACCGGCTTCCTCGGGCGAGGCGCCACGCAACGGGGGCATGTCGTCCTCGGCGGGGTAGGTCAGGGCACCGCCGTCGAACAGCGCGACCGCCGCATCGGGAAGGGGCGGTGCGACCGCGCCGGGCGGGTGGGTGCCTGCTTCGGCGGGTGAGTCGGCGGCGGGTGTCGCGTCGCCCAGGTCGGGGACGACGGTTTCGGCGGCGGCGACGATCTGGTCGACGACGGCCATGGGTGGGGTGCCGCGGCGGGCGGTGCCCGCGGCGGCGAGGCGGCCGTGGCGGATGACCGAGAACTCCCAGCCGCCCGCGCCGTCGGGCAGGGCGACGATCAGTTCGGCGAGGCGGGCCAGGGCGGCCAGGCGCTGGGTGCGGTGCAGCGTGGTGACGAGGGTGGCGGTGCGGTCGCGCAGGCGGGCGGCGGCTTCGAAATGCTCGGCGGTGGAATGGGTTTCGATGCGGGCGAGCATGGCGCGCAGCAGGGTGTCGGAGCGGCCGGTGAGCAGGTCACGGACGGCGTCGACGGCGGGGCGGTAGCCGGGTGGGTCCAGGTCGCCGTCGGGGCGGGCCGCGGGGCAGCCGCCGACGGCGGCGGGTGGACAACTGTGACGGGCGCCGCGGGCCAGACGCGTGAGGCAGGTGCGCAGCCCGGCGAACTCGGCGATCGTCGCCCCCACATCGAGGGCGTCGGCGCGAGAGGTGAACGGCCCCAACGCTGTTCGGGCGGGTGCGCGCACGGTGGTGAACCGGGGGAACGGTTCGTCGGTGAGGGTGAGCCACCAGCCGCGGCGCGGGAACTTCGAGCGGCGGTTATAGGGCGGGGCGTGCGCGGCGAGCAGACGTAGCTCGCGCACGCCCGCTTCCAGGCCGTGCGCGCACACCACGTGATCGACCCGATTGGCCAGTGCCACCATCTCTTTCATGCGGCCGCGGGTCTCCGAGCCGGTGAAGTAGGTGCGGACGCGGCGGCGCAGATTCACCGCGGTCCCTATATAGAGGACTTCGTCGGACGGGCCGCGGAACAGATACACTCCGGGCGCGGCGGGCAGGTCGGCGGCGAAGGTGCGTTTGGCGCGCTGGGTACCGGTGACGCCGGGCAGGTAGTCGAGCAGCTCGGTCAGGCTGTGCACGCCCTGATTTCCGACGCGGGCGATGAGCGCGTGCAGGACGTCGACGGTGGCGCGGGCGTCGTCGAGGGCACGGTGGGTGGGCGTGGTCGAGGCACCGAGCACTCGCGCCAGCACACCGAGCCGGGCCGAGGGCGCCTCGTCCTTGGTGAGCACCCGGCGGGCCAGTTTCACCGTGCACAGCACCTGCGGATTCGGCCACTCGAGCTCCTGGCGCGCCGCGGCCGCCTTCAGGAAGGCGGTGTCGAAGCGGGCATTGTGCGCCACCAGCACCGCCCCGGCCGCGAACTCGAGAAACCCCGGCAGCACCGCCTCGATCCGCGGCGCCTCGTACACCATGGCCGTGGTGATCCCGGTGATCTGCACGATCGCGGGCGGAATCGCGAACCCCGGATTCACCAGGGTCGCGAACTCCCCCAGCACCTCTCCCCCGCGCACCTTCACCGCCCCGATCTCGGTGATCGAGTCCCCCTCCGGGCTGGTCCCGGTGGTTTCCAGGTCGACAACGACGAACGTGGTGTCGTAGAGCGGGGTCTCCAGTTCGTCGAAGGCCAGCTGACGGGCGGCAGCCGGAAGTACGGGCTCGGGCACGCCCGGCAGCGTAGGCCGGGGGTCCGACACACTCGCGCGAACTCAGCGATAGACCGGTGGCGTCCAGTTCGGTGGGGTGAGGCGGGGATACCCGCTCGGCCACGGGTGCCCGGTCGGCCAGGGATGCGCGGGGAAGGTGCGCGGCAACGGGACCGGGGACAGCGGCGGATAGTAGGAGGGCAGGGTGCGCGAGGTCGGACCGGTCGACGGCGAATCCCGGTCCGTGTTCCCGCCGACCCCCGCGACCACGAGCGCGAGGATCAGCGCGATGCCGATGGCGGCCCAGAACCCATTGCCCGCACCGGACCTCGGCGTGCCCAGGTACTCCGCGCGCCAGGCGTGGTCGCGCGCGGGCACGGGCGGCATCGGCGGATACTCGACCGCCGCCGCGGGTACCGGCGGCGGCGTCCGAGCGGCAGACGGTGGCGTTGGCGTCCGAGCGGCAGGTGGCGGCGTCGGCTTCGGCGGCGGAGGGGCCGGTGGCGGAGGGGCCGGTGGCGGCGTCGGCCGCTCCCGCGCCGCCGGGAACGCGTGCTCCCGCGCGTAGTCGGGGAACTTCGCCAGCAGCGACCGGACATCCGGACCGTAGGACGGGTCGAGCTCGGCAGCCCGCCGCAACCACGGCCCGGCCTCGGCCCAGCGCCGCCGCTGCACGGCGTGATTGCCGAGCAGGTACAGCGCCTGGACGTTGTCCGGGTCCAGCCGCAGCGCCTCCTCGATCGCCGCGCGGCCCGCCGCGGCCCGCTTCGAGCGCACCTTGGTGTCCTGCCACAGCACCCGGCCCCGCACCACGTGCAGCACCGCCAGCTCCGGTTCGAGTTCGAGGGCGGTGTCGATGGCGGCCAGCGCGGCCTCCCGATCGCGGTGGGTGAGAACGATCGCGAGGACCCGATAGCTCTCGGCCGACCAGGAATCCAGCTCGACACCGCGCTCGGCCGCGCGCACCGCCGCCTCCTCGTGGCGCAGGGCGGCCTCGCGATCCGATTCGTACAGGTCGGCGAGCAGCCCGTGTTCGCTCATCGCCAGCAGCGTCCAGGCGAAGACGTTGTCCGGGTCCAGGCGCAGCGCGGTGCGCGCGGAGTCGGCGGCGGTGGCGTTCTCGCCGGAACGCAGCCAGGAGTAGGCGAGCTGGGCGTGGGCGTCGCTGTTGTCGGGCTCGGCGGCCAGCAGCGGCGCCAGTTCAGCCCGGGCGGCGTCGAACCGGCCCAGGTCGATCAGGGTGGCGGCCCGGTCGAGATGTCGTTCGCTCATCGACGTGCGGTCAGCGCTGCTTCATCCGCTTCAGGTACCGGGCCAGGTCGTCATAGCTGCCGTCACCGTTGGCGAATTCCACCACATTGCGCGCGGATTCGAACCAGGCGCCGGTGCTCGGGCGCACCTGGGCCAGGGTGGCGTCCAGGTCGGGCATGCCGATCGGGCGCACCTGGCCGGTCCGCACGGAGTCGGCCATGGCCAGCTGGGTGGCCGCGGTGCACACGTGCGCGAGGTCGGCGCCGGACAGGCCGTCGGTGCGCGCGGCCAGGGCGGCCAGGTCGATGCCAGCCACCGGGCGGTCGCGCAGGTGGTAGTGCAGGATCGCCTGGCGCGCGGCGACGTCGGGCAGGCCGACGAAGATCATCCGGTCGAACCGGCCCGGCCTGCGCAGGGCCACGTCGACGTCCCACGGGTGGTTGGTGGCGCCGAGCACGAAGACGCCCTCGTTGCCGCGGGTGGCCGAATCCAGTTCGGTGAGCAGCTGGTTGACCACGGTGCGCATGGTCGAGGAGGCCTGCATCTGGCTGCGCTTGTGGCCGAGCGCGTCGACCTCGTCGAGGAACAGCACGCACGGGGCGTTGCGCCGGGCCATCTCGAAGACGCTGTGCACATTGCGTTCGCTGGCACCCGTATAGATATCGAGGATGTCGGTGATCTCGATCGGATAGAAGTTGGCGCCCAGCTCGCCCGCGACCGCCGAGGCCAGGAAGGTCTTGCCGCAGCCGGGCGGACCGTAGAGCAGCAGGCCGCCGCGCGCGGAGGTGCCGTAGGCGGCGGCCAGTTCGGGATTGCGCAGCGGGCCGAACAGGGTGAGGTCGAGCTGCTGCTTCACCTCGGCCATGCCACCCACATCGGCCAGGCGCAGGGTGGGGCGCGCGACGGTGGCGGCGTCGTCGTCGGTGACGAATTCGGTGGGCGCGGCGTCGACGAAGGCGGGGGCGATGATGTCACCGACCTGGTCCTCGGCGGCCGCCCAGTCGAAGCCGGTCGGCGCCTGCGCCGAGGAGACCACCGGCGTCGCGGGCGTCCCCGACAGGGCCGCCGTGCAGCGGGTCATCAGGCCCAGGACCTGCGCGTTGCCCGGTTCGGCGGCCAGCGCGATCCCGCAGTGCGCCAACCCGTCCGCGTAGCGCTCCCGCTCGAGGAGCAGCTCGATCACGCACACCCGCAGGGCGAGCACGCCCGGACTGCGCTCGAGCATGGTGAGCATGTCGGCCAGTACCTGATCGTCGGCCACTGTTTCCCCCTTCGAACTGCGATCTTTCCGCCCGTACCCTAACCGCCGCAACGTTTTTGCCGCCAGCGCGGGCGCTCGCGCGGGGGCCGCCGCCGCGTCCCCGGCCACCAGGCGTTTCGCCGCGCCGACGACTCCGCCCGGCGGCCATTCGCGGTGAGTGTTTCGTTCCGATGCGAACAAAATGACCGCGAGCATCGGTGAATGCGACCGGGCTCACAGTTTGCCGATCATCACATGACCGGAGCCGAAACGATCGGGTAAGCGGGGTTACCAGTCTCGGCATGCTGAAAGGCGCGGCGCGCCCGACATGTTGACGGTCGGCCAACGAGGTGTCATGCATGTCATCGATCACTGGCGACCTGGCACTTCACCCCCGGATGCCCCCGAAACCACCGGCACCGAGCCCGGGCGACGCGCCGGGTAGCAGCCCGGAAGCTCGCCGGAATCGACCTGGCGTTATCGTTTCGTGATTGGTGTGACGCAGCTCGCAGACATTCCACGGTTGGTCGACCGAATTCCGGTTACGGACGCTTGTCCGACTTTACAAACCACCGTGATGCCTTCGTAACCTTTTCGAGACCTCACGGAGTCCGCCGCATCGGAAACGACCGCAGCGCGATGAAGCCCGCCGAGTCATACGGACCCGGCGTCGTGGGGCAGATTGGAAGTACCCGCATCATGGCGACCAACACCGTCAAGCGTCAGGCGCAGCGAGCCGTTGCCGCCGGAGCCGTCGGCGCTGCCACCATCGGCGCGTTCCTCCTGCCGGCCGCCCCCGCGTCGGCGACGCCCGTGACCGTGCCCGGCATCGGCACCTTCGAGGTGCCCAACGAGATCCCGCTGCCCCAGGGTGTCCCCGGCATCGAGATCCCGGCCGCGCCGCAGACCTTCACCGCGCCGCGCGCCACCGCCGCCGACATCGCCCTCGACGCGGCGATGAGCAAGATCGGCTCCCCCTACGTCTACGGCGCCGCGGGCCCGAACGCCTTCGACTGCTCGGGTCTGGTCCAGTGGTCCTACGCGCAGGCCGGTGTCGACGTGCCGCGCACCAGCGGCGCCCAGCTCGGCGCGGGCACCCCGGTCTCCTTCGAGGACCTGCAGCCCGGCGACATGGTGTCGTTCTACGGCGGCGGCCACTCGGGTCTGTACGCGGGCGACGGCAATGTCGTGCACGCCTCCACCTCGGGCACCCCGGTGCAGCTGGCGCCGATCTCCTCGATGCCGTTCGCGGGCGCGCGCCGCTTCTGATCGACCGGACACGGTGCGCTGTTCGCGGGGAAGGGCGCACCGTGACCCCTCCGTGGCCTACTGGACACGGCCATAGGCGGTTCCGTAACCTGATCGAGACCTTCGTGGCAGACGCGGCGATCGAGCTCGGGTAATGCACGGCAGCCAGACATATCGACAGAACGGGGCACGGGGCACTGTGACGGCACACCACCGCAATTCGCGCGTAGCGCGTGGCTTCGCAGCAGTCCTGTCCGGCGCGGTCGTGGTGTGCGCCGCCTACAGCGCGGGCCCCTCGCTCGCCGATCCGATCGCCCTGCCGACCACGGCCACCGACGCCATCGCCCGGATGGTCGACCTCTCCCGCCAGGCCGAGCAGCTCAACCAGGCCGCGCTCAACGCCCAGACCGATCTGGACGCCAAGCTCGCGGTCCAGCAGGGCGCCGACGCGGAGCTCGCCGCGGCCACCACGGTCGCCGACGCGGCCCGCGCCGAGGTGCGCACGTTCCAGCCGATGATCGACCGCACCGCGATCGCCACCTACACCGGCGCGCGCACCGACCGCATGTTCGCGGTGCTGTCGAGCAATTCCCCCCAGCAGCTGCTGGACAAGATGTCGACGCTGGACGTGATCGCCCAGCAGACCGCCGATCAGGTGCGCGGGTTCAAGAAGGCCGTCGACGCGGCGACCGCGGCCGAGACGGTCGCCCGCACCGCCGCCGACGCCGCGCACACCGCCACCCAGGCCGCCGCGGCCGTGCGCGCCGATGTCGACCGCAAGCTGCGCGATCTGAGCACCGCCACCACCGAGGTCGTCCAGGCCTGGGGCGCGCTGTCCACGCGCGACAAGTCCACCCTGGCCGGTTCGCCGTTCCCGCCCGGTTTCGACCGGGACTCGCTGCTGGCGGGCCTGGTTCCCGGCAGCGGCACCAGCGCGCTGGCCGCCGCGCTCACCCGCATCGGCGATCCCTATGTCTGGGGCGCCACCGGCCCCGACCAGTTCGACTGCTCCGGCCTCGTGCAGTGGGCCTTCAAGCAGGTCGGCAAGGACGTACCGCGCACCAGTTCCCAGCAGGCGAACTTCGGCACCCCGGTGTCCCGGGACGATCTGCAGCCCGGCGACGTGGTGCTGTTCTATCCCGACATCTCGCACGTCGGCATCTACGCGGGCAACGGAATGATGGTGCACGCCTCCACCTTCGGCGTTCCGGTGGCCGTGGCCCCGATCGATACCACCCCGTACCACTCGGCCCGGCGATACTGAGCCGCCGGTGACCACCTCGTCTCGCGCCGGGCTGCGCTCCTGGTTCGCGGCCAACGGCCGCCTCGAGTTCTGCCTGACCCTCGCCTCGATCACCCTGCTGACCGGCGCCTGCGTCGCCCTGGTGCTGGTGCCCCGGCACGTCGGCCCCTTGCAGCTGGCCACCGACGAGGCCGAGGTACTCGACACCACCGAGGGCCTCGACGATCCGCGCCTGACCCCGGTCCGCCAGGATCTGCAGCCCTTCGGCCCGATCCTGGTGCGCCGCGTCCCGGTCGCCGGTTCGCCCGACGCGCTGCTGGTCGCCCACGCCGGGCACCGCGCCGATCTGGCCACCCTCGAACACGACCTCGGACCCGCGATCGACGCGGTCAGCGACGTGTGGGGCACCGACTGGAACCGCGCCCCGGTGATCGTGGTGGCGGGCAGCCCCGCCGAGTTCACCGCGCTGACCAGGTCGGCGGGCACCCCCGCCGCGGCCGACGTGGCCGCGGTCTCGCTGACCGGTTCCTATCCCCCGGGCGCCCGCCCCACCGACCAGCGCATCGTGTTCAACCCCGACGCGCGCCGCCGCGTCGGCGACGAGGGCCTGGCCACCCTGCTGCGCCACGAACTCACCCATGTCGCCACCCGCGCGGTCACCGGGGACGGTGCCCCGCTGTGGCTGCTGGAGGGCTACGCCGAATACGTCGCCCAGCGCGACCAGGGCAACACCTTCTCCCAGATCGCGCCGACGCTGACCACCCGGCTGCGCGCGAACACCCTGCCCACCGAGCTGCTCGACGACACCGCCTTCACCGGTACCGACGCCGCCTACGCCTACGAGGCCGCCTGGAGCGCCTGCGCCTTCCTGGCCGATCGCTTCGGCACCGACCGCCTCACCACTCTGTACCAGCGCCTGGCCGGTGGCCCGCAATCCGCCGCCGCGCAGGACACCGCCTTCACCTCCGTGCTCGGGATCTCGCACGCCGAGCTGCTCGACGGGTGGCGCGCGTGGTTACGCGCCCGCGCCGTCTGACCCCCGCGCGAGTCACACCGTGACACTCACCCACTAGGTTGTGCACTTATGGCCCGAACTCTGCTGGTTACCAACGATTTCCCGCCTAGGCCGGGCGGAATCCAGTCGTATCTGCAGGCGCTGTCGCTGCAGCTCCCGCCCGAGGACCTGGTGGTCTACGCGCCGCGCTGGCGCGGGGACAGCCACGAGAAGTTCGACGCCGCCCAGAAGTTCCGGGTGGTGCGCCACCCCACGACGCTGATGCTGCCCACCCCGGCGGTGGTCCGGCGGGCCCGCGCGCTGCTGCGCGAACACGAGTGCGACACCGTGTGGTTCGGCGCCGCGGCTCCGCTGGCGGTGATGGCGCCCGCGCTGCGCCGCGCCGGGGCCGACCGCATCCTGGCCAGCACCCACGGCCACGAGGTCGGCTGGTCGATGCTGCCGGGCGCGCGCCAGGTGCTGCGCTCGATCGGCGAGCACACCGACGTGGTCACCTACGTCAGCAAGTACACCCGAGGCCGCTTCGCCTCGGCGTTCGGCCCGCGCGCCGCGCTCGAGCATCTGCCGCCCGGCGTCGACCCGGGCGAGTTCCGCCCCGACCCGGCGGCACGCGCCGAACTCCGCGCCCGCTACGGCCTGGGTGACCGGCCCACCGTGCTGTGCCTGTCGCGGCTGGTCCCGCGCAAGGGCCAGGACATGCTGATCGTGGCCATGACCGAGATCCGCGAGCGGGTCGACGGCGCGGTCCTGGTGATCGCGGGCGGCGGCCCCTACGAGGCACGCCTGCGCGCGCTGGCCGAGGCGCTCGGCGTCACCGACAGTGTCGTCTTCACCGGCCGGGTGCCCTCGGGCGAGCTGGCCGCCCACCACACCATCGCCGACGTGTTCGCCATGCCGTGCCGCACCCGCGGCGCCGGGCTGGACGTGGAGGGCCTTGGCATCGTCTTCCTGGAGGCCTCCGCGACCGGGGTGCCGGTGGTGGCGGGCGATTCCGGCGGCGCCCCGGAGACCGTGCGCGAGGGCGAGACCGGCACCGTCGTGCCGGGCCGCTCGGTGCAGGCGATCACCGAGGCGCTGGTCGAGCTGCTCACCGACCGCGACCGGGCCGCCGAGATGGGCGCCGCGGGCCGCGCGTGGGTGCGGCGGAACTGGCACTGGGACCGCCAGGGCGCCCGCCTGCGGGAGCTGCTGCGGTGACACCCCGGCCCGCACCGGTGTGGCGTCCACTACGCTCAGCGAGGTGAGCAGTATCCAGGTCGCAGATCAGACCTTCCTCGCCGCGCCGCCCGCCGACATCGCCGACGTGCTGGCCGCCGCGAACAACTGGCGCCGCTGGTGGCCCGACCTGCGCCTCGACGTGCGCGAGGACCGCGGCGACAAAGGCATCCGCTGGACCGTGGCCGGTCCGCTGACCGGCACCATGGAGGTGTGGCTGGAGGCCGTCCCCGAGGGCGCGATCCTGCACTACTTCCTGCACGCCGAGCCCGCGAAGCCGCTGCCGCCGCGCGCGCTGGCCGCCGCGAACCGGGCCCGCCGGGTGGCGGGCAAGGACATGTCGTTCGAACTCAAGGCCAGGCTCGAGGCCGGTCGTCCCGCGGGTGTCGCGCCCGCGCACGCCACGGCGTCCTGACCCGCACGACCCGCACGAAAGGAACTGCGTTCTGTCATGGCCGACCGGACCCAGCGATCGATCGTCGTCGAAGCACCGGCCCAGCAGGTGATGGCTGTCATCGCCGATCTGGAGTCCTACCCCGAGTGGGTGGCCGCCGCGCAGTCGGTGGAGGTACTCGACCGTGATCCCGACGGCCGGGCGGTGACCGCCCGGTTCGTCCTGGACGCGGGCGTGGTCAAGGACACCTACGTGCTCAGCTACACCTGGCGCCCGGACGGCCGCGCGGTGCGCTGGCGGCTGCTCGAGGGCGATCTGCAGAAGGCCCAGGACGGCAGCTACGAGCTGCGCGAACGCCCCGACGGCAGCACCGAGGTCGTCTACGAACTCACCGTCGATCTGAACATCCCGATGATCGGCATGTTCAAACGCAAAGCCGAGAAGGTCATCACCGACACGGCGCTGAAGGAACTGAAGAAGCGAGTCGAGGGCTGAGCGCCCCGGGCGGTACCCGCGTCGAGCTGTTCGTCGGCAAGGGCGGCGTCGGCAAGACGACCCTGGCCTGCGCGAGCGGGATGAGCTACGCGCGCGCCGGGCAGCGGGTGCTGATCGCCTCGCTGGACCAGGCCCATTCGCTCGGCGACGCGCTCGGCTTCCGGTTCCCGCACGATCCCGGCACGGTGGCGGGCGTGGCCCGGGTGCTGCCCGGGCTCGAGGTGATCGAGATCGATTCCCTGGCCCTGCTCGAGGACCGCTTCCGCGAGGTGGTGCGGATGCTGCGGCAGGGCGGGCAGCACGACCACGGCATCGACCTCACCGCGCTGGACCCGGCCGAGCTCACCGGCCTGCCCGGCGTGCAGGAACTGCTCATGCTGGTCGAGATCGCCCAGTTCACCGAGGAGGACGACTGGGACGTCATCGTGGTGGACTGCCCGCCCTCGGCCGACATGCTGCGCATCGTCACCGCGCCCGACACCCTGCTCAACTATCTGGAGCGGATCTGGCCCCGGCACGAGCGCACCATGAGCGCCATCGGCCCCGACCTGCGCAAGGCGGTGCTCGCGGCCACCGTGGAACGGATCGTCAAGGCGGTGACGCAGGTTCGCGATCTGCTCGCCGACCGCGCCCGCACCAGCGCCCGGCTGATCACCGGCCCCGAGCAGGTGGCCGTGGCCGAGTCGCGGCGGGTACATTCGGCGGCCGCGCTGTTGGGTCTGCGGCTGGACGCGGTGGTGGTCAACAAGGTGCTGCCCGCGGTGCCGCCGCCCGGCGAACACGCCCACCCGGCCGTGTACTGGTACCTCAATCGCCGCGCCGAACAGCTCGAGGTGGTGGCGCGGCTGCACGAGCAGCTCACCGACGTCCCGATCCTGCTCGCCCCGCACGCGGGCGCGGAACCCGTGGGCACGAACGCGCTCTCGGCGTTCTCCTACGGGGTCGACACGCTGCCCGGCCCGCACGCACGAAGCGCGGATTCGGGCGAACCGATGGTTCGATGGGAGTCGGGCTCCGGGGTCGACTCCGTGTACGCGATGCGGATGCGGCTGCCGGTGGTCGATCCCGGCACTTTGCGGCTGGGCCGAGTGGAGGACGATCTGATCGTGGGAGCCGACGGGGTGCGCACCCGGGTACGCCTGGCACCGGTGCTGCAGCGCTGCACGGTGGCCGCCGCCGCGCTCGAGGACGGTCAGCTGGTGGTCCGCTTCCGGCCCGATCCGCGGGTGTGGCCCGCCGATCCGAACTACACGAAGGCCACCGCAGATGACCAGTGACAGGCAATCCGATCGCCACGGCCAGCACCAGGACGGTTTCGCGGAGTTCACCGAGGAGCTGCGGCTGCTTGCCGAGGTTCTGCTGGCCCGGGTCGAACCCGTGCTGCGCCGCACCGCCGCCGACGGCCAGGCCGACCTGGGTGGCTGCGCCTGGTGCCCGGTCTGCGCGGCCGCGGCCCTGGTCCGCGGCGACCACCACGACGTCGTCGCCGCCCTCGCCGACCACGGCACCGCCATGGTGACGGTCCTGCGCGAGGCCCTGGCGGGCGTCCCCGTCGACCCGCTGCTCCCCCCGGAGTGGCTGGATCACGCGGCAGGCCACCCGAATCCGGGCCAGAGCGGTGCCGCCACCGACACGCAGGCAGCGCACGACACCCGGGCCAGCGGCGACCACGACCCGGGAAGCACTCCCCGCGCCGAACCGGCGGGCCGATCCCGCGTCCGCTGGGACGGCGCCCGCAAGGACGCCACCGCGACCCCGCGACCCCGCCGCGTCGACGAATTCCCCGCACCGCGCGGGCGGAACGCCACCCCGCGCACCCCCGGCGTTCCCCCGATCCCGCCCGAGAGCGGCCCGATCCCGACGACGGCCGCGCACACCGACGAGTCCGCGACCACCACCCCGCGCGGCACCGGCGAACGTCATAGGTCCGCCCGTACCCCCCGCGCGCCGTACGTCGACATCCCGGTGACGATCCGGGGATGACCGGGCGGATCGACCCCCAGCACCTGCTCACGGTCGGGATCGACGTGGGCGGCACCAATATCCGCGCCTCGGTGGTCGACGCCGAGGGCGAGGTGCTCGACACCGTGCAGGCACCCACCCCGCACGCGGCCCGCGCGCTCGAGGACGCCATCGACCGCGCGGTCCGCGATCTGGCCCGCAGGCACCCGATCGCCGCGGTCGGCCTTGCCGTGGCCGGGTTCATCTCCGAGGACCGCTCCACGGTCCGCTTCGCCCCGCACCTGCCGTGGCGCGACGCCCCCGTCGCCCAGCGGCTCACCGCCCGCCTCGGCCTGCCGGTGCTGCTCGAACACGACGCGAACGCCGCGGGCTGGGCCGAATACCGGTTCGGCGCCGCCGCGGGCGGGCACACCGTGGTGCTGATCGCCATCGGCACCGGCATCGGCGCGGCCCTGCTCATCGACGGACAGCTCTACCGCGGCAGCCACGGCGTCGCCCCCGAACTGGGCCACCTGCAGGTGGTGCCCGCGGGCCGGGCCTGCCCGTGCGGCAAACGCGGCTGCTGGGAGCGCTACTGCAGCGGCACCGCCCTGGCCGACACCGCGATCGAACTGCTGGCCACCGACCCCGTGCGCTCGGTGCTGGCCCAGGACGTCCTGCGCGACCCCGGCTCGCTCACCGGCCGCCGGGTGGCAGGCGCCGCCCACGACGGCGACCCCCTCGCGGTGCGGGTGATGGCCGATTTCGCCCGCTGGCTGGGTCTGGGCCTGGCCTTCGTCAGCGATATCTTCGACCCCGATCTCGTCGTGATCGCCGGGGGCGTGAGCAGCTCGGCACCGCTGTTCCTCGACGAGGCCCGCGAGCACTACGCGAGCGCGGTCACCGGCGCCGGGCACCGGCCGCTGGCCCGGCTGCGCACCACCCAGCTCGGCGAGGCCGCGGGCATGATCGGCGCGGCCGAACTGGCCAGGGCGGCGATCGGCGCGCCGGTCGCGGGAACCAGCGGGAGATGAGCGTCACAACCATGCGCGGCGGCTACCGTCCTGGGTTGGTTGTGACCTTCGACCAGCGGTAAAGTCGATTCCCGACGGCGCTGCACCCCCCCATATCCGGTCCCCGAGGAAAGGACGCCATGTTCTACTGGCTGCTCAAGTTCATCTTCCCGGGACCGTTCATGCACCTGTACAACCGGCCCGTGGTGGAGGGCGTCGAGAACATCCCGGCCGACGGACCGGCCATCATGGCGGGCAACCACCTGTCCTTCTCCGACTGGCTGTTCGCGCCGCTGCTGAGCCCGCGCCGGATCAACTACCTGGCCAAGGCGGAGTACTTCAACACCCCCGGCGTGAAGGGCCGCCTGCAGAAGTTCTTCTTCAGCGGCACCGGCCAGTTCCCGATCGACCGCAGCGGCGCCTCGGCCGCCGAGGACGCGCTCAACGCCGCCCGCAAGCTGCTCGACGAGGGCCGCCTGGTCGGCCTGTACCCGGAGGGCACCCGCTCCCCCGACGGCCGCCTCTACAAGGGCAAGACCGGCATGGCCCGGCTCGCCCTGGAGACCGGCGTGCCGGTCATCCCGGTGGCCGTCATCGGCACCGACAAGGTGAGCCCGCCCGGACCGTTCACGTGGCGCCGTCAGCGCGTCACCCTCAAGTTCGGTGCCCCGCTGGACTTCTCGCGCTACGAGGGCATGAGCGGCAACCGCTTCGTCGAGCGCGCCGTCACCGACGAGGTGATGTACGAGCTGATGCGCCTGACCGGCCAGGAATACGTCGACGTGTACGCGCACAGCCTCAAGAAGGGCGTCAAGCCCAGCGACCGTCAGCTCGACGCCACCCGCATCCCCGACACCGCCGCGGGCTGACAAGCGAACCTTAAGCGGCATCGGTCAGACTGCTCGGCATGTTCAAGCAATTACTGGCCGCGGCCGGCGTCGGTGGTGCCGAGGTCGATACCGAATTGTGCACGCCCGGTGTACAACCCGGGGGACGCGTCGAGGGTGTGATCCGGCTGCGCGGCGGCCGGGCCGACCAGGCGATCGAGCGGGTATCGGTCGAGTTCAGCACCCGGGTGGAACGCGAATACGGCGACGGTGAGGAACACATCACCGAGCACGGCTTCGGCCGCACCCCGGTCGCGGGCGCGTTCACCCTGGGCGCGGGCCAGGTGACCGAATTCCGGTTCGCCGCACCGGTTCCGCTGGAAACCCCGATCACCTTCTTCGACGGCAGGCACCTGCCCGGCGCCGCGGTGGCCGTGCGCACCGCGGTCGACATCCACGGCGCCGTCGACCGCAGCGACACCGACCCGATCGGCATCGGTGCCCTGCCCGCCCAGCACGTCGTCCTCGATGCCGTGCGGCGCATGGGTTTTCCGCTGCTGCGCACCGATGTCGAGGCAGGCGGCATCCGCGGCCTGCCGCAGCGGCTGCCGTTCTACCAGGAGATCGAGTTCGGCCGCTCCCCGCACTTCCCCCGGGTGAACCAGCTCGAGGTCACCTTCGTGGCCGCCGAACACGGTGTGCACGTGGTGCTGGAGGCCGATATCGAGGGCGGCTGGTTCCGCGAGGACCGCGACGGCATCGGCATGTTCCTGGTCGAGCACGCGCGCGCGGGCAGCCAGGACTGGACCGCCGAGATCCACCGCACCCTGCACGGAATCGGCGCCCTGGGCTGAGTTCGGGCCGCTGACCCACGACAGGCCGCCCACCCGATTGGTAGCCTGCACAGGGCACGACGCCGACGGGCGGGCAGCCACACAGGTGGCTGGCGTCGGCGCGAGGGTGAGGTGGACATGGTCGGTCGCGATCCCGAGGGCCGGGTGATGCCGTTCACCCGGTCGGCGCCGCCACGGCGCATCGGTCATCCGCCCACCGGCCAGGTCGCGCGCAGTGCCCGGCTGGCCGCGGTCCCGGTCGCCTACGCGGGCCGCCGGATCGCCGGTTTCGGCAAGAAGGTGGCGGGCCGCGCGCCCGACGAGGTCGACCGCGATATCCGCGCCCGCACCGCCGAACACCTGTTCCAGGTCCTGGGCGAACTCAAGGGTTGTGTGGCCAAACTCGGCCAGCTGCTCGGCCTGCTCGAACTCGGGCTCGGCCCCGACCTGGCCGAACCGTACCGGCTGGCGCTTGCCCGCCTGCACGATTCGGCCCCGGCCATGCTGCCCGGCGCGGTACACACCGAGCTGGCCACCCACCTCGGTCCCGACTGGCGTTCGCTGTTCCTGGATTTCGAAGACCGCGCCTCCGCGGCGGCCTCGGTGGGCCAGGTGCACCGGGCCCGCTGGCACGACGGCACCCCCGTCGCGGTGAAGGTGATGTACCCCGGCGCCCGGCGCGCGGTGCTCGCCGACCTGCAGGCCCTGCGCCGGGCCACCCCGCTGTTCGCCGCGCTGCTGCCCGGCGCCGACACCCGCCCGGTGATCGAGGCGCTGTGCGAGGAGATCCACGCCGAACTCGACTACGCCCGCGAGGCCGCCAACCAGCGCGCCTTCGCTGCCGCTTTCGCCGACGACCCCGATGTGGTGCTGAGCCGGGTGATCGCCCAGCGCGGGGACGTGCTGGTCACCGAATGGCTCGACGGAGTCCCGCTGTCGAAGCTGATCCTGCGCGGCGAGGCCGCCGAACTCGACCGGCTCGGCGTGCTCATCCTGCGCTTCCTGTTCTCCGCCCCCGCCCGCGCGGCCCACCTCTACGGCGACCCGCACCCCGGCAACTTCCTGCGCATGCCCGACGGCAGGCTCGGCGTGGTCGATTTCGGCGCCTGCATGCCGTGGCCCACCGCCTTCCTCGACGTCGCCGGTGACGTGGGCGCCGCCGTGATCGCCGACTCCCCCGCCGATCTCGAGGCCGCCATGCGCCGCCACGGTTTCGTCGCCCCCGGCCGCGAACTCGACATCGCCACCGTGGCCGCCCGCCTGCAACCGGTCCGCGAGGCCCTCCTCGCCCCCACCTATCCGCTCTCCGGCGACTGGCTGCGCAAACAGGTCCGCCTGGCCACCGATCTGCGGCTGTCGAATGTGTTGCGCCAGCTCACCATGCCGCCGGACCACACGCCCATCCTGCGCTCGTTCCTCGGCGGGATCGCGGTGCTGTGCCAGCTGCAGACCGCGGTGCCGCTGCGCGCCGAGTGCACCCGCTGGTATCCGGAAACCGCGGCCGCCGCGGGACTCTGAGCTGTCGGACAGCGTTCACCCGCTGTTGCCGCCGCGACGGCCGCGCGTTGACTCCCGCGCTGCACGGTGGCGGGTATGGCAGGTTCGGCTTTCCCCGTGTCCCGGCGCACCGTGCTGCGCGCCGCCGCCCTCGGTCTGGTGACCGCGCCCGCGCTCGTGGCCTGCGGTCGCGGCGACGGCCCCGCGCTGGTCCGCGACCGGCCCACCCTCACCCACGGCATCGCCACCGGCGATCCGCGCGGCGACGGTGCCCTGATCTGGGCCCGCGCCGACCGCCCCGCCACCATGATCGTGGAGACCTCGGCCACCGAATCCTTCGCCGAAGTACGCCGTTTCACCGGCCCGCTGCTCACCCCCGCCGCCGACGGCACCGGGCGGCTGCGCGTCGACGGCCTGCCCGCCGGGCAACTCGTGCACTACCGCGTCCATCTGGAGGGCGAGAACGGCGTCACCTCCGAGCCGCTGTCCGGTGTCTTCCGCACCGCGCCCACCGCGCCCGCCGACATCCGCCTGCACTGGTCCGGGGACGTGGCGGGCCAGGGCTTCGGCATCAACCCTGATCTCGGCGGCATGACCGTGTTCACCACCATGGCCGAGCGCGACCCGCACCTGTTCCTGCACTCCGGCGACTGCGTCTACGCCGACAACGCGCTGGCCGAGTCGGTGACGCTGCCCGACGGCCGGATCTGGCGCAATCGCACCGCCGAGGCCAAGAACGCCCCTGCCGAGACCCTCGACCAGTTCCGCGGCAACTACGCCTACAACCTCACCGATGACAACTACCGCCGCTTCAACGCCGCGGTCGCCCAGGTGGTCCAGTGGGACGACCACGAGACCACCAACAACTGGTCACCGGGCGGCACCGTCGCCGCGAGCAAGAACTACACCGAACGCGATATGGACATCCTGGCCACCCGCTCGTGGCAGGCGTTCCACGAATGGATGCCGCTGGCCCCGGCCGAGGCCGTCGACGGCCGCCTCTACCGCAAGATCTCCTACGGCCCGCTGCTGGACGTGTTCGTCCTGGACATGCGCGCCTACAAGGACGTCAACGGGCCCAACACCGGCCCCGGCGGGCAGATCTTCGGCCCCGCCCAGACCCGCTGGCTCATCGAGGGCCTGCGGGATTCGCGGGCCACCTGGAAGATCGTCGCCGCCGATCTGCCGCTGGGCCTGATCGTCCCCGACGGCGACACCGCCTTCGAGGGCCCGGCCAATGCCGCCCCCGGCGCGCCATCGGGCCGGGAAACCGAAGTGGCCCAGGTGCTCTCCGCGATCAAGGCGAACAAGGTCCGCGATGTCGTCTGGCTCACCGCCGACGTGCACTACACCGCCGCGCACCACTACTCCCCGGCCCGGGCGGCCTTCACCGATTTCGACGAGTTCTGGGAGTTCGTCTCCGGCCCGCTCAACGCGGGCGCCTTCGGCCCCAACGACCTCGACCCCACCTTCGGGCCCGAGGCGGTGTTCGTGCACGCGCCGCCGGAACCCAACACCTCCCCGCTCGATCCGGACTACCAGCATTTCGGCGAGGTCCGCATCGACGGGGCCTCCGCCGTGCTGACCGTGGATCTGTGCGACGCGACCGGAAAAGTCCTGTTCAGCAAGCAACTCGCGCCCGCGGGGAAATAGGTGCGAAGTACCCTGCGCAAGAATGGCCCGGCTGTGGTTAGCTATGCGGTCATGGGCACGCCGCACACCGTCATCTCCGAAGAATATCTCCCCACCGACACCGCGGATGTCGTTCGCACTGTACGCGATTCGCGTGATCGTTCGGAACGGTTGACGGTGCGTGGCGGCGAACAAACCGACGAGTCCTTCGGATTGGCCGATCAGCGCGGGGTGCTGTCGCTGCGCAAGATGAACTCGGTGCTCGACATCAACCTGGGCAGGCGCACCGTGCGGGTGCAGGCGGGGGCCAAGCTGTCCGAGATCGACCGCAGGCTCGCCGCGCACGGTCTCGGCCTGCCCGTGGTGGGCGATCACCGCGACATCACCGCGGGCGGGTTCGCCTCGGTCGGCGGCGTGAGCACCGCCTCGCACCGCTACGGCATGTTCATCGACCAGATCGTGGATCTGGAGTACGTCGACCCCGACGGCCGGATCGGCACCTGCGGGCGCGGCCATCACACCGAGCGTTTCCAGCGCATCCTGGGTGCGGGCGGGCGCGCGGGCATCATCACCGCCCTGACCCTGGACGTGGTCGAGGTCGACAAGGACCACACCTGGCTGACCACCGACGCCGACCGCTTCCTGGACTTCGACTCGTTCGTCGAGCACGCCACCACCGAGATCACCAATCCCGGCAGCGCGGCCCTGCAGGTCGGGCGCTGGGTCGACACCGCGGCGATCAAGGTGGCCCGCCCGGTCGGCGCGGGTCAGGTGAATCTCGGCGCGGTCCGTTTCGGCCAGTGGTCGAGCCTGTACCCCACCGCCCCCACCCGCGGCCTGCGCGCCCGGCGCGAGGTCGGTACCCGCACCCGCAAGTCGCTGGGCGCCATCGCCTCGGCGGCCGGTGGCCGCGCGGGAATGCCGGTGCGCAACGCCGCCGCGGGCGCGCTGATGTTCGCACCCAAGGTGCTCACTATCCGCGACGCCGAATACCTCGCCGACACCGTCATCAACTCCTCCGAACGCGGCCCCGCCTACCGCGTCGGCGTGTTCGCCCCCCTGGCCAACTACGGCTCGGTCTTCTACGGCCTGCACGACCTGTTCGCGGGCCACCGCGAGCGCACCGGCTGCTTCACCGTCATCTCCGCCATGACCTACGGCGTCCGCTCCCCCTACCTGCGCGCCGAAGCCGCCGCCCGCGGCCTCACCCCCGCCGACTACGGCCTGATCACCTTCACCTGCCGCCTGCGCCCTTCGGCCCTCCCCTCGGAACAACTCCGCGAGATCGTCGCCCGCATCGACGACATCTGCCGCTCCGAACAGGCCCTCCGCTACAGCGTGTAGGCCACACGACGAGAAGGGCCCCACCGGATATCCGGTGGGGCCCTTCTCGTTGGTGGATCAGTGCTTTTCGGCGCCCAAGTAGTACTCGAAGACCAGTCCGGCCGAGGCGGCGAGAACCAGGGCCACGCCGAGGCCGATCAGCCAGAACTGGAAGAACGCCAGACCCAGCGCGGTCACCGAACCGGCGGCGGCCAGCAGGATGGGCCAGAAGCTACCGGGCGAGAAGAAGCCCAGGTCACCGGCGCCGTCGACGATCTCGGCCTCCTCGTAGTCCTCGGGCCGCAGGTCGATGCGGCGCGCGACGAACCGGAAGTAGGTGCCGATGATCAGCGACAGACCGGCGGTCAGCACGATCGCGGTGGTACCGGCCCACTCGATGCCGGTGCGCGACTGCGCGGTGAAGAAGCCGTAGACGATGCCCACCAGGATGAAGAACGCTGTGAGCAGTTCGAAGATCCGCGCTTCGATCCTCATATCAGAATCCTCACTTGCTCTCGTTCACCGAAGCGCTCTTGACATCACGCTTGGTGTTGAAGGGGTAGGTGGAGGTGGCCACCGGCGACTCGCCGATCGACTCGAGCGCCTCACCGTTGGTCTTGCCGTCCTGGCGCGCCTTCAGGTACTGCGCGAACTTCTCCGGCGAGACCGCCCGGACCTCGAAGTTCATCATCGAGTGGTAGGTACCGCACATCTCGGCGCAGCGGCCGACGAAGGCACCTTCCTTCTCGATCTCCGAGATCTGGAAGACGTTGTCGGAGTGGTTCTCCTTCGGGTTCGGCATCACGTCGCGCTTGAACATGAACTCCGGCACCCAGAAGGCGTGGATCACGTCGGCGGCGGCGAGCTGGAACTCGATGCGCTTACCGGTCGGCAGCACCAGGACCGGGATCTCGGTGCTGGAACCGTAGGTCTCGACCTTGTCGTAGTGCAGGTACGAGAGGATGTCGTTCTCCGGCTTGCCGTGCACCGGGCCCGGCTGCGGGTGACCCTCGTCGTTCTTGCGCTCCATGTACTCCCGGAGCTGCTCCTCGTTGAGGAGCTCGCGCTCGGTGTCGATGCCGTTCCAGGTCATCCCGCCGACGTTGTTCACGTTGCGGTAGCCGAACTTCCAGTTCCACTGGAACGCGGTGACGTCGACGGTCACATCGGGGTTGTCCGTCTTCTCGTGCACGTAGTTCTGCACGACGACGGTGAAGTAGAACAGCACCGCGATGATCACGAACGGGATCGCCGTGTAGGTCAGCTCCAGCGACACGTTGTACCCGGTCTGGCGCGGGAACTCCGGGGAGTCCCTGCGCTTGCGGTGCATGATGATGGTCCAGAAGGTCAGACCCCAGACCAGCACGCCCATGGCGAGCGCGGCCAGGACCGACCAGGTCCACAGCTCTCGCATCCGGGTGGCCTGCGGCGTGATGCCCGAGGGCCAGCCGAACCGCAGCCATACATTGTCGATCGAGCAGCCCGAGACGAGGACGGCGGTGATCCCCAAGGACACCGCCAGCCCGGCCCGCCGAAGGAGACGGCCCTGCCGACCCCGAACGGGTCGAGCCCCGATCTCTTCGCTCGCCTTGTGCGCCACGCTCACGCCTTCCTGGTCGCCACACATTCCGACACATCGCGTCGTCGCAGGCCGCGATTCGCCCGCGCCGACGCGTATTCAAAGCAGTTTCAGGCCGCCCTCGAGTATTGCCGCTGTGATGCCTGCACACCTGAGAAGGACCTGAGTACTACGCAGCGTAGACCAAAGCGGGCACTGTCTTGCCGCGGGGTCGCTTTCGACACTCCGCCGTGACCGCACCGATCACCCCGACCTGCGGTTTGACCGCCGTCACCGTCCCGCCGGGTCCCGGCGACCGGGTGAGCGCGGCGTGTCGGCGCCGGGTGCGGCATACTCGGACACAGCGTTTCGGCCCGATCGCGGCCACCCCATCATCGAACGAGAGAAGGTTGCCGACACCGTGTGCGGACTGCTCGGATTCCTGACAGCTGAGACGGCGACGACCGAGGTGGTCGATCAGGTGTACGACGCGCTGCACTGCCAGCGGCACCGCGGTCCCGACGAGAAGGGCACCTGGCACGACGAGCACATGATCTTCGGCTTCAACCGCCTGTCGATCATCGATATCGAGCACTCGCACCAGCCGCTGCGCTGGGGCCCCGCGGACAACCCGCAGCGCTACGCCATGACCTTCAACGGCGAGATCTACAACTACCTGGAACTGCGCGAGCAGCTGGCCGCCGAGCACGGCGCCGAGTTCCCCGAGGGCAAGATCTTCGCCACCGACGGCGATGGCGAGTCCATCGTGGCCGCCTTCCACTTCTGGGGCCCCGAGGCCGTGCGCAAGCTGCGCGGCATGTTCGCCTTCGCGATCTGGGACACCGAGAAGCAGGAACTGTTCCTGGCCCGCGACCCGTTCGGCATCAAACCGCTGTTCTACGCGACCGGCCCCGGCGGCACCGCCTTCGCCAGCGAGAAGAAGAGCGTCCTGGAACTGCTGAATCCGCTCGGCGTCTCCGACGACCTGGACCCGCGCGCCCTCGAGCACTACACGGTGCTGCAGTACGTGCCCGAGCCCGAGTCGCTGCACAAGAACATCCGCCGCCTCGAATCCGGCACCTACGCCACGGTGCGGGTGGGCCAGGCCCCCCAGGCCACCCGCTACTTCCGCCCCGATTTCCGGGTGCGCCCGTTCGCGGAGGGCGCCGCGCAGGGCCGCTACGCCGAGATCGCCGCCGCGCTCGAGGACTCCGTCGCCAAGCACATGCGCGCCGATGTCACCGTCGGCTCGTTCCTGTCCGGCGGCATCGACTCCACCGCCATCGCGGCGCTGGCCATGCGGCACAACCCGAAGCTGATCACCTTCACCACCGGGTTCGAGCGCGAGGGCTACTCCGAGGTCGACGTGGCCGCCGAGTCCGCCGAGCTGATCGGCGCGCGCCACATCGTCAAGGTGGTCTCGCCCGCCGAGTTCGCCGCCGCCATCCCCGAGATCGTCTGGTACCTCGACGACCCGGTGGCCGACCCGGCGCTGGTGCCGCTGTACTTCGTGGCCAAGGAGGCCCGTAAGCACGTCAAGGTGGTGCTCTCCGGCGAGGGCGCCGACGAGCTGTTCGGCGGCTACACCATCTACCGGGAGCCGTTGTCGCTCGAGCCCTTCGAGTACCTGCCCGCCGGGCTGCGCAAGCTCGTCGGCAAGCTCGGTGACCGCATTCCCGACGGCAAGCGCGGCAAGTCCCTGCTGCAGCGCGGCTCGCTCACCCTCGAGGACCGCTACTACGGCAACGCCCGCAGCTTCAACGACGCCCAGCTGCGTGCGGTGCTGCGCGAGTTCCGCCCCGAGTGGACCCACCAGGACGTCACCGCCCCGATCTACGCCCAGTCCGCGGGCTGGGACCCGGTCGCGCGGATGCAGCACCTGGACCTGTTCACCTGGCTGCGCGGCGACATCCTGGTCAAGGCCGACAAGATGACCATGGCCAACTCCCTGGAACTGCGCGTGCCGTTCCTGGACAACGAGGTCATGCGGGTCGCTCAGGGCCTGCCCTACGACCAGAAGATCACCAAGGAGACCTCCAAGTACGCGCTGCGCCAGGCCCTGGACGGGATCGTCCCCGATCACGTCCTCAATCGCGCCAAGCTCGGCTTCCCGGTCCCGCTGCGCCACTGGCTGCGCGGCACCGAACTCTACGACTGGGCCGAGTCCCAGATCGCCGAGTCCCAGACCGACCACCTCATCGACAAGGCCGCCGTCCTGCGGATGCTGCGCGACCACAAGGCGGGCCTGTCCGACCACAGCCGCCGCCTGTGGACCCTGCTCGTCTTCATGGTCTGGCACGGCATCTTCGTCGAAGACCGCATCAAGCCCGAGATCCAGGAACCCACCTACCCGGTCTCCCTGTAGGCCCCCACACGACGAACGCCCCCTCGATCGAAAGATCCAGGGGCGTTCGCTTTCCCGCCGCTAGAGCAGGACGGAGAGTTCGTCGGCGGCGTCGGCGCCGTAGGCCTTGGTGAGGCGTTCGACGGCCTCGTCCTTGTTCAGGGTCCACTCCTGGGTGCCGGTGGTCTCCAGGACCAGCACGGCGATCAGCGAGCCGAGCTGGGCGGCGCGTTCCAGGCTCAGGCCCGCGCGGTGGGCGGTGAGGAATCCGGCGCGGAAGCCGTCACCGACACCGGTCGGGTCGACCTTGGCCACCTCGGGCACCACGCCGACGCGCACCTCGGTGCCGTCGGCGTCGACCACCAGCACGCCCTCGGCGCCCAGCGTGGTCACCCGGATGCCGACCTTGGCGGCGATCTCGGCCTCGCTCAGGCCGGTCTTCTGCAGCAGCAGGCCCCACTCGTACTTGTTGGTGAACAGGTAGGCCGCGCCGTCGACCAGCTCGGCGGCCTGCTCGCCGTCCAGGCGGGCCAGCTGCTGGGAGGGATCGGCCGCGTAGGCGATGCCCTGCGCCTTGGCCTGGCGGGTGTGCGCCACCATCGCCTCGGGATCGTTGGCGCCGACCAGCACCAGATCCACCGCGTGCGCGGCGGCGATCGCGGCGACGTCGATATCGCGCGCCTCGCTCATCGCGCCCGGGTAGAACGACGCGATCTGCGCCATCGCCTCGTCGGTGGTGCAGACGAACCGCGCGGTGTGCGCCGTGGCCGACACGTGCACCGCCGAGCAGTCGACGCCGCTGTCCTCCAACCACTTCCGGTATTCGGCGAAGTCGGCCCCGACCGCGCCGACGAGCAGCGGCCGCTGCCCCAGCAGGCCCATCGCGTAGGCGATATTGCCCGCCACCCCGCCGCGACGGATCTGCAGATCGTCGACGAGGAAGCTCAGGGACACATGATCGAGCTGATCGGCAAGCAGCACATCGGCGAACTTGCCGGGGAATCGCATGAGGTGGTCGGTGGCGATGGACGCGGACACAGCAACAGACACGAGGCAGGGCCCCTTCGACGCTAGACGGAAAAACAGAAAAAGCCCGGGATCACCCGATCCCGGACTTCAACGGTAGCAAGCGCCACACCCCCCGCGGTTCACCTCCGCGCAACCACAACCAACCCACCCTCACGAGTGGACCACCCGCACCGCACGCCCCCACCTACGGACTCCCAAACCGACCACCACGTTTTCGGCCGCCCCGCAACCGAGGGGCGATACGTCACGGCGAAGCCGGAGTATCGCCCCTCGGTTGTGGGGTTACGAGGCCGAAAACCCGCGGCGCCAGCCGCCGATCAACACTGCTAATTAAAGCTATCGCCGCAGGCGCAGGAACCCGTGGCGTTGGGGTTGTCGATGGTGAAGCCCTGCTTTTCGATGGTGTCGACGAAGTCGATCGAGGCGCCCTGGATGTAGGGGGCGCTCATGCGGTCGACCGCGAGCTTCACACCGGAGAACTCGACGACGATGTCCCCGTCGAGGACGCGGTCGTCGAAGAAGAGCTGGTAGCGCAGGCCGGCACAGCCACCCGGCTGGACGGCGATGCGCAGGGCGAGGTCGTCGCGACCTTCCTGGTCGAGCAGCGCCTTCGCCTTGGCGGCGGCAGCGTCGGTCAGCGTCGCACCGTGGGTCTCGGTGGCGGTCTCGTTCTGCACAGTCATGGACACTCCTAGTTCGACTCAGCCCTCACGGACCTCAGGTGCACAGCGCACGACACGCATCAACGTCGCAGCGCCCGCTGTTATTCCTATTTTGCCACCCGCACGTCGACCGGTGGACACGCCCTGGGTGCTTCGCCCCACACTACGCCTGCGCGCGGCGTGATCCAGGTCGCAGTGCGGTGCCGATGAGACCGGGCACACCGCGGATCGGACCGCATTACCCGCCCGCGGGCCGCATCGAATAGCCTGGTGAACGTGAAATTGTTCCGTCGTGACGAGTCCAGCACCATCGACGAGTCCGTCGACCCCTCGGTGCCGGACGCAGATCAGTCCGCCGCCGCTTCCTCGTCGACCACTCCCGGTAAGGGCCGTCCGACGCCGAAACGGCGTGACGCGGAGGGCAAACGGCGTGGTCCGGTGGCGCCCGCCCCGATGACCGCCAAGGAGGCCCGCGCCCGCCGCAAGGCCGCCAAGGGCAACAAGGAAGACCGCAAGGCCGCCGCCGCGGATCGCCGCGCCGCCGTGCAGGAGCGCCGGGCGCGCATGCTGGCCGGTGAGGACAAGTACCTGCTGCCGCGCGATCAGGGTCCGGTGCGCGCGTATGTGCGCAATATCGTCGATGCCCGGCGCAACCTGGTCGGCCTGTTCATGCCGATGGCGCTGGTGCTGATCATGTCGATGTTCGTGGCCCCCGGCCTGCAGACCATCGTCACCCTGGCGATGCTGGTGATGATGGTGTTCATGATCATCGAGGGTTTCGTGCTCGGCAAGATCGTGAACAACCGGGTGATCGAGCGGTTCCCGGACACCACCGACACCGGTTTCAAGCTGGGCTGGTACGCCTTCGTGCGCGCCTCGCAGATCCGCAAGATGCGCGCCCCCAAGCCGCAGGTGGGTCCCGGCGACGCCGTCTGACCCCACCCGAGCAGCGCGAATGCCGTTCCACCGAGCCGGTGGGGCGGCATTCGCCGTGTCAGGAGTGTTCGCGCGGGGCGGTGGCGGTGTACCCGGCGATGGCGGCGAGTTCGGCGCCGACGCGCTGGGCGTCGCGGTCGACGAGGCCGGTGGACCCGGCGGTGCCGCGCCCGACGAGGACGGCGAGCGCGATCACGGCGGCGAAGACGAGCAGAAAAGTAACCATGGCAGAAAGTTTGCGCTCGCTCGTTTTCCGCCGAAAGTGGCTGTTCTGTCATTGTGCGCAAAGATTCAGCCAGATAGCATGGTCGCATGCTGTCGAAGGTCGCCGCGGTCCTCAACGACCAGCTCGCCATGTTCGAATTCGGCGTCGTCTGCGAGGTTTTCGGCCTCGACCGCACCGGTGACGGCCTGCCCGGCTTCGACTTCCGGGTGTGCGGCGTCGAGCCGGGCAAGCCCCTGCGCTCCACCACCCCCGGCGTCTCGGTAACTCCGGACTACGGCCTCGACCAACTCGCCCACGCCGACCTGGTCGCCATCCCCGCCTTCCCGATCCATGTCGACCACGCCTACGACCCGCGGGTCGTCGAGGCGGTCCGCGCCGCCTCGGCCGCGGGCGCCACCGTGCTCACGGTGTGCTCCGGGGCGTTCCTCGCCGGTGCCGCGGGCCTGCTCGACGGCCGCAAATGCACCACCCACTGGCGCTATGTCGAGCAGCTGGCCACCCAGTTCCCGGCGGCGACGGTGGACCCCGACGTGCTCTTCGTCGACGAGGGCGACCTGATCACCAGCGCGGGCACCGCCGCGGGCATCGACGCCTGCCTGCACCTGGTCCGCCGCGAGATCGGTTCCGCCGCCGCCAACGGCATCGCCCGGCGCATGGTGGTCCCGCCGCAGCGTGACGGCGGCCAGCGCCAGTTCATCGAGCAGCCCGTGCCCACCTGCACCACCGCGGGCCTGTCGGGCACGCTGAGCTGGCTCACCGAGAACCTGGCCGAGCAGCACACCGTCGACGAGCTGGCCGCCCGCGCGGGCATGTCCACGCGCACCTTCGCCCGCCGCTTCGCCGCCGAGACCGGCACCACCCCGGTCAAATGGCTCACCACCCAGCGCGTGCTGTTCGCCAAGGGCCTGCTCGAGGGCACCGATCTGCCGCTGGACCGGGTGGCCGATCGCTGCGGTTTCGGTTCCGGCGCGTTACTGCGCCACCATTTCCAGCGTCAGGTCGGCATCGCGCCCACCGAATACCGGCGTCGTTTCGGGGTGCGGCGGTGAGCGTCACGCGATCGTCATGTTCGCGTGAAAGCCCTGTGAGTCAACACAATCGGGTGCCTATCACGATTGTATCACGGGCGTGAACGCTTGACGGGGTCTGCCGATACTGATCAGCTGATCGGGTGTTCTGCGCTGGGCCCGGTAATTCTCGTCGGTCGATCAAATTCCTGAGTGTGGCCGTGGCCGCGATCGTCACCTCGGTGCTCGGCGTGGCCGTCGCCGTGGCCGCGCCGCCGGTATTGCGCACGCCCGCGGGCGGTCTCGAAGAGCTGGCGGTGCCCTCGTCGATGGGCCCGATCAAGGTCCAGGTGCAGTGGGCGGCCCGCGGCGGCGACGCGGCGCTCTACCTGCTCGACGGCCTGCGCGCGCCCGGCGACCACAATCAGTGGACCACCGACACCGACGCCCTGCGCCGATTCGCCGGTGACGATGTGACCCTGGTGTTCCCGGTCGGCGGCCATTCCAGTTTCTACACCGACTGGTACCGCCCGAGCAGCACCAACAATCAGCAGGTCACCTACAAATGGGAGACCTTCCTGACCCGCGAACTCCCGGATTTCCTCGCGCGGTACGGGGTTTCGCGCACCCGCAATGCCATCGTGGGCGCGTCGATGGGCGGCAATGCCGCGCTCGTGCTGGCCGCGCACCACCGCGACCAATTCCGTTTCGCCGGTTCGTTCTCCGGCTTCGTCAATCCGACCTATCCGATGTGGCACCAGGCCATGCGCGCGGCCATGATCGACGAGGGCAATTTCAACGTCGACGACATGTGGGGCCCGCCCGGCGATCCCGCGTGGGCCCGCAACGACGCCACCGTGCAGGCCGAACTGCTGCGCGGCCTGCCGATGTACGTCACCACCGGCAACGGCATGCCCGGCGCCCCCGACCTGGCCAACGGCTTCGGCAACACCGTCAACGCGATGGGCCTCGAGGCCATGACGGTGGTCGCCGCGGGCATCTTCCGCGACCGCGTCACCGAACTCGGCATCTCCGCCCGCGTCGACATCCTCAACGGCACCCACACCTGGCCGTACTGGCAGCAGGCCCTCACCACCGCCCGCCCGATGATCCTGGAAGCCCTGGGCACCCCCTGACGACCGGTCGGCTTGCTACCGTGCTCCCATGCCCGATGCCCACCGCACCCTCGTTCTCGGCGGCGCCCGGTCCGGGAAGTCGGCCTTCGCCGAGAACCTGCTGAGCGCGGAGCCCGCGGTGCGATATCTGGCCACCGCGGTGCTCGATCCGGCCGACGACGATTTCGCCGAGCGGGTCGCGGGGCATCGCGCACGGCGCCCGGCGCACTGGTCGACCGTCGAGAACACGAAGCCCGCAACGGTTCTCGCCGAGACGGGCCCGGCCGTGCTGCTCGACGACATCGGCACCTGGCTCACCGCCCGGCTCGACGCCAGGGCGGCCTGGGAGGCGCCGCGCGGCACCGTGACCCCGGACTGCGACACCCTGGTCGACGCCGTGGCGGCGCACCGGGGACGGCTGGTGATCGTCTCGCCCGAGGTGGGCCTGGGTGTCATCCCGGCGACCCGCTCGGGGCGGCTGTTCCGCGACGAGATCGGCACCCTCAATCAACGGCTCGCGCAGGTGTGCGACGAGGCGTTCCTCATCGTCGCCGGGCTGCCCGTCCGGCTGAAATGATCCGGGCCGGTCTGCGCGACGGCGCGCGATCCGGGCAAGATGAGCGTCGGACACCCGGCACCACTGTCGAAAGGCTTGCTAGTGACTCACGGATTCGACCCGGTCGCGGCCCCGGACGCGCGGGTGCGCGCGGCGGCCGAGCAGCGCCAGCGGCAGCTGACCAAACCGGCCGGATCACTGGGACGGCTCGAGGAGATCGGCAACTGGGTCGCGGCCTGCCAGGGCGTGTGCCCGCCACGGCAGTTCGAGCGGGCGCGGGTGGTGGTCTTCGCCGGTGACCACGGCGTGGCGAAGCACGGCGTCTCGGCCTACCCCAGCGAGGTCACCGCGCAGATGGTGGCCAACTTCCTGGCCGGGGGCGCCGCGGTGAACGCCCTGGCCGCGGTCGCGGACGCGACGGTACGGGTGGTCGATATCGCCGTCGACGGCGACACCGACCCCACCGTATCGGCGCACAAGGTCCGCCGGAGCAGCGGCGCCATCGACCGCGAGGACGCCCTGACCGAGGACGAGGTCGCCGCCGCGCTGGCCGCCGGTCGCGCCGTCGCCGACGAGGAGATCGACGCGGGCGCCGACCTGCTCATCGCCGGGGACATGGGCATCGGCAACACCACCCCCGCCACCGTCCTGATCGCCACCCTCACCGGCACCGAGCCGGTCGCCGCCGTCGGCCGCGGCACCGGCGTCGACGACGCGGGCTGGATCCGCAAGGTCGCCGCCATCCGCGACGGCATGCGTCGGGCCCGCCCGATCGCCAAGGACCCGGTCGACCTGCTGCGCGTCGCCGCGGGCGCCGACTTCGCCGCCATGGCCGGTTTCCTGGCCCAGGCCGCGCTCCGCCGCACCCCCGTGCTGCTCGACGGCGTGGTCGTGACCGCCGCCGCCCTGGTCGCCGAGGACCTCGCCGCGGGCGCCAAGGACTGGTGGCTGGCCTCGCACCGCTCCACCGAACCGGCCCACGACCTGGCCCTGAAGCACCTGCGTCTGGACCCGCTGATCGACCTGTCGATGCGCCTGGGCGAGGGCTCCGGCGCGCTCACCGCCCTGCCCGTCGTGCGCGCCGCCGTCGCCGCGCTGGCGGAGATGTCGACCTTCGCCGACGCGGGCGTGAGCACCGCCGACGACGAACCCGCCGCGCTCGACCTGACCAAGTGACCGTTCCCCGCGCGTCGACGCGGAGACTCCCGCGGAGCGCGATGATCGGTCGCCCGTCCGAGAGTGCGCGCGGCAATCGGTGGACAGACCGCCCACTGGTCGTCGCGGGCCGAGGCAGCGAGGCAGAACCCGCCGTCACGGCAGGGCTGGTCGAGCAGCCCGCGCGCGCCGATCGCCGTCGCCCGGACGTCCGCCGACCACGACGACACGGACACGCTTCCCCCGGCGGGAGGCCCGAGCAGACAACGTGGGCGGCGAGGCCGTACGGGGGCGCGTCGAGGTGGCAGCGTATGCCGGTGCCGAGGTGAACGCCGTGCGGTTGGCGCTCTCCTGGCTCACGGTCGCCCCGATCTCCGGGCCCGCGACCGTGGATCGCCGCAGTGCTGGGCGGGCGATCGCCCTCGCCCCGGCCGTCGGCCTGCTCCTCGGGGTGATCGCCGCGGCCGCGATGTGGGCATTCGGCAGGGCCGGGCTCGACACCTTGCTCGCCGGGCTGCTCACCGTCGGCCTGCTGGCCCTGCTCACCCGGGGCATGCACCTGGACGGCCTGGCCGACACCGTCGACGGGCTCGGCAGCTACGGTCCGCCGGAGCGGGCCAGGCAGATCATGAAATCCGGCGGTGCGGGCCCCTTCGGGGTGGCGGCGCTGATCTTCGCCATCGGCATCCAGGCGGTGGCCTTCGCGGCGCTGGCCGGACACGAGCGCTGGTGGGCGATCGCGCTCGCGGTCGCGCTGGGCCGGGTCGCGGTCGTCGCGGCCTGCCGCACCGGGGTCCCGGCCGCTCCCGAAGCCGGATTCGGCGCGCTGGTGGCGGGCACCCAGCCGCCCGTGGTGATCGCGGTCTGGAGCGTGTCCGCGCTCGCGGGGGCCGTGGCGGCGGTCCCGGCGACTCTCTGGCTCGGCCCGCTCGTCACCGTGATCGCCCTCACGGTGGCCCTGGTGATCGTGCGGCACTGCGCGCGCCGCTTCGGCGGCCTGTCCGGCGACGTCCTCGGCGCGGTGCTCGAGATCACGGTTTCGCTTGCCGCCGTTGGCTTTTCGCTGATGGGCTGACCGGCGCCCCGAGCCCCGGCAAACCCCGAATGGTCACAAGAGGCACATCGGGCGCTTGTGCCGTGACACAGACCGTCCGCTCATCGGTACTCGGTTGCCGCCCCAGCACACCGGTGGCAATACAGTGGACGCCATGTCATCCGAGCGCCTCTATTTCCGCCAGCTGCTGTCCGGCCGGGACTACGCCGTCGGCGATCCGATCGCCACCCAGATGCGCAATTTCGCGTACCTGATCGGCGATCGGGAGACCGGGGATACCGTGCTGGTCGATCCGGCGTACAAGGCCTCGGACCTGGTCGAGGTCGCCGAGGCCGACGGCATGCGGGTCAGCGGCGTGCTCGCCACCCACCACCACCCCGACCACGTCGGCGGCACCATGCTCGGTTTCACCCTCGGCGGCGTGGCCGAACTGCTCGAGAAGACCAGCGTCCCCGTGCACGTCAACAAGCAGGAACTGGACTGGGTCGCGCAGACCACCGGCATCGCTCCCAGCGAACTGACCGGCCACGACAACGGCGACAAGGTCACCGTCGGCGCCTTCGAGATCGAGTTACTGCACACCCCCGGCCACACCCCCGGCAGCCAGTGCTTCCTGTTCGACAACCGCCTGATCTCCGGCGACACCCTGTTCATCGACGGCTGCGGCCGCACCGACTTCCCCGGCGGCGACTCCGACGAGATGTTCCGCAGCCTGCGCCGCCTGGCCGCCCTCGACGGCAACCCCACCGTCTACCCCGGCCACTGGTACTCCGAATCCCCCAGCGCCGCCCTGGGTTCGGTCAAGGACAACAACTACGTCCTGCGCCCCCAAACCCTCCAGCAATGGCAGGCCCTGATGCCCGGCTGACGAGGCGTCCCACCGCACTACCAGCCACCTGGCACCACTGAAGTCCGCCATGACCGCACTCCCAGCCCCGCACCCGCGACCCCGAGGAGCGGCGGCCACGAAGTGGCCGGTCGCGGCCGGGTCGCCGGTCAGCGCTCGAAGCGCAGGCGCCGCAGGCGCGAGTCTCGAGCGCTGACCGGCGGCCCCTAGGGGCCGCGACTCGAGCGCGCCAGCGCTCCAATAAACACAGCGCTCACCGCCCGGGGCAGGTCAACATCGGCTGTTCCGCACGCCCTAAAGGTTGCGCATCCAGCCGTGAGTGTCAGCGAACGTCCCCCGCTGGATACCGGTGAGCGTGTCACGCAACGCCATCGTCACCTCACCCGGCTCCCCACCACCGATACTGAACTCACCCTCCGCCGAGCGCACCCAGCCGACCGGCGTGATCACCGCAGCGGTCCCGCACGCGAAAACCTCACTGATCTCACCGGATTCGGCCCCCTTGCGCCATTCCTCCACCGAGACCTTGCGTTCCTCGACCGGGTACCCCGAGTCGGCCGCCAGCGTCAGCAGCGAGTCACGAGTGATGCCGGGCAGCAGCGAACCGGACAGCTCCGGAGTGACGAGGCGGGCCTCGGAGCCGGTGCCATAGACGAAGAACAGGTTGTTGGTCCCCATCTCCTCGACATAGCTGCGCTCGCACGCGTCCAGCCAGACCACCTGGTCACAGCCCTTCTCGGTGGCCTGGGCCTGCGCGAGCAGCGAGGCCGCGTAGTTGCCCGCCACCTTCGCCTCGCCGGTGCCGCCGGGGGCCGCGCGCACGTACTCGGTGGACAGCCACACCCGCACCGGCTTCACCCCGCGCGGGAAGTACGCACCGGCGGGCGAGGCCAGCAGCAGGTACTTGTAGGCCGAGGCGGGCTTCACGCCCAGGCCCGCCTCGGTGGAGAACATGAACGGACGCAGGTAGAGCGACTCCTCGCCACCGGCCGCGGGCACCCAGTCGGCGTCCACGTCGAGCAGCTGACGCACCGATTCGACGAAGAGTTCCTCGGGGAGTTCGGCCATCGCCATCCGCGCCGCCGAGCGGCGGAACCGCGCGGCATTGGCGTCGATGCGGAAAGTGGCGATGCTGCCGTCGGCCTGCCGGTAGGCCTTGAGACCCTCGAAGATGGCCTGACCGTAGTGGAACACCATGGTGGCCGGGTCCATCGACAGCGGGCCGTACGGTTCGACGCGCGCGTTGCCCCACTCGCCGTCGGCGTAGTCGATCGAGACCATGTGATCGGTGAAGAAGCGCCCGAACCCGGGGGCCGCCAGTACCTCTTCCCGCTGCTGCGCCGAGACGGGCGCGGGATGCGGAATACGAGTGAACTGTGCAGCGACTGTCATGATGCGATCCTATCCGGCGGGTGCGGTCACTTCGTGTTGGTGTCGACGAACGGCGGCTTGACCACCGTCGCGCGCAGCTTGCGCCCGCGCACGTCGACCTCGACCTCGTCGCCCGGTGCCAGCTTCGCCTCGGTGTCGAGCAGCGCCAGCGCGATGCCGACCTTGAGGGTGGGCGAGAAGGTGCCCGAGGTGGTCTCCCCGACCGGCGCGCCGTCGCGCAGCACGGTCTGGCCCTGGCGCAGCACGCCGCGGTCGATGGCCGCGAGGCCCATCAGCAGGCGGCGCGGTCCGTCGGCCTTCTCCTGCTCGAGCGCGGCCTTGCCCCAGAACTCGGGCTTCTTCCAGCCGACCGCCCAGCCGGTGCGGGCCTGGTTGGGGGTGATGTCGACGGAGAGTTCGTGGCCGTGCAGCGGGTAGCCCATCTCGGTGCGCAGGGTGTCGCGCGCGCCCAGCCCGGCGGGCTGGCCACCGGCCGCCTCGACCGCGGCGACCAGGGCACGGAACACCGGCGCGGCGTCGTCCCATCGCGGCAGCAGCTCGTAGCCGTGCTCGCCGGTGTAGCCGGTGCGGCACACCCGCACCGGGCGGCCCTGCCATTCGGCGTCGGCGTAGGCCATGTACTCCATGTCGGTGGGCAGGCCGAGCGCGGCGAGCACCTCGGTCGACTTCGGGCCCTGCACGGCGAAGACCGCGTAGTCGCGGTGCTCGTCGGTCACCGTGATCCCGGCGGGCGCCGCCTTGCGCAACTCCGCGACCACGGCGGCGGTATTGGCGGCGTTGGGGACAAGGAACACCTCGTCGTCGGCGACGTAGTAGGCGATCAGGTCGTCGATCACGCCGCCCTCGGGGGTGCAGCACAGCGTGTACTGCGCCTTGCCCGGCCGGATCCGGCCCAGGTCGTTGGTCAGCGCCGAGTTCACGAACTCCACCGCGCCCGCGCCGCGCACGGTCGCCTTGCCCAGGTGGCTCACGTCGAACAGGCCCACGGTGGTCCTGGTCGCGGTGTGCTCGCCCACGGTCCCCGCGTAGGAGACCGGCATGGCCCACCCTCCGAACGGCGCGAAGGTGGCGCCGAGCTCGACGTGGACATCGTGGATCGGGCCCTGCAACAGGTGGGAGTCGGTCATGGCCCGAGCTTATCGCCGACACCGCGCGGATCGGGTCCGAGGTACCGGCCCACCCGGCGCCCGCGCCGATCAGCGCCATCGGCCGAGGCCGCCCCTGCCCAGCCCCGCGATCGAGATCGTCCGCGCTCCGGGTGGCCGCCGCCAGCTGCGTGATCCGCGGGCAGATACGGTCTGTCCCACCGCGATTCGGTGTCGTCACGGTGCTGCCGACCGCGCCGCCACCGGCGGGAGACGCGGTAGGGTCGGTGCCGTGAGTGAGTTGCCCGGTCGCCGGTTCCGGAATGTCGCCCGGATGGACGCCGCGACGAGCCGGGCGGTGTCCCGGATTCCGGAGTCGCGCCTGGACGGCGGGATGCTCCGGCTGACCAGGTCGGCCAATACCGGCGGATTGTGGCTGGCCACCGCCGCGGCGCTGGCGGTCACGCCCGGCCCGCCGCGCCGGGCCGCGCTGCGCGGGGTGATCGCGCTGGCCGGGTCGAGTTTCGTGGTGAACCTGGTGCTCAAGACGCTGATTCCGCGCAGGCGCCCGCCCGCCGAACTGATGCCGCTGGGCCGCAGGCTGATCGAGGCGCCCGCGTCCTCGTCGTTCCCGTCCGGGCACAGCGCCAATGCCGCCGCCTTCGCCACCGCCGTCGCGCTGGAGAGCCCGCGCACCGCCCTGGCCGTCGCGCCGGTGGCCGCGGCCGTCGCCTACTCGCGCATCCACACCGGCGCGCACTGGCCCTCCGACGTGCTGGTCGGGGCCGCCGTCGGCACCGGCGTCGCGCTCACCACCCGCCGCTGGTGGCCGATCCGCGAATCCGACGAGGCCGAGGCGCACGCCGTCCACGATGCGCCGGTGCTGACCGACGGCACCGGCCTGCTGCTGCTGATCAACCCCCGATCCGGCGACGCCGCCTACGACCCCACCGCCGATATCGCCGCCGCGCTGCCCCGCGCCACCCTGCTGCACACCGCGCCCGGCCGCGACGCCGCCGAGCAGCTCCAGCAGGCCATCGATCCCTCGATCGTGGCCGTCGGCGCCGCCGGGGGCGACGGCACCATCGCCGCCGCCGCGGCCGTCGCGGTGCGTAACAAACTGCCCCTGGTCGTCGTCCCCGCGGGCACCCTCAACCACTTCGCCCGCGACCTCGGCGTCTACGACCTGCGCGAGGTCGTCGACGCGACCAGCACCGGCGAGGCCGTCGAAGTCGACATCGCCGCCGTGGAATTCGAGACCCCCGAGGGCACCCGCACCCACCACCTGATCAACACCGCCAGCATCGGCGCCTACCCCGATCTGGTGCGCCTGCGCGAGAAATGGCAGGACCGCTGGGGCAAATGGCCCGCCTTCGCCGCGGCCCTGATCGTCACCCTGCACCGCTCCGAACCGATCCGGATCCGCATCGACGACCGCTGGCACGACCTGTGGTTCCTGTTCGTCGGCAACGGCCCCTACCACCCGCACGGCGCCGTCCCCGCCTTCCGCTCCCGCCTCGACGAGGGCCTGCTCGACGTGCGCTGGCTGCGCGCCGACGTCCACTTCTCCCGCACCCGCGCGGTGCTGGCCCTGATGCTGGCCGCCATCGGCCACAGCCGCGTCTACGGCGAACGCCAGATGCACGAACTCACCGTCGCCACCCGCACCCCCCAGGCCGTCGCCGCCGACGGCGAGGTCGTCGGCACCGCCACCACCCTCCGCTTCACCGTCGCCGGTCGCGTCCCCGTCTACCGCCGCGACGAGGACAACCCCCGCTGGGAGAACCGCGCCCGCCCCCACCACCGCCGCCCCCTCGCCTGGCTCACCGACCGCCGCCGGCGAACCGGGCAGTAGCATCAGCGGGCGTGTCACCCAGTGCGAGACCCAGATTCGCTGCCGAGCGTAATGATCGATGGGCGACGTTTCCGCACGAACGGGCAGTACTCGCGGTGGTCCACAACGCGACCGCCTCGACACGGCTGTTCGACACGCTCCCGATACTCGCGTCCGACCCGCGCGTCCGGATCGTCTTCACCCGCACCGGATCCTCGGCCTTCGACCGTGGCACATCCGAATTTCTGGAACGCCGCGGCGTCGCGGAAATCAGCTGGGACGACGCCACCCGCTATTCGTTCGACCTCGCCCTGTCCGCCAGCTACGGGGGCGACCTACAGGAAATAGCAGCACCCCTTTTCGTTATTCCCCACGGAATGGGATACAATAAGTTTCTAAACAAACAAACAAACAAACAAACAAACAAACAAACAAACAAACAAACAGTGCGGTGTTCGGATTGTCGGCCGAGTGGCTGACCCATGACGGTGCCCTGATTCCCACCGCGATCGTCCTGTCCCACACCGAACAACGCGACCGCTTGGCCGCCACCTTGCCCGCCGCGCTCTCCCGGGTTCTCATCGCCGGTGACATCTGCTTCGATCAGCTTTCCGCCGGTCTCCCCTTGCGCGCGAGCTACCGCCGCGCCTATGGCTTGCCGACCACCCGAAAACTGATCGTGGTCTCGTCGACATGGGGAGAACCCGGCCTACTCGGACAGCACCCGGATCTACCACTCCGGCTCGCCGAAACCCTCTCCTCGGATGAATTCAGCATTGCCGTCGCACCCCACCCGAATATTCTCGCCGAGCATTCCGAATGGCAATTCCGCGAATACCTCGCGGCGGCTACCCGAGCGGGTGCCCATATCATCGACGATATCGACGGCTGGAAATCAGCGATCGTCGCCGCGGACCTGGTCGTCAGCGACCACGGTTCGGTGGGCTTCTATGCCGCCGCGCTCGGTATCGCCCCGCTCCTGGCGGTCGCGCCCGGGCACACGGTCGACCCGGCCTCACCGATCAGCCGGTTCCTCTCCGCCGCGCCACGCCTCGACCCGGACAGTGATATCGCGGCCCAGGTCGAGGCCGCCATCACCGGCCACTACGCCGCGCGGTACGCGGGCGCCACCGACCTGACCACGTCGTACCCGATGGCGGGCGCGGCGATCCTGCGGACCGCGATGTACGCGACGATGAACCTCACCGAGCCGACCGGTTCACCGGAGATTCCCACCGCCCCGCTCCCGCGCGCACCGCTACCCCGGGTCGATTCCCATCTGGTGCTGGTGGATTCGCCGCGGATCGGCCGCGCGGCCGTGACACGCTATCCAGCCGAGCGGCTCCGCGCGGGCCGCGATCTTCCCCGTGGCGCGCACCTGGCGGTCGGGGTGCGCGAGCCCCTGCACCGCTGGTTACGGTTGGCCGACATCATGATCGGCACGCCGGGCACCGACACCAGCACCTGGATCACCGAAACGCTGCGCGCGCTCCCCGGCTGCCGCCTCGCCACCGCACCCCATCGACCCGGCGAATGGTTGCTCGGCACGGACAGGGCCGTGCTGTCCGTCCACGGGGACGACGAGGCGTGCCGCCTGTTCTCCTCAGCCGCCCAGCACCATCTCGTTCGCGGTGCCACCCTGCCCGATCTCGTCGGTGAATGGGCTATCGACTGCGGCGGACTCGCCCACAGTGTGACGGTCCTGGCGTGATCACAGTCCCCACTGCTCGATCCTCGCCCGGGCATGCGCCGCATCGGCGGTGAGTCCGGCCTGCTCGAAATGGCCGACCGCCCGCAGCAGGAAATCGCGCGCATCGGCGGAATCACCGAGGCTGTGGGCGACTTCCCCCGACGCTTCGGCGATCTTCCCGAGATCGAACGATCGACTCCGCGATTCCATGGCCGTGTACGCCTGCGCGAGCTCGGCCGCCGCGCGCGGGTAATCACCGATGAGCGTGAGCTTGCGGCCTCGCCAGTACTTCGTCTTGGCCAGATTGTCCGCTTCGTCCGACGGCAACGTGCGCAGCCCGGCCTCCACACCATCGAGTAGCGCCAAGGCCGTCCGCGGCGATTCCACCTTGGCGAGATGGAACTCGGCGATCAGGATCCGGCGCGGATCCCCGATCTCCCTGGCCAGCCGGGCGTTGTCCCGCAGGAGTTCCAGCGCCTCATAGCTTCTGCCCTGGTCGAGCCGGACGAGCCCGAGTCCTTCGATCGCACTGGCCTTGACGTCCGGCCGTATCGCACCGGCGATCGCCGACTCGAATTCCGCTGCCGCCGAATCGAGTTCACCTTCCCAGAGCATGCCGAACCCGTACTGCAGACGCAGCAGGGCCAGCAGGTCGGGCTGCGCGGCCCGCTCGGCGGCTGCCACGCCCCACGTGTACAGGAGCGCGAGATCGCCGAGAATCTTCTCCTGTTCGTGGAACGCCCACAGCAGCACCGCCCACCGCTGCGGGTAGCGGTCGTCGCCGACGCTGTCGAGGAATTCCGCGGCCGCGAGAATCGCGGTGCGTTCCTCCCACAACCAGGCTCGTGCCTGCTCGACGCTGCCGAACAGCGTGGTATCGGGCGCGGATTCACCCAGCAGCAGCCGCCGCCACGGGCGTCCGGGCGCGATCAGGGCATCGGCAGCGGCGATGCGCGCATCGTAGAATTCGACAAGCCGCCATTCGTCGGCGTTGCGCTCGGACATGGTGCGCTCGTCCACCTCCTCCGCATGTCTGCGAACCAGTTCCCGCACCCGGTAGCGCGGGGCATCGACGCGCGAGACCAGCCACATATCAGCCAGGTCGATCAGCAATTCGGCCGCCGCGCCCACCGAGAGGCCGAGCACCGCCGCCATGGCCTCCGCGCTGACCTGGCCGCCATGAGCACGGAGCCCGAGCGCGCGATAGCACTGCTTGGACCGGACGGAGAGCAAGCCGTACGCGGCCCCGTAGACGCGCGCCAGCGCGAACGCGGTTCGCCTACGCACGGGATCCCGCAGCCGGTCGGCGGTTTCGGCCAGCGGACGCGCGGCTCGCCCGTTCGCGCTCCGGCACACCATACTCGCGACGATGCGGATGGCGTGCGGAACATTCCCGCACTGGCCGAGCAGAGCGTCGAAAGCGGCCGGTTCCGCCTCGCTCCTGCTCCTTCCGATCAGCTCTCCGAGAAGGTGCCGTGCCGGGGCGTCGTCCAGCTGGTCGACCACGAACGCCCGCATCCCCACGGCATCGAGTGGCGTGGCCGGTCTGGCTTCGGTGACGATGACCAACGACGACCCCTCCGCGGGCAGCAAGGCCCGGACCTGAGCCTCCGTCACGACGCCATCGAGGAAGATCACCCTGGATCCCCCGGCGGTGAGCGACAGATACAGGCCACGCCGATCGCGTCCGGCCGGAATGTCGGCGGCAGGATGTCGCAACCCCCGCAGGGCCAGCCCGATCACATCCTCGGGATGATCGGCCTGATCGACCCCACCGAGTTCGAGGAACAGCATGCCGTCGGGGTAGTAGGCCCGCAGCTCGTGCGTGAGTTCGATGCCCACCGCGGTCTTCCCGATCCCGGGTTCCCCGGTCAGCACGACGACGCGATTTCCCGGGCCACTCGTCAAGACGTACTTCGTCACCTCGTCGAGCAGCGCGACATGGTTGACGAACGGCCGAACCCGTTCCGGCAGCGCGTAATCCGAGTGCATCACCCAACCCCCATCGACGACTCCGCATAGTACAGTGCGGACAACGACCCGGCACGACGTCGAGGAGTCTGGACAGTGTCGATGAGAGTACGACCGACCCTCACCGCCCTCGGCATCGCCGCGGGGGTGGTCCTGTTGATCCTGGCGATCTACCGGCTGCCGCTGATGCTCGCGCCGGAGAGCTTGCGCGAGCTGACACCCAAGGAGCGTCTCGACGCCGCGGTGGCCCAGCGTGGCCAGTTCGCCGCGCTCATCGGGACTCTCATCGCCTTGGCCGGGCTGTTCTATACGGTGCGCAAGTTCCTGCTCGACCGGGCGAAACAGGACGTCGACCGGTTCAGCGCGGTAGTGGGACACCTCGCCGACGACGATCCGGTGACCCGCTCCGGTGGGGTCTTCGCGCTGCAACGGCTCATGGAGGACGCGCCGCGCGAACGGGAACGTGGTCTGCGACTCCTGGCCAGGCTGCTCCAGCGCCGCACCGCCAACGGCGAATTCGGCACCGGCCCCGGTGATCTCGTCGACGCGGTGGCGGTCCTGCGCGGCAGGCTCGCGGGCAAGCACAGCGTGACCGGACTCGATCTCAGCGGTGCCCGGCTGCCCGGAGCGGATCTGCGCGGTGTCCGATTGCCCGGCGCCCGCCTGGCGCGGACGGATCTGTCGGCCGCGGATCTCCGTGGCGCCGATCTCCGCGACGCGGACCTGTCCGAGGCGACCTTCACCGGTGCCGACCTACGGGCAGCCGACCTGCGCGGCGCGGTGCTGCGCCGTACCCGCCTCGACACCGCGCGTCTGTCCGGCGCCGACCTCGCCGATGCCGACCTCACGGGCACCGTTCTCACCGGCACAGACCTGACCGGTGCCCAGCTGCACGGCGTGGACACCACCACCGCCCTCGGGCTGCCCACCGACGCCGCACTCCCCGCGCCGAGCCCCTGACCACGACCACGGCGGCACGGCCACGCAGTGGCCGATGTCCGTGCACACTTCACGAACCCGTCTCACCTGCGTCACCATTGCTCACAACGCGGGCGCACCGGTAACGGTGGGCGACCATGATGGAGGCATGAGCTCTCCGGACGGTGGACGGTCGATCAGTGCCGCCGAAGCCGATCGGCGGTGGGATGCCTGGACGCCCGGTGTGGTGGCCGAACGGCTGGATGGGTGCGGGGTGCCGTGGGCAGTGGCGGGCGGCTGGGCCCTCGACCTGTTCGCCGGGACGATCTCGCGCGCCCACGCCGACCTCGAGATCACCGTTCCCCGTGCCGATTTCCCACAGATCGCCGCCGCCTTCCCCGACCTCATCCACACCACCTGACCAGCACGATCTCGCACCTGCTCGATGTCCCGATCGTTGCCGGATCCCCGCCTGGCAGCTATACAGGAATATTGGAACACGTTGCGTGCGAACGGATCGCCTATGCTCACCGAACTCCTGCTCGGCATCATCGCCGGCTTGATCACCTCGGGACTGCTGACGCAGTTCTTCCGATTCCGGCGAATGGGCGGCCTACAGAAGATCCGCGTCTTCGAACCGAAAGACGGACAATTCAATACCGCCTTCTACGCGTACTTCATCGACCAGCTCGGCCGTGCCACCGAGGAAATCGTGATCACCGGCGAGGGCTTCACCTATCGGGGTCCGGAAGGGCAACGGCTGGCGGACCTGTATCACTCCGCGACCAGGGACGCGCTCGCCCGCGGTGTCCATGTGATCCGGTTCCAGACGTTCAACCACGTCCATCCCCGCTGGTGTGATCGACTGCGCGAACTGGTGATCCAGTATCCGCAGCACTTCCATCTCTACCTGGTGAATCACGTCGAGGACATGCGCGACCTGGCCCATGTCTGTGTGATCGATGCCGCCCGCAGGAACAATGTCATGGAGATGTCGCTGTCCACCGACCGCGATCTGGAAGACTCCAGCGTGCGCATCGCCGATACCGCGATCTTCATTCACGGCCGGCGAGATCTCGCAGCCGCGGTCAGGTCGAATGTCATGTCCATGAAGCGGTTCGGGAACGTCACGCTGGTCACCTCCGCCGACCAGCTCACCGCATCGATAGAGGAGGTCTAGATGGTGCTCTACTTCGCCTACGGCTCCAATATGTCCGCTGCCCAGATGCAACGTCGTTGCCCGAGCGCTTCCCTGCGCGGCACCGGCACCCTCGAACGATTCCGGCTGGCATTCAACCGGACCGGGTCCTATCGCCCCGGCGCGGTCGCCAGCGTCGAACCGTCGCCGGAACCGTCGAGCCAGGTGATCGGGCTGGTCTGGGAGATCTCGGACAGCGATCTGCGCGAGATGGACGCGATCGAGGACCCCGAGGCGTACCTGCGCATCGCCGTCCCCGTGCACACCGAGCAACACGGCACCGAGTACTGCTGGGCCTATATCTCCTACCCGGACAATCGCGGATCGGCCCCCGACCAGGAGTACGTCCAGATCCTGATCGACGGTGCCGTCGAGGCACAGCTGCCCGGCGACTACATCTCCGAACTGCGGGCGTGGTTGTCACCCGCGGGCGATTCGGCACTGGCCGGCTCGCGGCCGTGAGCTGCCGGGCCGCGGTTCAGGCCGGGGTTCGGACCCAGCCCCGGCGGTAGTCGGTCCAGTCCTGGGGTGTGGCGGCGAAATCGACGTAGAGGGCGATGCCGAAGGTGGTGCGGGTGGGGGCGGTGCGGGTGAGGCCGAGGCGGATGCCGCGGACGGCGGCGGCGACGGTTTCGGCGGCGCCGTGGTGGCCGGGGTCGTCGGCCCAGAAGGCGGGGGCGCCCAGGAGGAGGTCCACGTGGGACGGGGTGACCTCGAGGGCGAGGGTGGTCTGCTGGGCGACGTAGCCGCTGTAGAGGGCGCGGGTGGGCATGGCGGTGTCGTAGGTCATGACCGCGACCTGGTCGACGCGGCGGGCCACGTCGGCGAAATAGGCTTGGCTCCACCACTTTCCGTGGTCGGCGACGGCCAGGCCGACCGAGTGCAGGCCGGGGAGCGGGTCGATCACGGGGGCCGAGACCGACAGCGGGACCCCGGCGGCCGCGGTCACCGCGCGGGTGGCGTCGAGCAGGGACAGGAACCCGGATGACCCGGAGCGCACGGGTTCGAGGTCGTAGTGCACGCCGTCGAAGCCGTAGTCCAGCACCCGGCGGGCCGAGGCGACCACCCGTGCACGGGAGTCCGCCGATTCCAGGTCCAGCCCGTCGAATTCGGGCTGCACGACATCACCGAGCCAGGACTGCACCCGGAGGCCGGGCAGTCTCGCGTGCACGGCGTCGACGAACCAGCGGGCGCGCGGTGCCAGTTCGTCGCGCAGGCTGCCGTCGTGTTCCAGCGGACCGGTGTGCACGTACAGATCCCGGACTCCGGTACCGGCCAGCAACGTCGCCAGCGCGGCCACATCGGCGTCGGTCCGGCGCCCGTCGACCCACGCGTGCCCGAGCCACACCGCGTCGCGCCCCCTGGTGCGCGCCTGCTCGGACTGCTCGCCCACATTGTGCGCCAGCAGCGCGCACAACACCCCGATGACCGGCGCGAACACGACCGCGAGCACCACCCCCACGACGAACGCGCTACGCCCACGCCACGACCAACGACGCCACTTCCCCCGCACGGAACCTCCCCGGTATCAACGAACCACCCAGTTTACCGGCAGGTACCGATCCGCAGATTTCCGGCAAACCACCCATGCGTGAAACACTGTGCGCCGCTGTACAACTGAAACGGAGCACCATGAAACTCGCCGTCACCCTCGCCGCCTCCGCCGTCGCGGCCTTCGCCTTCGCGATCGCGTCCCCGGCCGTGGCCACCGCGCAGCCCTCGAACTGCCACAGCTCGTACACCCCCTGCCTGCCGATCGTCAGCGATGTCGACTGCGAGGGCGGCAGCGGCAACGGCCCCGTCTACACCGGCCCGGTCCGCGTCATCGGCCCCGACGACTACGGCCTGGACCGCGACGGCGACGGGTACGGCTGCGAGTAACCCAGGAAAAAGGGCGTGCGCATCGATCGCGCACGCCCTTTTCTCTTGCCTGTCAGCGGTTTTCGGGACCACCCTGGTCGCCCGGCTTACCCAGATCGGGTCCGGATTCCGGGCCGCCATAGCCCGGGGTTCCGCCGCCGGGGCCGCCGTAACCCTGACCACCCTCGGCGGGACCGCCGTAACCCGGTCCGCCGTAGCCCTGACCGCCCTCGCCGTAACCCGGCTGACCACCGAATCCGCCTGCGGGACCGCCGTATTGCTGCGGATAGCCCGGCTCGGGGGTGGCCGCCGCTCCGGCGACCGGTCCGCCGGTGACCACGCGGTAGGCGTAGGTCGAGGCGATGATCGTCAGCGGGATCGTCACCAGCAGACCGAGACCGCACGGAATCGCGCCCAGCACATTGATGCCGAACAGCGCCAGCGCCAGCAACAGCAGTGGCCCGGCATTGGCCGAGATCGCCGAGAAGCTGGATTTGATCGCGGTGACCGCGTCCTGGTCCCGGTCGATCACGAATTGCATGGTCCACCAGGTGAAGAACGCGATGACGATACCCGGCAGAATGCACAGCAGCAGACCGATACCGGTCGCCAGCCCCACCAGCAGACCGGCCAGAATGATCACGCCGACTTTGCTGAACTGGAAGAAATCACCGAATGCCGGTTTGCGCCCGTCGGTTTCGTGCAGCGCGCCGCGCACCAGCGCCGCCGAGATCAGATAGCCGACGATCGTGGTGACGATGGTGCCGAGCAACTGCCAGATCCCGAACCCGATCACGAGGGCACCGTCGTCGTCGGTATCGGTGTTGCCGAGCCCGAAGATGAAATTCAGCGCCACCTGGATCAGCACCGCGACCAACACGATGGCGATCCACACCACCGCGTTGTCCTTGAATTTGTTCCACCCGTATCCGATCGCGTCGCCGACGCCGAGCTTCGGTCCCGCCGGCGGATAGCCGGGTTGCTGCTGTCCATACGTCATTCGAATCGCACCCCTCATCGACGGGACGGCCGGGGCCGCCTATTCCTGAGCAGAACACTGCCGATCATGGCATATGGACATCAGTGGGCGTGGTGACTCAGTTGTCGGCGTTTTCCCGCTTGGGCAGTTTCCAGCCGGGGCGCGGGAAGTGGCAGGTGTAGCCGTCGGGGTAACGCCGCAGGTAGTCCTGGTGTTCGGGCTCGGCGTCCCAGAAGGTGCTGGCCGGGGTCACCTCGGTGACGACCTTGCCCGGCCACAGCCCGGAGGCGTCCACATCGGCGATGGTGTCGAGAGCGACCCGGCGCTGGTCCTCGTCGAGATAGAAAATGGCCGATCGATAGCTGGAACCGATGTCGTTGCCCTGCCGATCGCGGGTGGTGGGGTCGTGGATCTGGAAAAGGAACTCGAGCAGCGCCCGGTAATCGGTCTGCGCGGGGTCGTAGACGATCTCCACGGCCTCCGCGTGCCCGGGATGATTGCGATAGGTGGGGTGGTCGTTGCGGCCCCCGGTATAGCCGACCCGGGTCGCGAGCACGCCCGGTTGCCTGCGGATCAGCTCCTGCATTCCCCAGAAGCAACCACCGGCCAGAATCGCCATACGGGTTTCGGTCACGTCTCCTCCTCGATGAGAGCCACGGTTGGCGGACTTCGGCCACAACCGTCTCCAGGACAACTCCCGATGCCCCCGGCAAAATTCCCGACAGTAAGGTTGCCGCCCGAGCGTTACCTCACCGAGGAAAAACCGAGGAAAAGGAGGGAAACGGCGCATGCCACGGTTCGGCGTTATCCGGAGTTCGGCGATCGGCTTGCTGGCGGCAGTTCTGATCGGGACCGCGATGGGGGGTGCGCACGCGCACCCCGGCCACGACGACTCGGTCGCCCAGAAATCGACCTGCGGGCTACCCGGCCAGCCCCGCCAGGACGACCTCCAGGCGCGCGCCCCCAGCCCGACCGCCATCGGCCAGATCGACGCGGTGCTCATCACCACCGGCACCCGGCGGCCGATCCCCGGCGGCAAGGTGGTGCTGACCGGCTTCGACTCCTGCGGCGACACCGTGCACCGGCGGCTGACCACCGGCGTGGACGGGCAGGTCAGCTTCCGCGCCCTGCAACCCGGCCGGTATCAGGTCACCGCCTATGCCAGCGACGCGGCGGTCCGCTCGATCTCCTCGGCCGAGATCGACCTCACCGTCTCGACCCGCAAGACCCTGCGGTTCACCGCGGGCACCGAGGACTTCGGCACGGGTACCGCCGACTGAGCGTTCGGGGCCGGGCGGACCGGCCCCGAAACCCGTTGACACCCAGCACGACCCGATCGGCCGTGATACAAATCACCCAGAAGTGGAAAGGGTGGTTTCGGTATGGCACCGACAGCCGGACAGCGGGCCGCACTGGGCACGATCTGCGACACGTTCCTCCCCGGCGACGGCCTCGGCCTCCCCGCCGCGACCGAGCTCGGCGTGGTCGACACCATCCTCGAGATCCTGGACCGCAACCCGCGCGAGGCCGACCGCAAGCAGCTCGCCCTGCTGCTCGGCCTGTGGGATTCCCGGCTGGTCGGCCTGCTCACCGGCAGTGGTCCGCGCCGATTCTCGGCATTGCCGCAGGACCGCCGCGAGGCCGCCCTGCTGCGCCTCGGCGATTCCCGCCTGGCGCCCGCCCGCGCGGTCTTCCAGGCGCTCAAGCAGGCCGCCCTGCTCGCCTACAACGTCACCCCAGGCCCGACCGGCGAGAACCCACTCTGGCAGCGGATCGGCTATCCCCCGCCGCCGGGCCGCCTGGCGAGCGCCCCCGCGCCCGCGCTGTCCCCGCAACGGTTCACCGCCCCCACCACCCTCGACTGCGATGTGGTGGTGGTCGGCTCCGGTGCCGGTGGCGGCGCCGCGGCGGCGGTGCTGGCCGAGGCCGGGCTCGACGTGGTGGTGCTCGAACGCGGCGGCTACTACGACGACCGGGACTTCGGCGACGGCGAGCTCGCCGCGCTGACCAGCCTCTACGCGCCGGGTCCCCCGGCCACGGCGGAGGGTCAGCTCACGCTGGTGGCGGGCAGCTGCCTGGGTGGCGGCACGGTGGTCAACTGGAGCACCTCGCTGCCGACCCCCGAGCGGGTGCGCGCCGAATGGGCCGAGACCGGTGTCCCGCAGTTCGCCACGGACGAGTTCGGCGACGCGCTCGCCGCCGTGGGCCGCCGCATCGGAGTCACCGACCGCAAGTCACCGCTCTCGGCCCGCGACGGGGTGCTCGAACGCGGTGCCCGCGCGCTGGGCTGGGAGGTCGACACCCTGCCGCGCAATGTCGGTGACGCGTGTGATGCCGGAATCGAGTGTGGGCGGTGCGGTTACGGCTGCCGCGTGGGCGCCAAACAGTCGACGACCAAGACCTGGCTGGCCGATGCCGCGGCGCACGGCGCCCGGCTGGTGGTCGACGCCGATGTCCGGTCGATCACCGTGACGGCGGGGGTCGCCGAATCGGTGACCGCGCGTACCGGTGACGGCGTGGAGATCACCGTGCGGGCCCGCGCGGTGGTCGTGGCCGCGGGCGCGATCCAGACCCCGGCGCTGCTGCTGCGGTCCGGGTTGCGGAACAAGAACATCGGGCGGCATCTGCGCCTGCATCCGGCGGCGGCCGTGTTCGGGGTGTTCGAGGAGGAGATCCGCCCGTGGGAGGGCGCGCTGCAGGGCCGGATCAGCAGGCAGCACGCCGATCTGGACGGGCACGGATACGGCGTCATCTACGAGACCGGACCCGTGCATCCCGGTCTCGCCACGGGGTTCATGAACTGGCGGGGCGCGGCCGAGCATCGCGCGGCCCTGCTGGATTTCGCGCGCACGAACTCGATCGGCGTGATCACCCGCGATCGGGATCCGGGCAGCGTCTCGGTCGACCGCGGTGGCGAACCGGTGGTGAAGTACCGGCTCTCCGGCTACGACGCGGCGCACCTGCACACCGGGATCGTCGGCGCCGCCTCGATCCTCGAAGCGGCGGGCGCGCAGCGGATCTACTCCGGGCACCAGGCCGGGGTCTCGTTCGAACCCGGCGTACGCGGGTCGCTCGCGGAGTTCGACGCGGCTTGCCGGACAGCAGGATACGGGCCGGGCCGGTGCTCGATGGGCGCGCTGCACATCATGGGTTCGGCGCGGATGGGCGGCGCGCCGACGCTGTCGGCCACCGATCCCGACGGCGCCACCTGGGAGGTGCCCAATATCGTGGTCGCGGACGGCTCCAGCTTCCCGACCGCGCCGGGCGTCAACCCGATGGTCACCATCGAGGCGATCGGGTACATGAACGCGCGACGGCTGGTGGCCCGGCTGGCCTGACGGTGTGACCGGCTAGGCTGCCGGGGTCACGGCACGGAGCAGGGAGGGGGACCCGGTGACCGCAGTGGAGGACACTTTCGCCGGATATCGGATCGAGGGCACCCTCGGTCAGGGCGGGATGGGCACGGTCTACCGGGCGCGGCACCCACGGCTGCCGCGCACCGTCGCGCTCAAGCTGCTCAACCGCGCGGTCTCCGACGATCCCGAACTGCGCCGCCGCTTCGAGCAGGAGGCCGATATCGTGGCGGGCCTGGATCATCCGGGCATCGTCGGCGTCTACGACCGCGGCACCCACGACGGGCACCTGTGGATCTCCATGCGTTTCGTCGAGGGCGCCGACGCCACCCGGCTCCCCCGCGAAACCCCGCCCGAGCAGCTGCTGCGCTATGTGGCCGAGACCGCCGACGCGCTGGACTACGCGCACCGCCACGGCGTCCTGCACCGCGACGTGAAACCCGCCAACATCCTCATCTCGTCCCCCGAGGGCGGCGAATCCCGCGCCCTGCTCACCGATTTCGGCATCGCCCGCCTCGTCGAGGCCGACACCAAGCTCACCGCCACCGGCACCTTCACCGCCACCCTGGCCTACGCCTCCCCCGAGCAGCTCTCCGGCGAGGTGGTCGACGCCCGCGGCGACCAGTACTCGCTGGCCTGCACCCTCTACCTGCTGCTGGCCGGTCAACCACCGTTCCCGGCGACCAATCCGGCCCAGGTGATCGCCGGTCATCTCTCCCAGCCGGTACCCCCGCTGAGCGGGGTGCGGCCGGGACTGCCCGCCGCCCTGGACGCGGTCCTCACCCGGGCGATGGCCAAGGCCCGCGAGGATCGCTTCGCCAGCTGCCGCGAGTTCGTCTCGGCGGCCCAGGATGCCTTGCTGCACAATACTTTTCCCGCATCGCCGGGACCCACTCCGGGGAGCGGCCAGGCGGGCTACCCAGCCGCCGGACACACCCCTCCCGGCTCATCCGCGACGCCGCAGGGCTACGTGCAGTACTCCGGGCACACCCCCGCCGGGCACGCACTATCGCAAAGCGCACCGCAGAGCCCCGGCCACACTCCGGGCGCCGGACACGCGCTCGCGCCGGGCTACGCGCAGCACCCCGACACCCCGGACAGCGGACACGCGTCGCAGGCCCGCTACGCACAGAACCCCGGTCCTGGCGCCGCCGGTGGCCACGCTCCGGGCGCCGGGTACGCCTACCACCCAGGTTTCGCCGCCGGACACGGATACGCCCCGGTCCCGAAGGTGCCCGGGGGCGATGCCAAGACGGCCGCCGTTCTTTCCCTCGTGATCGCCGTGGCCAGCGGCTATGTCGGCCTCGCGATGGTGGCCCATCTGATGACCATGCAACCGACCGACACCAGCTACAGCGGCCGCGACGCGATGACCTACACCGAGGATCTGTGGTTCACGATCGGCGCGGTGATCCTGCTGGTGCCGCCCGCCATCCTGTCGTTCGTGGGTTCGATCGCGCTGTTCATGCGCCGCGCGGTGGGCCGGATCTTCGCACTGCTCGGTGCGACCCTGGTCCTGTTGTTCGCCTTCGTCATGGCGGGGATGAGCCTGGTCGACGGCGACACCGCCTGGATCATCGCCGGGCTCTGCGTCGCGATCGTGCCCGCCGGAACCATCCTGGCCGCCCGCTCCAAGGGCACCAAGCGCTGGCTCGACCAGCCCCGCTACTGACCGGCCGCCGCGCGCACCCGGTGCTGGGCCAGATGACTCAGCACCGCCTGATTCGCCTCCCAGCCGTCGGGGAACTTCACCGGCACACCCAGGTGCACCGGCTCGGCCGACGGGTGCGCGTCGAGCAGTTCGGGAATCCCCGCCCGCCCGACCACGATGCAGGCGTGCCGGTGCCGGGAGGCGAGCACGCACAGCCGTCCGGCCTCCAGGTGGAAGGCGCTGGCGTCACGCCGTCCGGACAGCGGATGCAGCACGAGGGTGACGTCGTACTCCCGGCCCTGCAACCGGTTGGCGGTGTCCACCGTGACCGGTTCGGCCGCGGTGCCGCGCAGCGCGGCGCGCACGGCCTCGGCCTGGTCGCGATGGGCGGTGCCCACGGCCACCCGGTCCACGGTGACCGGCCTGCTGCCCGCCTCGGAATGCGCGGTGGCGCCGCGCTCGATCAGCCGGGCGGCGATCTCGGCGATGGCCAGCACCGCCTCGCGGTCGGTGCGCAGGGTGTGCCGGGCCGGGAGTTCGTACCAGCCCCAGCCGGTCTCGGCCGCCTCCTCGAGAACGGCGTCGATCGGGCCGCCCAGCCCGCGCGTGCCGAATTCCATCCGGCGGTCGCCGAATCCGGTGCCGGACTCGAATTCGGTAAAGGGATAGAACGCCTTCGACACCACTGGGGCCGCGGTAGCGGGTAGCCGCCAGGAGACCGGCAGGCGGTGGGTGGGGATGTTGTCGTTGTTGGCCAGCATGACGCTGACCGCGCTCATGGTCGGGTCCCAGGTGAGCCCGGCCCAGCGCGCGGACTCGACGGTGGCGAACGGGTCGAGCTGGCCCGGGTCGCCCACGAACAGCCCGCGATCGAAGCGATTCGCGATGCGCAGCAACATATCCGAGCGCATCTGATAGGCCTCGTCGATGATGGCGTGCGACCAGCTGCCCTCGGTGACGGTGGCCCACTTGGCCGCCGTGCCGATGACGATGGTGCGATCGGCGAGGTCGGCGGGCTTGGTGGCCACCCGCACATTGCCGTGCTGGTCGACGCGATCGCTCACCACATAGGCCGCGCTGGACAGCCTGCCGATGCGCAGCGCCGGGTCCGCGCCGGCCAGCCGGTCGATGAGGTCGTCGACCTGTTCGTTGGTCTGCGCCACGATCATCCGCTGCTCGTCGTCCTCGGCGAGCTGTCGGGCCGCGCGCACCACGAGCGTGGATTTGCCCGCGCCGGGCGGGGAGTCGACCACCAGCGCGCGATGACTCGCGTCGCGCAGGTCGGTGAGGATGTCGGCGACGGCCTGGTCCGGGCTGGTCACTGCGGGTCCTCCCCGTCGTCGGAGTGGTCGGGGTCGTATTCCGGGGGCGGGCCGCCGTGGGTCCACGGGGTGTCCTCGCGCGCGGGCAGATTCAGCTGACCGGTGAACGGCGAGGGAGTGAACCGCGCGAAGCCGAGCTCCTCGTCGACGTCGGGCACACTGCCCGGTTCGGGAATCAGCTTGCGGCCCATGCCGCCGGAGAGTTCGAGGACCAGGGTGTCACCGTCGATCTCCACGACCACCCCGGATTGTTTGGGCCGTTCCACGCAGGTCAGCTCCTCGCCGAGGACGGCGGTGAACGGGTCCGCGGTGCGCAGGTGGATGTGCGGGCGCAGCTTCGGGCGGGCGCCGGAGCGGTCCAACCGCTCGGGTTCGCTGTGCACCACGGTGCCGCGCACGGCCGCCCCGGCCACGCGATGTTCGAGCATGAGCAGCGGATCGTCGAAGGCGCACTGGGCCTGCAAGGCCTCCAGGGCGCGTTCGCGTTGCAGCAGTTTGCGCACCGCGCGCACGGCCGGGTCGCGGCGCGACTGCGGGGTGCCCTCGGCGAGTTCGGCGGCGAAATAGGAGAAGGCGCCGCGATCGTCGGTCCAGCGGGTCGCCACGCTGGCGCCTTCGGGCAGCGCGCGCAGCAGCTCGATGCCGCGCCACATGAGCCGCCAGGTGGGCTCGAGCTGACCGCGCAGCGACCGTTCCAGCCGTTCGGCCGCCACCGACCGGGCCGTGTCGTCGACGGCGGCGTTGTAGGCGGCGATCAGCGGGGCGAGTTCCTCGTTGTCGAAACCGGGGTCGGTGGCCGGACCGGCGGGCGGCGAGCGCAGCGGGTCCTCGGCCAGCGCGGCGGCCTCGGCGCCGGTGAGTCCGCGCGGCGGGTCGATCCAGCCGAGCAGCGCGGCGAGATTGCCGTCCTCGAGGGAGGATTGGCCCGAAGCCCAGTGCGCGGCCAGCACCGAGGTCATCGCGGGCAGCACCGCCGAACCGGGGTGTTCGGCGCGGTCGCCGAACCAGGTGAGCCAGCGGCCCAGCAGCGGAACGGCTTCCGGCACCGGGTTGTCGCCGTCGGCGCGATGGAAACGCACCGAACGGCCCAGCAGTTTCAGGAAGTTCTGGCCGCCGGGATTGGGCGTCCACAGTTGCGGGGCGTCCAGGCAGCGGGTGTAGGTCTCGCCCGCCTTACTGGTCAGCTCCTCGACGTCGCCGAGGAACGACGCGAGATACGGCAGGATCACATCGGCGAGCTGCTCGATGAAGCGCAGCCGCAGCACCCGGTCGCGCGGCTGCGGCACCGTCAGCACGTTCTGGTCGCCGGACGCGGTGCCGATCATGACCGCCAGCGGTGCGGCGGCCTCGCCCGCCAGCCGCAGCGGGATCGCCACCAGCGGCCGCTCGGCCAGGTGCACGTGACGCACGGTCGCGGTCGGCTGCGCGCGGCCCGAGCGCACGGCCTCGGCCTTGGCCAGCGCCGAGAGCACGCTCATCCGGCGATCTCCAGCCGCAATCGGTGCGCGGTGCGCAGGACCGCGGTGATGTCGGCGTGTTCGGGCCCCGGTTCCAGGGTGCCCTCGGCCAGGCCGAGCACGGTGTGCAGATTGTCGATGCCGCCCACCTCGTCGCAGACCCCGCGGCCCAGCGCGTCCAGCGAACCGCAGGTGCGGGCCTCGTCGCGGCACGCGAAGGCCAGCTCGCAGCTGGACATGCACTCGGGCGCGTAGCGGGCGGGAATGGCCGCGACGGTCTTCTCCAGCCCCTCGCCCGGGGCGAAGGTGGCCTCCGGCGGCAGCAGCTCGAGCAGATCGGGAATCGCGGTGAGGCGGGTGAGCTGCCTGCCCACCACGGCCAGCTGCTTGCGCAGATCGACCAGCTCGGCGGTGGGCCGGTTGCTGAAGTCCTTGGCGCACACCAGGATCACCGTGTGCGAGACCAGCTCCGGTGACTCCCCGATCGCGCGCATCAGCTCGCGCAGCGCGATCACGTACACCGCCGACTGCCGCGCGGCCGCGGCGACCTGCGCCGGATCGGCCTGGCCGTCGATCACCGGGAACGCCTTGATCTCCACGACGTGGAACTTGCCGTCGAGCTGCACCGCCACCACGTCCGGCTCCAGATACGCGGGGGCACCGGCGATGTCGAGGCGCAGCATCGGATGGTCGAACAGGGTCCCGTCGCCTGCCTCGATCGTGCTCTTCAGCAGCTGCTTGGTGCGCTGGTAGCGCACCGCGTTGCCGGTGTGCTCACCGACCGAGTTCAGGTCGTGGTAGGCGACCTCGGGCACGGTGAGCCCGAGCTTGTCGCGCAGCAGCGCCAGCAGTTCGGCGCAGCCGTTGGCCTTGACCATCGACTCGAAGGCATTACCGCGGGTGATCGCGAACTGGGACTGGCCGAATTGCGGTGGGAAGCCCAGGGACTGGGCGACGGCGGTCTTGTCCACCGCGGCCGCGTCGAGCAGGGCGCGGCGGGCGCATCCCGGATTCGCCGTCAGCGCGGCGATGGTGCGGGCATTGTGCCTGGTCGCGGGCGCTGCGCCGCGCAACTGATCCAACTGTGCTGCGAGAGTGCTCATTTCACCTCGATCCGTCGCCGATCGGCTACCCCGAGCCGAACACCGAATAGTTGCGCGGCCGGATCAGCGAGCTGATCGGCCGCCCGGTGCGCGGCACTGCGGCGCTGCCGCGCGTCTTCGTCTTCGTGCACCGCCAGTTCCCGGCGCGCCGCCGCGATCACCGCTGCCGGGTCGAGCGCGTCCGGTGCGCCGCGCACGCCCGGGATCGAGACGGCGAGCCGCCACAGTACGCGCCTGCCCGCCGATTCCGCGGCAGGCTGCGCCGTGAGGTGCTCGGCCAGCCGGATCGCCGAGACCAGCAGGCCCACCCGAGGACTCAGCGGTCCGACCATCCGCCGTTCCAGCGGCCAGGAACTCACCGCCATCAGCCCGCGCGCGGGGGCGAGCAGATCGGTGGTGAGCGCGGCGCACAGGTAGTACGGCCGGGCGTAGGGCGCCGAGCGGAAGGAACGTTCCTCGTCGCGGCGCAGGCTGGTGAGCCGGGCGGGCAGCAGCTCCCCGGAGAAGAACGCGTCGTGCGTCGCCAGCACCAGCTTCGGCGCGGACGGCACCGACAGCAGCGTCAGCGCGCGGTGCACGTGCTCGCGCACCGGCACCCCGGGCGCCTCCACCTGCTCCGGCTCCGCGGGCATCGACCCGAGCACCACGGCGTCCCAGTCGCTTTCGGCCTGCCGCAGCCGCGCCCGCATCTGTCGCGCCCCGACCCGATCCCCGGCCGCGGCCGCCCGGCGCACCTCGGCCCGCAACCCGCTGATGCGCGCCTCCAGCTCCTCGGCCGAGTCCGTCACGCGTCGGAGCGTATCCACAGCTACCAGTATTGTCCAGTGAATCCCAGTATTTCGCGGCACGGGGCCGCGCGGTGTGCGGCCGGGATGGGTCACGGAATAACCTGGGGCGATGACCGCTGCTGCAGATCGTTCACTCGGACCGGAACTGGCACGTATCGAGACCATCACCCCGGATACCGACGTGCTGGTGATCGGATTGACCTCCTCGGAGAACGGGCCTGCCATCGTCCCGGCCGACCTGTTCGGCGATGTGCTCACCGAGGAGATCCGGGCGGAGCTGCTCGACGCGCTCGGCGCGGTCGGCGCCAAGGGCAAGCCCGAGGAACTCACCCGGGTGCCCGCGCCGTCGGGGCTGGCGAACGTCACCAGCGTGCTCGCCGTGGGTCTCGGCGCGGCCGAGAAGATCGATGCCGAGCAGGTCCGCCGCAGCGCGGGCGTGGCTGGTCGCGCGCTGGCCGGGACCGAACTCGTCGCCAGCACGCTGTCCGGGGTCGACCTGGGCGCCGCCGCCGAGGGCTTCTACCTGGGCGCCTACACCTTCAGCGCGTTCAAGTCGGCCAAGAGCGCGCCCAAGCCGGACGAGCAGCCGGTGCTGCGCGTCGAACTGCTGGTCCCCGAGCCGGAATTCGGCGTGCTGGAACTGCTGCGCGCGCAGCTGGTGGCCGAGGCCGTCGCCACCGCGCGCGATTTCGTCAACACCCCACCGAGCGCGCTGTACCCGGCCGAGTTCGCCGAGCGGGCCCGCGTGCTCGCCGAGGCGGCCGGGCTCGAGGTCGAGGTGCTCGACGAGACCGCGCTGGCCGCAGGGGGTTACGGCGGCATCATCGGCGTCGGCCAGGGCTCCGCGCGCCCGCCGCGGCTGGTGCGGATCAGCTACGCGGGCGGGCCGAAGAAGATCGCGCTGGTCGGCAAGGGCATCACCTTCGACACCGGCGGCATCTCGATCAAGCCCGCCGCCAATATGGAGAACATGACCTCCGACATGGCCGGGGCCGCGGCGGTCATCGCGACCGTGCTGCTGGCCGCGCGCCTCGGCCTGCCGGTCACCGTCACCGCGACCGTGCCGATGGCCGAGAACATGCCATCGGCCACCGCGCAGCGTCCCGGTGACGTGCTCACCCAGTACGGCGGCACCACCGTCGAGGTCATCAACACCGACGCCGAGGGCAGGCTCATCCTGGCCGACGCCATCGTGCGCGCCGCCGAGGACGAGCCCGACTACCTCATCGACGTCGCCACCCTCACCGGCGCCCAGATGGTCGCCCTGGGCACCCGCACCCCCGGCGTGCTGGGCACCGAGGAGTTCCGCGACCGGGTCGCGGCCACCTCGCGCGCCGTCGGCGAACACGGCTGGGCCATGCCGATGCCGCCCGAACTGCGCGCCGACCTCAACTCCAAGGTCGCCGACCTGGCCAATGTCGCGCCGCACCGCTGGGGCGGAATGCTCTCGGCGGCACTGTTCCTCAAGGAGTTCGTGCCCGAGGGCGTGCAGTGGGCGCACCTGGACGTGGCCGGTCCGGCCTACAACACCGGCGGTCCGTTCGGCTACATCGGCAAGGGCGGGACCGGGGTGCCGGTGCGGACCCTGATCACCGTGATCGAGGAGATCGGCGCCGAGTAGTCACTCGTCGCGCTGTTCGCGGGCCCGCCGCTGCTCGATGCGGCGGCGGGCGTCGTAGTCGCGCATCCGCTGCGGATAGCCGGTCCGGTTCACGTCGTAGACCGGAATCCGCAGCCGCGCGGCCAGCCGCCGCGCCCCGCGCTCGCCGACGATGCGCCGGGTCCATTCGCCGTCCGCCGCTACGAGCACCGCTGTGACATCAGTCACAGTCGTCTTGGGTTCGACGAACGCCTCCACGCCACGCCGGGTGCGCGCCCAGTCCGCGAGCGCGTCGAGTTCCGACGCGTGCGCACGGGCGACGTTCCTGCTCGTGCGGCGCCCGCCGCGGAAACGATCCAGCAAACCCATCGGTAACGTCCTCCGGCATCGCGGCGGAATTCTGCTCACCGCCGTACATTCCATGGTGCCAGCTCCGCCTGTATCGCCGCCCAGCGCTCCGTCGTCGGCGAGCGAGTGCAAGGATGGTTGCCGGAACAAGAAACCGACGATTCCCGGACGCCTCGCCGTGACGGCGGGGTGGACGAACGCCGCGACCCGCGACGGGTGTCTGCCGGGGTCGAAGCACTGTTGTATTACCCGTCTAACAGTCAGAGGAGACAGAGGACATGGCCTTCTCCGTCCAGATGCCGGCTCTTGGTGAGAGCGTCACCGAGGGAACGGTGACCAGGTGGCTGAAGCAGGAAGGAGACACGGTCGAGGTCGACGAACCGCTGCTCGAAGTCTCCACCGACAAAGTCGATACCGAGATCCCGTCGCCCACCGCCGGTGTGCTGTCGAAGATCGTCGCCCAGGAAGACGACATCGTCGAGGTCGGCGGTGAGCTCGGTGTGATCAGCGAGCCCGGTGAAGCCGCCGCCTCCGCTCCTGCCGCCGCCCCCGAACCCGCCGCGGCTCCCGAGCCCGCGCCCGCTCCCGAGCCCGCACCGGCCCCGGCCGCGCAGGCCCCCGCGCCCGAGCAGGCCCCGGCCGCCGCGCCCGCCGCCGCCTCCGGCACCCCGGTGAAGATGCCCGAGCTGGGCGAATCGGTCACCGAGGGCACCGTGACCCGGTGGCTCAAGGCCGTGGGTGACAGCGTCGCCGTCGACGAGCCGCTGCTCGAGGTGTCCACCGACAAGGTCGACACCGAGATCCCCTCGCCCGTCGCGGGCACCCTGCTGGAGATCTCGGCCCAGGAAGACGACATCGTCGCCGTCGGTGGTCAGCTGGGTGTGATCGGCAGCGGCGCGCCCGCCGCCGCGGCGCCCGCCCCGGCCCCGGCGCCCGCGCCGGAACCCGCCCCGGCGCCCGCGCCTGCTCCGGCCCCCGCTCCGGCACCTGCTCCGGCCCCGGCTCCCGCGCCCGCCGCGGCGGCCCCCGCGCCGAAGCCCGCCCCGGCCCCCGCCCCCGCGGCGTCGGCCAACGGCAGCACCCCGTACGTGACCCCGCTGGTCCGCAAGCTGGCCGACGAGAACAACGTCGACCTGTCGGCCGTCAAGGGTTCCGGTGTCGGCGGCCGCATCCGCAAGCAGGACGTGCTCGCCGCCGCCGAGGCCGCCAAGGCGCCCGCCGCCGCCGCTCCGGCCGCCGCGAACGCCGCGGCACCGGCCAAGGAGTCGGCCGCGCCGAAGCTGGCCGGGCTGGTCGGTACCACGCAGAAGGCCAGCCGGATCCGGCAGATCACCGCGACCAAGACGCGCGAATCGCTGCTGAGCACCGCGCAGCTGACCCAGGTCCACGAGGCCGACGTCACCAAGATCGCGCATCTGCGGCAGCTGGCCAAGGCCTCGTTCAAGTCGCGCGAGGGCGTCAACCTGACGTACCTGCCGTTCTTCGCCAAGGCCGTGGTCGAGGCGCTGGGTGTGCACCCGAACGTGAACGCCTCCTACAACGAGGACACCAAGGAGATCACCTACCACGCGTCGGTGCACCTGGGTATCGCGGTCGACACCGAGCAGGGTCTGCTCTCGCCGGTCATCCACAACGCCAGCGACCTGTCGCTGGCCGGGCTGGCCCGCGCGATCGCCGATATCGCGCACCGCGCGCGCACCGGCGGCCTGAAGCCGGACGAGCTGTCCGGTGGCACCTTCACCATCACCAACATCGGCTCCGAGGGCGCGCTGTTCGACACCCCGATCCTGGTTCCGCCGCAGGCCGCCATGCTCGGCACGGGCGCGATCGTCAAGCGCCCGGTGGTGGTGACCGACGAGGCGGGCAGCGAGTCCATCGGCGTGCGCTCGATGGTGTACCTGCCGCTGACCTACGACCACCGCCTCATCGACGGTGCCGACGCGGGCCGCTTCCTCTCCACCATCAAGAACCGGCTCGAGGACTCGGCGTTCGAGGCCGATCTCGGCCTGTAGCGAGGAATCCGACCCGATGAAGGTGGTGATCGCCGGTTCGTCCGGACTGATCGGGACGGCGCTCGTCGCGGCTCTGCGCCGCGACGGGCACCAGGTCTCCCGGCTGGTCCGCCGGGCCGCCGCGGCGCCGGACGAATTCACCTGGGATCCCGCGCGCGCCCAGCTCGACGAGCGGGCGTTGCGCGGGGCCGACGCGGTGGTGAACCTGTGCGGCGCGAGTCTCGGCGCGCGCCGCTGGAACGGCGGCTACAAGCAGCTGCTGCGCGACAGCCGGATCACCACCACCGACGTGCTCGCCGTCGCCGTGGCCGCCGCCGGAGTGCCCACGCTGGTCAACGCCAGCGGCGTGCACTACTATGGCGGCGGCACCGGTGACGGTGTCGTCGACGAAACCGCCCCCGCCGGAACGGGTTTCCTGGCCACGCTGTGCCGGGACTGGGAAGCCGCCACCGCCCCGGCTACCGAGGCGGGCACCCGCACCGTGCTGCTGCGCAGCGCCGTGGTGCTGGCCCGCAACGGCGGCATGCTGAGCATGCTGCACCCGCTGTACTGGCTGGGTCTGGGCGGGCGCCTGGGCAGCGGCCGCCAGTACACCCCGTGGATCTCCCTCGACGACGAAGTCGGCGCGATCGTCTTCGCATTGACGAATCCGCGGGTCTCCGGCCCGATCAACGCCGCCGGACCGGCGCCGGTCACCAACGCGGAGTTCACCCGTGCCCTGGGCCGGGCGCTGCACCGGCCGACCCCGATCATCGTCCCCGGTGTCGCGCTGCGCGCCCTGGTGGGCGAACTCGCCGACGAGGCCATCCTGCGCGGCCCCCGGGCCATCCCCGCCGCGCTGGAAGAGGCGGGCTTCACCTTCCAGCATCCGACCATCGGGGCCGCCCTGGCCGCCGCCGTCGGCCCGGTGTGAGGATTCCCCGATGCTGATCCGCGACGCCGACAAGGCCGACCTGGCCGCCGTCCTGGTCATCCACAACACCAATATCGCCGAGTCCACGGCGATCTGGGACACCGACGAGGTCGACCTCGACGACCGCCTCACCTGGTTCGCCGACCGCACCGCCGCGGGCCTGCCCGTCCTGATCGCCGAGATCGACGGCGAGGTCGCCGGTTACGCCTCCTACGGCGCGTGGCGCCCAAAATCCGGCTACCGCTTCACCGTCGAGAACTCCGTCTACGTCGATGACCGCTTCCAGCGCCGCGGCGTGGCCACCGCACTGCTCGCTGAGCTCATCGCCCGCGCCACCGCGTCGCACCGCGTCCACGTCATGGTCGCCGCCATCGAATCCGGCAATACCGGCTCGATCGCCCTGCACCAACGCTTCGGTTTCCGCACCGTGGGCGAGCTGCCGGAGGTCGGTCACAAGTTCGGCCGCTGGATGGATCTGACCCTCATGCAGCTCACCCTTCCGCTCGGCGGGGAGTGAGCCCGAGCGGCCCGAAGGCCCGGAAACAGCGCACCGACGGTGGCGTAAGGTCGGAAGCCGTGAACACCACGCGCCCCACCTCGTCCGCGCGATTCGATTCGACCCCGATCGTGGTCGAGGATCTCGGACTCATCGACTATCACGCCGCCTGGGACCTGCAACGGCGGATCGCCGACGAGCGGGCCACCGGGACCGGCGACGACCGGTTGCTGCTGCTCGAACATCCCTCCGTCTACACCGCGGGCCGCCGCACCGAGGACACCGATCTGCCCGTCGACGGCACCCCGGTGATCCAGGTCGACCGCGGCGGCAAGATCACCTGGCACGGGCCCGGTCAGCTGGTCGGCTATCCGATCGTCCGGCTGGCCGAACCGATCGATGTCGTGCACTACGTGCGTCGGCTGGAAGAAGCGCTGATCACGGTGATCACCGGTCTCGGCGTCACCTGCGGCCGCATCGAGGGCCGCTCGGGGGTGTGGCTGGCGGCGAGCGGGTTCCTGCCCGAGCGCAAGATCGCCGCGATCGGGGTGCGGGTGCAGCGCGGTGTCGCCCTGCACGGCATCTCGCTGAACTGCAACTACGCCGACGACGGTTTCCAGGCGATCGTGCCCTGCGGCATCAAGGACGCCGGGGTCACCACGCTGACCAGGGAGCTGGGCCGCGAGGTCACCGTCGCCGAGGTCAAGCCGCTCGTCGCGGCCGCCATCGTTGCCGCGCTGGACGGGGAAATTCCCGTCCGGCCGCATGACATTGATCGCACCACCGGCCCCGCGAACGCGCAGGCCCCGAGCGTAGAGTCGGTCCAGTGAGCCCCGTAGACGCCTCAGCCCCCGCCGGACGCAAGCTGCTGCGCATCGAGGCGCGCAACGCGGAGACCCCGATCGAGCGCAAGCCCAAGTGGATTCGCACCCGCGCCACCATGGGCCCCGAATACACCGAGCTCAAGGGCCTGGTGAAACGCGAAGGCCTGCACACCGTCTGCGAGGAAGCGGGCTGCCCCAACATCTTCGAATGCTGGGAGGATCGCGAGGCCACCTTCCTCATCGGCGGCGAGCAGTGCACCCGCCGCTGCGACTTCTGCCAGATCGACACCGGCAAGCCCGCCGCCCTCGACCGCGACGAGCCCCGCCGCGTCGCCGAGAGCGTCCAGGCCATGGGCCTGCGCTACTCCACCATCACCGGCGTGGCCCGCGACGACCTCGACGACGGCGGCGCCTGGCTCTACGCCGAAACCGTGCGCGCCATCAAGGCACTCAACCCCGGCACCGGCGTCGAACTGCTCATCCCCGACTTCAACGCCGACCCCGACCAGCTCGCCGAGGTCTTCGCGACCCGCCCCGAGGTGCTGGCCCACAACCTGGAGACGGTGCCGCGCATCTTCAAGCGCATCCGCCCCGCGTTCCGCTACGACCGCTCGCTGGCCGTCATCACCGCCGCCCGCGAGGCGGGCCTGGTCACCAAGTCCAACCTCATCCTCGGCATGGGCGAGACCCCCGACGAGGTCACCGAGGCCATGCGCGACCTGCACGAGGCAGGCTGCGACATCCTCACCATCACCCAGTACCTGCGCCCCTCCCCCCGCCACCACCCCGTCGACCGCTGGGTCAAGCCCGAGGAGTTCGTCGCCCACTCCAAGGTCGCCGAAGACCTCGGCTTCGCCGGCGTCATGGCAGGCCCCCTGGTCCGCTCCTCCTACCGAGCAGGCCGCCTCTACGCCCAGGCCATGGCCCACCACGGCCGCGAAATCCCCGAAGCCATGACCCACCTGGCCCAGGAAGGCACCGCCTCCCAGGAAGCCAGCTCCGTCCTGGCCCGCTACGGCAGCTGAGGTGCCCCGCTAGGCTCGAAGCAGTCGAACCTTCGAGGAGGCGAGATGGCGATCGATTTCGACACCCTGATGCCGAGGTTGCGGGCGCTGTGCGAGAAGTACGACGTCATCGAGCTCTCGGTGTTCGGATCGGTCGCCCGCGGTTCGGATGGACCGGACAGCGACGTCGACCTGCTCTACCTGCTGAAGCCGGGCACCGACATCGGCCTGGAGTTCTTCGGATTCCAGGAAGAGCTCGAGGCACTGCTGGGCCGAAAGGTCGATGTCGTTCCGAAGAAGTACCTGCACTGGTTCATTCGCGACGCCGTGCTGGCGGAGGCGAAGGACCTGCATGTCGCGGCGTGAAGACCTGTATCGATATTTCGAGGCGGACCTGACCATTGTCTTCAACGCCGCGACAAAGAGCGTGCCCACGCTCGCCGACCGCGTCCTCGCTGTCCTGGCACAGCGCGACCCCGCCGAAGCCGACCGCGTCCGGGTGCACAAACCCGCCTGGCTAGACTGAGCCTTCCCTAACATCGTGGAAGGACCCATGTCGAAGTTCGAGAATGTCTCCGTCACCAAGCAGGCCAATGTCTACTTCGACGGCAAGTGCGTCAGCTACAGCTTGGAGCTGGCCGACGGCACCAAGAAGTCGGTCGGCGTCATCCAGCCGTCGAGCCTGACCTTCGGCACCGCCGCCCCCGAAGTCATGGAACTGGTCGCGGGCGAGGCCAAGGTGACCCTGGCCGGTTCGACCGAGACCACCACCTACCGCGCGGGCGAGTCGTTCTCCATCCCCGGTGACAGCTCGTTCGACATCGAGGTCGTCGACACCATGCACTACATCTGCCACTACGGCTGATCCCCGATACCGGGGCGCACCGCCGCCCCGGTATCACCGGTCGACGCACCGAACGATGCGTAAACGTTTCACGTGCTAGCCGTCGCGGCTACAGTCGAGGTATGGGCATCGACTGTTCGTTCGTTGTCTCCGCACCCCGCGACGAGGTGTTCGCCTGGTTCTCCCGGCCGGGCGCCTTCACCCGCCTGGCCCCGCCGTGGCAACCGGTCCGGTTGCTGAGCGAATCCGACGACCTGGCCACGGGTACCGCCGTTCTGGGACTACCGGGCGGACTGCGCTGGGTCGCACGCCACGACCCGGAGGTCTATGACCCGCCGCACCGCTTCGCCGATGCCGTCGCGGCCGACGGGCTCGCGTCCGCGCCGGTCGGCCGCCTGCTCCCCTGGCGGCACACCCATGAGTTCACCGCCGTCGACGACGAGCACACCCGGGTCACCGATCGCGTCGAGACCCCGCTGCCGACCCGCCTGCTGCGCCCGATGTTCGACTACCGTTACCGCCAGCTCGCCGACGACCTCGCCGCCCACCGGCGCGCCGCCGACCACGGTTTCACCGGGCGCACCATCGCGGTGAGCGGCGCGTCCGGGCTGGTCGGGACGGCGCTGTGCGCGTTCCTGACCACCGGTGGACATCGGGTCCTCCGGCTGGTCCGGCACGCGCCGAAGAGCCCGGACGAACGCCGGTGGGACCCAAACGATCCCGCCCCCGACCTGCTCACCGGTGTCGACGCGGTCGTCCACCTGGCGGGCGCGTCGATCGCGGGCCGGTTCACCGAGGCGCACCGCCGCGCGATCGCCGACAGCCGCGTCGGCCCCACCCGCGCCCTCGCCGAGACCGCGAGCCGGTGCGGCGTAGGTACTTTCGTCTCCGCCTCCGCCATCGGCTACTACGGCTACGACCGTGGTGACGAAATCCTCACCGAGAACGCCGATCCCGGCGACGGCTTCCTCGCCGACGTGGTGACGAACTGGGAAGCGGCCGCGACCACCGCCGACGCCCGCGTCGTCCGGATCCGCACCGGCATCGTCCAATCCCCCGCGGGCGGCACCCTGCGCCTGCTGCGCCCACTGTTCGCCGCGGGCCTCGGCGGCCGGATCGGCGACGGCACCCAGTGGCAGTCCTGGATCGGCCTCGACGACCTCCTCGACATCTACCACCGCGCCCTCTGGGACGACACCCGCACCGGCCCCGTCAACGCCGTCACCCCGAACCCCGTGCGCAACACCGACTACGCCCACACCCTGGCCCACGTCCTGCACCGTCCCGCCCTCCTCCCGACACCCTCCTTCGGCCCCGCCCTCGTCCTGGGCCGCCAGGGCGCCCGGGAACTCGCCGAGGCCGACCAGCGCGTCACCCCGACTCGCCTCACCGAGGCGAACCACCACTTCCGCTCCCCCTACCTCGAACCGACCCTGCGCCATCTACTCGGCCGCTGACCCGCAGGCAGGCGACCTCGACTCAGGAGCGCGCGTGGCGCACGGTGACGGCCATCCGGCGAATCCGGCCGCGCACCCGCCCACCGCTGTCGGGCGTCGAGGTCAGCCCGGCCGAGTCGGCGATCCGCGCAGCCGGTCCAGCACCGTCTCCCGCTGCCAGTGCATTCACCGCTGCCGCAACGCCTCGACCGCGTCGGCCAGCGCGCCGATCCGCACGACCGCCGACGGCAGCAGCACCGCGTCCCACCCGGGCCCTCCGACGAGGACCCGCGCCCCCGCCGCCATCCCCGCGAGCACCGCCGAGGTGAGCGCGGTCGACTCGCGCTGCGACCACAGCAGCAGCGCGCCGGATTCGCCGGTGCGGGCCAGCGCGCCCGCGAGCGCGACGGTCGGCACGTCCGGGCCGAGCATGCGCGCGCCCACCCCGTGTTCGGCCAGCGCGGCGCGCAGCACTTCCAGTGGGAGCGAATGGGTTTCGCCGCCGGTGCAGGCCAGCAGGACAGCCCGGTCGGCGGACACGGCCCGCACCCGCTGCATCACCGCCGCGATCGCCCACGACAGCAGATGTTCGACATCGATGCACTCCTCACCCGCCCCTTGCCGCGCGACGATATCGGCGAACGCGGGCCTGCACAGCTCGTCCCAGGTCCGGATCACCCCGTAGGCCCGCGCATGCGCCTCGACCACACCGACGGCGGCGAACGAGTCCAACGCGAACGCCGCCCGCAACAGCGCGGTGCGGTCACCCGCGAGCACAGCGGGCCCCCGCACCGCGGCCGCCGCCCCGGCCGCGCTGGCGCCGCCGTGGATCAGCGTGATCATCCGCTCCAGCAGCGCGATATCGGCTTCGGTGTAGAGCCGGTGCCGCCCGGGCCGGTCCTGCGCGGGACCGATGGCATAGCGACGGTTCCAGCTGCGCAACGTGGCGGTCGGAATCCCGAGACGCTCCGCGACCGCGCGCACGGTGTACCCGGCCGCGTCGGACACAGGAACTGAACCGGCGGACATCGTTCCATTCTGGCCGATCCGCCGCCCCCTGGCCGTCACGACCGCACGACGGCGGGTCGCGCACCGACTCGGCACCGCGATCACTCGCGATCCCGCACGCCGTCGAACTCGGTCACCGACGACTGCGCAACCCTTGGAGGACCAGCGTCAGCACTTAGCGACGAGTGGTCGCCGCATGATGCATCACTTTCGCATCGCTTGATGATAGCCTGGAAACATCGCCGATCCGAGGAGTCCCCGTGCGCATCGCCCGTTCCTCCGCTCCGCTCCGCCTCGCCGCCGCCACGGGCGCGGCCTTCGCCGTGGCCGTCCTCCCGGCCACCGCCTCCGCCGCACCCCCGGCCCCGGCCCCGGTCCCGGTCCCGGACCTCGACCTGACCAGCTACCTGGGCGACTGGCACCAACTCGCCGCCATCCCAGCCCCGTTCTCCCTGAACTGCGCGGGCGACACCACCGCCACCTACACCCTCGAGACCTCCGGTGACATCGGCGTCCACAACCGCTGCCGCACCTGGTCGGGCGGTGTCGACGAAATCCGCGGCACCGCAACGGTGACCGACCCCACCACCAACGCCCAGCTGCACGTCTCCTTCCCCAGCGTCCCCGGCCAGGACCAGCGCAACGGCGCCCCCAACTACATCGTCACCGCCCTGGGCCCCGACTACGCCTGGGCCCTCGTCACCGACCCGACCCGCCTGTCCGGCTTCGTCCTGTCCCGCACCCCGTCCCTCGACGCCGCCACCTGGACCGCCATCGACACCGCGATCACCACCACGGGCCAGAACACCTGCGTCTACCTGACCACTCCCACCACCGGCGGCCGCACCGACCGCACCCCGCTGTGCGCCCGATGAGCAGTACCACGATCGCCCTGTTCACCCGTGACCTGCGCATCGCCGACAACCCGGTCCTCACCGCCGCGCACCGCGCCGGCGACACCGTCGTCCCGCTGTTCGTCATCGACGACCACCTCGTCCCCGACCGCTGTCCACCCAACCGCGCCGTCTTCCTCGCCACGGCCCTGGCCGAACTCGACGAGCGCCTGCGCGGCCTCGGCGGCAGATTGATCCTGCGCCGCGGCACCGTCCCCGACGAAGTCGCCCGCGTGGTCACCGAAACCGGCGCCACCGCACTCCATCTCGCCGAAGACGTCAGCGCCTACGCCACCCGCCGCACCGCGGCCCTCCGCGAACGCCTGACAGGCTGCGCGGTCCACACCCACCCCGCCGTCGTCACCGCCGCCGACCCCGCCGTCCTCACCCCCGCGACCGGCCGCGACCACTACGCCGTCTTCACCCCGTACTTCCGCCGCTGGCTCGACACCCACCAGCGCGATCCCCTGCGCGCACCCCACGCCCTCGATGTCCCCAACATCCCGAGCGACCCGCTCCCCACCGCGCGCGAGCTGTCCCCCGGCGACCCGTCCCCACACTGCCCGACCGGCGGCGAGATCAGCGCCCGCGCCCTCCTACGGAAGTGGCTCGCGGGCCCGATCGAGGATTACGCGACCCGCAACGACGACCTCACCGCCGACGCCACCTCCCACCTGTCCCCGCACCTGCATTTCGGCTGCCTCTCACCGACCGAGATCGTCCACCGCACCGACCTGTCCACCGACGGCGGCCACGCCTTCGCCCGCCAGCTCGCCTGGCGCGACTTCCACCACCAGCTGCTGTCGGCCCGCCCCGACACCGCCTGGACCAGCTACCGCCCCGGCCCCTTCCCCGTCCGCCACGACCCCCAGGCGGTCGACGCCTGGAAACAGGCCCGCACCGGCTACCCGATCATCGACGCCGCCCAGCGCCAGCTCGTCACCGACGGCTGGCTCCCCGGCCGCGCCCGCCTGATCACCGCCTCGTTCTTCGCCAAATCCCTCCGCCTGGACTGGCGTCTCGGCGCCGCCCACTTCCTGCACTGGCTCGTCGACGCCGACCTGGCCAACAACCAGCTCAACTGGCAGTGGGCCGCGGGCACCGGCACCGACACCCGCCCCAACCGCACCCTCAACCCCCTCCGCCAGGCCGACCGCTACGACCCCGACGGCTCCTACACCCGCCGCTGGCTCCCCGAACTAGCCCACCTCGACGGCCCCACCATCCACCGCCCCTGGCGCGCCGGGGTCCCCCACTCCGCCTATCCCCCACCCCTTCTCGACGTCCCCGGCAGGTGAGCGCGGTCAGAAACTCTTGTGCGGCACCCCCACCGTGAGCCCTCCGTCGATCACGAACTCCGCCCCGGTCGAATACGACGACTCGTCCGACGCCAGATACGCCACCAGCGCCGATACCTCGTCGGGATCGGCCGCGCGCTTCAGCGGGATCTGCAGGAAGTCCGCCGGGATCCCCTCGGTCATCGGCGTGCTGATCAGCCCGGGATGCACCGAGTTGACGCGGATACCCTGCGCCGCCAGTTCCAGCGCCGCCGACTTGGTCAGCCCGCGCACCGCGAACTTCGTCGCGGTGTAGCCGTGCAGGCCGGGGCTGCCGCGCATCCCCTCGACCGACGAGATGTTCACGATCGACCCGCCGCCGGTCATGGCCGGGACCGCGGCCTGCATGCCGAGAAACGTGCCGGTCAGGTTGATGTCGATGATCCGCTGCCACTCGTCCAGCGCGAAATCCACCAGCAGATTCCCGTTGACGATGCCCGCGTTGTTCACCAGCGCGTGCAGCCCGCCGAATTCCTCGACGGCCGCGGCCACCACGGCCTGCCACTGCTCGGGCTCGCGCACATCCAGGTGCCGGAAGATCGCCGCGTCGCCGAGTTCCTTGGCCAGGGTGGCGCCGTCGTCGTCGAGCACATCGCCGAGCACCACCGACGCGCCCTCCGCGACGAAGCGCCGGGCGTGCGCGGCCCCCATTCCCCGCGCGCCACCACTGATCACCGCGACCTTGCCGGTCAACCGTCCCATATCCGCATACCTCCTCGCGAGACTCCGATCACCCCACCGTAGAAGGGCGGCCGGATCTCCGGGCCGATATGCCTAAAAGAAAGGTCGGCGGCTCAGCAGAGGAGGTCGGTCGCGGCCGAGGCCGCGAACGAGACGTGCACGTGGTCATAGTGATTGGCGGTCGCGCTGCCCCGGTCCTCCATGAACGACCAGCCGTTGCCGTCGTTGTAGCGCTGCTGCCAGATCACATAGGTCACGCCGAAGCGCGCCTTGTTGGCCAGCACGAACGCGGCGATGGCGTCGCCCTGGCCCTGGTTGGAGGTCATGATGTCGAGCGCGAGACCGGCGCCGTGGTCGCCGTCATAGCGCCCGTGCGCGCCGCCGATGTCGGAGAGCCCGAACATCTTCTGCACCATGTGCGAGACCTGGGCGACGTGCGGTCGGGTGCCCTTCCACTCCGTCGAGCACGACAGCTTCAGCTTCTGCGCCGACAGCGCGGCCAGCTCGTCGTCGGCGGCCACCGGCGCCAGGCTCGGCTCGGCGGGCGCGTCGTGGGTCAGCGCGGGCAGCGGGTCCAGCTCGATCGCCGATGGCGTCTGCGGTGTCACCGCGCTCACCTGCTGGACCTGGGACTCGGCAGGCCGCAAGGCCATCCAGATCATGGCGGGCACCGTGGCCGCCAGGCTGCAGACGGCGAGGGACGTGCGCCCGGTGGGCGGCGCCGGGGTGCGATGTTGACCAGGCACGTTATCTATCACCAGCTACTGTCGAGAACAAGTCTCTGACACATTACGAAATGGTCGCGAAAATGTCACGCTCGTGCGGCGGGTCGCGCACGATCGCCCCAGTATCGCGCACCGGCGCCGATCAGGGGAGTCTTCCCGCGCGTCGCACTCGGCGCGCCGCCCACCCGCACTCACCGCTATCGTGTAATCGTCACTGCCGCAACATGATCGAAGGAGCACGTCGGTGCCGGATCGTCTCGACCAGCTCACCGCGACCCTCGGGTCCCCGCCGCCGGAGCAGTTCGCGACGCTCGACCGCGCCGACCTGACCCGCCTCGACGCCCTCGTCGGCTCCGCCCTGGCCGCCCGCAAGGCCGCGATGGACGACGCCCTCGGCGCCGGGATGCACCTCATCCCGCGCCTGGCCCGCCCCGCCGTCCGGAAGGTGCTCGGCCTGTGAGCAGCGTGCGCCACACGGTGGCCGAGATCGCGAAGCTGGGCCGGGTTCTCGGCGTCGACCCCGCCGACCTGGACTTTCTCGCCACCCAGACCCCGTCGGCGATCAAGGCGTTCCGCGATCAGATCAGCGACGAGATGTCGGGCCGCGACGTGCTGCGCATGCAGCGCGTAGCCGCGGCGGTGAAGCTGGTCCCCAAGCCGGTCGCCGCGCTCGTCGCCGAGAAAGCCCTCGGCCCGGCCCTGGCCGCCGCCGTCGCCGGTGCGGTGGAGCCCGCCCGCGCGGTGGCGATCGCGGAATCGCTGTCGCCGAAGTTCCTCGCCGACGCGACCGTGCTGCTCGATCCGAAACGCGCCGCGGAGGTGATCGCGCGCGTCCCCGACACCATGGCCGCCGAGGTCGCCCGCGAACTCATCGAGCGCGGCGACTACCTCACCATGGGCCGCCTGGCCGGGGCCATGCCCGAGTCCGTGCTGTGGGCGGCCCTGCCGCAGGCCGCCGACCGCGACATCCTCCAGGTCGGCCTGCACCTCGAGGACAGCTCGCAGGCCGAACGCCTGCTGAACATGGTCACCGACCGGGTTCCCGGCATGGTCACCGCCATGTACGCCGAACAACAGTGGGCCGACGCGATCTCCCTGCTCGACCTGATCGGCCCCGAACAACGCGCCCGGATGGCCGATATCGTCGCCGAACAGGACGACGAGGTCCTCGACGGACTCCTCACCGCCGTCACCGAACTCGACGCCTGGGACGCCCTGCTCCCCGTCGCCGCGGACATGGCCATCACCGGCCTGCAGCGCCTGGCCCAGCGCCCGGTCATGCACGATCCCGCCACCCTGACCCGCGTCTCCGACATCTCCCTGGCCGAGGGCCTCTGGCTGGACCTGCTCCCCCTGGTCCGCCACCTCGACACCGCCCAGCAGCGCCGCATCGCCGAGCGCGTGCTCGCCGAGGACGACGACGCCCTGCGCGAACTCATCGTCCTGGCCAGCCCCGAGGCCCCCACCATGCTCCCGCTGGCCCTGTCCGTCGACGGTGAACCCCGCACCCGCGTGCTGATCATCCTCGAGGGCATGCCCGAACTCGACGCCCTCGTCGACCTGCTCGACAGCGGCCACCACGACGCCTGGCAAACCCTCGTCGCCCTGACCGCCGAACTCCCCGAGCGCGTGCGCAAACTCCTGGTCGTCCGGGCCCGCACCTGCGGCCTCGACGAGGTGGCATCGGCCCTGGCCGCCGACGTATAGCCGTTGCCGCCCAAGCGAACCGGGCTAGAATGGGGAATGAGGAACAAGCTCGTCTGCGCCACCATCTCCCTTTTCGCCGGTGCCCTCGCGGTCACCGGATGCGCCAGTGACGCCGATGTGGTGTCGAAGAACCTGTCCAAGGAATCCGATCAGTTCAAGATCAACCGCCGGGTGGTGTTCTTCAACGGCATCACCGACAAGTACCTGCTCTCCATCGAGGGCAAGTGCTCGATCAAGGACGAGAACAACCAGCTCGAGGTCACCTGCAAGACCGGCGACGACGAGTACAAGAAGCACTTCCTCGGCCTGTCCGACAACGTCAGTTACTTCGTCGAACAACTCGACGCCGCCAACGTCAGCGCCTACCACTACAAGGTGATCTTCAAACCCGAGACCATCATCGCCGACGTCGACCGCAACTGACCGGCGTCACCGCATCACCCTGCGCCACACCCCTTCCCGCGGCGGCGTGAACCGCTCCCGCAGGATCGGGTCCGCCTCGATCCGCGCCACCGTGTCCGCATCCGGCGGATACGGCCGCGCCCCCACCACCCACTCGCGCCGCAACTCCGGCACGCACACCTGGATCTCGTCGAACTCATCGATCCTGCGCCCCGACCAATCCATCCGCTCCGGCTGATCCTGAAACCCCGCCGCATACCCCAGATACTCGTTCCACACCGCATACGACGTCGCCAAGGTCAGCTCCTCGGGCACCGCCAACCGCAGCAACCACCGCCCGTGCGCCCACTCGTGATCCCCGAGCAACATCTGCGCCGACGTCCGCACCGCACCCCGCCGCCACCCCCGCCCCACCCAACACCACACCGGCGCCGCCCCACCCCCCTCGATCCCCCGCCGCCCCATCTCCGCCACCATCTCCCCATACGCCCCCCGCCAATTCGGAACCACCAGCCCCCAATCGGCCCGATACACCCCCTCCGCCGACAAGGCCTCCATCACTTCCGGCGCCTGCAACGTCCAAAGCCTCACCCACCCAACGATATCGGCCCACCCGCGCACATCCGGCCAGCGCCCCGATCATCGTCACGAGCCACCCGACTACCCTCGACACCGTGCACGTCCTCGGCAGCAGGAAGCGAAACCAGCCCGCCCCGCCCCACGCCGTCTTCGCCGCCCTCATCGACCCGGATCGCGACCCGACCCGCCCGTGGCTGATCCTGCTGTCCGACGAGCAACGTCCCGCCGTGCTGGAACGCGCGGATCCCCACCTGGTCGTCTGGAGTTCACTCTGGCCGAAACACCCCACCGCGCGCATCCGCTTCGATCTGCCCTCCGACGGCGGCAGCGGCACCGACCTGCGTTGGACGCTCTACCTCGACACACCGGACCTGGACGATTCGGCGGTCGGTCATCTCCGTTACCGCGTCAACACCCTGATCAACGCGAAACTCCGGCGCTCCTTCGGACAATGACCGGAACACCGTGCGCCCACGGTTAATCTGAGCCCGGCGGACGAACAGTCGGGGGGCGACGCATGACGCAGCTGGACCGCACACAGACCTCGGTCATGACCCTGATCGCCGCGACAACGCTCTGGGGCTTCTTCTCGGCGGGGCTGGCGCTGCTCGGATCGAGCAGAGTCGGCCCGACCGTCGCGATCGGCGCCGCGGTCCCCTTGCTGCTCCTCGCCGTCGCGGGCGGCCGCAACCCGCTGCAGGACCTGCGCGCGCACCCGAAAACCTTTCTCGTACTGGGCTTTCTGGAAGCCGTCAACATCACGCTCTACGCTGCGGCCCTGGCCATCGGCCCCGTCCCGGTCGTCGTGGCCCTGCACCTGACCGCTCCGATCATCCTGCTCGCCGGTGCCCTGCTGACCCGTCAGCGTGAGCTGGACGTCCGGGCGGTCACCGAGATCGCGCTGGTGATCACGGCGGTCGTATTGGTCTCGATGCGCCCCGGCGCCACCGTGTCGACCGCCAAGGCGATCGTCGGGTGCGCACTCGCCCTCGGCAGCGCGCTGGCCGTCGCGGCACTGATCACCCTGGTCGCGCGCGCGTCCGCCCACCGCGGCGACCCCACCGCGTCCGCCGGGCTCCAGCTGGGCATGGCGGGTCTGCTGACGATGCCCTACCTGCTCGTCGACACCGCTGCCCCCGGCCAGCTGCTGATCGAGTTCGCCCTCGGCGCGCTGCTGCTCGGGCCGGGCTTCGCGCTCTATTGGCGCGCGATGCGTCACACGGACGCCGCGACGGCCGGTGTCGTCGGCTTGAACGAGGCCGTCGTCGCGTGGACCGTGATCGCCGTACTGGACCACACGAGCATGTCGATCTGGCTGCTGGCGGCGGGCGGTTTGATCCTCATTGCCATCATTCTCGAGCGGGGCGCGCAGCTATAATTGCGGCACAACACTTTTGGCTCCTGGGGCACCATGTCGGATTTCGAGCACCGCATCATCCGGGCATGCGACTGGCTGCGCCGCACCATCGTCCGTCCCGGCGACGGGGTCGCGGGCTGGGGCTGGTCCGCCGACGTCGCCCCCAACCCGCAGGACACCGCGGAGGTGGTCTGCGCGCTCGTCGCGGCCCGTCGCCCGGTCCCCGACGCCCCCGCGGTGCTGGCCATGATGCGGCGCGACTCGGTGTCCCATCACACCGAAGGCGAATGGGTCTTCCAGGCACCGGTCGATGCCGCCTGGCGGCTGCGCGCCCTGCGCCGCCTGGGCGAACCCCGCACCGCCACCGAAGTTCTCGCGTCCCGGCACACCCTGCTCACCACCCAGGACCCCGAGACCGGCGGGTGGGCGCTCTCCGACGGCATCGCCCCGATCTCGGTGACCGCGACCACCGCCGCCGTCCGCTCCCTCCTCGACTTCCCCGGCTCCGACGACGCGGCCGCCGAGGCCACCGTCCGCGGTGTCTCGTTCCTGGTCACCGCTGTGCTCGACGACGATTCCCGCGCGGCGTCGAACCACGCCGCCGCCCACATCGCCCACCTGCTCGGCAACCCCGCGATCGCCGCCCTCGGCGGCCCCCGCCTCGTCCGCGCCCACACCCGCACCATCGACCGGATCCTCGCCCACCTGGACACCGCCCCGGGCACCCTCGAGGAGGAACAGATCCACCGCGGCGCGGTCGCCCAGACCTGGTATCACTCCACACTGCAGCAATCCGTCGCCGCGCTCGCCACGGCGGGTGATCGCCTGATCTTCCACCCGACCTTCCGCACCGCGCTCGTCCAGCTGCTCGACTTCCAGCAGTCCGAGCGAACCCATCGCGACCACGGCGGATTCCGCACCTCCCGCGAAGGCATCATCACCTCCTACGCGACCGCGCAGGCCGTGGAAGCCCTGACCGAGGTGCACTCCGGCGTCCGCCAGTGGGTCAATCCCGCCACGGTCTTCGACATGATCTGTCGCGAATCCGGCGCGCACCACACCGATCCCCAGCCGATCGCGCCGACACCGCGCGCTCCGATCGCCATGAACAGTTCCGCGGGTGCCGCCGTCTTCGGCGCGGCCGCGGCGGCCGGAATCACGATCATCACCCTGGCCTTGGCGTTCGACAAGGGGATCGTCGAGCCACTCGGTGAGGTGTCGAGCCGGGCGCTCGTCGTCTGGGGGTCCCTGCTCATCTGGTTCGGCAGCTATTGCTGGGCGGCGACGGTGTTCGCCAGGCACCGCTCCGGACGCGTCGGCACCCTCGTCTTCGCCGCGGCCACCACCATCGTCTTCCCCACGGTGGCGTTCCTGCTCGGCTGACCCGCAGGAGTACGCTCGAACCCATCCGCGTCGTCGCAACGACCTGGAGGTCGGCAATGGACGTACTTCTCGGCATCGGAACCCGCAAAGGCCTGTTCCTGGCCCGCAGCACAGACGGCCGGGCGAGCTGGACCGTCAGCCCGCCGCAATTCCCCGTGGCCGACGTCAAAGCCCTCGCCATCGACACCCGGCGCCCCACCCCCCGCCTGCTCGCCGGCGTCCTGAACAGCCATTTCGGCCCCACCCTCGTCTCCAGCGACGACCTGGGCGAAACCTGGACCGAACCCGACGACGCGCCCCTGTCCTTCCCCGACGACACCGACGCCGCCCTCCAGGGCGTCTGGCAGATCACCCCAGCCACCGACGCCGAACCGGATGTCGTCTACGCCGGAGTCGAACCCTCGGCCCTGTTCCGCTCCACCGACGGCGGCCGCAATTTCACGCTGGTCCGGGGCCTGTGGGACCACCCGCACCGACCACAATGGGAACCCGGTGGCGGCGGCCTGGCCCTGCACACCGTCCTGCCACACCCCACCGACACCCGGCGCCTGGCCGTGGCCATGTCGACCGGCGGCGTCTACCAGACCGCCGACGGCGGCACCTCCTGGCAACCCACCAACCGTGGCGTCACCGCCGATTTCCTCCCCGGCGAGCTCCCGGATTGGGGCCAGTGCGTGCACAAGGTCGCCCGCGACGCCGACTCCCCCAGCACCCTCTACCTGCAGAACCACGGCGGCGTCTTCCGCAGCACCGACGACGGCGCCACCTGGCAGTCCATCGACGCCGACCTCCCACCCGACAACTTCGGCTTCCCCATCGTGGCCCACCCCCGCCGCCCCGGCGTCGTCTACACCTTCCCCCTCGACGCCGACATGTCCCGCTTCCGCTTCCCCCCGAACGCCACCTGCGCCGTCTACCGCAGCGAAGACGCGGGCCTGACCTGGTCCGCCAGCACCGACGGCCTCCCCGAGGTCCCCTTCTGGGCCTCGGTCCTGCGCGACGCCATGACCGCCGACAACGCCGACCCCACCGGCATCTACTTCGGCACCCGCAACGGCGAGGTCTACTGCAGCCCCGACGAGGGCACCCACTGGCACCTCGTCGCCGACAAACTCCCCGACGTCCTGTGCGTCCGCGCCGCCGTCATCGGCTGACCATGGCCCGCATCGTCCTCCCCTCCGCCCTACGCCCCTACGCCGACGGCGCCCACGAACTCACCATCGACGCCCCCACCCTCGGCCGCGCCCTCGACGCCCTCCGCACCACCTCCCCCGCCCTCGAACGCCGCCTCCGCGACGAACGAGGCACCCTCCGCCGCTACGTCAACTTCTACATCGACGGCGACGAATGCCGCACCCTCGCCGGCGCCGACACCCCCTTGACCGCCGACTCCGAACTGATGATCATCCCCGCCGTCGCGGGCGGCTGACCCCCTCAGGCCTGCCGCACACCCGCCAGCTCTCGCCCGTGCTCCGCCCCCTTCGCGCTGAACGGGCACTGCCAATCGGCAGGCTTGGGCCGCCCCGAGTACCGCCGCGCCTCCGACAACTGCTCGTACTCCATCAGATTCGGATTGATATCCCCCTGCAGCGAGATGTCCTGCTTCCGGATCTTGTCCGCCAGCCGATCCCACATCCCGTCGGCCTTGATCCGCGCGAACTGCTCATGCGAATTGAACGCCAACATCGGAAACGGCGGCCGCCGCCCGAACCGCCGATGCGTCTCGTGCAACCCGATCACGAAGAACGGATGCCCCGCCACGCTGTACCGGAACTCCCCCGACTGCGGATCCGAAGAACACCCCGCCGCCCATGCGAACCGCTCCGCGTCCGCCTCATGCAGCAGCTGCAAATGCTCCCACAACAACTCCTCGAACCGCAGCTCATCCACCCCCCGAGGCTCCTCGAAGGTCGCCACGAAACTCGTGAACTTCCGCGACCCCCAATCCGCCGCCCCCACGAACTCCGCCAGATCCGCAGCCATCAGCCGAGCCGACGCCACCCCACCCAGCACGTCGTAATGCCGATGCGTGATCCCACCCTGCCGCCACGCCGACCGCCCCGCCAGACAGGCGAACCGGTCCCCGAGCAGGAACTTCTCCACCTCAGCCCGCGCGTCCGTCGTCAACCCCGATGTTCCTTCCCAACCACATCCGAACTCGAGCGGGCGCCTGGCGATCGACTCGGCGCACAGCCACCTCACCCACATTGCGAGGGTGATCCTGACAGCCCCCGTCCGGGTACGCGAATCGATCGAACCGGCGCCCGCGATCATCCGGGCCGCTCGAGAGTCGAATCGGGCACCCGAACGTGTCGCGGATCACGTCCTGCCCATCCCGACCGTGCGGACCGTCACTTGCCCACGATCACCCCTCGAACCGCGAACGAGCGGAGCGGATCGCCACCCGAGTACGAAGCACCTCGGCTTCGGTCAGCTCCACCGGCCGATGCGTCAACGAGTTGTCCTCCACCCGCACCGCGTTCCCGCCGGCAGACCGCAGCGCCTGCTCGATCCAGCCGGTCGCGTTCAGCAGCACCGCCGCGAGCTCGGTGCCGGTATCGAGCACCTGATGCCTGTCGAACGCCTCCGACAGTTCCGTGAGGGCCGCCGACATCCGCGACGGCGCAGGCCGCTCTACTCCCGCCTCGGTCTCCAGGCGCTGCCGCCAGTCTTCCCAGTTCCACTCGCCCCACCTGGTCGGCGCAACGTCGATATCGTCGGCCCTCCCGTCGAAGGCCCAGTGCGCACCGACACCGTCGGCCGGAACAAGTATCAGACCGTGCGCTGGTATCGCCTCCAGCTTGTCCGAGCTATTCCAGCCATCGATCTGCTCGACCACCGCCGGCCCGGCTGCTATCAACGCATCGACGGGCAACGGCGAGGCGTAGACGCGCGGCCGACCGTCCACCACGATGAAGACGGAGCACATCGGCCGAACGTCGCGAACCCATCGATAACTTCAACTATATTGTCCAGCAACGGATTAGCGCGTTGCTGGAAGCAACCGATGGCGACCAGCGACCAGGTTCGAGGGGGAAACCATGGCCAATATCCGACGTGAGCGGTGCCAGCGCGCAGCCGAACAGACGCTCGCCGAACAGACCCACCTGAGCTCGCCGGAACGGCGGGTGCTCACGGGAGTTCTCGCCGGCGAAGGCTGGCATCTGCTGGTTCGCACCACCGCGTTCCGGCCGGGCAGGCCCACTGCTTTCGCGATCGGCCCGACGGGAGTGTTCGCGATCGTGTTCGCCGCCACCGCGCCCGACACTTCCGAATTCGGCGAGCTGCGCAAGCACGCCGAAGAACCCCTCACCCGTCTCGCCGTCGGCGACTTCCGGTTCGTCCCACACATGGCCGAGATCGTCGTCGTGCTGCCCGGCCGATTCCGCGCCGAGTCCGACGGCCGCGTCCACATCGTCGACGAACCCGGCTTCCTCGACACCCTCACCCGACGCGATCGCCAGTACAAGCCCGCACGCGCCGCCCAACTCGCGGCCTCCGGCATCGACCGCTATACCCACCTGCGTCTCGACTTCGCCGTCGAAACCGACACCGCTGCTGAGCTTTTCACCGCGACCGACCTCAACGAGTCCGAACGTGCCGCCGCGCTGTCCCGCCCGTTCAGCGACTGGATGACCTTTCTCGATCCCGCCCAGCTCAGCCTGGTGCAGGCGAACTTCAACGGTCCGGCCCGCATCAGTGGCCCGGCAGGCACCGGCAAATCCGTAGTCGCCTTGCACCGTATGGCGCACTGGGCCAAACGCAATCCCGGCCGCCTGATGTTCACCACCTTCGTCAAGACACTTCCCACCTTCCACGAACGCGGCTTCGCCCGTCTGGCGCCTCGGGCTGTCGACCGCGCGGTCTTCACCGGCCTGCATGCCTGGACGCTCCGGTTCCTCAAGGACCGGGATGTGTCGTTCAATGTCGACGAGGCCGCCGTCAACGCCGCACTCGCCGACGCGTGGCGCCGAATCCGCGGTACCCTCACCGCCGTCGACGGCACCGACTTCGGGTACTGGCACGATGAAATCGACCGCATCATCAAGGGCCGTGGGATCGCGAGCCTGGACGAATACCTCGGTGTGCAGCGCAGCGGCCGCGAGGGCATCACTCTCCGGAACGACATCCGAAAGACCGTCTGGGACGAGTGGTTTCAGCCGTACCAGCGAGGTCTCACAGCGCGCGGCGCACACGACTTCAACGACCTGATCGCCCTCGCCGTCGACGAACTACGCGCCCGCCCCCTCAGCGGCGAAGACAGCTTCGGGCTGGTCGTCGTCGACGAGGTCCAGGACTTCACCCTCCGGCAACTCCAGCTCGTCTACGAAATCGCCGGCGCCCGCGAGGATTCCCAGCTTCTCCTGGTGGGCGACAGCCAACAGCGCGTCTACGTCGGTGGCTGCACCCTGGCCGAAGCGGGCATCCCGGTCCCCGGCGGCCGCGGCCGCATCCTGCGCACCAACTATCGCAACCGCGCCGCGGTCCTGTCCTACGTCCAGCGCATCGAAACCCCCGACTCCGTCGACGACCTCGACGGCGGCACCGGCGCCGTCATCCGCGACAGCACCCCTACGCTCCCCGACGGTGACGTCGTCGAAGCCCGCCTCACCCGCCGCGAATCACTCACCGCCCTCCCCCAGGCCATCCGCGACGCGAACCTGACCCCCGACGCGGACATCGCCGTCATCGTCTCCACCAGAAGCGACATCGACCGCTACCTCACCGCCCTGCGCAAAGCCGGGCTCCGCGCCATGCCCCTGGAACACTACGACGGCACCCAACCCACCGACATCAAGGTCGGCACCGTCCACCGCGCCAAGGGCATGGACTTCACCGCCGTGTTCCTCCTCCTCACGAACCCACCCACCACCCGCCCCGCAGCCCGGGAAACCGATGCCCTCCGCACCCGCCAACACCTGGTAGCCGCCAGCCGAGCCCGCGACTACCTCTGGGTGTGCACCCTCACCGATTGACCCAACGCAGACTTGGCCCAGTAACCGGCGACCGCCACATTGCCCACTGCGTTCTCCGGGAACTTTCCGACTTCTACCGAACGTTGTGACGGCGGCGCCACCGACCCGATGCCTCCGTGCGACCGAAATAAGCTGTCGCGCGCAGGGATAGAATTTGATCCACGGTCGGACAGACCCCTGGGTGGTCTGCCAGGATGAACGCAGCACGTACAGGGGAGGCCGCCGCTCCACTCGGAAATGGGAGGGCGTGGCGCATCGGCCGCCAACTGTCAGGAGGGATGAGATTGACCAGCGCACACGGCAACGCCACCGTACCGACCCAGGTTCGCCAGGTGGATCGGGCGCTTCGGGAGATCTATATCGAATCCGATCTACTGGACATCAGCGATCTCGACGGACGACCACCAGCCGAGGTGGAGCCGCGTGCGCTGTCGCGGGCCCTCACAGCCCAGGCAGTCAGGATCGTCACCGGATTCGGCCATCACGAAGCTGCCCTCACCGTGATCGACGGATCCTCGGACCAGGGCATCGACGCGATCGCCGTGGTCGACGGCCCCGACCCGCACATCTACCTGGTCCAGGCGAAATGGAGCAAGACCGGCAAAGCCCACAGCGATCGCTCGGCGGTCATGGAGTTGCTATCCGGGTTGCGCCTGATCGACGACGGCGACTTCGCACCGTTCAACCCCCGTGGACGTGTACTCGCGGAACGCGCACATTCTGAAATGACCAAGAGACCAGTCCCGGTCACTCAAGTCGTTGTTTTGATGCGCGCCGACGAGGTGACTGCTGGTTTTACCGACGCATTGATCAACGGCGAGAAAGAATTCAACCGATACGGCACCGTTCTCGATCATCGGATTATTCTCGCCCGCGAGGTATGGGAATCCATCCGGAACGATCTGACTCCGCCATCGGTTGATCTCGACGTGGAGCTTTTTCCGTGGTTCGAAATCGGATCTCCTCATCCTTCCTTCCACGGCGTGGTGAATGCCGGGGATATCGCGGGGTGGGTCGAAACCGGATCCGACCTGTTCAGCGCCAACATCCGTAACCCGCTCGGTCGAACCCCTATCAACAATGAGTTGATCGAGACCTTGACCGAGGAGCCCGCAAACTTCTGGTACTTCAACAATGGCATCACTGTGCTCTGCGACTCCGTCGAACGAACGAACCGAAATATACGTTCACCGCAGAATAGGCCACTGCTCTTGACCCTGAGCGGAGCAAGCGTGGTCAACGGCGCACAGACGGTGAAGTCGATCGCCGAAGCCGTTCGACAAGACGAGTGCGCCGGCGAGGCACAAGTGGGCGTGCGCATCATCGTCACCGGATCCGCGAAGGAATTCGCTAAGCGCACAACCCAGGCAACAAACCGTCAGAATCGTGTCGAACCGAGAGACTTCATCGCTCTGGAACCGCTCCACGCCGCGATCATGGCGGAGATGCGGGCCGAACTCGGCCTCGAGTACAGCGTACGGCGCGGCGAACTCGAGCCACCTGCTGAGTCCGGATGTTCGGTGGTCGAGGCAGCCTGTGCGCTTGCCTGCGCCCATCCGGACAGCCAGTACGCGGCACGCATTGCCACGACCTTGGATGTGTTGTGGGAACGAGGTTCTCAGGGCATCCACGACGTCTTGTTCCGTCCGCAACCTAGCGCGTACCAAGTATGGAACGCGGTCCTCGTCCTACGCGCGGTGCAACGCAGCCTGCACAGCCTGCAAAATCGGATCGCTCGCCGTGGCGTAGTTTTGATGGACCACGGAAAGTACCTACTCACTCATCTCGTGTTCCGGAAGCTCGATATCGACGGCTTCGACGAACCCGATCCCGATCTGGCATGGTCCGAACGCGCGGTGTTAGAGGTGCCGGACCTGGTAAAAGAGTTGGTTCCGCAGGTGGCCGGAATAATCGATGACCGATTCGGCGATCGTGCGCGACTGCAGGCCGTGTGCTCGGATATCGACCGGTGCCGGGAGATCACGCACCATATTCTGCACGGAAACAACCTCTTGCAGACGCTTGCCACACACCGGTACCGCAACAGTGCCCAGACACGTCCCCGTCGCCGCCCCAATGCAGTAACAGTGCTGATAGATCGGGCCGTTCTCGCCGAAGGTACGCCGCTGTTTCTATCGAACAACTTCCCGGTGGAAACGGCAGCGTTGGCGAGCTGGCTCGCCGAGGACCCGAATCGCTCACGTGCGACATGGTTCGCACATCGCCAGCGCCCAATTCTGTGGGCAGCCGACGGCAAGCGATACTCGCCGTCGGGCCTGATCTCACATATGTGGGAGCTTGCCGAGTGGGCGGGTCGACCGGTCGCCAACCAGGGAACGACTCGATGGGTGACTCCCGAAGGAGACACATTGGCCGACCTCGCCAGCCGAATCCTTGACCAGCTCGAGGACTCGGCCGACGACGCAGAGTAAATGAGTGTCATGGTGACAGCGGAGATCTGATGGAGCCCCGATCTCGACAGATGCGACATCACAGCACCTAGTGCCGTGTCAGGCAGCGTTGGTTAGGTAATCCGGTCGGCGAATCTTTGAACCGACGGCGAAGTCCCGGATCGGTCCGGCGTGCTGGTTGCGCCAGCGGACGTAGTCACCGATCGCGGCGTCCTGCTCGGCGTGGCTGCGATGGTCGGTGCCGTTGAGCGCGAAGTACCGTAGCGCGGCGAACTCGCACTCAATGCGGTTCAAACACGACGAATACGTCGGCAGGAATACCAACTCGACGGCATTGGCAGCGCACCACTGCCGGACGGGACTGCTGCACCGATAGGTGACATCTGATCTGTGGTGCCGACTGGCATTGCTGGAAGGATGTAACCGTGCCCAAGCCCTACCCCAAAGAGTTCCGCGACGACGTCGTGCGCGTAGCCCGCAACCGAGGACCCGGCCAACAGCTCAAGCAGATCGCCGCCGACTTCGGGATCAGCGAGTCATGCCTGGCCGGTTGGCTCAAGGCCGCCGACGTCGAAGACGGGACCAAACCCGGAACGACCGCGACCGAGAACGCCGAACTCGTCCAAGCCCGGAAACGGATCAAGCTCCTCGAGCAGGAAAACGAAGTCCTGCGGCGAGCCGCGGCCTATCTCTCGCAGGCGAACCTGCCGGGAAAATGATGTACCCGCTCGTTCGTGAGCTGGCCGCCGATGGGATTCCCGTCGCGGTGACGTGCCGGGTCCTGAAAATCGCGCGCCAACCGTATTATCGGTGGCTCGCTGACCCGATCACAGCCGCCGAACTCGACGAGGCCTACCGGGCCGCGGCGCGGCCGGTGACCACGTCGCTGGTTGTGTTGTTCACAGCGATCGTGGGTCGCAATTTCGATCGCGAAAGTTCGTGCGGGCCTTGAACAAACACGCGATCGCGGATCGATGGGCCGGGTTGGCGCGTGTGGGGACAACGCCGCGATGGAGTCATTCTTCGCGTTGCTGCAAAAGAATGTTCTCGATCGTCGGCCGTGGGCAACTCGTGAGGAGTTGCGGATCGCGATCGTGACCTGGATTGAGCGGACCTACCACCGTCGTCGACGTCAGGCTCGGTTCGGCAAATTGACCCCCATCGAATACGAGACCATCATGACCCCAGCAGCCCTTCGGGCTGCCTGCCCGCTGTCACCGGATCGTGCAGCAGTCCCATCCGCCCGGTCTCAGTCGTAGACACCCCTGCTGGACGTCAGCCCAAAATAGCGTTCGAAGAATTGAGTTAGCGCATCGACAATGCGCTTCTTCTTGTCTCCGTGGCTGGCCTCACGGTTAAAGCGGGAGACCGGAGGAAAGATCTTCGTGATCTCCGTTCCGGTCGTGCGAATCTGTCCATCACGGAAGGCAGCATCGACGAACGCTCGAGTCTGTTCGGGCTTCAGCTTCTGTTCCTCGATGATCGCGGCCAATTCGGCATCGCGCTTGGCGTCCACGTACGCCTTCCACTGCTCATCGACGGAACCATCAACCGACAGTGAGTCGACGAAGTCCTCGACCAGGTCGCGCTTGCTGCGCAAGGTCGGGCTGGAATCGACCGCGCGCGAGATCTGGGCGCGAATCTCCTTGTTCTCGCCGTCACCGCGCTCGGCGCGCATCATCTCGACGAGCATCAGGATGTAGTCAACGTTGATCTCGACCTGCTTGACCAGCTCGATCTCGAAGACGACGTCCTCGTTGATGCGCTCCTTCTCAGCATCGGCACCCGTGCGGAACTCGGCGTACAGATTGAGGTAGACGCTGCGGTAGTCTTGGTGCTGACGCTCCGTGAGGAGGTCCTGGCCGTCGAAGTCGTCGAACTCGGTCAGAATGTTGTGCAGGCGGAGGACGGCCCCGAACAGGTTGATAAAGTCCTTCTGGTCCTGCTCCCCTACGATCTGCATGCCCAGGGGGAACCGCCGTATAAGGTCGTTCACCTTCCCGGAGTACTCGCTGTAGTACTCGCCGTAGGACGGTACGACCACGATCCCGCGCGCGTCCTTATTGCCGAACAGCTCCAGCGCGGTGTTTGTCTCGTCCTCAAGGTTGCGAAAGACGATGACGTTCCCGTGTCGCTTGACGGAGTTCAGGATGCGGTTAGTGCGCGAGTACGCCTGGATGAGACCGTGCATGCGCAGGTTCTTGTCGACGAAGAGCGTGTTGAGCGTCGTGGCGTCGAAGCCGGTCAGGAACATGTTGACCACGATGACCAGGTCGATCTCGCGGTTCTTCATCCGCTGCGAGAGGTCCTTATAGTAGTTCTGAAACTTGTCCGCGCTGGTGTCGTAGCTGGTACCGAACATGGCGTTGTAATCCCGGATCGCACCGTCCAAGACCGTGCGCGCGTCGCCTGACAAGCCATCGGTGTCGAAGGCCTCGTCGTCGAGGATGCCGTCGTCGGTAGCTTCGTTGGCACCGTACGAGTAGATGACGCCAATCTTCAGGCGCCGATCCGGCGTCAGCTTTTCCTGTTGCGCCTTGAACTGCTGGTAGTAGCGCTGCGCCGCATTGATCGAGGCAGTCGCGAAGAGCGCGTTGAATCCGCGGACGCGCTTGCGCTCCTTGAGCGCCTCGGCCTGCCGTCGCGTGCGCGCAGCCTCCGCCACGTTGGTGACGACGGAGTGCTCGTAGCTGGTCTGCCGCTTCGTCTTCTGATCGAAGTGCTCCAGGATGTACGCCGTAATCTCGCTGATCCGGCGCGGATCAAGCAGTGCCTTCTCACGGTCGATCGCCGAGACCTGCTTGTCATCGGGGTTGTCGATCTTGATGGTGTTGATGTAGTCGATCCGGAACGGCAGGACGTTCTTGTCCGTGATCGCATCCATGATCGTGTACGTATGCAGCTTTTCGCCGAACGCCTGCTCAGTGGTCTTCAGCAGCGGGCTGCCGCCGCTGCCCGAGTTCGCAGCGAAGATCGGCGTGCCAGTAAAGCCGAACAGGTTGTAGCGCTTGAACGCCCGCGTGATGTCAGTATGCATGTCGCCGAACTGCGAGCGATGGCATTCATCGAAGATGATCACCGCATGACCGGAGAACACCTCGTGGCCCTTGTTGGCTCTGATGAACGTCGACAGTTTCTGAATCGTCGTGATGATGATCCGCGCGTTCGGATCCTCGAGTTGCTTCCTCAGGATCGCCGTTGACGCGTTCGAGTTCGCCGCGCCCTTTTCGAACCTGTCGTACTCCCTCATCGTCTGATAGTCCAGATCCTTGCGGTCGACCACGAAGAGCACCTTGGCAACATCAGGCAGCTTCGATGCCAGCTGCGCCGCCTTGAACGACGTCAGGGTCTTGCCCGACCCGGTAGTGTGCCAGACGTAACCGCCAGCCTCGACTGTGCCAAGGTTCTTGTAATTTGTGGAGATGTCGATCTTCTGCAAGATCCGCTCAGTTGCGACGATCTGGTACGGGCGCATCACCAGCAAGTCGCGGTCGGCCGTGAGCACACAGTACTTCGTGAGGATACTCAGCAGCGAGTGCTTCGCGAAGAACGTCCCGATGAAAGACGTCAGCTCCGCGATTGGCTTGTTGTTCGCATCCGCCCACCAGGAGGTGAACTCGAACGAGTTGCTCGACTGCTTTCCCTTGGCCGCGCCCCTCGCCTTCTTGGCCTCGTCGAGACGCTTCGCGCGCGTGCTATTCGAGTAGTACTTCGTCAGCGTGCCGTTACTGATGACAAACAACTGCACGTACTCGAACAGACCCGACCCCGCCCAGAAACTATCGCGCTGGTACCGATCGATCTGATTAAACGCCTCACGGATATCTACGCCCCGGCGCTTCAGCTCGATGTGCACCATCGGCAAGCCGTTGACGAGCACCGTCACGTCGTAACGGTTCGCGTAGTTCGCGCCACCCGCACCCCCGCCCACCTCGTACTGGTTGATGACCTGCAACTGATTGTTATGGATGTTTTTCTTGTCGATGAGCGAGACGTTCTTCGTCGAACCATCGTCACGCCTCAGGATCTGGACATGATCCTCCTGGACGCGCGCGGTCTTCTCGACGATGCCGTCATTCTGTCCGGCGATCTTGGTCGTGAAGAACGTCTCCCACTCCGCGTCCGAGAAGATCATCCTATTGAGCTTCTCCAGCCGCATCCGAAGGTTCGCGACCAGCTGCGCCTCGGAAGTGATCGGGAGGTACTCATACGCCTGCGTCTCCAGCAGGCGGATCATCTCGCGCTCAAGCGCGGCCTCCGACTGGTACGCCTCAGCCTTCGCAGGAGCGGGGACATACTCGGCGACGACCGTACTCTCCGAGGAGATCGCGATCGGGTCGAACTTGCGTACCTGTGCGTCACTCATGCCGCCAACTCCTTGAACGTCAGCAGACGGTCGCGATAGTACTCGTATTGCTTGCGACGGGCGTTGAGCTCGGCAGGGAGACCGATACTGATATCGTTGACGAGCGCATCGAACTTGTCGAGCGTACGAACGATCGCTGCCTGTTGCTCAAGCGCGGGCACCGGAACGCGAACCCGCTTCAGTGCGTTCGCGTTGAACTGCGGTTGACCTGCTGTGCTCACCAAGGAGTTAGCCTGTTCCCAGTACGCAGCACTTTGCGCATAGTGCCAGTAGAACGCGGGCAGCATCCGGTTTTCCTTGAACCTGATACGGATCAAGAAAGACGCATAAACTGCTGGCTCCCCAGAGCTGACGAGCATAGTCTTCCCGTATGTTGCACCGGTGCGAGCCATCAGGAGATCCCCTGGCTGAACCACGTACTCGGAAGCGTCATTGCCAGGAGAAACGAACTTTGCGCCATCGGCAGACAGCTTGCCTTGCGGATTGATATCAGTGATCCGCAGAAAGCGATGTGTGCCTGTATCCGCAGCTTTATCGGTGAATCCATACCTGAACTCCGCAATATCGCCCAGGACTACCGTCTGAGTTACCGGCTCATCGCCACTGAGAGCCGCGCCGCGGTAGTACGCGAGCTGGGCGCGTCGAGCTTCCAGCTCCGCTTCCAGCTCCGCTTCCAGCTGAGTGAACTTATCCAATATTCGCACGATCTCTCGTTGAACCTTGAGAGGCGGCACAGGAATTCGGACAGTCGCCAACTGCTTTGCCGATACGTCGATAACCTTCGTTCCTGTAGCAAGCTTTCGCTTCTGGACATAGAATTCAGCCGAGGCAAACCAGTACGCCAGGAACTTCGCGTCCTGGCCATGCTTAATCACTGTGGCGTGCCCACCAGTGACAATCTGCTCCGTACCGAGCCATGCAACAGCCTTGCCGACATCCTCGATGTTCTCACTCGTGTTCGTAATGATTAGATCGCCTGGATCAGCCTTTGCGAGCTTGACCGCCGTGTCAGGCGCTACGAAGGACAGTGTCTCGGTCGCCCATACTCCGTAATGGGTATAGATCTGCCCGTAGTGTATGGCCCCTACTCCCTCGTCTACGAGAACGCTCTTGGGCATGCCGTTTCCGCGCACGAGCTCTGCGAACTCTCCGAGCCGCTTAAACTCCACGCCGTCCGGGCACAGCTCCTGGATCAGTTCCTCGATAGGAGTCATATTCACACATCCCCTCGCGCAAGCGCGCCAACATTCTCAACACTCCATCCAAGTTCATCAATGGCTTGAGCAACCACGTTATCTCTATTGACTTCCTCGACGACTCCGAGCACCAGCTGGAGACACGGCTTGAATTTTTGAAGTGCCTCCACTTCACTTGAGTCGCCGTGGATAATTCCACTAAGCTCTCGGAACAACTTATACCCGTCACTAGAGAAGCGCTGGGGAATAATGCTACGCTTTGCATTTACCTCTTCAAGCACCTGAGAAAAGGGGCGTGGATTCCCATTCTGCCTCATGGTCTCGACTCCGAGGATTTCGGCAACCTCCCAGGTGACCTTTTCAAAGATCTTGCGAAGGTAGATTACAGATCCAGCACCAAGTCCGCTCTCATATGCGAGATGCGCTCGCTTAACAAGCTCCGAGAACGGACCGGCCGCAACATCGACACGTTCCGCCCGCTCTCTTAGATTCTCGGTATATCTCTCGACGTGCACCTCCGGCGCCCTGGAATGGAGCATCCCGCTCGACGCAACCAAGAACCAGGTTTCTACCGACGAACGGCACACCATGCAACGCAACGTCGCGTCGATGCTGATTTGGTTATCCCCCACACCCAAGCATGAGAGTTCATCGGCCGACTCAAATGGTCTGACATCATTGCACTCGTGGCAATGAAAGTTGTGAATGACTTTCCCAACCCGGATTTTCTTATGCTTCCCCCAGCCGAGCGGACGATCTGAAAGGAATCCCTCGACTTGGGCTGCCGTCACATCGGGCGCTTTTGAGAGCAAATCAGACAACCTCATGTCCCCCTACTTCCAAACTCTCTACGATCTCGTCGATCGCTGTGCGAAGCTCGGCCTGGCGCGCCACGATGCGCGCGATCTTGGCGTTCAGCTCCGCGATGTCGACTTCCTCGCGCGTATCCTCCGCCTCCACGTACGACGATACGGCAATATTGTAGTCGTTGGCCGCAATGTCCTCGTTGCTGACGACCTTGGTGAAGTGGTCTTCCGGCTCGCGCGTCGTGAATGCTTCGAGAATCCGCGCCTGGTGCTCCTCAAGCAGCTTGTTCTTGTTGCCCACGCGCTTGAACTCTGCCGATGCGCCAATGAACAGCACGTCATTGGTCTTCTTCGACTTCTTCAGAACGAGAATGCAGGTCGCGATCGTGGTACCGAAGAAGAGGTCCGACGGAAGTTGGATGACCGCGTCGACGTAGTTGTTGTCGATGAGGTATTTGCGGATCTTCTTCTCCGCTCCCCCGCGATACAGCACGCCGGGGAACTCGACGATCGCCGCAGTGCCGTTCACGGCCAGCCAGCTGAGCATGTGCATCGTGAAGGCGAGATCAGCCTTCGACTTCGGCGCCAGCACACCGGCCGGCGCGAAGCGCTCATCGTTGATCAGCAGCGGGTTGGAGTCGCCGTCCCACTTGATCGAATACGGCGGGTTGGAGACAATCGCCTCGAACGGCTCATCGTCCCAGTGCTGCGGGTCGATCAGGGTGTCGCCGTGGGCGAGGTTGAAGTCGGCGTAGTTGACGTCGTGCAAGAACATATTGATCCGCGCCAGGTTGTAGGTGGTCAAGTTGATCTCCTGACCGAAGAACCCTTGGCGGACGTTGTTCTTGCCGAGCACCTTATCGAACTTCAGCAGCAGCGACCCGGAACCGACCGCCGGGTCGTAGACCTTGTTGACCTGCTTTTTGCCGACCACGGTGATGCGCGCCAGCAGCTCGGAGACCTCCTGCGGCGTATAGTATTCGCCACCCGACTTGCCAGCGTTAGCCGCGTACATCTGCATCAGGTACTCATAGGCGTCGCCAAACAGGTCGATCGAGTTGTCCTCGAAACGCCCCAGCGGCAGGTCGCCGATCGCGTCGAGTAGCTTCACCAGCTTCTGGTTGCGCTTGGCGACCGACGAGCCGAGCTTGTTGCTGTTGACGTCGAGGTCATCGAACAGCCCCTTGATGTCGTCCTCGCTGTCAGTGCCGAGTGCCGATCCTTCGATGTTCTTGAATACCCGCTCAAGCGTCTCGTTGAGGTCCTCGTCGTCCACAGCTTGCCTACGGACGTTGGCGAACAGATCGGACGGCAGGATGAAGAATCCCTTCTCAGCGACCACCTCGTCGCGAGCAAACTCCGCCTCCGGGTCAGGCATTCGAGTGAAGTCGAACGACTCGTCACCCGCCTCGTGCTCACCCTTGTTGATATAGGCCGTGAGGTTCTCGGAGATGTACCGGTAGAAGAGCATGCCCAGCACGTAGGACTTGAAGTCCCACCCATCGACGCTGCCGCGCAGATCGTTCGCGATCCGCCAGATCGTCTTGTGCAGCTCAGCGCGCTGCCCTTCTTTGGTCGTGGGTGCCATGTTGAAGTTGTTCTCCTCCGCGCTACGGCGCGATTCGGTTGCTGTGAGGTGGTGGAGTCAGGCTACCGGCGGCCGCCGACAGGAAGCGAATGCCCCGCCTGCTCTGGAGACCCGGTACCCCCTGTCGACGAAGATCATCCGACGTCCAGCGTCAGAGGTCATATAAGAGCCATGAGTTCCATACACCGGTTTCCAGAGGCGACTCACGTCATCCGCCCGTCATCCCCCGACTCGCCGACGCCCTCCACGTGCGGGAGGAAGTGTTCCGGCGCCGAGCGGGACGACACCGAAGACCAGGTGCACGTTTCCGAAGGCAGCGCGAAGCAGGCACCGAAGCTGGGCGGCCAACACGGCATCGTTTCCGAACGCCGTCCACAAGGCCGCTTCGTGGACATGCTCGGACATCTACAGACCCGTGCCGCAGTACGAACCGGCGCTGGACTCGGAACCGGCTGGCAATCCCACTGCGCTCAGGGAACAGGATCTAGTACTCCAGGAAGTTTAAACCGTCACGGATTTGGGACCGCTTTGGGCTATCTGGTGCGACATGCCCAGCCACGACAGTGACAGGGAGTGAGGGGCGTTCTACCCTCGTACCGGTAGGCGTCAGCACGAGGCGATCGGGGGCATCGTGACGGTAGGAGCTTGGACGGGCGTCGAGGTACGTGCGATTCGGACCGCCGCGCTTCGGCTGACTCAGGCCGAGCTCGCTGATCGGCTTGGCTTCACAGAAGCAGTCGTCCGCAAGTGGGAGAAGCGCGGCGCGACAATAACTCTCACCAATCAGTACGCAGCGGCGATGGATACCCTGCTTCAGCGTCTCGATGGCGAGCAACGCAGTAGGTTCGACAGCGCTCTCGCCGATCCAGGGTGCACGACGTCGACTGCGAGAGCATCACGCTTCGATCAGCCGGACGCGATAATTGGTCAGCTTCAGGATCTTTCCGGGGTTTGTGGAGACGGCGACCTCGTGGACGGGTTCCGCCTCGCGCTCGATGACATCGTCGACCGGTACGAGGCGGAGGGGCCACGCGTGCTCGCTGTCGAGGCCCGAGAGCTTCGGCAGCGTGCCAACCTCCTTCTTCAGCAACGACGTCACCCAGCCCACGTCGAGAGTCTCTACCGGATAGCATCCCGAATCTCCGGTGTCCTCGCGTACATGGCGGTCAACTGTGGTCGGTTCGGCACCGCGCGGATGTACTGCCACGAGGCTCAAGTGATGGCCTCGTTCACCGATGACCACGAAATGCTGACCTGGGTGAAGTCAACTGAGAGTTTCTGCGTTTACTACGCAGGAGATTTCGCGGAAGCCGCAGCGCTGGCGGAGCAAGGAATCGCCATGGCCAAGACAGGCTCTCAGACGATCCGGTTGTACTCCAACGGGTTGGCTCGCGCACAGGGAAAACTGGGCGACACCGCCGACGTCGAGCGCTCGGTCGAGCAGGCAATGGCGCTGGCTGATCGTATGAACGTCACGCCAGGCCTGACTCCAGCACTCACCTTCAGTCCGTACGGCAAGGCCCGCCTGCTGGCCAACGCCGCGACGGCATTCCTCTCCGCCGGGCGATTCGACAAAGCACTCGAGTACGGGAGCTTGGTCAACGAGTATGTGTCGCAGTCGGACTCGGTTTGGAGCCGCGCATTGGTGAGCTTGGATGTGGCGACTGCGCTCACTCTCCAGCGTTCCCCAGAAATCGAACAGGCGGTTTATTTCGGGATCGAGGCGCTCGACGCTTCGGCGGAGCGGCCGATCCGGTCAGTGTGGCAGCGAGCGAACGAGCTCGGCGCTCTCCTTGAGGCCAACTATCCCAAACCGTCGCAGGACTACATCGAACGATTGACGCAATGGCGGCGAGCCTCGCGACCGCTCATTGCCCCAGAGAGCGTTCGTTAGCCGCCCAGCGCGAGGGCAGCACGTGTGTCCCACCGATAGCAGCGCCCCTCTCGCCGGAGAACGACGAGCTCAACAGTGTCGACCCGCACAGAAACTCGCTCGGGTCCCCGCAGAGCCGCGACCGCGGCGATGACCTCTGCCGCGGCGCGGTCAGTGTTGTTGTACGCGATGCCCAGGTGCGGCCGGAACCGCGCCGACCAACCTGATACATCGCGAGGCGCCTGTTCCGGCGAAGACTCGTTGGAACAGGCCGACAGAACTCGATGCAGGTCGAGCAGCGGATCCCACGGCGCCACCGAGAATCGAATCGCGCTTCGAGATCCACTGAGCGGACCAATGGTCAGATCGAACGGCTTCACATCCGAAAGTCGTTCGCGAGCAGTCGAGACCAGGGCTTCTATCTGTTCACCGGCGACGGTGGTTGTATCGCCGACGCTGCTGATCGTGAGGTGCAAACCGTCCGATGGCACCGGGTCGATACCCGCTATGCCGAGACTGTTCTGACATTCCGCGGCGAAGTCAACCAGATCCGGGTCATCGAACGTCAAGTACCAGTAGTACCCGGTGCGCCCGGGCGACCACTGCTTCACGCGCCAGTGGTCGCGCAGATGTTCGAGTTCGGCGAAGGCCGCCCAGTCGTTCCGGAAGATGGCCTCGGGATCCGCTGTCGAGTCCGGCAGGTGCCGGGGAAATGGACCATTGGAAGTCATCCCTGGTCGGCCTACCTCTCGATATCGAACTCCCTGCCTGGGAGTGTACGGCTCCGCCGGCCGGACACAACTCCACGACGGTGTGCGTCCGGCCGACAGCTCACATTCGTTGCGGCGCGGCGATGCCCAGCTGTCCCAAACCGAGCTCAAGGGTTCGAGCTGTCAACTGGCACAGCGCAATTCGGTTCGAACGGATCGATTCCTCAGCGGAGATCACCGGGCACGAATCGTAGAACGTGGTATAGGTGCGAGCGAGATCGTAGAGGTATCCGGCCAGCCGGTGCGGTTCTAGTGCCTCGGCTACCTCCCGCAGGACTGTCCCGTACCCATCGAGGACCAACGCGAGTTCGCGCTCGGCCGGTTCCAACGGGCCGTTCGTGTCGACCGCGGCAGGACCCGCGATGTCAGCCTTGCGGAGGATCGAGCAAACCCGAGCGTGGGCGTACTGCAGGTAGACACCGGTGTTGCCGTTGAGCGACGTCATTCGAACAGGGTCGAACGTGTAGTCCTTGACTCGGGAGGTCGACAGATCCGCGTACTTCACCGCCCCGATGCCCGCCTGCTCGGCGATGGTGTCGAGGTCGGCTGACGCGAGTTCCGGGTTCTTCTCGGCGACCACGGTGCGGACGCGCGCTACCGCCTCGTCGAGGAGATCCATCAGCCGGACCGTGCCGCCCGCACGAGTCTTGAACGGCTTGCCGTCCGGTCCGAGAATCGTTCCGTAAGCGACGTGGTCGACCTGGATCGTGTCGGTCAACCAACCTACCCGCCTGGCGGCCTCGAAGATCAGTTGAAAGTGCAGGGCCTGGCGCGAGTCGGTGACATACAGCAACCGATCCGCGTGCAGTGCGGCGATCCGGTACCGGATGGTCGCCAGATCGGTGCTGTCGTAGCCGTAGCCGCCGTCACGCTTGCGAGCCATCAACACGGCGGGCTTGTCGTCCGGGCCATTGACCTGCTCGGACAGGACGACGACGGCACCGTCGCTGTCGACCGCCACGCCCTTGTCGACGAGCTCGGCCACCGTCACGGCCAGCTGGTCGTTGTAGAACGACTCCCCGACGTAGTCATCGGGAGTCAGCAGGACACCGAGGCGCTCATAAATGGCGCCGAACGCCTTCTCCGACTCCGCGACGATCTCCCGCCACCGAGCGACGGTGTCGGGGTCGCCGGCCTGCAGTGCGACCACTCGGGTTCGCGCCCGATCGGCGAACTCCGAGTCGGCGTCGAACTGAGCGCGTGCGGCCTTGTACAGCGCGTCCAACGCCGACACCGACCTGGTAGGGGCGTCGAGTTCCTCAGTGTGCCAAGGCGATTCGGGATGCTCGTCGATATGCTGGATGAGCATGCCGAACTGCGTGCCCCAGTCACCGAGGTGGTTGGCGCGCACCACATCGGCGCCGAGGAATCCGAAGATCCGGGCGAGGCTGTCGCCGATGATGGTGGTACGGAGGTGTCCGACGTGCATCTCTTTCGCCACGTTCGGTGCCGAGTAGTCGATGACCACCCGGCGTCCGTCCTCCGTGGCGGGGATGCCCAGCCGGTCGTCTGCCAGTCGGACTGTCACGGATTCCCACACCGCGGAGTCGGCCAGGGTGATGTTCAGAAATCCCGGGCCCGACACCTGCACGTCGGCGATGACGCCCCCGGTCCGATCGATGGAGGAAGCGAGCTCGCCACCGAGTTGCGCGGGCGGCACTCCCACTCGCTTGGCCAGTGGCAACGCGGCGTTGGATTGAAAATCGGCGCGGTCGGATCGTCGCACTACCGGGTCCGCATCCGCCGTTTCCGGACGGACTCGGGCGATCGCCTCCGACACAGCGGTAGCGACACGTCCGAGCAGCGGTACAACACCGGCAGAGCTCACCTTCGATTCCTTTCGAATGGGGATAGTGCGGCTATTGTCGCAGGTTTCTCATGCGGCCTGGATTGGGCCGACCACACCACCCAGTTCACGGCATCTCCGGAATCTTGCGCCGTCGACGAATTCGACCACGTTCGCCGCGGCCAGCGCGGCGAAGCCGGACTGGATCGTCGAATACAAGCGGGCGGTCGGTTGGTAGCCGAGGAAGTCCTTGCCCCGCGCGCCCTCGGGAGATCGAGTGAGTACCGCGACAGCGTCCTGGATGGTGACCTCGGGCTTGGCCACCATGGCCAGCGCCAACGACGCAACAGCCCGCTCCGCTCGCGATCGGTCGGCGCGGTAGCGCTGCACGTCTCCACCCAGGAAGACATGTTCGCTGGTCAGCGCATTGAGCACTAGACGTTGCGCGAACTCCGAGGAGTTCAACCAGTCAGGCTCGGCAACCACGGGAGCTGAGTTCAGCACTCCTTGTCTGCGAGGAAAGCACCGCAGTTCGACCGCGCAACAGACATCCGCGTAGGTCGCAAAAAGCTTTGTCTCATAGTCGACCTCGGTGTCCGTGAGAAGGTCGAAATCCACATGGAGCCCGCACACCGCGGCAACGAGCTCGGTCATGTGGTGACACCCTGGGCGGGAGCGTCCGACGATGACAAGGTCGAGGTCCGACCGGGACTCGCCGGTTGCGGCTTGCGAGCCGTAGACCAGCCCGTAGCCGCGCTGTGGCGCGAATTTGCGGCATACCTCCGCCGCCGCGGCGAAGAGTTCCGGGGTCATGAATCGATACCGATCGGAAGTGACGCGTACGGGTGGGCGACTGCATGGAAGTCGATGAAGTGAACTCCACTCGGAATCGCGACACCGCCACTCGCCATCTCGTAGCGGTCGAGGAAGTCCTCGACCTCCCGCGCTACCTCACGGTCTTCCAGTAGTTGGGGATGGTGTTTGAAATGCACTCCGAAGAACCACTCTCGGGCAGCCTCCCGATCGGGCGCCCACGCCACTCCTCCGAGCCGGAGGTGAGACAGAGTTCCCTCCCCACGGCTCTCGGCGGCACGGAGCGCATCGATCAGAACGTGGCGCGTGTACGCGCGCCCGCCCCGCGGGAACGGCGCGACCTTCTCCCACGCCCTGGTAACCAACTGCTGTTCAGGACTCTCCGCATCGAACAACATCACCAACAGGTGCCCACCCGGCGCGACCAGCTGAACGAGGTCGTGCACGAACTCGCCAGCCTGGTCAGCGGCGCCCGCTTGATCGTCCCGAAGTCGGACGCCCACGGATGAGAGCTCCTCGAAGAACTCGCCAATCGGATAGCTCAACGACCAGAACGCGGAGACCAGGTCGAAGGCCCCCGCCTGCCCGGCTGCAAGAAGCCGCGCGACAGCGTCACTGGTATCCGCGCATATCGTTTCGGCAGCGGGGAACTTCTGGGTGACGGCGGACACCATGATTTCGCTGTAGTCGGCGAGCACCATTCGGGCGGCGTATGGCGCGAAGGCGTCAGTGATTCGGCCTGTACCGCAGCCGAATTCGGCCACGTGCAAGGTGGCGGCCGGTGCGGCGTAGTGCTCGGTCAGCCAATCCGCGACCAGGTCGACGTCCTCGGTGCCACCGTAGTAGTGGCGCAAGAGCAGTTCGTCGTAGGTGCCGACCGTCTCGTAGACAGCACGGAAGGTCTTGTCGGTCATGCCGTTTCCTCCAGTTCGAGCGCGAGGTGGTCGAGGTAGGCGAGGACTTCACGCATGTGGTCCTCCGTGAGCTGCGGATTGTTCGCCATGAACCGCAGCGGGCACACGATCGCGCCTTTTCGAAGACGTCCCAGGTCGTCGGGCAGGGTGAACTGATGCAGGTGCCACTGTCCTTCCGCGAGCATTCGCTGGTGAATCGCGATGTTGAAGTCGTTGACATCGCGAAGCCCTTCATCGTCGATAGCACCGGGGCTGATGCCGGATGGCAGGTACGCGAACACGACCGCCGCGAGGTCTGGATCATTGAGACGAACCAGGCGGGGATGGTCATCTACGAGGGCAGCGAAGCGTCGCGCCAAGGTCGCTCGGTGGTCGGCCAGTGCGGCCAACCCGGTTCTGCCGCGGCCGAGCATCATCATCCACAACTTCAACGACATCCAGCCCTTGGTGCCGATGAATGGAGTGACCTGCCCGAAGGCGAAGTCTTCTTGCATGATCAGATCCGAGTACGTCGAGATCGTCCGGATGACAGCTGGTTGACGAACCAACAGTGCGCTGAGCCCGTAGGGAACGGCCATGATCTTGTGAGGGTCGACCGTAATGCTGTCGAATTCGGCTATGCCGTCGATCTTCTCCCGCATGCCCGCGCTGAAAGCGGCCAGCAGCCCCCAGCAGGCATCGGCATGCAACCAGATTCCGGGACTGATCTCCCGGACGATCTCGTTCACCGAGCGCAGATCGTCGACAGTTTGTGTCCTGCTGTCGCCGGCGTAGGCGACCACCGCCATCACGTGCTCTCGGTGGCGGCGAAGCGTCCGAGCGAGTTCGCGCTTGTCGTACCGGAACCCGTCGGTGCCGACCTCGATGACGTGCGCTCCACATCCGATCCATGTCAGCGCCGCCTTCACGCTGTAGTGCCCGATGCCTTGCGGGACAACCACCGCCATTCGGCGCGGGTCGGTGACACCAGTTCGCATCGTCTCCGGCGCCTTGGCTTCCCGTGCGAGCATCATCGCCACCGTGTTGCTGGTAGTCCCACCCGAAGTGACCATGCCGCCGACGTCCCACACGGTGCGCACGTCGCTGACCGCCGGATTTGGATACCCGAGTAGATCACGCAGCCAGCGCAATACCGCAATCTCGATGAAGGTCGCGCTCGGGCTGTCGAACGACTGGTTGATCATGTTCTGCTGCGTCAGCGCCGCGAGCATCGTGCCCGCGAGAGCGAGCGGATCGTCGCCGGTGTCTCCGAAGCCCATGAACCGTGGTGATGCCTCGTTCTTGCAGAACGGGAGAACCCGGGCCACGAAGTCCCCCATCACCGCGTCGTCTGTCAGCGGCTCGGCGGGCAGATCCGTCAGCAGTAGATCGCGGATCTCGTGCGGGCTGCCGCGCCGACCGAAGATCTCTGCCCTCGACTTGAACCGCAGCCCGACGTCGACAGCGCGGTGAAGCAGTGAATCTCGCTCGTGAACGGGGTTCTCGGGCACAGGGTGAGTAGCCAACTGGTGCAAGGTGATTGCCTTCCGTGGGCAGATTTCCATTGCCGATCACGATCCCGGCTACAGGGAGGATTCAGAAGACACACCACCGCTACGCGATCGATACGTAACCGCACGTGGGGCGGCTTGTCCTGGGTACACAGGGTTGGATACAGCATGATCACGTAACCCATTGACGTAATCATTACGTCAATGCTTCGCGGCACCCTGGTCTGCACCGACATCATCACCATGGCGGGCGAAGCGGTGAGCGACCTCGGGCGGATAGCATCCGATGACCACCGCGAATCCGACCGTAGGACTGAAGACAGATGGAACTCTCCGATGCGATCGCTTCCTTCGACCGCAGCCGAGTCGCCTACCGCGTCACCAACGCCGAGCAGCAACGCAAACGCGTCCTCGCCGAGTTCCCGCTCGAGGATTGGCCTGCCCTCGCGGTCGAGCGCTATGCGCTGGGATGTGGGCCGGGGACCTACTGCCGGTTGATGGAGTTCGACACGGTCGATCTCGGTGGCATCGGGGGCGGCAGTGCGCGCAAGCACATCATCTTCCGGCGTAGTTCCGGCGAGTGGAACCTGGCTCCGCAGCTCGGATCGGACCTGGAGACGGGGTGGAAGCGACTGCGTGGACAGTTCGTGGCCGCGTTCGACGCGGTCGCCCGCGAGGCTTTCGACGAGCTCGACGACCTCGACGCGCTGCGATCCGGTCCGTCCTTGGTGACCAAATCGCTGGCGACCTATTTCCCGCAGCACTTCCTGCCGATCTTCTCGGGTTCGCACCTGCGCAGCTTCATCGCTCGTCTCGGTGGCGTCCCGGAACGCGGTGCCACCGCCTGGCGAGCGAATCGCCAGCTGCTCGGGCTGGTGCAGCGGGATCCGGAGCTGGCCACCTGGGCACCGCACGAACTGATGCAATTCCTCTACGACAATTTCGATCCCCGCGAACCCAGCCGCCCCATCTGGAAGATCGCGCCCGGCGAGCAGGCGAAATACTGGGAGGACTGCCGGGACGGCAATTACATCTGTGTCGGCTGGGACGAACTCGGTGACCTCTCGCAATACACCAGCGACACCGACCTCAAAGAGGCGTTCACCGCGCTGTGGCCGAACGGCACGATCAGCAGCGCGAAGAACCTGCTCGCCTACCGCGATCTGGAGCCCGGCGATCGGATCATCGCCAACCAGGGGATGTCCACCGTGCTCGCGGTCGGCACCGTCACCGGCGGGTATCGATTCGACGACACACGCACGGACTGCAAACACGTGGTTCCCGTCGAATGGGACACCAGCTTCGCGCGGCGGCTGGATTCCCCGCAGGGCTGGCGTCGCACCATCGTCAAAGTCTCGGACAGTCTGTTCGCCGAGCTGACCAGTTCCGCGCGAGAACAGGCTGCGGCGCGCGACGAGGCCGAACTGCCGGAATCCATTTCCGCGGTCACCGGGGCTCTGCACCGAAAAGGCCAAGTCATCCTGCATGGTCCACCCGGCACCGGTAAGACTCGCCTCGCCCTCAATGTCGCCCTCGCCCTCCACGGCCGATCCACTGACATCGACGGACCGAATCGCAACGCCGCTGTCACCGAGCTGCTCGACACCGGCCGCGTCCGCCTGGTCACCTTTCACCCTTCCTACGGCTATGAGGATTTCGTCGAAGGCTTCAAACCGGCGCATCATCCCGGCGCCGCGGGACTGCACCTGGAACTCACCGACGGACTGTTCCACAAGCTCTGCGCCGAAGCATCCGCGGCTGCCGACGACCTGTTCCTGCTGATCATCGATGAGATCAATCGCGGCGATCTGCCCCGCATCTTCGGCGAACTGATCACCGTGCTGGAATCCGACAAGCGCGGCCTCGGCGTCGATCTGCCGATCAGTCAGCGGGTCCTGACCGTGCCGCCCAACGTCCAGATCATCGGCACGATGAATACCGCCGACCGCAGTGTCGGCCACCTCGACGCGGCGATTCGCCGTCGCTTCGCGTTCGTTCAGGTCGGCCCGGACCCCGAAATCGTCTCCGGCACCATCGGTCCCCTCGATCTCTCCGAATTGCTGTCCACGCTCAACGATCGCATCGCCGCGCATCTCGACGCCGACCATCAGATCGGCCATGCCTACCTGCTCCACAACGGCCTCCCGGTCTCGACCGAAGAAGAGCTCGCGGCCGCCTACTACCACGACATCGTGCCGCTGCTCGAGGACTACTGCACGGGTCGGGCAGAACTGCTGCACCGTGTACTCGGAACGCTGGTCGACCCCACGACCGGTCGACCCAAGATCATCACGGTCGCCGACCTGCCGACCGCCCTGGCCGCCGAGTTCACTACGAGCGGCGCCGCGGTCGATGACTGAACGGCGCGAGGTCCGGCTGCGCGAGTACGGATCCGCGCAGGTTCCCGAAAGTCTGCTCACCCCAAGCGATCTCCTCCGGCTGCGGGCGCTCCAAGCACAGGGCCGCATGACCGTGGACGAGTCCCGCGCGGGCTGGCGGCTGAAGGCGGATGCCACCGTCGGCATCCTCAACCTGGATCGCGTCCGCCTCGTGATCGAGCCGAAGCTCGCCTTCACCGGCGAGTCCCTGATCCGCTGGCTGTGCTACGCCCTGGCCGTGCCGGTCCCACACGACGCGACCGCGCGAGACTGGACCGTCTCGCCAACCGGTTTCGCCGATATCGTCGCCACCGCCCTGGCACACGAATGCCAGATCTTGCTCCGCGACGGACTACGCCGGGACTACGTCCGCAACCATCAGCTCGCCCCGGTGCTGCGCGGCCGGTTCGACGCCGTCACCCAAGCCACCCGGCGCTACGGACTGCTCGATCAGCTCCACCACGACACGTTCGACCGCAGCCCGTCCATCTGGGAGAACGAGATCTGCGGCCACGCCCTCGATGTCGCCCGGGTGACGGTCGCCGATCCCGCACTCGCACAACGGCTGTCGACGCTGGCAACCGGCTTTCCCGCTACCGGCCGCGTGTCCGGGGCCATCGACGCCCTGTCTCGGGCCACCTACAACCGGCTGAACCTCCGTTATCGCCCGGCCCACACTTGGGCGGGGCTGATCCTGCGCGCCGGTGGTGTCGCCGACTTGCTCACCGACATCGGCTCCGGCGCCGAGAGCCTCCTGCTGCACCTCCCCAGTGTCTGGGAGATGGCGGTTGCCCGGCTCATCGCCGACTCCGCACCACCTGGCTCGCGCACAGCCACGGCCACCACCGCGGCCAAGATCACCGTGTCCGGTGACCTGTCCCCTCGCACGTTCCGCCCGGACATCGTGGTTACCTTCGCGTCCCCGTCCACTCCGCGACGTTTTCCGGTCGACGCGAAATACAAGCGCTACGAGGACAAATCCATCTCAGCGGCCGATACCCATCAACTGCTCACCTATATCAGCGGGTATTCCCCCGACGAGTCCCGCGCGGCAGCGATCGTGCATCCGCGTACACACGGCCACGCACGTCGACTACTGCGGGTCCGCGGCGGCGATCGCCAGCTGGGCACCATCCACGTGCTAGGCATCGATGTCGACCAAGACCCCACCGAATCCGCCGCCTGGCTGGCTACCGAACTGTGGGCGAATATCGATACCGCCCCCTGCGGCTGATCCATCGCCGATGTAGCCAGATCCCCTGAGACCGCACCAATTCCAGCGCATGACACCGCTCGCGATGATTCGTCCGAGGTGGGGAGCTGCTCTGCCGTCGTCGACTACCTCCGTACTTGTCGGATGGTCCTCGTACGTTCACCTCATGATCCTCGAAAAGTCCGGCAACCTCCTCGATGCCGACACCGAAGCCCTTGTCAACGCAGTCAATACCGTCGGCGTCATGGGCAAGGGAATCGCGCTACCGGCCCTGGTCGAGACAGTCGAGCGGTACGGCATTCAGTCGATCGCAATCCCCGCACTCGGGTGCGGGCACGGCGGACTTACCTGGGAAGAGATGGGCCCGTTGATCAGGACGACGTTGGAACCGCTGGCCGCCACGGTCGAGATCAGGCTCTACCCGCCAGTGCCGTCCAGGTGATTGCTACCTCCCACGATGCCGTAGCCGCGGCCGCCGCTGCGCGCCGACCGAGAGGGCACCGCAGCTGTGCATGAGCACCGCAGCACGGCGGCGCGCTCCGGCCAGGTGTCGTGCAAGATCCCGAGGACCGCGCAACGCAGAGCTGTGCTGTCGACCGGCATCAGGGCTGGCGCAGGTGCAGAGAATTCACATCGCAACCAGAGCGTGACTGCTCGATTACGCACTGGCACAGTAACTATCGTCCGCCATCGAGAAGTACCAGATCCACTAGCCAGGAGTCCGCTACCTTGACCATTCACCGACCGGGACGTCCGGCCGACCTCCCGAAGGCCGAAATACTGTGGGCACGATGGGCACTGATCGCCGCGGTTCGCGCGGAAGGCGCGGCGGAGGACAACTACAGCGGCCACTGGATCGACGCCGATGGTCTCCACTGGGACGACTCCGGCTGCACCTGGTGGATCCTGTCCCGGATGGGTGCGGACAGGTTCGTGCTGTACGGGGAGGACGAAACGAGCCAGGTCAAGTGGCATGACCCGACGATCGACATGCTGGCGGGCGCACCCGACTGGCTGCCGTACGAGGAACTGCGCGATCGGATCGAAGGGTACGAGGTCGGCAGTGTCTACTGGTATGAGAACGGCGTATGGGCTCGGGTGCCCTACCCGGATGACCTTCGCGACGACGGCCTGGACTGCGGTATGGCCGACCTGGCCGACCGGAACAAGGTGATCCGTGCGCTCGTCCCCCACCTGACCGAGCCCACCGACGGACCGAGCGTCGACAGTCTGCTCGCCGACGCGGAAGCCTACCGCTTGGACGCCGCACTGGTGCTCGACCGGCTGCGCAGCGAGAGTCCACTCGAGCCCCCACCGGACCGTGCCGCCGCGGCCAGGACCCTCGCCGCCGCCGGGATCACCGCGGAGCCCTCGATGGCATCGACACCACAGGCGTAGCTGCGGACCGGCTGCGCGGCGAGCAGCCGAGACGTGGTCAGGACACGTCGCGGCTCAATTGGAATGTCGTGCAGCCGCCGCCGATCACCTTGCCGGTCAGCGTGGTTGTGCTGTCGGTGCGGTCGGCGACGAGGTCGACCATCACGTAGGAACCCGGGCGGTCGATCCAGGCCGATTGGCGGAATTCCAGTCGGCCCGAATCGACCCGCCAGCGCATACTGAAGCGGCCCGACGGGACCGTGGGGTTGTCCGGTGTTGGGTAGAAATCGAACTCGGCACGTATCTCGGATTGCACCGTCAATGTCAATCCGGTTGTGCCCTGGGAGCATTCGTAGGTGCCGATCCAGGTGCCCTGTGGCGACTTCCAGTTGTTCGCGACTGTGCTGGTTGTCTCCGCGGCGACCGCCGATCCTTCGACCGAGTGGCCGCAGGCAGAGACAGCCATCACCACGCAGAGGCCCGTCGCGTAGACCAGCTCGCGCGTTCTCATACTTTCCCCGCATTCCCCGAGTGCCTCCCCGGCAGGTCCCAATCTAACTCCCTCCGCACGGTCGGGCACCCGGAGGTGGGGTGAGCGGGCCGGCGTCGGACCGACCGGGTTGCGCGGTCGACGCCTACCGACGGTTCACTTCTCGACCGTCCGTGACAGTTCAGCCGCTGTCCTGCCACGAGCTTCTCGATTCCACAACAATCCGGCCGAGATCACGGTGGCTGGAGTGCCACACATCTCGAATGGGCGAAAGTCCCTGGTCTTGCCCATAGCAACCGGACATCGCCGGTACGGTGAGCTGATGCCGCTACACCGCAGTGTTTCGCCGCTACTCGCCGCGCTCGTGCTCGGTGCGATGCTCTGTGCAGGCATCGCCGAGGCCGCACCCCGTCCGGACCCGTGGGTGCAAGGGCAGATCGATGCGCTGACCGAGGACGTGCCCGGATTCCTGCGCTCCATCGAAGTTTCCGGCGTGGACCGCGGTGGCATCTCCGATACCGACCTCGTCATCCAAGGCCGCAGGATCTGCTATCAGATCTACAGCGCGAGTGGCGATATCAGCAGCGCGATGCTGCCCAACACTCGATCGGACGACTTCCATTCCATGGAGGTAGTCGCGGGAGCGAGCATCAAGTACCTGTGCCCACCCGCAGCCGAGTTCGCTGCGGAAAACCTTCCCGACGCGGCCCCCTGAGCAGTAGCGATCCGATCCGGCGGGTCCTCGCGTCGTGCCGGGCGTCATCGGTCGACGTTCCACGCGTGGGATGATCGATGCCATGCCGGAGACCGCGACAATTGTTCCAGTCGAGGGAGGGTGGCTTGTACGCGCCCGCGGCTTTGAAGCGGTCGTTGAAGACTTGCGTGAGGCAACGCACGACATCGCGAGGTTGATCGCGGAACTCCGCGAGAACTACGGAGTGACAGTCGACTTCGGCTACGACATGGACGAGTGGGACGGTGCACCGGACCGCATCGCGCACCTGCTGCTCAACGCGGTCAACCGAGCGGAGTCCAGCGGCGTCGATTACGCACGGGGCCGAACCGGCGCGATTCTGCCGTTGGGCAGCTACGCTGGCGCGGCCTCCAACTGAGCTCCAGGATCGGTTACGCCAGGTGGGAGTTCTGCGTTCACGCGCACCAGGCGATCGGTTCGCGGCTGCGGCGCGCTGCCGGACTGCGCACAACGAACAGGTCGTGAAACACTCTGTGGTCAACCAGATCTCGAACTGTGCAGGGCGATCGCTGCTACGCTCGTCGAGTGTCTGGGGGCTATTCGGACGGGTTCGTGTTCACTACCGAGGACTTTCCCGCTCTGTACCAATCTGCCGACGCCGCCTCACTGCGAGGGCAGTTCCAATTCCTGCGCGCGCACGGCGCGCGCTTGGTTCTCGCCGTCATCGCGGCCGTCTTCGCCGCGTTCACCATTCATGTGGGCTCACACGGCATCGATGCCGCCGCGATCGTCACGACTGTGGCGTTCGTGATGATGCTCGCGTTGAACGTCTGGCAGCTTCGCGATCGGCCCGATCAGGATTGGTACGAGGGTCGAGCGCTTGCCGAGTCTGTGAAGACACTGACCTGGAAGTACATGGTCGGCGGTTCGCCATTTCCGAGCGGGATGCCAGCAGCTGCCGCCGATCAGCTACTGGTCGATCGGATACGTCGGTTGCAGCGTCCGCTGCGGTCGCTGAACTTCCCGCCACCCACCGGTCGGACGATCAGTGACCGCATGCGCGAAGTGCGACGGCTTCCCCTCGACCAGCGCCGCGCTGTGTACAACGAGGGCCGGGTACTAGAGCAACAGTACTGGTACGCGACCAAAGCGGAATACCACTACCGCCGGGCGAATCAGTTCGGCTTCATCTCGCTCAGTTTCGAAATCGTCGGAATATCGGCGGCCTTGGCGAAGGCGCTGGGGGCGGTCGACTTCGATCTGGCAGGCATCGTCGCCGCGACGATTGCCGGCCTCGCCGCGTGGTCATCCGCCCGTCAGCACACGACCACCGCGGTCGCCTACTCGGTGGCCGCGCACGAGCTGAGCACGATCCGGGACATGCTCGAACGCGACCACACCGAGCAGGAATGGTCGTCCGCGGTCGCCGATGCCGAAGAAGCGATCAGTCGCGAGCACACCATGTGGCGCGCCTCACACACCCAGTAACCCGCCCGGAGCTATCCCCCGATCAGATCCTCCAGGACTTGTTCCAGCTGGTGGCGATCCGGGATCCCGCCATTACCGAAGACCGCGCACTTCCGCGATGCCGCCCAGGACGCGATCTCGAGCGCGGTCGCGGTCTCCGCACCCGCCGCCACCGCCCAGGTGAGCGCACCGTGAAAGGTATCTCCAGCCCCGCACGAATCCCTTGTCTCCACAGGGAAACCTCGATAGCGATGCGTGCCGGTCTCATCGAGGAAGACGCCGCCACGTGCAGCCTGCGTGGCGACGAGAACCCTCGGCTGGAAATCCTCGTATACCTTCGCCATACTGCGTTCCAGCGATTCTCCCGGGTGCCGACCCGCGAAGAACTTCTCCGGCGACACGATGAACTCGACACCGGCCAGCAAGTCCTCGCTGGACTGCTTGTATCCGCCGGTATCAATGACGACCGGGACGCCCGACTCGCGGCAACGGCTGACCGCCGCCCTGCTCAATGCCGGATCGGTGCAGTCGAGCAGGGCGGCGTCCGCATCGGCGAACACCGCGGGCAACGCCTCGATGAACTCCGCATCAGCACGAGGCTGCGGTGTCCAGATTGTCGTACGGGTGCCGCGGTCGGCCGTGACGATCACCGCCGAGTGCTGACTTTCCTGTTGCCGCACAGACAAATTGATAGTCAACGGCTCGTAGTCCAGTTCACGTCGCAGAACATCGGCATGGACGCCGGTACCGCACATCGCCGAAAGGGTCACCCGCCCGCCGCCGAGCCGCGCGGCCGCGATGGCACCGCGCCCGGCTGGGCCACCCACCACGACCTCGTGCTGCCGTACCGGGTTCTCACTATCCTCTGCGGGGTGACTGTCCAGAACATACAGGTAGTCGATGGTCGCCATGCCCACGACCGCGACGGTGGGGGTCGGCCTCACAAACACTTGCTGAAGATCCATTCGCTACCTGCCTTCGCCGAGATCGGATAGTGGACGTGGTCGAGTTCGGCTTCCTCGGCGATTCGTCTGGTCGTGACGATCACCGCGCCGGCGTTGTGCCTCAGTAGGGTTGCCGGCACGCCCGCGGTCGCCGGAAAATGCGACATCTGGTGGATGATGCGTGACTTGCTTCGGTCGAACGCGAGAACCATCAGGGCCGCGCACTCGATGGCTGCCGCCAACCCGATCGTGATGACGGAACGGGACGGCTGATTCGGGTCGATGTAGCGGCGCCCGTGTTCGCTCAACTCTACGATCCGACATCCGTCACCAGCGATATCGTCCGGTTCGGTGTATGCGCCGACCTCGTACCCGAGCACCTCTCCGTCCGGAGATATCGAAATACCGTGTACGGCAGGCGGATACATGCGCAGCGTTCGCCGAGTCGACTGTAGCGGGTCGGCGTTCTGATTGATCTGACCCGAGAGCAGCTGAAGCTGTCGTGCCGCGGGACCGAGGCCACGGTCCGCCAAGGGCTCGACCAGGGTCTCGAGGACGTGTCGTGTACGTGAAGAATCGTGGCGGTCGAAAACCCCGAACGTCTCGGTATCGGACAGGATCGGCGCGAAGCCGAACGGCATCGGATGATACTCATCGGCGATGCGCAGCATGGCGTTGAACAGCTGAGTCCCGGCGCGGCCTGTCGGGAGAACGACGCTACGATGTGGCATCTCATTGGCTGCCCGAAAATAGGTATGCGCGGCGGCTTCGGCAGCTTGGGCCTCGTTGTCGAACGCTACGACACCCGCTGGCCAACCCGTGACCTTCGCTGGCTTGTCCTGCAGACGACCCTGGGCTACTTCCAGGTTCCGGCCAACCACTGCTGGGTTCAGTAGGTCTGATACCAAGCCCTCGAGCGTGCCGTCGCGTCTGTCCAACCAATCCACCCACTGAGTCGGTGAGAGGAAGTAGCCGAGCTTGTCCGGCTCCACCTGCTCCAGACGCACCCAGTAGATAGGGATCTTCGCGCGGTCAGCGAGCAAGACCTCACGCTTGACGTGAACGCTCGAATCCGCACCGGCACAGAACAGGAGCACCAGCGCCGAAGCTTCTCGGATAGCGGCCGAGATCGCCTCATCCCACTTCGAGCCCGGTGGGATGTCGCGCGGTGCCCACCACGTGGTGATCCCCCGTCGCTGAAAGTACCCGGCGATGTGTTCTACGACGGACCGCTTGCTGCTGTGGTAGCTGATGAAGACAGCCATCGACCTCCCCTGATGCGCGTGTGAACTCAGCTCGGTCAGCTAGCAGCGAACCCCTCAGGCCCACGCCCTACCGCTAGTGTGGAGATCGGACGTGCGAGTTGTCAACCGGCAGCATAAGTT
>NZ_JBAGKD010000011.1:0-219241 GCF_037034205.1 Nocardia sp. SSK8
TGTCGATGCCTCGGAGTTGTCGGCGAACCTGGTTGTCATCCAGGAGCCGAAGGCCGAACCCGAGCCGGAGCCCGAACCCGAGCCCGTCGCGGAGGTGGCCGAGGCCGCTGAGGCCGCGCCGAAGGCCGCGCCGACCGGTGGTGGTTTGGGTATGAAGGGTGCTGCCAAGGCGCCCGGTGGTGGCCTGGGCATGAAGGGTGCCGCGAAGGCACCCGGTGGTGGACTCGGTATGAAGGGTGCTGCCAAGGCGCCGGGCGCGAAGGCGCCCGCGGCTGAGGCTGCCCCTGCTGCCGAGGCCGCTCCGGCCAAGGGTCTGGGTATGAAGGGTGGCGCGAAGGCACCCGGTGGCGGACTCGGCATGAAGGGCGGCGCCAAGGCGCCCGGTGGCGGCCTGGGTATGAAGGGTGCTGCCAAGGCGCCGGGCGCGAAGGCGCCCGCGGCCGAAGCTGCCCCGGCCGCCGAGACCACTGCTCCCCCGGTCAAGGGTCTGGGCATGAAGGGTGGCGCCAAGGCACCCGGCGGCGGACTCGGCATGAAGGGTGGCGCGAAGGCCCCGGGTGCGAAGGCGCCCGCGGCTCCGGCCGCCCCGGCAGCGGAAGCGGCCCCGGCCGCCGACGCTCCGGCCGCCGAGGCCCCGTCGGAAACCAAGCCCACGGTCGCCGCCAAGGGCCTGGCCATGAAGTCCGGCTTCAAGCGCCCCGGCGTGAAGGCCCCCGGCGCCAAGGCTCCGGCCGAAGCCGCCCCGGCCGCGGACACCGCTCCGGCGGCCGAAGCGACCCCGGCCCCCACCGCCGAAGCTGCCCCGGCAGCCGAGGCTCCGGCGCAGGCTTCGGCCCCCACCGAAACCAAGCCGACCGTCGCCGCCAAGGGCCTCGCCATGAAGTCCGGCTTCAAGCGCCCCGGCCCCAAGGCCCCCGGCGCCGCGGCCCCGGCAGCAACCCCCGCGGCTTCGGAGCCCACCCCGGCCCCCGAACCGGAAGCCCAGGCGGACCCGGCCACCCCGGCCGAAACCCCGACCCTGGACAAGGCCACCACCGAAGCCCAGCCCGAGCCCACCAACGGCAACGGCAACGGCACCCCACCGGTAGCCCCGCCGACCGCCAAGCCCGGCGGCCTCGGCTTCAAGTCCGGCGCCAAGGCCCCCGGCCGCAAGAACTGACAACCGCACACCAGCAGCGCCCCGGATTCCCCGAGAATCCGGGGCGCTGCTGCTTTCCGGCCATGGACGCGGTTGATATCATCAGATCGATAGTTTTGATATCCGGAGGTGGGCAATGTCCCGAACACTGATCGACATCGACGACGACGCCCTAGCCCTCGCAGCAGCAGAATTGGGGACGAAGACCAAGGTGGCGACCGTCAACGCGGCACTGCGCGAAGTCGCGAACCGACGGGCTGTCGCGAACATGCTGCAGCAGTTCCGCGACACCGACACCGACCTGTCACCCGAAGGTATGAAGGGGGCCTGGCGCTGAGGACGATGTTCATGCTGGCCGACATGTCAGCAATCGAGTGGGTCCTGCGCGATCCCGTCGCAGCAGCCGATTTCACGCAGGTCACCGCGGAACCAGGCTCCTTGGTCGCCGCCTGCCACCTGACCGCACTCGAAATCGGATACTCGGCCCGGACGCTCGCCGACTACCGCGCCAAGATCGGACATCAGAAGTCGCTGGTCTGGTTGCCGGTGACCGAGGAGGTGATGGACCGTGCCCTGGCCGTGCAAGAACTACTCGCCGAACGCGGTTCCCATCGCCTCCCGATCCCCGACCTGATCATCGCCGCCACCGCCGAGGTGCACGGTGCGACGATCCTGCATGTCGACAGCGACTACGAGACGATCGCCGAAGTCACCGGGCAGGCACATCGTCGTCTCCCGACGAGCGCGCGCACGGACAACTCAGCAGTCCGCGAACCAGGCCTTGACGTAACCCGCTGACTGGTAGGCGTAGTCCCAGGCCCAGCGGGGTGGGGAGAGGTGGGGTTTCGGGTCGACGAAGAGGAGTTCGCCGGGCCAGCATTCGCCGAGGATGTAGCGGGAGCGGGAGATGTGGGGGGTGAAGGTGACGACGATGACGCGGGTCCAGTCGGTGCCGAGGCGGGCCAGTTCGCGGCCTTCGCCGAGGGTGGTGCGGGGGCTGGGGTCGAAGCAGATCACCTCGAAGCTGTAGCCGCCGTGGCAGATCCGGTTGATCATCGCGCTGTGTTCGTAGGGGTTGGAGACCAGCACGCGCGGCGCGTATCCGTCGGCGGCCAGGCGCAGGCCGAGTTCCTCGCGCCCGTCATGGGCGCCGCCGAGGATCAGGATCGCGTCGGCGACGGCGGGCGGATCGGTGCGCGGGCGCACGTAGACCGGCCACAGGGCGACCACCGCGAGCACCGCGACGAGCAGCAACCCGGCCACCACGACTAGGACCCTGCGCACATCCCGATGCTAGTGAGGGCGGCAGGCGCAACCCCGGCAGACACGTCCGCGCGGGCCCCGAAACGAACCACGCACATCCATCACCGCAGGTAGCGGCCCCGCAGCCAACCCCCGTCGCCCCCTGTACACCAGATGTTGCGCCCCCTCTCGCCTGGCTGACGCGGCGTAGCCATGCACAACCCCTACCAAAAGAGGTATGCGATGCACAGTCTTCGGAACGGGCTACCTGGGGGCCACGCACGCGGCGTGCATGGCCGACCTGGGGCATGACGTGGTCGGGGTCGACGTCGATCCCGGCAAGGTGGCCAAACTGGCCGATGGAGTGGTGCCGTTCTACGAGCCGGGCCTCGAACAGGTCCTGCGCCGCAATCTCGACGCGGGCCGACTGCGCTTCACCACCGACTACACCGAGGCCGCCGACCACGCCGACGTGCACTTCCTCGGCGTCGGCACCCCGCAGAAGAAGGGCGAATACGGCGCCGACCTGAAATACGTGCACGCCGTGGTGGATACGCTCGCGCCGCTGCTGCAGCGCCCGGCGGTCATCGTCGGCAAGTCGACGGTCCCGGTGGGAACCGCTGCGGCCCTGGGCATTCGGGCCCGCGAGCAGGCAAACGTCGACGTCGAGGTCGCCTGGAACCCGGAGTTCCTGCGCGAGGGCTTCGCCGTGCAGGACACCCTGCGCCCGGACCGCCTGGTCCTCGGCCTGGACCGCACCCGCGAGCGCGCCGACTGGGTCGAACAGCAGATCCGCGAGATCTACGCCGAGCTGATCAGCGCCGAGATCCCCTTCCTGCGCACCGATCTGGCCACCGCCGAACTGGTGAAGGTCTCCGCGAACGCCTTTCTGGCGACCAAGATCTCGTTCATCAACGCCGTCTCGGAGGTCTGCGAGGCGACCGGCGCCGACGTGACCATGCTCGCCGACGCGCTCGGCTACGACGCCCGCATCGGCCGCCGATTCCTCAATGCCGGACTGGGTTTCGGCGGCGGCTGCCTACCCAAGGACATCCGCGCCTTCATGGCCCGCTCCGGCGAACTCGGCGCCGACCACGCCGTGGCCTTCCTGCGCGAGGTCGACAACATCAATATGCGCCGCCGCACCAAGGTGGTCGACATGGCCGCGCGCGCCTGCGGCGGCTCCCTGCTCGGCGCGAACGTCGCGGTACTCGGCGCGGCGTTCAAGCCGGAATCCGACGACGTCCGCGACTCCCCCGCGCTGAATGTGGCGGGCATGATCCAGCTGCACGGCGCCGTTGTCACCGTCTACGACCCCAAGGCGGTGGAGAATTCGCGCCGCGTCTTCCCCACCCTGAACTACGCCACCTCCGTCGCCGAGGCCTGCGATCGGGCCGACGTGGTCCTCGTCCTGACCGAATGGAACGAGTTCACCGCGTTGACACCGGCCGATCTGGACCCGGTGGTACGTTCCCGTTCGATCATCGACGGCCGCAACTGCTTGGACCGCGCTACCTGGCGTGACGCCGGGTGGGTGTACGCCGGACTCGGTACCCCGTAGAGTGGCGGTCCAAGCGGGGGCTGCCAGACGTTCGGTCTGAATGTGCAGGCTCCGCATGTCGTGCAGTAGGGATCGAGATGGGCAGCTGATGAGTGCGGTACTGGGAGTATCGGTGGGGGCCGGCACGGTGCGCCTCGCGTGCCCTCAGCACGGCGGCCCACACGCGCCCACATTCCAGGTCCAGACCCTGACGATGCCCGAGCGGCAGGCCGAGGAAGCCGCCGCCGACGCCATCGCCGCGGCCCTGGCCGCCGCCCCCGACATCGGCGCCACCACCATCACCTTCCGCAGCGACGCGCAGGCCAGGGCGATCCGGGCCGCCATGGCGCGCCGTCAGCTCACCAACTACCAGCTGGTGCCCGAGGCCGTTGCCGCCGTGCAGTTCGCGCACGCGACCGCCGACATGCGCGAGGTCGGCACCCTCGCCGTCTACGACCTGGGCAGTTCCGGGCTCACCGTGAGCGTGGTGAACGCCCGCACCAGCGATGTGTACCAGTGCGAGCGGATCAGCGATATCAGCGGCGACTACCTGGACTCGCTGATCCGCGAACAGCAGATCGCCTCGGGCCGCATCGCGCACCCGGCCGACCCGGCGGGCCTGGCCGCGCTGGACGCGCTGTGCCGGGCCGCCAAGGAACAGCTGTCCAACAGCAACGCGGTGGCGCTGCCCAGCGAGCAGGGCCTGGTGCTGCTCACCCAGGAGAATTTCGAAGCGCTGATGATGCTGGCGATCGAGTCGTCGGCGCGGATGACCCGCGATGCCATCATCCGCTCCCAGCATCCGGTGCAGGCGGTGCTGGTGATCGGCGGCGGTGCCCGCATCCCGCTGATCGCGCGGGTGCTCGAGCGCACGATCGGCGTGCCGGTGCTGGTGCCCGCCGAGCCGGAGACCGCGCTGGCCCGCGGCGCCGCGCTGCTGGCCCGGCCCGCGCAGGTCAAGCAGGCGCCGGTCGCGCCCGCGATCCTCCCGATCGACGACGACGCCGACGCCACCCCCGCCTGGCTGACCGCCCCCGCCCGCCGCCGACCGCTCAGCGCCCTGGCCAACCGCGGCGGCCAGAACCGCCGCGAGCTCAATGCCGCCGTGCTGACGGTGAGTTCGCTGGTGGTGGTCGCCGCGATCGGCCTGGGCCTGGGCTACGGACCCGAGGTGCTCGAACGCGGGAACTCCAGCGAGGAACCGCAGGCCGTGCCCGCCACCACCGCCCCGCGCCCGACCCAGGCCGGGCCGAGTTCCTCGATCGCGCCGACCACCGAGGCCGTGCACGCGACGGTGGCCGCGCCGCCCGCGCGTCAGCTCGACGACGAACCCACCGCCCCGGCCACACCGTCGGCGGGGCCGAACACCTTCACCGTGGTGCCCGGCCTCCCGCCGGTCGTCATCCCGACCCTGCCGCCGGTGGTCCTGCCCGGCTTCCCCCCGCCGGGCCAGTAGTTCAGCCGCGCGCGTGCCGGGCGCGCTGCGGCGCGACCTCGGCCTGCTTGCCACCGAACGGACGCGCCAGCAGCACCGCGATACCGGTGGTCAGCGGCACCGAAAGGGCAAGGGCGATACCGCCGACCGCCGAGCGCGCGATCTCGATGGCGACCGCGTCACCGGTGAGCACGTCGGTGATCGAGCGGCCCGCGACACTGAACAGCAGCAGCAGCGGCAGCGCGCCACCGGCGTAGGCGAGCACCAGGGTGTAGACGGTGCTGGCGATGTGGTCGCGTCCGACCCGCATGGCCGCGGTGAACACCTCGCGGCGCGAGGCGCCCTCGTCGAGTGCGGCGAGTTCGAAGGCCGCCGAGGCCTGGGTGATGGTCACGTCGTTGAGCACACCGAGCGAGCCGATGATGAACCCGGCCAGCAGCAGTCCGGTGATGCTGACGTGCTGGATATAGGTGGCCACATTGGTGTTCTGTTCCTCGGACAACCCGGTGAGGTTGGTGACCTCGAGCGTCAGCCAGGACAGGAAGGCCGCCACCAGCATGGACGCGAGCGTGCCGAGCAGCGCGGAACTGGTCCGCAGATTCACCCCGTGCGCGAGATACAGCACCACGTAGAGGATCAGCGCACCCGCGACCAGCGCGACCGGAATGGCCGGTTTGCCGTCGAGCAGGGCGGGCAGCAGGAACATCACCACCACACCGAAGGCGAAGCAGAGCCCGACCAGCGCCCGGAAGCCGCGCCAGCGCGCGACCACGCAGATCACCACCACGAAGGCCAGCACGATCAGCGTCAGCGGCAGGCCGCGCGAGTAGTCCTCGAAGGCGTACATGGTGGTGCCGCTGGGGTCCTCGGCCCGCACGATCCGGATCTCGTCACCGGCGCGCAGATCCGGCTGCCCCGGGCCCGGCGCGATCTCGAACAGCGTCTTGTTGCCCTTGTCCGGCCCCGACCGGATCTCGATGACGCTGCGCTGGCATTCGTAGGCCGCGGCCCGCGGCGGCACCGGCGTATCGGTGAACACCTTGCCCTGCGACGGGCTCCCGCAGGCCCCGATGTCCTGGAGCACCACGGTCCCGGCCTCGGTCTGCACCGCGTCGCCGGAGACGGTCTGCATCGGCAGCGGAATCTCCACATGCTGCGCGCTCGGCCACAGGATCACCGTGGCGACCAGCACCACGACACCGATGAAGGCCAGTAACCCGACGACGACCTTCGCTGCCGTGGCACCGATGGCAATCGGCCCGGAATCGTGATGGTGGTGATGATGATCGCTCACCACCCAAACCTTAAGGGATGTCGTTTTCAACAACCCGGTGACGACACCTGTGTGAGTGATGTTGTCGGTGGGACGGGATACTGTTTCGCGAGAGTTGTTCTGGTGAAACCAGACTTGGATCGAACGGGTGGGAAATCATCGTGAAGAAGAGTGTGTTCGTCGTGGCCGCGGTAGCGACGGCAGTGGTCCTCAGCGGGTGTGACGATTCGACGAAGTCGGGCTCGGCGGCGACCCCGTCGTCGACGCTGGCCGCGCCGGTCGTGCCGTCGCTGCCGGAGATCCCCGCGCTGGATCGCCGCGCGGACAACGGCGAGGTCGTCCAGCAAGACGGCTTGACGGGTGCGGGCACCCTGGAGATCGACAACGGCAACGACGTCGACTGCGCCATCGTGGTCACCAACGGCGACCCGAAGTCGCCCCAGGCCACGATCTACGTGCGGGCCAACTCCAAGGCCACGCTCTCCGGCATCGATGGCACGTACTACGTGTACATGAAGTCGGGCAAGGACTGGGACCAGGCCACCCTCACCTTCACCCGCGACCAGCAGTTCTCGAAGTTCGACGACTCCTTCGACGGCGGCTCGGACTGGGAGATCACGCTGCAGAAGTCGATCGGCGGCAACGCGAGCACCAGCGACGTCCCCGCCTTCTGATCCCGGAAAACACAGAACTCCCCGCGCCTGAGGCGCGGGGAGTTCTCGTTGGTGGGGGCGGCGGAGAGCAGGGGGATGTCTCCGCCGCCCGCAGGCAGGCGCCCAGGGGGGTAGGCGCTCGTACCTGAGGCTCTCGGTTGTCCAGGGGGGGTAGACAACCGGGCCGGGCGCCGTAGCGCCGAGGACTACTGTACACAAAAGTTGGACTTTTGCACTAGTAAGTCTTCAAAACCTTGGAAATTCCGAACCCGGAGTCTGTTTTGGCTGACCTATCAAGACGTCGACCTTGTCAGCACCCCGGGAAACTCACAGGTCAAAGCCCTGACAGGTGAGCTCTCACTGTCGGTAGCTGGACAGGAAGTTGCCGAATCGCTCGATCGCGACCGACAGATCCCTGGCCCACGGCAGGGTCACGATCCGCAGATGGTCGGTGTCGGGCCAGTTGAACCCGGTGCCCTGGACCATCAGGATCTTCTCCTGCAGCAGCAGATCCAGCACGAGCTTGGCGTCGTCGTGGATCTCGTGGACGTTCGGATCCAGCCGCGGGAAGGCATAGAGCGCGCCGCGCGGCTTCACGCACGACACACCCGGAATCATGTTCAGCCGCTCGTAGGCCACATCACGCTGTTCGAGCAGCCTGCCGCCGGGCAGGATCAGATCGTCGATGCTCTGATACCCACCCAGCGCCACCTGAATCGCGTGCTGAGCGGGAACATTCGGACACAGCCGGGTGGAGGCCAGCAGATCGATGCCCTCGAGGAAACCGGCCGCGTGGTCCTTGGGACCGGTGATGGCCAGCCAGCCCGAGCGATACCCCGCCACCCGATATGCCTTGGACAGGCCGTTGAAGGTCAGGCAGAGCAGATCGGGCGCGAGCGAGGCCAGCGAGATGTGCTTGGCGTCGTCGTAGAGGATCTTGTCGTAGATCTCGTCGGCCAGCAGCAACAGCCGGTGCTTGCGCGCCAGGTCGACGAGCTGCTGGAGCACCTCCGCCGAGTACACCGCCCCCGTCGGGTTGTTCGGGTTGATCACCAGCAGGGCCTTGGTCTTGTCGGTGATCTTGGCCTCGATATCGGCCACATCGGGCTGCCAGCCGTTGGACTCGTCGCACAGGTAGTGCACCGGGGTGCCGCCCGCGAGGCTGGTCATCGCCGTCCACAGCGGGTAGTCCGGCGCGGGGATGAGCACCTCGTCGCCGTTGTCGAGCAACGCCTGCATGGTGATGGTGATCAGCTCGGAGACGCCGTTGCCCAGGTAGATGTCGTCCACGTCGAGCTCGGGGAAGCCGGGCACCAGCTCGTAGCGGGTGACGATCGCGCGCCGCGCCGAGAGGATGCCCTTGGACTCCGAGTAGCCCTGGGCCACCGGCAGCGCCGCGATCATGTCGCGCATGATCACGTCGGGCGCCTCGAAACCGAAGGGCGCCGGGTTGCCGATATTGAGCTTGAGGATGCGATGCCCCTCGGCCTCGAGCCGTGCCGCGTGCGCGTGTACCGGTCCACGGATCTCGTAGAGCACGTTCTGGAGCTTGGTCGACTGCTCGAGAACGCGCGGCGGCACATGCGGCGAGTGGCTAGGGGTCACCCGTCCATGGTAAGAGCACTGTTCGCCGGGTTCACGGCCGCCTGGGCGGCGCCGCGGTGGCGATGCAGAACTCCTCGATGCGTTCGTCCAGGCCACGCGCCTCGACGGCGTCGCGGTAGGTGGGTGCGGCGATGCGGCGGCGCAGGCCGGTGAGCCGCTCGCCGAGCTGGGCGATGCGCCGGTCCTCGGGCAGGTCCAGTACCGGGCGCAGCGCGGCGGCCGCGCCGTCGATACTGCCGTTGACCAGATGGGCGGCGGCGTTGTCGACGCGGGCCAGTGATTCGGCACCGTAGGAGCGCTGTAACGGCGGGCCGCTGGTGTAGAGGCTGATGGCCAGGTCGGTGGCGGCCAGCGCCTGCTCGGCGCGGCCGAGCTGGATGCAGGTGGCACCGGCGTAGTAGGCGGCCTTGGCCGGACCGAAGCCGAACACCCCGCCGATCTCGTCGTGCAGTTCGTCGCGCCGATCGCTGACGGCCGACTCGGCCGCGCGCAGACAGCGGTCGGAATCGGTGTCGCTGCCCAGCCGCGCCCACACTCTGGCCTCGATATTGAACAGCCGCACCTTCGCCAGGCCGGGCGCGGCGAATTCCTGCCCGCTCCTGGCCAATTGGACCGCGTTGCGCGGCCGGTCCGACCAGTTCTCGATCAGCGCGTGCATGCCACGGGTCCACGCGCGCAACCCGTTGTGGCCGCTCAGTTCCGCGTAAGCCCATGCGGCCCTGATCTGTTCGCCCGCCGCGTCGAGATAGCCGAGGTCGGTGCTCGCGTTCGCCAACAGTCCCGACAGGGTGCCCGCCAGTAAATACAGATGACTGGTGTCGACCGGCTTCTGCTGCCCGTCGAGTAGTCGGTACACCCGGCGCCGCACCCGCAACATCTCCATCATCATGGGTGCCGGTGCGGCATGGACGTATTCGTTGGCGATGCGGCGCACGTCGGCATCGAGCTGGGCCAACGTGGTCGCACCGACATTGGTGCTCTCCGCGGCAGCCGCGTGCTCGCTGGCCTCGTGCGCAGCCGCCATGATCAACTCCTTCTCCGACATCACCTCGGGCACAGCACCTTTGACCGCACCGGCGTCGACGAAGGCGAGCAGGTCGGCGTCGGCGCCCGCGGGCGCCAGCAGGGTCGAGAAACGTGCGCGCACAACGTCGTCGGAGCGAGCCAGCGACGTGTCGAGCGCGGCCTGGTTCACCGGTCGCGGACGCACCCGCGCCCCACCGGCTTCCCATTTGGACACCAGGCGTTCGTGCACGCCGAGATGAGCCGCGAACTCCCGGATGCTCATTCGCTTCGCATCGCGGAGAGCTCGAGCCTCTCTGCCTGTCCACTCCCCTACCACGGCGTCACATCCTTTTACTGACAACTTTCTCCAGAGTACGAGCGAGACAGTGAGACACGCCACAAGTTCCGGTAATCGGTTGCCTGAGGCAGTGAAAGGGCGGTGCGGGGCAGTGGTCGCGCGCGGGCCCGCGCGCGCATGCTGGAAGCGTGGAAGCCAGGACTGTCGATGACTGGGTGAGCTGCTACCAGCGCGAATTCGGGCTACCCGTGCGCGAGCGTGGCGGCTTCGTGATGTTGCCGATCACCGATCGGCTCTGCGTGGTGCATCTGCCCACCGCACGAGCCGAGAAGGTGTTCGCGGTGCTGCGTGAGCAGCGCAGAGAGGGCGCGGTGCTCGCGCGCCAGATCCGCTGGAGTGTGCTCGCGCACCCCGATGCCCGGCCCACCCCCGAGGTGGCCGCCGAGCTGTCCGGCGTCGATATCGATATCCCCGGGATCGGCAGCGCGGTCATGCTGCCGACCAGCCTGGGCCGGTGGAGCCGCGAGGGCTGTCACTGGGTGCGGCCGCCCTGTCGCGACGATGTGGCACCGCCGCTGTCGCTGGTGTTGCGGATCGCCCTGGAGGTGGGCCCTCAGCGGGTCTCGACGGCGCTGAGCGAGGCGTCGGGCAGCGGGAAGTTGAGGTACGAGCGCGACGGCGTCGGCCCGCGCTGACCCTGATATTTCGACCCGGCCGCGGCGCTGCCGTAGGGGTGCTCGGCCGGGCTGCTCAGCCGGATCAGGCACAGCTGCCCGATCTTCATCCCCGGCCACAGCGTGATCGGCAGGTTCGCCACGTTCGACAGCTCGAGGGTGATGTGCCCGCTGAAGCCCGGATCGATGAACCCCGCCGTGGAGTGCGTGAGCAGCCCGAGCCTGCCCAGGCTGGACTTGCCCTCCAGCCGCCCGGCCAGATCGTCGGGCAGGGTGCACACCTCGAGGGTGGACCCGAGCACGAACTCGCCCGGGTGCAGCACGAACGGCTCGCCCGGTTTCGGCTCGACGAGGCTGGTCAGCTCGTCCTGCTGCATGGCCGGATCGATATGGGTGTAGCGGCTGTTGTCGAACACCCGGAACAGCCCGTCGAGCCGCACGTCGATGCTCGACGGCTGAACCATCGACTCGAGCATCGGTTCCACACCGAGACGCCCCGCGGCGATCTCGGCCCTGATGTCACGATCGGAGAGCAGCACCGGCCCAGTGTAGGCAGGCCGATCCCGCAGGTAGACCGCCCCCACCCGGAGGGACGGTCAGCGACCTGTCGTGCGGGCTACTGGCCGTCGGTGGTCGGCGCGGGCGTACCCGGGTCGTCACCGCCGCCGTGGTTGGGGTTCGTACAGATCGTGCCCTCGCACGGCACCTGCGAGCCGTCGCCGTTCGGATTCGGCATCATGCTGGTCGGCGTCGGGTCCCCACCGCCGTGGTTGGGGTTCGTACAGATGGTTCCCTCACACGGCACCCACGTCCCGTCACCGTTCGGATTCGGCATCATGCTGGTCGGCGTCGGATCGCCACCGCCGTGGTTCGGGTTCGTACAGATCGTGCCCTCGCACGGCACCCAGGTCCCGTCACCGTTCGGATTCGGCATCATGCTCGGTCCCGGTGTGGGCTGCGTGTGCTGATGTCCCGGTTCGCCGTGGCCCTCGTCGTGGTGTTCGGTGGTCGTGGTTGTCGTCGTGCTGGTGGTGGTGGTGTCGGTATCGGACCCGGAGTCGTCCGAGCATCCCGCCCCGAAGACGGCCAGCGCCGCGATCACCGAAACGAACAGAACCCGCTTCATACAGTCAGCCTTTCGTCTGCCCGGCCGACGACCCAGCAGACACCGAGCCGACCACTCGAACCGGAGAACCTGTCGCGCCGCCCGCGCGGGCAGCCGTGCCGAGCACCCGCCTACCAACCGGGGCGAGACCCGCCTTCGAACTGTAGAACGCCCCCGTTCCAATTCCGCCCACACGCGCGGGCGCGTCTCGAGATGCCCACCAGGTGACGCGCCCCGCCGTTCAGCTCAGCATCGAGGATGGCGACCGACCGGCCAGCTCCCGCGCGGTCCTGGCCAGATGCGCCTGGTCGGCGAACCCGGCCCCCGCCGCCGCCTCGGCGACCGTGCCGGTGGGCAGCACCGCGGCGGCCCGCCGCAACCGCTCCCACCGCCGCAGCCGCGCGAGCGGCACCCCCACCTGCGCCTGCGTCAGCCCGCGCAGCCGTGGCGCCGACAACCCCACCGAGCGCGCGAGTCCCGCCAGCGAGGATGCCTCCCCGAGCCGCTCGACAGCCAGCAACACCCGCTCGTCGACCCCGTCGGCACCCCCGCACAGCGCGACGACCTCGGCCCGCGCCGCGTCCAGATCCGGTTCCCCCGCCACCTCGGCCCCCACCGCGAGCGCGTCGAGCAGCCGCCGCCGGTCCCGCCCGGACAGCACCACCGGCTCGGATCGCGGCCCCAGCAGATGCGCGTCGATCGAGAGCCGCGCGAACCCGCCCGGCACCCGGCACACGTGCGGCCACTCCGGCGGAATGAGCACGCCGGGCAGCTCGGCCCGCCCCGCGGGTCCGGCGAGCTCGAGCGGCTGGGCGCCGAGCGGCAGCACGAGCTTCCACGCCGGATGCCGATGCACCGCGACCACCCCGGTCGCCGTCCCCGCGAACAGCACCGTCGACGCATCGCACGCGAAAACCGTTCGATGATCGTTTCGTTCAAGCCGCCACAGCCGCTGCCGAGCCATGCTCACTCCACCACGCTATCCCCACCGAAGGATCCCCATGTTTCCCGCGTACCTCACCCTCACGGTCCTGCTCGCCCTCGTCACCGGCGCGGGCAGCGTGCTGGGCTACACCCACCACCCCATCCCCGTCACCGCCGCCGCCCAGGTCGGCGTCCCCCGCTCCTGGATGGTCTACCTCGCCACCGCCCTCGGCGCGGGCGCCCTCGGCCTGCTCACCGGCCTCGCTTTCCCACCCCTCGGCATCGCCGCCGCCACCGGCCTCGTCCTCTATTTCCTCGGCGCCGTCCTCGCCCACCTGCGCGTCAACGACTACGCCCTCACCCAGCCCACCGCGCTACTGCTGCTGTCCGCGGCCACCCTCACCACGACAATCCTCTACAACTACCCCTGACCGACCCGAAAGAATTGACCACCACACGAACCGGTCTGATAGAGTCGCGATCGCGCTCGATGAACGCACGCCGATGTAGTTCAATGGTAGAACTTCTGCTTCCCAAGCAGACAGCGCGGGTTCGATTCCCGTCATCGGCTCACACCGAAAGCCCCCAGGTAGATTCTGGGGGCTTTCGACGTTTCGGGCACTCCGATTAGTGTCGGGCCGGTGCTCGACAATCCGCCGCTCACCTACAACAGGCCCGGGGTTACCGCGCCCGCCGAAGGCGACTGGACCGCCGTCCTCCCCGGGTATCGACGGTTCAGTGTGACGATTCCGCTCGGCTACGGCGAGGAATTGTGGCAGCGGGTCAGAGTGGCTGTGCTGGATTGGGAGATCAAGCAGCGCAGTGGTTTTCGGGTCGAAGCCGCAGACGGTTCGGGGTCGACTACCGCGCGGGAAGGTGGGCGCTATTGGATCGTCGCGCGCGTCGGGCCACTGCGCGTCGCCGAACCCGCGCTCGTCGTCGCCGTGGTCGATACTCCCGACCGCTGCGGATTCGCCTACGGCACCCTGGCCGGGCATCCGGTTTCGGGTGAGGAGGCGTTCATCGTGCACCGCGATTCCGATGGCGGCGTCCATCTTACGCTTCGGTCCGTGACCGCGGCGGCACCGCACGGGCTGTGGCGGAAGGCTTTTCCGGTCCTGCTGCTCGCTCAGCGCTGGTACCGCCGCCGATACCTGCGCGCCTTGCGCTGACGCTCTTTCGCGCCGGGGAGCGGCGGCGATCAGTTGCGGAAGACTCGCTCGCTGATCGCGTGGAGCAGCTTCACGTACCAACTCCAGCGGGTCGGCCTGGCGACGGTGCCGGTGAGATCACGCTCGGCCTTGTCGAGGCTGTCCTCGAGGCAGGCGTCATGGAGCCAGCGGAACGCGAACGGCCAGGTGAGGCGGGCGGGGCCGGTGGGCTGGATGGCCAGGGTGTGCCGGAGGGCGATGGTGCCGTCGGGGCCGGGGTGGACGGTGAACTCGTGGAAGCCGTCGAAACCACGCGGGCCGGTGAAACCGAACCGGACCCACTCGCCGGGCACGTAGTGCTGCACCGTGTACCGCACCGGCCCGTGGCCGCCGACCGCGCCCACGCCGAGTGGCCGGTCGAACTCCATCGGCGGCCACTCCCCGGTCGGCCACAACCGGTCGTCGGACCCGGCGAGCGAGTCGATCAGTGCCCCTGCTTCCGCCGTGGAAACCGGCAACCACCTCGTATGAACGTTGACGACACCCATCGACCGACTCCTCCGGCTCATTTTAGAGATACCCCTCTAAAACAGAATTAGAGCATAATCTCCAATTCATGGGAAGACCTGCCAAGCACGACAGAGATCAACTCCTCGACGCGGCCGCCGCCCTGGTCGCGGGATCGGGCCCGGCCGCGGCCACCATGTCGGCGGTCGCCACGGCGGTCGGCGCCCCGAGCGGCTCGGTCTACCACCGTTTCCCCGACCGCGCCTCGCTCCTGTCGGCCCTGTGGCTACGCAGCCTGACCCGCTTCCACGCGGGCCTGCACGAGATCCTCCGCGAAGAACCACCGCGAGCAGCCGCCCGCGCGGCAGCCGCCTACGTGGTGACCTGGTCCCGCGACAACCTCACCGACGCCGCCGTCCTCCTGGCAGGCGCCAGAGAACTGGGCGAACACGACTGGCCCCCCACTGCCCGCGAAGCAACCGACCAGACCAACACCGCGATCATGACCGCCATCACCGACCTGGCCCACCGCCTCGGCGCCCGATCCCCCACCGAGATCGACCGGGTAGTCCTGGCCGTAGTCGACATCCCCTACACCCTGGTCCGCCGCCACCTCCGCACCGAAGGCACCATCCCTGCCCACGCTCCCGAACTCGCCGCGGAAGCCGCCGAAGCCCTCCTCCCGCCCACGGTGCTCACCGACGATCACAGCAACCGATAGGCGTACCACCGCGGCGCTCCGCCCACGGAGGGGCGAAGTTCACTGTCGATCAGCCCGCGTGCAGCGTGCGGAACTTGCTCGCGTGGAAGACCAGCGGATCGACATCCTCGCGCGCCGCGACCCGGTGCACCCGCAGGATGACCACGATGTGATCGCCTGCGGGAATATGGGTTTCGGGCACACCCTCGATCCAGGCGGTGGCCCCGTCGATGAAGACCGCCTCGCCGGTGCCGCGGTGCAGATCCGTCTCGCGGAAGCGGTCGCCGTTGCGGGCGCCGAGGGCCTTGGCGGCGGCCTGCTGGTCGGTGCCGAGCAGGCTCAGGCCGAGGTGGCCCGCGCCGGCCAGTTTGGGCCAGGTCGACGACGAGTTCTGCACGCAGAACGAGACCAGGGGCGGGTCGAGGGAGACAGGCACGAACGTGCTCACCGCCAAACCGTGTGGGGTGCCGTCGATGTCGGCGCACACCGCGACCACTCCGCTGGGGAAGTTGGCGAAGGCGCGGCGCAGGCCGCTACCGTCGGCGGGAAAGTCCAAGAGCTCACGCATGATTCGTCGCTTCCACAGGTAGATCGGTCAGCGCCGCCACAACCGGTGCCCAGCGGCGCGCGTAGTCCTCGATGACGCCGTCCTCGGCGAAACTACGGTCGGCGAGGTAGAGCCCGGGCAGCGCGGCGGTCCCGCCGATCTCCACCAGCACCGGCTTGAGCAGCAGGTCCGGGGCCAGCGCGTGGGCCGGGCCAGCGCCGAGCATCACCGGCACGGTGACCACGCCCGCCAGCCCGGTCCCGCCGTCGAACTGTTCGAGGAACAGCTTGAGCAGCCCGGTGAAGGTGGCCTTGAAGGTGGGGCTGGCGAAGACGACCAGCTCCGATTCGGCGACGGCGCGCGCGGCGGCCGCCACGGCGGGGTCGCCCCAGCCCAGCAGTCCGGGCCCGAGCGTGACCAGGTCGATGACCTGCGGTTCCACTTCCGGCCGCAGCGCCCGCGCGACCCGCACGCCCGCGTCCAGCGTGCGCGAGGCAGGCTTCGGGTTTCCGACGACGACGGTGACTGTCACGGGAATGTCCTTCTCTCGATTCGATGCTCAGATGACGCCGTGCAGCGGCGGCGGCCGGTCGTGCAGCACGGCCCGCCCGATGTGCTGGTACTTCCAGCGCACCGGGTCGTGCAGGGTGTGCGTGCGCGCATTGCGCCAGAAGTGGTCGAGGCGGTGCGTGGCGGCGGCACTGCGCGTCCCACCCACCTCGAAGACGGCCGCCGACACCTCGTTGGCGGCGCGATCGGCGAGCACCTTGGCCGTCGCGACCGCGATCGAGGCCCGCGCGACCGCGGCCTCGACAGCGCCACCATCCACTCCGCTATCGCCGCCCGAAGCGCTATCAGCACCTACCCGGCCGTGCGCGTTCTCAAGGCCGCGGGCTCCGACCGCGCTGTCCGCGATGCCAACCCCTCGACCGGCTGGCGGCGTCCCCGGCGACACCGCGGCGCTCACGACCGCCTGCCCCGCTCCGCGCACGGCCTCATCCACGGCAGCGCCCGCGACCGTCAGCGTCGCCTCCGCGGCCGCCACCGCCACGCCCAGCTCCCCGAAGCGCTGCACCACCAGCGGGTCGTCGACGGCCCGCGTCACCTCGGCCTCGAACCACGGACGAGCCCGCGTCCGAACGAATTCCGCCGCAGCGTCGAGCGCACCACGCGCGATGCCCGTATCGATGGCCGCGTGCAGCAACTGCGCGAACGCACCGTATCCCGTCGGCACGGCCACCGCGGCCGCGCGCGCGACCAGGAACGCGGGGTCGACATCGACCGACTCGAACGCGACGGTCCCACTTCCGGTCGTCCGCTGCCCCAGCGCATCCCAGTCGTCGACGATGCGCACTCCGGGCTGAGCGGCGGCCACGAAGGCCACGTACTCCCCCGGCGCCAGCCCCGAAATCCCGTGCGGATCATCGAGTCTGGTCAGCACCGCCAGCAGATCCGCGAACAGCGAACCGGTGCAATAGAACTTCGTCCCGTCGATGACGAACCGGCCACCTTCGACCGGCCGCAACACGGTCTCGATCTCGGCGACCGTCGCGCCACCCCGCTCGGATTGCGCATTGGCGATCCGCGCACCGGCCAGCACCCGCGTGAAGATCTCGTTCCGCAGCGCGGGAGATCCGGCCAGCCGCAACAGATTCAGATACACGAAGTGACTGTGCGGTATCTGCGCGATATTCGGATCGGCCGCCGCGAGCCGACGCACTACCTCGGCCACCACACTCGGCGCCAGATCCGCGCCACCGAACGCCGAGGGCACCGTGATCGCCAGCAGCCCACTCGCCGAGAGCCGGTCCAGTTCCTCGTGCGGCAGCCTGCGCGCGTGATCGCGCTCGGCCGCGCCCTGGCGGAACTCCTCGGCCAGTTCGGTGGCGATGGCCAATGCCTGTGCGGCCGTGGTGATCCGCTCGGCGGTCACCACCGTCATCAGCGGCCCGCGGCGACCGGGGTCGCCGCGGCCTCCAGCTCACGCACGAGCGGCAGCACCTTGGCCCCGAAGTACTCGATCTCCTCCTGGAAGTGGAGGAAACCGGCCAGGATCAGGTCGACGCCGAGCGCCCGGTAGGCCACGATGCGCTCGGCGATCTGCTCGGGTGTGCCGATCAGGCCGGTGCGGAAACCGTCGTTGTACTGGACCAGATCCTCGAAGGTCGAGTCGGCCCACATCCCCTTGCGGTCGGCCGTCGACGCTCCCGCCTGCTGCACGGCACTCCGGAATCCTTCCACCGCGGGCTTGTTCGCCTTGTCGACGATCTCGCGTAGGGTGTCGCGGGCTTCCTTCTCGGTGTCACGGGCGATGATGAAGCCGTTGAGCCCGAACTTCACCTCGCGGTCGTTGGCCCTGGCCACCTCGCGCAAGTCGTCGAATTGCTCGGTGACACCGTCGAAGTCCTTGCCGTTGGAGAAGTACCAGTCGGCGTAGCGGCCACCGTTGCGGCGCGCGGCCGAGGAGTTACCCCCTTGGAACAGTTCTGGATTCGGCCGTTCCGGGGTGTTCAGTGGCTTGGGCTTGAGCGTGAAGTCGCGGATGCGGTAGAAGTCGCCGCCGTAGTTCACCGCGTCCTCGGTCCAGATCTTGCGGATCACCTCGAGGAACTCGGCGCTGCGCCGGTAGCGCTCGTCGTGTTCGAGCCACGGCTCACCGAGGGCCTGGAACTCCCCGGCGAACCAGCCGGAGACCACATTGATGGCGAACCGGCCACCGGAGAGGTGATCGGCGGTGGCGCCGAACTTGGCCAGCACCGCCGGATGCCACAGGCCCGGGTGCACGGCGGCGATCACCTTGAGCCGCTCGGTCGCCCCGAGCAGCGCGAGGCTGAACGAGGTCGACTCGTGCTGGTACTCCGCCCCGTAGGAGGCGGTGTAGCGCACCTGGGACAGCGCGTAGTCGAAGCCGTTGCGCTCGGCGGTCTGCGCGAGCTTCCTGTTGTACTCGAAGTCCCAGCCGGTGCGCTGCTCGATCTCGCTGGTCACCAGGCCACCACTGACATTGGGGACCCAGTAGGCGAACGAGACCTGATCGGCGATGGTCTCCGTGGTCATGGCAGCTCCTCCTCGTCGTGGGCGCTACCAGTGCAACACCGGCGACCGGGCCCGACGAGGGTTTGAATCGGCGCGATCGATACGCGCGCGAGCTCAGCCGCCCAGCTGCACGCAGTCCGCCGCGATCTTCGACTGCGCGGCGCTCACCTTGGCGGTGTCGTCCTCGCCGAGCAGCGTGGCCGGATCACCCGCCTGCTCGTCGGACACCATCACCCGCAGCCCGTCCTGCGACATCCCCGACTCGAGGAAGACCTTCGCCGCGCAATCGGCCAGCTCGGGGTTCTTCAGGCCCTTGTCCTGCAACGACTTCGACAGCTCCGCCTGGGTTACCGCGGGAGCGTCGTCGCCGCTTCCGCAGGCCGCCAGCACCGGCATCGCGAGCAATGCCGCGGCGACAATACAGATCCGCACTCTCGTCCTCTCGATCGACGCGCATCGGCCGATGCGCGGTGCGTGGTGGATCATGCCGCACCGTCGTCCGGAGTGCCAGACCACCCAACTGACTCCCGAGTAAGGTGGCCCCATGGGAGACCACCTCAGCGTGCGCTTCGACAGCGATCGCGCATATATCGCCTTGAACCGCCCCAGCAAACACAACGGCCTCACCCTGGAAATGCTGCGCGACCTCGTGGCGGCGGCCCGAGAAGTCGACCGCCACAAAGCAACCCGCGCGGTCATCCTGTCCGGAAACGGCCCGAGTTTCTGCAGCGGACTCGATATCGCCGCGGCCGCGCGCAATCCGCTGGCAATCGTCACCGAATTCCTGCCCCGGCCGTTGCGCGGCACCAATACCTTCCAGGAGGCCTGCTGGGCATGGCGGCGCCTGGACGTGCCGGTGATCGCCGCGGTGCACGGCCGCTGTTTCGGCGGCGGCCTGCAGCTGGCGCTGGCCGCCGATTTCCGGATCGCCACCCCCGACGCCGAACTCACGGTGATGGAGGGCGTGCACGGCCTGATTCCCGACATGTCGGGCACCGCCACCTTGTCCCAGCTCATCGGCATCGACCAGGCCATGCTGCTGACCATGACCGCCGACCCGATCGACGCCACGCACGCGCACCGCATCGGCCTGGTCACCGAGCTCGCCGAGGACCCGATCGCCGCCGCCGAGGCCCTCGCCGACCGCATCGCCGCGCGCGACCGCAAGGCCGTGGCCGCCGCCAAACGCCTCTTCGACCGCTCCTGGCAACGCGATTCCCGCGCGAGTTTCGCCGCCGAACGCGCCGCCCAGATCCCATTGTTGCTGCGTAAGGCGGGTGCGCGCAGCGACTGACAAGCTAATGCGGATTTCTTGATACCAACTCACAAGGCGATGTACTCCACATCACCGTGATTGCCTGTTAGCATCTCTGCGATTCGCCAACCAGTCGAAATGTGGTACGTAGCACAGGGATGCCTGCGGCGTGCGAGGGTTTCGGCGCGACCCGGAGGCTGTCGACGATCGTGATCAAGACCGGTTCCATCCTGCTGTCGGCGCTCGCGGGCGCGACAGTCTTGCTGGTGAGCGGGGCGACTCCCGCCGCGGCGAATCCGAACGCGATCAACCCGATCCCGGTGCTCAACGGCACCCACGGTTTGCCCGTCCTACACGGCCGCACCCAGGCCGTGTTCCAGGTGACCGGCATGGCCAGCCCCAACAACACCCAGAACTACAACGTGCTCGGCACCGACCTGGGCATCATGTGGGACAACGGCCGCGGCGAGATGCTCACCGCCTTCGGCGACACCGCGGGCATCGGCTTCCCCAACCTGCTCGCGGGCAGCACCTGGGCCTGGCGCTCCAACATCCTGGTCCGCAGCAACACCAAGAACCCGGCCAACGGCGTGTACTTCGACAGCGTGGTGCGCGATGTCGTCGGCCAGGCGCGCGACCTGATCCCCAGCCCGAAGATCCCGTTCCTGGAGATCAGCCGCATCCCCACCGCGGGCATCTCGGCCAATGGCGTGCAGTACCTGTCGATGATGTCGGTGAAGACCTGGGACGCCCCCGGCGAGTGGACCACCAACTTCTCCGGCCTGGCCGCCTCCGCCGACAACGGCGAGACCTGGGCCGATCTCGGCCACACCCGCCGCCCCGACGAGGGCGGCAACGCGAACTTCCAGATGAACGCCTTCCTGAAGGACGGCGGTTTCGTCTACGAGTACGGCACCCGCTCCGGGCGCGACAACGACGCCTTCCTGGCCCGCGTGCCCGAGGCCGAGATCGAGAACCTCGCCGCCTACGAGTACTGGGACGGCGGCGGCTGGAAGCGCGACGACGTGAACGCCGCGGTCCCGATCATGGGCGGCGTCGGCGAGCTGTCGGTGATGTACAACGAGTACCTCGGCCAGTTCATCTCGCTGACCACCGACCCGTTCAACTCCGTGGTCCTGCGCCGCGCGTCCTCGCCCGAGGGCCCGTGGAGCGCGCCGGAGGTCCTCATCGACGCCCGCGAACTCCCCACCGCCTACGCCCCGTCGATCTTTCCCTACCAAACCGGCCGCGACCTCTACTTCATGACGACCATCCACACCCAGTACAACGTGGTCCTGATGCGCACGACGTTGTGAGCACGGGGCCCACCGACGGGTCCTACACTCGAAACCATGGACTCGGCGGAGTGGGACGCGCGATACGCGCGCAGTGAATTGGTGTGGGGCGCACCGCCGAACAGTGTGGTCGTCGAGCACGTCTACGGCCTCGACCGGCGCGTCCCGCTGCTCCCCGACGAACCCGGCGGCACCCCACCCGAGCTGCCCCGTGCCCTCGACCTGGCCTGCGGCGAGGGCAGGCACGCGCTGTGGCTGGCCACCCACGGCTGGCAGGTCACCGCGGTCGACTTCTCCCAGGTGGGTATCGACAAGGGCCGCACGGTCGCCGCCCGGCTGTCGCGCTCGGTCCGCAGCCGCGTGCACTGGCAGACCGCCGACATCACCGAACTCGCCGACGCGGGCATCACCGGCCCGTTCGAACTCGTGCTGATGGTCTTCGTGCACCTGCCCGCCGACCAGCGCGCCGCCCTGCTGCGCGAACTCGCCGGTCTGCTCACTCCCGGCGGCATGCTGCTGGTCCTGGGCCACGACTCCCGCAACCTCACCGACGGCTACGGCGGCCCCCAGGACCCGGCCATCCTGTTCACCCCCGAGGACATCCGCGCCGAACTCGACCGCGACGACATCACGATTCGCATCGCCGACACGGTCCTGCGCCCCACCGAGGGCCCCGACGCCATCGATGCCCTGGTCGTCGCCGAACGCCCGCTCCCCGACCCGGCCTGAGCCGACGCCGCCACCGCAGCGTGGTGATCAGTCGTCCAGGTGTGCCCAGCGGGCGAACCACGGCGTGACGGTGGCGGCGATGGTGTCGAAGCCGGTGCGGAACGAGTGGGGTTGTTTGGGGATGACCACGAGTTCGGCCGTGTCGGCGGGGTCCGGGATGCCGAACGGGTCGCTGCCACCATTGATGACCACGACCTCGATGCCCCCGGGCGCGAGCAGTTCGTCGCGGCGGCTCTTCTCCGGTTTCCCGGGCGGATGCAGCGGGAACGACAGCGCGATCACCCCGCGCGCCCCGGCCGCGACGGCGGTTCGGCAAGCGACCCGCGCCCCGTTGCTCCGACCGCCCTGAACGAGCGGCAAACCCGGATAGCGCGCCCGCAGGGCCGCCACGAGCTCGAGCCAGGCCTCGTCCTGCTTGTCGGCATTCCCCGGCGCCCGGCGCCCGGCCGCGCGATACGGCTGCACCACCCTGGCCACCACCCCACCGGCTTCCAGCGCCGAATCCCTAACCGCGAGAATGTCTTTCGCGTCGACACCGCCGCCCGCGCCGTGCGTGATCACCAGGAGGAAGGCCGGTGCGCCCGGCTCGTCGAGCTCGATCTCGGCCGGTCCCGCTGACGTCTCGATGCGCACACCTCACGGTAGCCCCGCGTCCGCGGCGAGCAACGTCTCCGCAGCCGCGCGTGTTTTTCATGTCACATTGCCGCCCACCCCTTTGCCGTGGGCATTACCCACCGGTAATATGGTGCATAAGTTACCCGCGAGTAGCATGCGGAAAACCGGAAGGCTACCCGGTGGACGTCACAACGGGCGGGAACGGCGCACAACCGACCGCACCAGAACTCAACGGAGAGTGAGTACTCACATGGGCCACTACAAGGCAAACGTTCGCGACCTCGAGTTCAACCTCTTCGAGGTTCTCGGCATCGACAAGCTGCTGGACGCGGGCACCTTCGGTGATCTCGACACCGACACCGTCAAGGAGATGCTCTCCGAGGTCCGCCGCCTGGCCGAGGGCCCGCTGGCCGACTCGTTCGCCGACGCGGACCGCAACCCGCCCACCTTCGACCCGAACACCCACACGGTCACCCTGCCCGAGTCCTTCAAGAAGTCCTACAAGGCGCTCGAGGACGGCGAGTGGGCCAAGGTCGGCGTCGTCGAGGAGCTCGGTGGCCTCAACGCCCCGTCCGCCATCACCTGGGCCCTGTCGGAGATGGTGCTCGGCGCCAACCCGCCCATCCAGATGTACGCCGCGGGCGCCGGGTTCGCCCAGGTGTTCTTCAACAACGGCACCGAGGAGCAGAAGGGCTGGGCCGCCAAGATCGCCCAGCGCAACTGGGGTGCCACCATGGTGCTGACCGAGCCCGACGCGGGCTCCGACGTCGGCGCGGGCCGCACCAAGGCGATCAAGCAGGAAGACGGCACCTGGCACATCGAGGGCGTCAAGCGCTTCATCACCTCGGGTGACTCCGACGACCTGTTCGAGAACATCATGCACCTGGTGCTGGCCCGCCCCGAGGGCGCCGGTCCGGGCACCAAGGGCCTGTCGCTGTTCTACGTCCCGAAGGTCCACTTCGACTTCGAGACCGAGACCTACGGTGACCGCAACGGCGTGTTCGTCACCAATGTCGAGCACAAGATGGGCATCAAGGCCTCGGCCACCTGTGAGGTCACCTTCGGCGGCCACGGCGTGCCCGCCAAGGGCTGGCTGGTCGGCGAGGTGCACAACGGCATCGCGCAGATGTTCGACGTCATCGAGAACGCCCGCATGATGGTCGGCACCAAGGCCATCGCGACCCTGTCGACCGGTTACCTGAACGCGCTGGAGTACGCCAAGACCCGCGTCCAGGGTGCCGACCTCACCCAGATGACCGACAAGACCGCGCCGCGCGTCACCATCACCCACCACCCCGACGTGCGTCGTTCGCTGGCCACCCAGAAGGCGTACGCCGAGGGCCTGCGCGCGATCTACCTCTACACCGCCGCGCACCAGAACCCGGAGATCGCCGAGGCCGTCTCGGGTGCGGACAAGGACGTCGCGTTCCGCGTGAACGACCTGCTGCTGCCGATCGTCAAGGGTGTCGGTTCCGAGCGCGCCTACCAGTACCTGACCGATTCGCTGCAGACCTTCGGTGGCTCCGGCTTCCTGCAGGACTACCCGATCGAGCAGTACATCCGCGACGCGAAGATCGACTCGCTCTACGAGGGCACCACCGCCATCCAGGCGCAGGACTTCTTCTTCCGCAAGATCGCCCGCGACCGCGGTGTGGCCCTGGCCCACGTGGCAGGCCAGATCCAGAAGTTCATCGACGCCGAGGGCGCCAACGAGCGCATCAAGGGTGAGCGCAAGCTGCTCGCCACCGCGCTCGAGGACGTGCAGACCATGGCCGCCACCCTGACCGGCCACCTGATGGGCGCCCAGGAGCAGCCGACCGAGCTGTACAAGGTCGGCCTGGGTTCGGTCCGCTTCCTGATGGCCGTCGGCGACCTGTTCATCGGCTGGCAGCTGCTGCAGCAGGCCGAGATCGCCCTGGCCGCCCTGGACAACGGCGCCACCGGCACCGACGTCGCCTTCTACACCGGCAAGGTCGCCTCGGCGCAGTTCTTCGCCCGCAACGTCCTGCCGGAGCTGACCGCCACCCGCGCGATCCTGGCCAACCTGGACAACGACATCATGGAGCTGGACGAAGCCGCCTTCTGAGGTTGACGGCCCAACCCTTTTCCTGACGACGAACGGCCCGGAGCTCAAGCTCCGGGCCGTTCGTCGTCTCTGTCCTGGCTAGGCCGGAAAGAGCAGCACGTAGAGCTGTTCGAGCAGGGTATCGACGGCCTCGCCCGAACCGGTGTGGATCTGCGGCGGGTAGGAAACCGCACCGAACACCCCAATTCCACTCATTGCGAACCTCTCATGTTTCAGATTTTCGCCAGAAGACTTCCGGCACCAGGACCGTTCTAGCAGGCCACCCACCCACCCGATAGCCACAGAAAAAGGGGCATGACCCATCCTGCGAATGGCGGAGTAGGAGCCATGGTCGGCCACCGTCGCCCCGATGGAATCGCTGTAGTACCCGCTCGCGCTCTCGGCCCCTGAAACACGCGCACCGTGATGCGGGGCAGGCGACCGCGTACATCGCGAGACCGGGTGGGCGGGCCGGAGTTTCGGCTCCGGGCCGTTTGTCGTCTCTTGGTGATCTTCCCGGCGTACCCTGGGTTCTACCGTCGGTCGGGGTGAGGCTCGGGGGTTGCAGGATGGGTGACAGTACCGCGCTCAGTGTGTATTTGCGGGAGCGCCGGATGGCCGCGGGCCTGGCGCGCTCGGAGCTGGCGATGCGGGCGCAGATGGCGCCGCTGCTGATCAGCCAGATCGAATCCGGCACGCTGGTGCCCAATACCGCCATGCTGCAACGGCTTTTCGACAGCCTCGAAGTGCCGCTGTGGTATCGCAAGCACATCCTCGTACTCGGTTTGCCCACAGTCGATTCCGGCCCCGTGCCCGCCACGCCTACGGCCGAGGATCTGACCGACCTGGCCAGCCTCAACCACCCCGCCTGCTACCTGCGCTTCCCCACCCTCGACATGCTCGCCGCCAACAGCGATTACCAGCGCCTGTTCCCCGGCCTGGGCGCGGGCGTGAACATGCTCGAGTGGATGTTCCTCAACCCCGCCGCGAAGAAGGCCTACCTCGACTGGACCACCGAGGCCCAGCTGATGGTGCACGCCTTCCGCATGCTCGCGCCGTTGGCCTCGAGCCAGCGCGTCACCGCGATCACCGACGCGTGCAGCGTCTCCCCCGACTGGGACCCGGTCTGGGCCGCGGAGATCAGCGCCCAGGACGTCTCCCGCCGCCACCTGCGCGTCCGCGAACGCAGCACCGGCTTGGAACGCCGTCTCCTGCTGCGCATCTACGACCCGGCCTTCCCCACCCGCCCGTGGTGGCAATACCGCCTTATCCCGACCCGCTGACCAACAGCCACAGCACGCTGTTCATGGCCGACAGCATGGTCATCAGAATCCATGTCGGCCACTGCAATCCGTCCACACCAAACCCCTTGCCACTCACCGTCAACAGCCCTGACCGGGCCATATCCTACGGTGCGGCACCACCCCGGCACGACGCGGCGCCCGCCGACGAATCGACGGGCGCCGGACGGCGCGGGCTCGGTCGCGGGCAAGACAGCCCGCGATCAGCCGATCCGGAAGCGATTGCGGTATTCAGCCGGGGTGGTGTCGAGCGTGCGCCGGAACGCGCGAGCCAGGGTATCGACGGTATTGAACCCGCACGCCGCAGCGATCCGCGGCAGGGCGTCGTCGCTGGTCTCGAGCCGATGCCGCGCCACCTCCACCCGCGCGGATTCCACATAGGCCGCCGGTGTCATCCCCAATTCAGCACGGAACACCCGCGTCAGCTGCCGCTCACTCACATGCGCCCGCTCGGCCAGCTCGCCGACCGTCAGCGAATCGGTGATATTCCGCGCGATGTAGTGGCGCAGTTCCTCGATCCGCCGAGTGGTCGACACCGGCTCCAGCGAAACACTGAATTGGCTTTGGCCACTGGGTCTTTTGAGATACATCACCAGTTGCCGGGCCACCCGCAACGCGAGCTCGTCCCCGAAATCGTCGGCGACCAGCGCCAGCGTCAGATCCAGGCAGGCGGTGAGACCCGCTCCGGTCCAGACGTTTTCGTCCCGGATATAGATCGGATCCGCGTCTACCAGAACGTCCGGATGCTCGTCGGCCAATTGCCGTGCCGTAGACCAATGCGTCGTCGCCCGCTTGCCGTCGAGCAGCCCCGCCGCCGCGAGAATATGCGCCCCCACGCACACCGACGCCACCCGCCGAGCATCCTTCGCCAGCTCCCCCACCGCATCGACCACCCCCGGATCGACCACCGCTCGCACCCGCCGCTCGCCGTCGGTCTCGACAGCCCCCGGCACCACCACCGTGTCGACCCGCCGCCCCGCCAGCTCCGCGAACGTCGTATCCGGCAGCACCCGCACCCCCGCCGAGGTGGTCACCGGCGCCATCGACGCCGCGGCCAGCACCACCTGATACCCCGTCGGCTCGTCCATCTCCCGCCGCAACAGCGAGAACACCTCCGGCGGCCCCGTCACATCGAGCAGATCCACCCGATCGAACAGCACGATCACCACCAGCCGATCCACCGCCACCTCCATGTCTGAATCTGCAGGTTACATGACATTGCCGACATTCCCGCAGGCCAATACCGTCGATCCCATGACCTCCACCACTCTGCGCGCCCTCAACGGCCTCGACGAAACCCCCGCCGCCCTCGCCGACTCCACCGTGATCCTGATCGACTACCAGAACACCTACACCCAGGGCGTCATGGAACTCACCGGCTGGCAACCCGCCCTCGACACCGCCACCGACCTCCTCACCAAGGCCCGCGCCACCGGCGCCACCGTCATCCACGTCATCCACGACGACGGCAAGAACACCCCCTACGACATCACCGCCGACATCGGCCACATCCACCCCACCGTCGCCCCCACCCCCGACGAGAGCGTCGTCGTCAAATCCTTCCCCAACGCCTTTGTCGACACCGACCTCGGCGACCTCGTCGACGCCGCAGGCAACGACAACGTCATCATCGCCGGATTCATGACCCACATGTGCGTCACCTTCACCACCGAAGGCGCCTTCCTCCGCGGCAACAAACCCACCGTCATCGCCGAAGCCTGCGCCACCCGCCCCCTGGCCACGGTCTCCGCCGCCCAACTCCACGCGAGCGCCCTCGCCACCCTCACCGACCTCTACGCCGTCGTCGTCCCAACCCCCGCCGACCTATCCTGAATCAGAAATCTCGAACGTCCGCACCCAGCACTGCGCGTCGATGAAACCGCGCAGTAGTTCCAGGGCTCGCGAGCGCTCGTACCGCGAGCGCTAGTGCGTCAGAAGGTCCCACCGTCGGGAAGTCTCTAGCGCTCCGCGCGGGCTTGCGCACAGGTCAGGCAGCGCGCCTGCTTTCCACTGCGTGGATCGAGTAAGAAGTCGTGATCGAACAACTTACGGTGCCCCCTGTTACGTTCACAAACCCGACAGTTGCGCCACCCCTTCTTCAGCCGCGTGTTCTCCGGCGTGAATTCATGACCGTATGGACAGAACCGAGATGCCGCATGTTTCGCCAGAAAGCACACGCGGCAACGGCGCACCGTCGTCGGGTTGCTCGTGTCAATCACATACTCGTGCCCATGCTTCGGAACATGATTGGCATTGAGGCGGCACAGCACGCAATTGCGCCAACCCTTTGCGGTGTATTCCGTTGTCGCCTTCGTAAACTTGTGACCGTTGACGCAATGCGTCGGAGGTGGATTCAGTTTGCGACAGATGAGGCAGCGCCGCTTCTTGGCCGGTCCGTTCGTGTCAGGAACACATGAGTGTCCGTAGTCCGGTATATGTGTTCTATCCCAGGTACATTGCTGGCAATACCGCTTTCCGTCGCTGCCGATTCGCTTGTTTTCCGGTGTGTACTCATGCCCCTGAGGGCAGAATTGCGGCGTCGCTTCCCTGCGTTCCCGACAAACGAGGCACCGTCGGCGCAAATCGCTCGCGTTCTCAGGGTCAGCAACAAATTCATGCCCATGCTTTTCGACGTGGTACCGGTCCGTGTTGCACTGGCGGCACCGCCGATGGCCGTCTGGGCTGTAGTCTGTGTTCTCGTCGTCATAGGTGTGTCCTCGTGGGCAAGCGAGGATCACCATCGCGGCGCGCCTCAGGTTCTCACCAATTGTCACAGCCTCTAGATGCCGGGGATTGCAGCACAACGAGACACCGCACAAGTGGTCAATCGTGAGGTTGAGGGCTGAACCCTCACCGTTTGCAAGCTCGTACGCGAGGCGGTGCACCTGGATAGAGCGCCCCGTACGCTTCTGGCCCTGTACCCGAACATACATGCGGCCGTAGCCCGCCTCATTCTTCGAGCCGGTCCATACTTGGCAGTCACTCGTGAGCCCATACCATGTCTTACCGCGATCCGAAACCGGCCGAGAAACGAGCCCTTGCCTCAATTTGGCCGCAGGAGAAACCGCAGCTCCAGTCGCGACACCGTGACCGTCGAGGTATACGACAGCAACAGCGACGGCGGCCGCGACCGATAGCAATTCACCGCACCCGCAACCGCATTTGACCTTGTTCGGGTCACCGTATTTCTTCAAGCGCCGGAGATGCGCCTGGCACAGCCCGCGTGCGGCGACTGGACGCAGGCACTCATCGAGCTTGCATACATCACCTCTCACCGCAACACGCGGAGCAGGTCGGTCAGCAGGCAGTTCCGCGTTGATCTCGGCTCGCTCGATATTGAATTTGCGCGCATTGCATGTCCAATGCGCAGCACGACAATTTCCCATCGTGTGGGGGCCACCTCTGGACAGAGGAATCACATGGTCGACAGCCGGGGACATCGGGTCATGCTTGCCGCCGAGAACTCGGGTCATCCGCAAGCGCTCCGGTATCGGACCTCCGCACAGGTGACACATCCAGCCATCCCGCTCGAACACCTCTCGCGCGATGACAAGTTCTCTCTCAACCCCGTACTTCTCGGCCCGATTGAGCGCGTCACGCGCGCGAATCAACTCAGCCTTACGCCGCTTGACGTGTTCCTCACACCGCTGACGGCTCGGCCCGCGCCCAGTGGGGCGAGGGTCGAACATCGTGTCGCAGTCAGCACACTTGGTGAGCATGAGGCCTCCTCATCTCATTGGACCACCGCCCGGTGACAACCTTGGCGTTGCCATGCGACACGGCCGCCCTCTGGTCGAGTCGAGGCAGGGGTAGTAGTGACATCCAGCCCGCGTTTCAGGCCGCAGCTCATATACCCGAGGTGGCCAGGTGCCGAGCACATGCGACTACTGCGTGGGAGTCACATTCACGGTGACATTCGCACCGAACAGGGGCTTGAAGGTGACCTTGGCCGCGGTGAAAGAACCTTCGGCCGCGATGGTGCCCTCGATCTTCTCACCGGGCTGCAACTCGTCGGCGCCGATTTGATCGTCGCCCAGGCCGAGCTCGACCGAGTGCTTGCCGCCCTCACTGTCGGTGATGGAGAAGTAGAGCGGGTTCACCTTCACCACCTTGTCGGCGCTGGTGTTCTCGACAAGCACCAGCACCGCGGTAGCCGGGGCACCCTGATCCAAGACACCGGGAACGAACGGGGTCGCCGAGGCAGTGATCCGCACGTCCTGCTGCTTCTCCTGCGAGACCGGCGCACCCGGAACCGCGGACTGTTCCGGCGCAGTCGCCTGCGCGGGCGCCGCTTCCTCTCCACTACACCCAGCGACACCGAGCACAGCGGCGAACGCTATCCCCACAGCCAGCCTTCGCATCTTCTTCTCCTTCACATAAGGAGGACACATCCCGCCCCCTGCCCCCGAACGGCGCCATAACGGTTGGCCATCAACATCTTTCGATGCATCTGAGAAAGCTCAGCCTATCAGCTGCATCGAGCGGATGCCGGTGCGCGACAACTGTTCACGGCCCGGACTCCGCCCGCACACCGGTGGCGGCGAACGGCGCCAACACTCTCCGCGCCACGAGGACCAGCACAGGATCACACCTGTAGCGATCATCGCGCCGATACTCTTCACACCAGCCGACACCGACGCGGCCGCCGTCACGTCGCCACCGAACACGAGCCACTGCACGCTCGGGTTGCGGGACGATAGCCTTGCCCGCTTCGCGGTCTCCGGGCGCACACAAGAAAACGGCCTCCAGTCGAAGTGCGGGCCGTTCGGGCTCACGGTATATCCGCGTCCAGAGCCCATCGAACGCGCGGTAGTCAGATCCGCCTGCGGGTGCACGCGAGCTCAGGCGGCAATGACCGAATACATCATCGGACCCGCGCACACTGAGCCACCTCGACACAACCGTGCGTGCACTCACCCCCGCACTGTGACTGCTCACAGAGGAATCCAGCTGGGCCACCATGGGGGAATGTTCTCCGGCCGACAGTATTCACTGGATACGTTCCCGCCCGGATCGTGCAACCACACCATCATCATCCAGAAGAATCCGAGCGAGCCGGCCGACCCCAATACCGATATGACCATCCAGCGCACAGCAGTGGAGGCCCTCGCACCGAGCGAATACCCGATCCACGACGAAGCCGCCCACCACAGCGATACAATAGCCGCATTCGGGATGAACATCAGCAACAGAGTGAAGCCCTCGCCGGGTCCCCCCACCCTGCAATCTTGCCAACTCCTGGCCACCGCACCATTGATCGCACTGGATGTCACGAAGCCGGCACCCAGAGTGGTGACAACAAGCATAACTACTCGGCGAACGCGATACCATGTGAACCCCGAGTCCCGGTCACGAACTTCATGCTCGATCAAAAATTCAGCCGCCATCCCGATCGGATACGAACCCCACCGAAAGCTGCGGTGGACCCATTACCCCACGGAAGACTACCGGCGCACGCGAACTTCTTCAACTATCTCGTAGTTCTGAGCTGCGTAACGCGCTCGCCATCGCTCATCGCCTTGTCCATTTCCAGCATGGCCTGCCTGATGCCGTCGCGCAGTTGCTCACGAGTAATGTCTCTACCGTATTTCTCGTAAAGATCGTATCCAATCTTCATCGTAATGTCGTCTCCGACGTCATTGGCTCCAGTTGAGCCGTCATGGAGGTTCGCCGCCCACATCAACGTATCTTCCGGAAATCCGGCGGCGTTGCCCACGTACCCGTAGTGGATATTCGAATATATGTCATAGAACACTGCGCGATCCTGAGTAGGATCCTTGAAGTAGAAGTCGTTCTCGTCCGCCAGATCGAATTTTTCCTTGAGTAGCGGCTTGTGATCCCACGGCGCGTTGACCTCTACCATGCTCTTGAACGCGAGCATCGCCGCCACTTCGTCCGAGGTGCTGGGTGATAGCGCCTCCCACCACTCGTGGTCATTCAGGTGAGACATGCGAGACACCTCGTCAGAATTTACATTTCGAATCATCTCGTCGAACATGTAGGACTCCGCATCATTGAAGCGCTGCTCACTGACAGAATAGTCGGACAGTTTCATCTGGGTTTCCGCCAGCTGATTCCACTTGTTTAACTCCTTGACCCGCTTCTCGATAACGTCATCGATACTGATTCGGGTACCCGGGAGATGGCGAATTCCCATGTACTTCAGCTCGATGGCCTCTTGGAGCTCTTCCTGAGCAAGTTGCCTACGGTCCGCCGTTGTTGGACGGTTGCCCGTATCGGATTCGTCGGAGCCCGGATTCGAAGGTTGGGGGTTGTCAATGAATTGAACGTTCCCGAACTCCGACCCGTTCTGCGCTTCCATTTCTGGAAACGCCACGTTCGCGGTGTCGGCCAGCTCGGTCAATGCCCGCGAAACCACGGCATTCACCATGGCTTCCACGGAATCCATCCGTTCGATCTGCCGCCCGGCCGATGTGGGGGTCATTGCGAAGTAGTTATGGACTCGACGCCGCCCACCTGATTCATGAGTGGAGCCGAGGTAGGCAACCGCGGGTGCCATCGACTCGAGCCAACCCTGGCGCGGTTCGGAGGAGGAAAATTCCATTCGTTGTCCACCCTCGGACTTTTCAAAGAACTGAAGTGTCAGCCTGATCGCTGATCCTCGTGCAGGAAGAATCAAATCTTATTCGCCATCTGGACCCAGATCCGGAGGCTCACCATGACTTTCGCGCGGGTTTATTCACCTTCTCCCGTCTACATCTACGAGTATGGATCAGCATCGACCGGATTCGGTCCAGCACGACAGGCAACGGCGCATGATAGAATCGAACTCTCTATCGTCGCCATGGATCGGTTGCACAAGAATTGAAATATCGGTCGATATCAGGGTCACTGTTAATCGCTGCTCTCGCCCTATATTCAGGTGCCTGTGACGACGCCGAACCGCATACAGCACTGCCGGTCTCGTTGCATTTCACCGGCGGGTTCTCCGGAAATATGAGAGATGCCCTCCTCGCCGTGCCGGAAGATGCAGTAGCGCGAGGAGAGTTCTCCGCTGGCGACCACACGCAATGCATTCCGGACGATGACACGGGTGCGGCACTGGGCGACGGCAGGCCGAGCGAGCCGATGCTGCACTACGCCGCGATCATTCTTGGCTATACCGGAAGCGGGCAGCTGGTCCAGGTGAAGATCTCGTACACGCAGAATTCGAGAATTCCTGGCCACGCGGAACCAGTGAATCCGGACGAGGTGATGATCGATGTCGATGCTGGCGAATTCGGCACGATTCGGGCCGCACACATGGACGATCCCGATTATCGTTCAGCAGTCACTTTCGCCGCAGATCGCATGAGCGGAACGCTGGACGCTTGGTTGAATACCAGTGGAACGCCGCGCTCCGATTGGGTGCACGTCACGGGTTCATGGCGCTGCGCGTGAGCACACGGACCAGACCAGACCCATCGGGAACCAGCGGTGGGGTGGCACCGGGCGTCGCTGCCACCCCATCCCGCCGTGCACGTCTTACCGAGTCACGTTCGAGTTCCGGCGATCAGGGCTGGTTGGGCGGGTATCCGCCGCCTGACTGGAACAGATCCCGATAGATCCAGAAGAACTCGGAGTCATCGGCGAAAAGCGCTGTGGCTCCGGATAGCCCTGATTCGCTGACCTCATCACGCGGCGGCTGTTCGGGGCCGGTGGGCGCCGGATCCGGGAGAATGCCGCGACGGATCAGGTACGTCTCCTCCCCGGCGACAGCGTTGCTCGGCACCTCCCAGTAGGTGTTGTAGACGACGTTCTCGGGGTTCGGTTCCGTGGGCGGCGGCCAGCCGGTTCCACCACCGAGCGAGGTCCGGCGTGCGCGAACCGGTCGCGCCTGCCGGGGCACCCGGATGGTTGTCCATGCGGAATCGGACCTGACCGCGATGCGGACGAGTTTCGCCATTGCTTCATTCCTGTTCGTTCGGACGGCGGCAGCCGGAGTCGACTGCCGCCTGCGTGTGGATTCAGGCCGCGTCGACAGTCAGGTATGTCGTCGAACCGGCCTGCACCGTGGCGTCGCGGTTGTAGGGGACCGAGGTGGTGTTCGTCATCTGGACCCAAATCCGGTCGCCGCTACTGAGATTCAGCGGGACATCGGCAAGAGTGAGCGAACTGCTCCCCGACGCGAAGGACTCTGTCGCCAGGGCCGTGCCGTTGCGAACCAGGCTGACTTGCAGTGCACCGGTCAACGGGCTCCACGCCGCGGTCAGCGAGATTCGGCACCGGATGACGGCGGCGAGGTCCTCCCCGAGCACCAGCTCGTCGGACACGATGCTCGATTCCTCGTAGCCGGACCGCGCGACCCAGCTGGTCAATTTGACGTTGCTGCTATTGGCACTGACCAGCTGAGTTCCGCTCTTGTCCATTCCGGCCCCGGTAGCGACTGTGGGAGCGACGACGAGGAGCTGCATCAGGCGGTCACCCCTTTCAGGCTCACCTGGAGCCCACGGCCCGCCGGGCTGTCGGCAGTGGTGACATGGACAGTCAGCCGGTCTCCGGTCGCGAAGCCCCAGGGGCCGCCCGTGGAGACCACGGTGTCAGCGCCGTGCGTGGCAGCGGGAATCGTCGCCGCGCTGCCCGACAGCGCGGTCCCGTTCTTGCGCAGCTCGACCACCAGGTTGCCGGTACCGGCGGTCTCCCCCCGGTAGGTGATCGAAGAGATGCTGAGCGGTCGTTCGATCCGCAGTCCCTCGGGCATCACGTTCCCCGCGCCGACCTTCCTGGCCCCGGTGTGCGACTTGAACGCGATGTCGTAGGCCTGACCAGCCTGGGTAGGCGTCCGCGAATCGGTGAGTCGCGGGTCGTTGTCGGCGACCGCCGCGAGCGTGGTCCGCGCAGCCGCGGAATCGGCGGCGGTGACCAGGCTCCGGCCGGTCGCGGTCGCATCGGCGATCTGGCTGACCGGATGGGCGTGCGGGAGCGCGGTGCGCGCGTCGGTGAGACGCGGGTCGTCACCGGCCACAGCCGTCGTCGCGGTGGAGCCGATGGCAGGAGGGAACGTCGCGGGTTTACCGGTGATGCCGCTCCAAGTGGTGGTTCCGGCGGGACCGCGGACGACGATTCCGGCGCCGTCCGGCGTCCACCCCTCGGCGGAGTGATAGACGTACAGCAGTCCGTCTGCCGCGACGACGTACTGGGAACCGTCCGGCGGCGACGCGGGCAGCTCGGCATAGGTGGCTGCCTGGCCGTCGACCTGAATGCCTGCTCCACGCTCACCGCGCACCACAGCGTTGCCAGCACTCGCGGGGACCGGCGAGACGAGGGTGAGGTCGACCAGACCGGTCGACCCAGCATCGGGGTTCTCCGCGTCGGGCCCCGGCTGGTAGACACTGACGGTGAAGCTGAACGGGTCGAGCGGAACCGGATCACCGTCGTAGCTGAGGTCGAAAGAGACCTTCCAGGTCCAGTCGCTCGGGTTGGTCGCGCCGTTGGGAGCCACCAACCGGATCCCGCGGGCGCCACGCCAGGTGAGATAGCCGAACTCGTCGAGCTGGCACTCGTAGTGCTTGGGCAACTGGACATAGGTGGCGGGCGCGGGTTCACCACCTGCCACCAGCACCTTCGGCGCGTCGGCGGTGAAGATCACCCGGCCGGCCAGCGGCGGGAACTCGGGCAGGTCACCGATGTCGGGCCCATCGGCGACGTTGGCGAGGAAGCGCCCGACGACCTTGCCGTACTCGAGCGGGGATAGATCAGCCATGATGTGCTGCCTTTCGAAGAGGGTTGAGGAGGTCAGACCGGGCGGGCGTAGACGATGATCTGAGCGCCGTGCGATCCGACGGTGTAGCGGCCGGTGCCGTAGGCGCGCCGGACTACGACGTAGAGGGTCACGGTCCGGTTCGCGGGCACAACCGCGAGTGGTTGTTCCGGGGAGACCGGTTGCGCGAAGGCGGGAGCGACCATGGCGACCGGGAATGTGGTTGCGGGCGAACCGACCCCGAGTCCGACGAGGTCGCCCTCTTTCGGGTCTCCGAGACGGACCTCGATGTGGCAGGCGGTCGACTGGTCGGTCGGCTTACTGGCAACTCCGACGATGCCCTCGACCACCGGCTGCCACGCCATCGGCTGTGCTGGAATGGTGATCGAGGCAAGCACACGGTGGGCGTCGTCGAGGTTGGAGCCACCGTTGAACTGACCTTGACCGATCGCCCACGGTCCCATCAGCCGCGGACTGGGAACCGGAGTGAACTTCTGCAACGCGGCGTCCCAGGACAGCACGAAATTCTGGCCGAGGAGATGGTCGGCATCGACCAGGACATCCGCCGAGTCCTGAATGCGCCCGACCGTGCCGGGTTCACCGGGGTCACCGACTTCGCCACGGGGAAAGGTGATTTCGAGATGCTGCTCCGGCGCCTCGCCGATGAGCTGGGCCGTGGCGGCGGACCCGGCCGGTCCGGCCACGCCGGAACCGGTCATCCGGCTCGCTGGGCCGCGTTGACCACGCTTGCCGAACGCATTGCCGAAGGCGATGAATTCCATGCCTGTCCAGAAGTACACAGCGTTGTCGGACACGACTCGCCATGCTTTGCGCGCGTCGGCTGTCGTCAGGCCGAGCGCGCGGAGAGCGTCCACATCGGCGATATCGCCCTGCCATTCCCACGGCCAGGCCCGGTCACCTTCCGGTCCGGGCGGACCCGCGGGCCCCTCACGCACCTCGACCACCGCTTCGCGGTCGACCAGCTCGACCGGGTTCACCGTGTAGGGCAATCCCACCGAGTCGGCCACGGCGCGCATCGTGATCATGATGTCGTCATCGAATACGGGATTCTCGGTCATGTCACAGCTCCATCGGGGGAACGACCGGCTGCGCCCAGCAGACGAGCTGCGCGCTTCCGCGGGAGTAGTGGTAGTCCGCCGTGCCCAGATTGCGACGCAACACCACATGCAGTTGTGCCGCTTCACCAGCTGGCACCACACCCACCGAACTGTCCGGAGTCACCGTGGTGCCGAAGAAGCTCTGAATCCGGCTGTATGCGCCCGCACCGGCGGTGACGCCGGAACCCAGCGCGACGATCTGGCCGGAGGTCGACCCCAGTCGAACCTCGGTATCGACTCGGTTCTCGAAGGAGCTATTCAGCGGCCGGGTGAAAACGCCGCCGGAGACCATCGGACGCCAGGCGGTGTCCTGTGCCGGGATGTTCAGCGTCGCCACGGTGTAGGTCGCGGCCGAGATCGACGACACCGACGCAGCGAACCCCGCTGTGCCGTCCCATGATTGGGACTCGACGACTGACCAGGGACCACGAAGCCCCGGATGCGGGGTCGGCGTCCACTTCTCGGTGGCGGCGTTCCAGGTGGGTACGGCGCCGTCGGGATGGGTACTGTCGGCGTAGTCGGGCGCGTTCCGCAGCGGCCCCGGCCCACCCGGCACACCACGCTGACCTTTGACTCCTCGGGGAACCGTGAGATTCAGCGTGAGGTTGGGAGCTGTCCCGGTGATCGTCGCCTCGAGCGTCGAGCCGGGTTCTCCGGTTTCGACGACGCCGAGGGAGATGACACAGGGGTCGCCGGACGGGCCGACCGCACCGAAAGCCTCGGCGAAGGAGTCGAATCCCGTGCCGTTCCAGTACATGAGCGCGTCATTGGACAGCACCCGCCAAGCCCGGCCCGCCTGTGCCGGGCCGAGCCGGCTCGCCAGGCTCGCCAGCGCCGCGGGATCGGCGATGTCGCCTTCCCATCGGAATGGACGGCAAGCTTCACCCGCTGGACCGGCCGGGCCGGGCGGACCGGTCATCAGTTCCAGGGCGCCGTCGCGCGGGGTGGCGTGCATCGATTGCAGGACGCCGGGTTTCTCGATGCCTTCATCGATGCCCCTGATGCGGGCGGACTCGAAGTATTCGCTGATGGTGGACATGTCACCTCCTTCAGATCGGTCGCGCGTAGACGACCAGGGATGATCGGGTGTTGTTGAAACTGATCGCACCGGCGCCGTTCTGGCTGCGCTCCACCGAGACGACCAGATTCGCCGACTGCCCGGCCGCGACCGTGGCGTAAGTCGAGGTAGGCGACATGTTGCGCGTCGCCTGCTCCTCGCTATACGTCGGAATCAGCGGCAGACAGATCGTCCGCGGCCCGGCGACGGGCAGCGTCGTGGCAAGCACCTGACCCTGCGCGTTGTGCAGGCGAACGGTGCCCTGGCCGTAGTTCGATGCCGTCACGGCCGCGCCGACGTACAGGTGGCCGTACACGATGGGACGCCAGGCGAACGGCTGCGCCGGAATCGTGAACGTCGCGACGGTGAGTCGACTGGCGGTGACCTCCGTCGTCTCGACGAATCCCGTTTCGTACCAGGACCACGGCCCCGCACCCAGCGGTGCCGGGGCCGGAACGAACTTGCCGCCCGCGCGGTGGTAGGCGAACACGCCACCGTGCGATGGGCCCGACGAGCTGTCGTAGTCGGATGCGCCGACAATCGGGCCGGACTCTCCGGGCGGTCCTTCCGGACCACGCGGCCCAGCAGGCGCGTTCACGGTGATCCGCTGCACGCCGCCGACGGATTCGATCTGCACCGCGGGAGCGGTCAGCCGCTCATCCGGCGGCGTGGTCACAGCGACGACTGAAGTCGTCTCCGCGACGACACCTTTCGGCCCTACAGCCGCTGGCGAGTGCTGCCAGGAGACGCCGGTCCACACATCCATACCGTCGTCGTCGAGCCGGTGCCACCAGTGGCCACGGTGCTCGGCACCGAGCCCCCCAGGCCGGGCGGCCGCGTTGGCGATCTCCCCCATCTTGCGAAATGTGGTCCCCGGCCGACCCGGCCTGCCCTGTTCCCCAGCGGGGCCCGGAGGCAGTTCGAGGGCGGCGATATCGTCGGACACGGTGATCTCGGCATCGAGAATCGGAAGTCCGTCGATATCGGTCTCACGGGCCACGGTGATATGGGCGGGAAAACTGATGTCCGCCATGAATTCCTCCGTGTATCAGATAATGAGCAGGTCGAGGTCGGCACCGACATCGGTGGACAGGTCCTTGATCGCCGAGGCCACGCGACCGAGGCGCTGCCAGGCCTTCACGATCGAGTCCTCCTCGTCGGAGCCGTCGCCGACGGTGATCTGCCAGGTCGCCGCGGTTTCCCGGTTGTCGATGAAGGTGAATTCGGTGACGAAGTCGGTGAAGACCTGGTCGCCGAGCGCGAAGCCGATCTGGTCGCCGAGGCCGAAGTCGCGACCGAGCAGATAGGGCGCGTTGTCCTCGACCGTCACCTTGTGGCTGGTGTAGCCGCGGGTCAGGTGCAATCCCTGTCTGCCCGCGACCAAGCCGTCGAGAGTGAAGGCTTTGTCGCTGCCGGTGATGTAGAGCTCGCGGAACGCGTAGGGCCCGGCGCGGTCGATGCGCGCCTTGTCCTGATACACCATCCAAGCCAGGAAGATGTCGTCGAGCTGCCCGCGATACAGGAAGTCCAAGCCGATCAGCGACAACAGCCCCTTGATCGCGTACTCGATGCCGGCGTTGACCCAGCCAGGAGAGCGTCCGCCGATGATCACATCTGTAGCGGTCGGCTTGTGCAGAGCGACCTCGGAGGGCCCGATCCCGGAGTATTCGCCTTCGAAGTACCACACCCAGGGGAAGTTCTTGACCGTGCCGAACTTGCCGGGCTGGCCGTAGATGGCCTCGTACTCGGTTGTCGAGTCGAATCGCGGGTACCGGACCGGAGTGGTCCCGTCATCCGCGAAATCCTCGATCCAGGAGATGATTCCGTCCAGGAGCGTGCCGGTCGGACCGGTGACACCGGACTTGTCCACAGTCTCCAGGACCACGGTCGGCTTATCGAGGTAGAACCATTCCGGCGCGGGCTGTTCGTCCTCGCCCGGCAGGAAGAAGCGGGCGGTGAGCATCACGCCCGAATCCTCGAGCATCGGCTGGAACAGCTTGTCCGCCATATCGAATCGTGCCGACGCCGCACTCCACGTGCTGGTGTCGGTCAGCGGATCGACAGGGACGACCGCGATCGGGAAGGTGGTGTTTCCCTGCAAGCGCATCAGGTTCATCGTCAGGTAGGCGGTCACCATCGACCGCACCGGACCGAACATGATGTGATGCCGTGGGAACTGCGCCAGGATCGGCGCGAACGGCGACGCCCAGCAGCAGATCGTCGAGACATGGTTCCAGGCGTGAATCGCCTCGATGTCGACGGTCTCCACACCGTGCTCATCACGGACGATCGAAGCCTTCGTGATGTACCCGTCCCACCGGAATCCCTTGGTGTTCACTGTAATCGGGATCGTCGCGTCCTCGAGATCATCGTTGTTGAACAGATGATCGAAATGCTCCATGTCCCGTGGACAGAGCATCTTCAGTCCACCGGCGGCATTGCGGGGGTAGGTGAATTCCAGCGACAGATAGCTGTGCTCTTCCCCCACTTCCTCCATGTCCTTGTTCCAGTACCGGACCAGAACGTCTTGGCTGCGCGCCTGCTCTCCCTCGAGCCGGACCGCCTCGTCCATCCGACGCGACTCGGCATGCGGATCCCAGGCCACCGCGCTCATCAGAAGGGCCTCGAGGATCGGGGGCTCACCGAGGCGATGATGCTCGAGTCGACGGTGCCGTCTTCGACCTGCACCAGGATCTCGGTAGTCGACCACGGTTCGACAGGTGCCAGCCAACGGCGTCCGGCCAACTGGGCCCACACATTGCGACCACCGGGAGCGTCATCGGAATACAGTCGCGCGGTGCGGTGGCGAGGATGAGTGTCGATGCGCAGCACTTCGCCTTCGGCCAGGCGCGGCGTCTGCACCAAGCGCAGGTCGTCACCCGCCAGCGGATCGAGGATCGCCCACCGACCGGGGCCGTTCATCGTGTATCGCGGCCACGCCTGCTGGTCCGCCGCGTTACGCACCCGAACCACACCTTCCCCGGCACCGGCGCTGTTCTCCCACACCGAGTTTTCCTCGAAGTGCCCGAACAGCGGGTCCATCGCCGCGGCCGACATCTTGTAGGCGACCAGCCGATTGCGAGCGGGATCGACATCACCCACCGGCTCCGGCGCCGCGTCGAGCTGCACCTTCTGGAACCGCCAACCCTGGTGCCGCGTGAAGTAGCCGACCGTCGCCGGCTTGTCGGTCGACCAACCACGGAACCACGCGTCATGTACGGCATGGAACTCCCGGACCGGATCCGTCCGACCGGCCCCGCCGGTACCGGTGATCACAACCACGAAGTCCCATTCCCGCTTCGACCGCACCGATCGCATGAACGTCGCGCCGTCCTGGCGCGCACCTTCGGAGACAAGCAACTCGACCGGCGCGAACATGAAGCCCGTCTGCGCCGACAGCCGCACACCCTCCCGCCCGGCGTTCGCGCCCGATAGATGCCACGCGCGACCGTTCACATCCCACACCACGATCTTGGTGCCCTGATCATTCAAAAGCTGGTGCGTCACCGCCCCAAACCTCCTCCACGCTGCTGCGCCAGAACCCGACGCCGACGAACCCGCTCCACCGCTACCGCAGCGCTCTTCGGGTCCATGCCATTGAAGTTGTAGATATCTCCGCGCGCGGTGTGCGCACCCGGGCCTTCCGCCAGATCGACCAGCCCGAACCCGGTCCCGATCACTTCCTTCGCTGTTTCCGCGGCGTATTCGATTGGTTTGGTGATGAATTCGGCGGCGGTACCCAATACTTCCGAGCCGGCGACCGACCCCAGCGCACCACCGATCGCGCTGCCGACAGGTCCACCGACGGCCGTGCCGATCGCCGCGCCGATGCTCGAGCCGATCTGGCTTCCGGCCGCTGATGCCGCGCCCTGTATCCCACCCGTGAGTCCGCCGATCAGTCCACCGTTCTCCAACCCGGAAAGCGCGCCGGACAATCCGCCGGAAAGACCGGCCTCGGCACCTCCGGACAACAGAGCGTCTGTGTCTATCGATGGAAGCTCGGGCAATCCGCCGCCATCGGTCTGCGGCGCGAAAGTCCTCAGCAGCGCGGAGAAGTCGCCACTGTTTATCGCTTCGAGAATTCCACCGAACTGCCGTGCCGCTTTCGCGTTGACGACATACTCACCATCGGACAACCATGCCGCAATCAAATCCTCGGTAGACCCGCCGGGACCCGAGACGAATCCGCCGTTGGCTCGGGGAACTCGGGGAATATCGTCGACCGGACCAAGCTTTACGCCACCGGGCACATCCGCGAGAATCGCAGGGCCGCCCCATGGACTGACTATAATCTGCCGATACCGATCCAGTGCTGCCTCGCCTCCAGGCAATTCGTGCTGGAACCACAAGTTCACCATCGGGCCGTGCTTGGCTCCCGATGCGGCGGGATCGATCAGCGCCGTCTCGACAGGACTGCCGGGCGTATCGTGGTATGCCTCGAAAGACGGGTAGTCGGTACGAACGCCACTGAGTTCCACACCATTTTCACCGGGCGTCACTACGATATCGCCATTGACGGTTCCGGTCTTTTCGCCCATCGAGGGAAGGAATCCATCCCGACCGCTGTATTTCATCCTGATTTCACCGTCAGGACTCTGCCAGATAGTCGCTTGCGGCGTGGCCACCTCAACGTCACCACCACGGACTGCAACCGACGGATTCTGCCGCATGACGACGATTCCGTTCTCGTAATCGATGATTACCGAGATCTTGCCGGACTCAGGGTCGAAATTCGGATCTGCCGTCCGGTTGTCGCCGCGATCCTCTGGGAAGCTGAAGTCACCGCCAGCAAAATCCTCCCAGCTGAGCCGCCCAGGCCATGGGTTGTATACGTCGAACTGCTCGATGAAATGCGTGGCGCGTACTACACCCTTTCCTGGAACCGGATTGATCATGACCGCCTGGATACTCGGACCCACACCGCCATATTTTTCCGTGTAGCTATTGGGATTCAGAAATACAGCGGTCGACCAATCCGCGTCGGTTTCCGGCCAGCGCTTGAAGACATCATGGAACACGTCGGCCGAGGAACCGAGGCGCGCGCCGTCGAATTGCCCAGCGTATGAATCGGCCGCAGGCGGTACATACCCCCGATCGACGACCAACGGGGTCTTCCCGGGCACTTCGATCGTCTCCGACCTGGTCTCACCGACCGACCACTCGGTTCCACTCGGCAGCTCTACCGTCTCACCGGCCGATGGCTTCCCGGATGTCGTCATCACGATTACATCCTCCAGGCCACCCGCGGGCGGAGGGGTCGACGAGCCACCGGCACTTTGCGGAGCAGGCGACACACCGGTGAACATGTTCACGGTGGCCATATCGCTACTCGACCCCTGATTGCCACCCATCGAGCCAGGCGGCACCCCGGTAAACATTTCGACTGTCGACATACTGGTGTCGTCTTTATCGCTCTTCGGATCTTTTGGCGCCATGGGACACCATCTCCTGACTGAATATAGAAGATTTTCGTTGCTATGCCCCCGGCGTTCGCGTGGTATCGTTCTGCGACAGTCCGCTCCAGACAGGCATGGGTCTTGATTACTCGACGTTCAATTCACGCCAAGCATGCTTACGCACGCCGCATGACGTTACTTATCATCTGCACCGTTATCGCCACTTCATGCTCTGATGATTCCGACAACCCCGACGGATGGCGGCGCGCCCCCGAACTGACGTACCTCGGAGACGTTCCGGTCGACAAAGATCTGACCGCCGGTCGCGCTCAGGACATTACAATCGCGCACGTCCGCTCAATGGTCAGCGCATTTGCATTCGAAATCTCACTCACCGGGTATAATTCATTGGCGCCATCACGGCCATCCTGCGTGCTGGACAAATTGGCGGTCGATCCCCCCCACCGATTCATGACTTCATATCAGGTCGAAGGAGCAACCGGCAAAGCCGGACTCCAAGAGTTCATGAATTCATGGCGACAAATGGGCTGGAAAGTATCATACAAGGCTGGACTACATTCGGTGGATTACGAAACCAACGTCATCGAGGGGGTCACCCCTGATCACTACTCGATGAACATGCAGGTATTACAGGAAAAACTATTGGTCCTCACTGCCGTATCGCCCTGCTTCCCTTTCACACCGGGGGATCCTGCCGATGCGATACCACTCAACATCCCGTAGAGCCGTCAGCCCTGATCCCATCCCAGGAATTCGTTGACGTTTCCGATCCCCATCGGGCTTCCGATTCGCTCGGCCGTCGGCTTCACTCCGGGCCGCGGAATCGGCTCCGGACGGTTCCGGCCGTGCTGAGCGTCTGCCGACTTCGCCCACACGAGCCAGCGGAGCGAATCGGCCATATCAGCCAGCAGCATGCGGTCCAGATGCCATTCGTGCTCGCCGCGGTTGCGGGCGCGGTACAGCGCGGAGGTCCTCGGGCTGTAGCCGACGATCGCCTTGAGATCCCCCCAGTTCAACGTCTCCGTGCCCAGCTGACGTAGGCGCAACCCCAGCAGGATCAGGTCGTATTCGATGGCCTCGCTGTGCTCTTCACAGAGCGCATCGAGGCTCAGGATTCCCCCAGGCGCACACCCGAGTGACGCTGCCAGGATTCGAGTAGGTGGTGGTACTCGTCGTGGTCCATTTCATCGAGTACCGCGAGGACATCAGCGGACACACTCAGTTCGATGATGGTGTGGAACGCATCGGCAATACCGAGGCGGCGCACTCGGCGGACCAGCCCGGGCTTCAAATACGTCAGCGAGGGGAGGCGAACCTCCACCTGACCGACTCGTTCGACGAAATCCTCCTTCACTTTGCTAAAGGTGGGCTGAACAGGCGCTTTGGGGGAGCTCACGGAATACTTCCTTCAGGTGATGCAGTACGTGCAGAAGGGGTGGAGGCTGTTGGCCGTCACCCTGCGGGGTGGGCCGCCGCAAGACGTGCGGACGGCCCACCCCAGGAAGAACTTCGTCAGGCAGTCTTGATGCCGTCGTCGAGGTAGCGGTACGCCTTGATACCGGCGTCGTTCTTGAACGCTTCGACGGTGATGGTGAAGCCGGCCAGCTCCTTGGAGACGAACTTCTTCTCCTTGACCGCCGAGATCTTGGCGTTCGGCAGGACGATGCGCAGCTTCTTGTCCTCGTTGATCATGTCGAAGATCCAGGCACGGTGCGGCAGCACAGCGCCCGTCTCGTGGACGTCGATGCGGGTGCCGTTGGTGGCGTCGGCCGGGGTGACAGTCACGTTGTCCGGGCCGAACACCTCGCTCAGCACATCCTGGTCCCACACGGCGTAGAGAGTGAGGCCGAAGCGGACCGAGTGCTCGGTCTGGAGCTGGGCGATGATATCGGCGTTCCAGTCCTTGACGGTTTCGACCTTGCGCTCGCCCATCGACTCGATGCCGTCCTCGGAGACGTAGCCGAGGGGGGTGAAGCCGGCGTCGAGCACGCCGGCGGCCGAAGTCGGCAGCGCGGTGGACAGCGGGGCGACCAGGACGCCACCGGTGACCGCGAGGTTGGGGGTGCCGGCGCCGATGAACTTGCTGGAAGGCAGAGCCATGAGAGTGAGTTCCCTTCAGATTTCTTGTCGTTTCGGTATTCAGTTGTTGTTCCTCCCGAATGGAACTACCGCGTGTGTAGTTCCCCGGGAAGTCTCAGGCGAGGATCTTGCCTCGCACGATCAGGTCGAAAATGGCTGTGTATCGGGGCGCGTCGGTCTGCGGGTCGGTGTCGTTCTCACCGCCGGCGTCTTCGACGCTGTCGCACCAGATCTCGCCGATGTATCCCGGCGCCAGAGATGTCACGATCGCTCGCACGTTCGCCGCCAGGATCGCGGCGCTTCCGGCATCATCGGTACATTCGACGACGATTCGAGGACGATCGAATGCGAGGTGCGCACCACGACGTCCCTCCCGGTCCTCGACGTCGAGCCTGGCCTTGCGGTCGTTCCGGGCGACTCGCACCATGCGAGCAGGCCGGGGGTCGGGGATTCGCGTCACCACCGCGGCGGTATCAGCGAGATCCGCAAGTTCCGCGGAGAGGTAGTCGACGAGTGCCTCTTCGATATCAGCGAATACAACTCGTTCAAGCATGGGTGTTCACCAATCTTCATTAGGTTGGTTGCGGCTGGTATCGGCCCTTCGTGCCGTATTGATCCGCTCGCGGAGGACTTCGACAATCCCCGCGTACGCATCGGTCTTGGTAGGACCTTCCACTGCCAATCCGCGGGGATGCGTGGCGGACCACATTCCTTCGTCGGTTTGCCGAACGTCGATGTCGGCGAGGTCGTAGAAGACTTCCGGATCCGGATCCGGCCAACTGCCATCGTCATTCGGTGTGATGTGCGTTCCGGTGTCGAACGCACCTGGCGGCCCAGCAGGAGTGGGGATCCACCGGATGGTCTCGAGTTCTGGGTGCACGCGAACACCTCGCTTTACCAGGTACTCGGCAACGCGCGTAGCTTGTTTGATCGACGTAACAGTGGGCTCAGCGAGCTTGCGGCCGACTCTGCTCTGCCAGGCAGGAAGGTGGATGACCGACAGCTCCTCAGCCAGCGCACGCACCTGAGGATCGAGCTCGTCGTCCTGGTCCGCCTCCGCGAGTTTGCCCGACAGCGTTTGCTGCAGCAGCGCGAGGAACTCCGGCGTCACCAACTGCCCGGATTCGGTCTGTACGTATCCAGTTTTCGGCGGTACCTCGTCACGGAATTCGATTGAATCGATGATTTCCTTATCAGACATATCGTGTAGCCTCCCGGTTTTGGGCATCAAAAAAGCCCAGACCTACCGCACTGGGCTTTCTGCTAAAAATATTGAGCTACTTTACTAGCGGCCGATCACGGCCGCATGCGGGTATAGCAAAACCGCTAACAAAGCGTGCCGAATTCGTCACCCGATTCAAGAACGACCTTGCGCTTCCAGCCATTAGGTTGCCAGATTGCGACAATCGTCTCCAGGTTCTGCACCTCGCCGATTTCATCTTCACAGCCCGCCGCGGGCGACGTCCACTCGATGTCGATGTAGCTGTTCAATGGCAGCTCAAGGAGTGCGCCACCCGGCTCGAACATGACGTCAGATCGTTCGACTGAGCACTGATTCTGAATTTCACGCGTTATCTCCAGATCGCTAAACACGGAAGCCACGCCAAGTGCATGCTCCTCAAGCGCAAACACATCGTGTCGAATACCTCGCCCGACTCGAGGATCGTCCGGTACCAGCCGCCTCAACAATTCGTCGACCACGACCAAACATCATGCGTCTCAAGACGTCCCGAAACAACGGGGATAATTCACCGCGACATGAGACATGAGACATGAGACATGACCTTAACGCTTCACATTGAGGTCGACGGAACCCGGAATGATCCGCATCTCATCCGAGCTGCATTCGACGATGAAAAGGATATCGTCTTATTCACAGTCAGCACGACGGACCGGTTCGATCGAAACATCAACAGGGTCGGGCACCTCCGGCATACCCGCGTCCTGATCTATTTTCACGGTACGGCCGGAAACAGCGCTCATAAAATGAAACCGCACCTACACACCTACATCCATACCAGTCGGGTCCTCGGCGTACAGCAAACAGCTAAGCTGCTCGATTACCAGCTCATCCTCCCAATAATCCAAGGTAAGTTCGGACTCGTCTATTCTATCGACATTCAGCGGCCACACCGAGATATCCAGAAATGCCCCTCCGCGATCGTCTATTCATGTCCCGACGGCTCGAATCGAACCTTCAACTCACACCTTCTTGCATATAGGCGAAATTTCGATATCTCGCGTATACCCAACTCCTTCAGTATCACGCATACTCCCAGTTCTTCAGGTAGAACTCCATAAGCTGAGCGCGCTGGATAGCGCTGGGATTTATGGAACGCGCACTGCCGAATTCGACCCTAGCCGCGGAGGCGGCGTAGACCACCGCATAGTAGTCTCGAATAACGGCAATCTCTTCTTGCTGAATTCAGACTTTACCATTCTCACCTGGTCCATCGTCATCAGGTCATAGCTCGCATCGTTGTTGTCCCAGATCTGTATGCCGGTGCGTTCCTCAGCAGAAGGTCCCTTACCCATACCCTTCACGGTGGTACCGTGGGCCACCGCGATCTGCTCCAGATTATCGAACCATGGTCGCGCCTGCACTGGTACAGGCAACTCTCCGTCTGGAACAAATTAGCACGGGGAAGCGGAATGGGCTCAGGCGGAGCTGGGTAGTCCTTCACAGCCCGGGTATCGGCTGCCCACACACGGAATGATTCCGGGCCGACGGCCAGGAATCATTCATAAATCCACGTCGGTGGATCCGGGCTGAATGTTTACGATCGCGTGGCTTTCACCAGCTCTACCCGGGAGCGTCCATGACAACTCTCTAATTGAATTCAGGATTCAGCCATACCGATTCAAGAATGCCGTCCACGATATCCATTACAACCCCGGGTGCGATAGATACGCATTGTCCACCACCAGCACCACGATGCACCTTGACCCACCCGGTGTCAGCATCGTAGTCCACGTTCCAGCGCCCTTCAATTATATCTTTTGGCTCACCCGGCGACATCACCTCCGAGACGAGGAAGATTCGGCCATTGTTTGCCACCGGAGCGCGGAGCTGCGTCATTCTCCAGCCCGGTTTAGGCAAGTAGCCCCAAGGAAACAGCACTTCCCCGGTATCCACCGAAGTCGCCAACTGTAGCTCATTCACTAACAGACTTTCCGTTCCGGAATCGCCGATTCTCATCGAAACGTCAGCCGAATCGGCGGGAATGAAATCGATGGCGCACTCGTGGTGAACGTAACGAAGTTCTCCGTGTAGCATCTCTCCAGCTTCGACACGAAAGCGCATAATCGAGACCTTCCCTATTTTTTTCTTGGTTTCCATAAGAAATGCAGGATCACATTACGCTTGGTATCAATAACCAATTCATAGTTTCCTTCTTTGCCGTTCAACGACCCTGGCGCGTCCCATCTTACTGCCCCAGGGTACCCACCGGGGTCGATCCTGAGTGTACCGTTCTCCATTATTTCCTTGATAATTTGGGTCGAAGTCAAATAGGGTCTCGATGGACGACCATCCGGCTTCAGCTCCCTGAGGTGCTTCTGATTAACCCCACTTAGCACTAGGGCTTCTGGATCAACATCTTTTGCTAGTTCTTCAGGGGTTTCCGCCTCATGCGGAACCGGCGTCGACGGTTCTGTCTCCGTTCTATGGGGCGCACCCGCTTCCGGCGCTTCAGTGTCCCGCCTGGCTTGTTCTGCAGCCTCGCGCCTGTTTCGGCTCCAGGGCAAACGGTCCGCTAGGTCACGAATCTCACGTCCGACACCTTGTAGGCCCCTTCCAATACTTTCGAAAAGTCCAGGAACAGCTGACTTGAATGGTTTGGCTAGGATCTTTGCGCCTATACGCCACAGAGCTCCTATGCCAGTTACATCGAGAATTAGGAGTCCGATATTCGCCGCGAATCCGGTCCAGTCGCCGGCCAATCCATCAGAGATGGCTTGGCGCAGAGGCCCCCATATCGGAATGAGGCTTTCCAAGAATCCCGGATCGGTGGAAAGGTATTCGGAGAGCCAACGTAGGAACTTTTCGAGGAGGGCTTGCTCTTCGTTGGCCGGTTCGCTTGTTGTCTCAGGATTCAGTTCGGGCGGTGGCGGTACCCGCAGGGGCTGCACGTTGGGCGGAGGCGGCAGCGGTGAGAACCCGCCACCTTCACCTGGCTGGGTACCCGCAGCCGGCACAGGAACCGCCTCGTCGTTGTGTGGCCCGTTCGGGACGTCCCTTTTCTCTTGGGTCGGCGAGCTTTCGGTTCCACGTGGACTCGATGGCTGATCGGAAGGCGAGTCCCCTCGCGTCGGATCCGGAGTCGTCCCGGGCTGAGGCACACTGCGTTCGGTGCTCGGCGCGGGAACTGGATACGCGTCGTCCTGGCTGCCCGGGATGGGCACGGGATACCCGTAGTGGACGCGCTCCTGCCCGTTTTCATAGGTTCGCCAGATGTCGACCGGTGTTCCGTCGTCCCAGTAGGGCTCGTCGTTATTCCACATCAACTTTCGGCCGGGCGGGTTCTCTATGGAGTTCCGCCGCGGCGCGGGTTCCGTCGTACCCGGCGAGTCATCGGGGCCACTTTGGGAATTTCCGCCTCCACCCGCGCCACCTTGGCCGGAGTCCCCTCCGTAGTACGGAACATCACCTGCTCCACCGGACCCGGGTTGCTCGGTACCAGGGTCAGGGCCGGTGCGATAGAGCGCGTCGTTGGGCTCGTCAGGGTTCCGGTGGGAGATGTCGGGTTCGCCCGGAGCGATTATGCCGGGGTCTATGTCATCGTGTGGTTCGGCTGGCTGGGCGTAGATGCCGGGATCGACAGACACCCCCGCGATCATCTGATTGCGGCTTTGGATGCGTTCGACCATCCGTGCCGAACCGGCCACAGACATTCCATGAAAATCGTAGGTGCGTCCACCTGTGCCACGGTCGGAGCCACCCGAAGGTGATGCTCCGGCAGCCGGAGCAAGAGCTGCTAGTCCCATGGAACGACCAGCAGCCCAAGACACTGCTGGCTCAGAAGGCGGGCGAACTTCGTCCGAGTTCACCAATGTGAGTGCCTTTACAGAATGGCTCGGGCCGAGTACACGGGCCGGGCGTGAAGAAGAAGGTCAACGAATCGATCCGCGGCGTGCCCGTGTACTCGGTTCCGCGCTGCGAAGATCAGAGTCCGAGCAGCGGCAGGATGACCGGGGCCAGCACGACTGCCAGTTCGAGCAGCTGGAGGAGGACGGGAAGCATGGGATTCACCCCCTTTCCTGGAGGGCGGGTGGGGTGGCTTCGAGGGCCTTGAGGCGGTCCAGGATGTCGGCCAGGGCGTCGACGACGGTCATGCCGTCGAGCTGGTCCCAGCCGCCGTACATGCCCACATCACGCTGCTGGCTACCGCACAGCTGTTCGCGGATGTCTTTGACGTCGGTGCCGATCGGGCCGCAAAAGGCGGTGATGAATTCCTGGATCCGGTTGACTTCGGATGCGCTCATCGGGGCGTCCTCTCCGTCGATGAAGGCCTGTACCTCGGAACGGAATTCGTCCATGTCGATACCGGCGGGGTCGATTTTTCCTTCGCTCGAGTACTCGCGGTGGGCCACGCAGTCCTCGGCGGTGCGGCCGATGCGGGCCAGGATGGCCGCGCAGCCGCGCTTGTAGGCGTCGAGTTGTGGTGGGGTCCAGTCGGTTCCGTCGCCTCGGGAGACGGCTTCGATACCGATCACGTGGTAGTTGGCGTTGTTGGTGGGCCAGCCGGGCCAGGAGCCGCGGCCCGCGTGCCAGCAGACACCGGCGGCGATCACGCGGAAGGTGCCGTCGCGTTCGAGGACCAGCTGGGCCAGGGGGCCGGGCAGGTCGAGGCGGCCGTTCTGGACGATGCGCCAGTCGTTGGCGCCGCCGCCGGCGGTGTGGTGGCACAGGACGCCGCGGATGTCGCGGAAGTCGCCGTGGCCGCGGTCACGCCAGCCGTCGTGTTCGATCACGTCGAGCCCGGCTTCGCGCAGGACATCGGCCAGCCATACCGGGTCTCCGGTCCAGCTCATGAGGTTCTCCTTAGGGGTTCGGTGGTCCCGCCCCCGGGTGACGAGGGGAAGGTGCCGGGGGCGGGACCGGCGCGCCTGACGCTGCGGCGGCGTCTCGACCGCAGACCACCTACGGGAGACAGGCGCATCAGGGGCGCGGCATGCGGCGGGCTCGAATCCCGCACTGTGTCGAGTGTTCTCCGGGGGCCGACCGCATGCTGTTTCGGGAAGGCACCGCGTGGGTGCCGTCAGATTTCTTCGTGCAGAGAGTCCGGGATCTTGTACTGCGCGGCCGGAGGTTCCTGGCCCGGAACGTGCAGACGCAGGAAGCCCAGCAGTTCGTCGATGTGGCGTTGCAGGGCACGGATCAGGCGGATCGCGTCACGGAAACGCAGCTTGTCGTCGGCGGCCTGTTCCTCGAGGGCGACGACACGTTCGCGCAACTTCGCGACTTCCCTTGCTTGCCATGCGGTCACCGCTCCGATCACGGTCGCGAGGGCCACACCGGTCGCCTGGATCAGTTCAGGGCTTAACCACGTCACCGGATGCCTCGTCTGTCGTCGCGGTGACGGGAGTGACTGCCGGTCGGATGATCGCCCCGGCGATGACCGGGGTGGCCAGGCCGTAGAGGGTCAGCAGTGTCTCGACCCATGCGGTGTCGACCTCGCGGCCGAGCAGGTAGGCGATCACGCCGGTGATGGCGACCAGTACCGAACGAACAAGTGCCGGTTCGGGCACCTTGCTGATACGCACGATGATTCCTTTCCAAGGTTCGCGAAACGCGCCGTCAGATACGGCCTTCGGCGATGTCGCGGTTCAGGGCTTGCGCCAGGGCGCGGGCGTGGCCGCCGCGGACGTAGTCGTCGGTGTGGCGGCCGTCGACCAGATAGCCGCGGGCGTACGCGACGGCGCCCGACCATTCGCGCCAGTTCGCCGGAGACCACCAGCGCTGCAACTGGTTTCGCAGCGCGGTGTCGAACATCTTCTGCGCCCACCGCAGGGCGGCGTTGGCGTCGGCGAGGCTGAAGAAGGCGCTCAGGTCGGCGATGGTGCGCAGGGGGTTGCCCGCGGGCAGGGCGGTGATCGGGTCGCCGGGGGCGGCGGCCCAGTAGGTGGGGATGGTGTCGATCGGGCGTTCGCCGACCACGCCGAATCCGCCTGGATCGTTGTCGCCCAGGTACTTTCCGGCGGGCCGTCGGGGGTCGGCGATCAGTGCGCAGGCGATGACTTCGCGACCGGGGTGGTCACCGCGGCCGATCTCTGCCGCCAGGTCGCCCGCGACCGCCGCACCCTGCGAATATCCCGCTAGGACAACTGGATTCGGCGATCTGTCGACGGCGGCCAGCAAGGCTCGTTTGCCTGCGGCGACGCTCTCGGTGTAGCTCACATGGGTGCCGTAGTCGGCGGGGTAGGGCACCATTCGGGTGGTGAAGATCGACTTGTTCAGCGCGTCGGTGAACGCGGTGGTGACGCCGTCGCCGCCCGGATTCCAGGTGCCGCCGACCACCAGCACGTCGACGGTGCGGGAATCCCAGCTGGGACGGGGTGGGCGGCTGGACCAGAACGACATGGCGGACCTCTCTGCGGTGTGACGTGGATGGGTGGTCCCGCTCCGGACGTGTTGTCCGGAGCGGGACCGGGACGCCCCTGCGCGGCGGCGTCGTCTGCGACCGCGGGACCGCGGGAGACGGGCGCGTCAGGGGCGGGCATGCGGCAGGCTCTCAACCCGCTTCGGTCGAATGCGCTTCGTTCGGGGGCAGGCCGCATGGGATCAGAGGCGCGGGTGCGCCCATGACAAAGCCCTCGTTCCTGGGATCAGGAGCGAGGGCTTCTCGGGTGGTGAAAGCTATTTGTGGTGGCGGCCGGGGGCCAGCCGGGTCAACACGTGTCCCGAACTGGATGTGGGCCACAGGCACCGATAGGGGTACTCGGTCGGCATACCGGGCAGCCAGCCGAGGCGATTCAGCAGGTGCACGGGGATCATGCCGAGATCCTCGTCACTGAGGTGCTGCAAACGCCAGCCGAGCAGGAAGTCGGTTACTCCGAGGATCGCCGACACGTCAGCGAGTCGGGTACCGATCTCGAGCGCGTCACGCAGATCCGCCAGCGGGATCAACCGTTGCGCGACGACATGATGGACCTGCATCTCGATCCGGCCACGCCACAGATCACCGTCCAATGCCGCCAACAATTCCGGCGACTCGGCCATCTCGATATGCGCGATCGAGTGCGCGATCACCTCGTTGCGCACCCGACCCGACAGATCGGCCTGAATCAGCACCGCGCGATCGGCGATCGACCAGTACGAGACGAAGTCGTACACAATGACCGAGTCGACCCGGATTCCTTGATTGAACGCAACCTCGTGGGCATTGAACCCGTTGCGCTGCACCGCTATACCTGGTAAGTCCGGCATCTCCGCATCGGACTCGTCCTCAACACCCATGGGGATACACAACTCTCACGCTCGCTGCTCGACAGGACCTGCCGCATCCATGCCACCCCGACAGCGACGGATGCCAGTCCTGAGCTCACCGCGAGGTGGAGTGTGCCCCGACGAAGGGCGGACGCAGTGCGCGCCAGCGGTCCACGGCCCCCGCCACTACCTGTAGGTCTTCGAGGCAGATGTCGGAGAAGTCGACATGACCGGCTCGAAACACACTGCGGCGCTGCGCCGGTTCCGCGTCCTGGAACCCGCGCTCATCCGCACGAGGTGGAGGGTCTTCCGCGGAGCTGCCCGACTCGTCGGGGGTGAACGCATCGAATGCACCTGACACAGAAGACCTCATCCAACCGCCGAAATGTGGGACACTCTCGGTCGAGAGCACCGGACCATTCTAACGTCCGAGGGAAAGTGAGCAGTCGTCAGGACTGTTCGTGAGCTGCGGATACGCGACTTAAGTTGTTGACGCCAACCACTTTTGGGCACAGAACATCCCGCTGGACCTATCTTCCATCACCGATGCGACGGTGTCAACCCATGCTCCGAAATTTCCCGAAGGCCCTGGTGAGAGCCGTCCGCGAAGGCCGATCTAGGCGTATACCACCACGAATATCGCTGTGGCGTAAGCGGATCGGCGCACCGGATACGACAGCGGGGCGTCGGCCACAATCGGCCGACGCCCCGCTGGTACTGCATTCACTTACGCGTTCTTCGCTCGCTGTCGTGTCGGGAAGCTCCGGTGCGCGTCCAGCACTTGGCCGACGACGAACAGCTCCGGCCAGTCGGGCGCCCAGGGGCCCGGCACTGGTGCGATCAGCCCTGCCTCGCGCAGCGTGCGCAGGCGACGGGCGTTCAGGTTCTGGAAGCCTTCGCCCAGTTGCACGGCGAGCTTGCAGATGCCGGAGATGTTCAGTCGTACCGACCGCGCCTTGACGACGAGCTCGGCGTCGGCCGCTGCCATCGCCGCGGGCGGGCACACCACCGACTCGGCGGCCGCGACGGCCGCGGCGATCTCGCCGGGAGCCTGCTCGACGCCCTCGGTCATCGCGAAGGCGACGATGTTGCGCTGCAACCATTCCGCCATACCGGCGATACTCACGACACCCGAGTACTCGACGGCACGCTGCTCACACACCAGCCGAACCCAGGAGACCAGCACGGCCCGGAGCTCATCCTCCACCCGGGCCGCGGCCGGATTGAACGGCAGACGCTGCTCCCGCGCGCCGTTGCGGGTGCGGTAGTCGACCGCGCCGAAGCGGGTCTGGCGCGTCCGCGCGTCCGACAGATCCTCGGCCAGGTCCGGGATCGCACCGAGGGTCCGCGCCAGCTCCCTGGCGGTGTCTCGGTCGAGATAGAGGTGGGCGTCGTCGGCCCACCTGTCCAACGGCGTTACGCCACACGAATCCTCCCGCATGCGGCTCGATACCGTTTCGGCACCGCTCGCACCCATGTACACACTCCTTCGGTCGAGATCTGTTGCACCAGGTGATGCCGACTGGCGGCATACCTGATCAGAGTCGAGCCGCTCCCCCTGCAGAGATCCACGGTCCAACACTCGTTGTATGCAACGTTGTTGCAACAGCGATGTCAAGCGGAGGAGACCGACCCGTTACCCAGTGCCTCGGCGCCACAAACCATTACGCGCTCTATCAGTGATGATGGACAAGATCCCGAGCGAAGTCTGCGAATCTGCGGTGCATGCAATTCATGCATCAGTGCAAACAACCTGCTACCATCGCTGCATGGTGAGACAACGGAGCGCGGTGGTCCCGCCCGAGGTCAGCGCCACCCTGCGACTCGCTCGCAAGGAGCGCGAGATGTCGATGGACCGCGCCGCGAAAGCAGCACGCATCAGCACGAGCCTGTGGACCCAGGTCGAGAGCGGTACTCAGTACAAGCGGGGACAGAAGGTGCCCGCGAGCACCACGGCCGAAACGCTGCAGGCCATGGCCGAGGCGGTCGGGGTCGATGCGCAGCCGCTGCTGGAACAGGCTGGGCTGGAAGCGGTTCCGGCCGAGCGTGCCCGGGCGCAATCGCATGAGGGCATCGTCGATCTGTCCGGGCTGTCCGAGGGTGACCTGCAGATCGTCGCGGCCTATGTGAACGGGCTCCGGGCGGCGCGGAACAGCGAGTAGTACACGCACTCCGCGAACCCTCCCACTCGCGAGGGGTGCCGGTGGGTTGCGTCCCGGTAGCCAGTTATGACACGGGTGGATCGGGGTGGAAATAGCGAAATGCCCCGCCTGGGTGGCGGGGCATTTATTCACTGTTTCTCGTTGTGCGCCGTTCGCGTGATTACGCGTCGGGGGTCTCGGTGGCCGGGTCCTCGGCGCCCGCGGAACCGGTCACCAGAGCCTCGAGGGCGGCGGCCAGGCCGTCGGCGGAACCGGTGCTCGGCTCCTCGACGGCGCCACCGTCACCGGCGTCGGCATCGTCGCCATCGCCGATCAGGGTCGCGGACGTGGTGTCGACCGGCACGTCGGGCTGGTCGGTGGCGTCATCCGCACCGGCCGAACCGGTCACCAGAGCCTCGAGCAGGGCAGCCAGGCCGTCGGCGGAACCGGTGCTCGGCTCCTCGACGGCGCCACCGTCACCGGCATCGGCATCACCATCGCCGATGAGGGTCGCGGACGTGGTGTCGACCGGCACGTCGGGCTGGTCGGTGGCGTCATCCGCACCGGCCGAACCGGTCACCAGAGCCTCGAGCAGGGCAGCCAGGCCGTCGGCGGAACCGGTGCTCGGCTCCTCGACGGCGCCACCGTCACCGGCGTCGGCACCGTCGCCATCGGCGATGACGACCACGGCCGGGGCAGTGACGTTGGCGTGGGCGATGCCGGTGCCGAACATGGCCAGACCCGTCGCCAGAACGATGCCGAGGCCGACGGTGCGAATCTTCTTCATGAAGTGAAACCCCTTGGTAAGAACCATGATTGCCGACTGTTTGTCGGCCTGAATTTTTCTAACATGCGCCTCGGAGACGTACCCAGCCGTCTGTTTTTGGGGCATTCGCTGAGCGGAAGCTGAAGATTTGCCGGTAGATTGCGCCGTGCCTGTCTCCGGGCGAGGATTTCACATCGATGCTCGCTTCGGGCATCGAGCCGCCGATCGTATTCCGGTGCGATACCGCTATCACCGCAGTGCACATGATGGATTTCGCGGAGGCCTGGAGCTGGCGGTGGAGGAGGCCGCCGTCGCAACCCCCTACTTTCGGTGGCCAACACAAGTGAATTGCCAGCTAACCGCTGTGCTACACCATGATTGATATCACGTCGAATAGCTGTAACGAATTGCTCGGCGTAACCGATTGGGCCATAACGCTATTAACGATGCGCCAACGTGTACTCCGCGTACCGTTCAGAAGTTCCCCGGTGCGCCGAAACGAAACACCGAGATATTGCTCGATCTCACCGGCATCCGCTCGGGCTTCACAGGCAGGAACTATTGATGAGGATCCACGAGTCCGGACCTGGAGGCGACGGCTCTCCACCGTCCTACACGTGGGTGCGGCATACCCTGGAAACACCTGGGAGATCGCGACTTCCAGCGACCATCGGGTTCCTGGTCGCCGCGCTCGCTGTCGCGGCGATCGGATACCTGCTCGGTGCCGAGGACGTGCTGGGTCTCGGGCTGATGTTCGTTGTGCTCGGCACCATCGCACTGTCGTATTCGATCAGCGTGCGAGTACTCAGCCGTCCGGTGGTCACCACGAGCGCGGAACCCGGGGCACTCTCGCTCCGTCACCGCTCCGTAGCCACCGTGCCTACCTTCCTGACATTTCTGGTCTTCTCCCCGCCCACGATCGTCATCGGGTATCAGAACTATCTTCCAGAGGCGGTTCTGGGAGGCATCGTCGGGGTGGTACTCACGGTGATGATCCCGTGGATCGCTCTGCTCCACCGGAAGCATGCGTTTTTACACCTCAGCCCCGACTCGATTCGCGTCACCACCTTCTTCGATGATGTGGAATGCGGGTGGGAGAATGTGTGCCAGATTCGGGCGTCGGACCACCGCCCGGGCATCGACACCGTCCTGATCACGTACGCGAACGACGGCATGACGGTGCGCAAGAAGACCCGGGGGTTCAGTATCGGCCGCACCGGCCCGGAGTGGGAGTTTCCAGCAAACCACTGGGGCGCGTCCGTCTCCTCCCTGCTCTCGACACTCATCTGCCTCCACGAGAACCCGGAGATCAGGAAGACGCTGAACGAAACCCAGCTCAAGGCAATGCTCCAGGATCCCGCGTGGGCCGCGGCGAACGGGCGGTGATCAACGCGAACAGGGCCGCACATCGGGTGGATGTGCGGCCCTGTCGGCCCGGTTCAGCGCAGGGTGGCGGTGAGGTGGGGGAAGCCCTTTTTGGGGTGGAGGATGGAGAGGTCCCAGCCGGAACCGGCCTGGTCGGCGTAGATGTTGATCGACGACGGGAGGAAGATCGGCTTGCCGAATTTGACCGCGTAGGTGGTCTTTTCGGGGATCCGGCCCTCGACGGTGCTGAGGATGGCGGCCGAGGACCACATGCCGTGGGCGATGGTCTGCGGGAAGCCCATGGCCTTGGCGCCGAGGGTGGAGATGTGGATCGGGTTGCGGTCGCCGGAGGCGGCGGCATAGCGGTTGATGATCTTCTGATCCACGCGCTGCACGCGCAGCGGGGGCGGGGGAACCTCATCGGCGGGGGGCGCCGACTTCGGACCGCCCGAGAGGGAGGTGCGCTGCTGGTGCAGCATGGTCGAGACCTGGCGCCACACCAGTTCCCGGCCGACCCGGATCTCGGTCACCGCGTCGATCAGCAGGCCCTTCGGGTGTTCCCGGAGGTTCTCGATGTGGGCGGTGAAGTCGAGCGGCTCGGCGACGGAGATCTCGCGGGTGCGCTCGATGACGTTCTCGAGGTGCACGGAGCCGACCGCGGTGAACGGGAAGTCCCGTGCCACAAGCAGTTCCATCATCAGCGGGAACGACAGGATGAACGGGTACGTCAGCGGCAGGGTGTCGCTGAAGCGCAGGCCGGTCGCGTGGCAGTAGGCGGCCAGGTGATCGGGGTCGACCTGGAAACCGTCGAGGACGATGCGGCGGTCGGGCAGGGTGGGCTTGCGACCCGAGAGCGGGCCGGGCAGCGGGACGGCGCCGAGGGCCGCCTTCGCGTAGAGGCCGCCGTTCTTCGGGACCTCGGACAGGGTGATCGTCTGGGTCATCAGGCGCCGATCAGGCTCTGACCGCAGACGCGAACCACGTTGCCGCTCACCGCGTTCGACGCCGGGCTGGCGAAGTAGGCGATGGTCTCGGCGACGTCGACGGTCTGGCCGCCCTGCAGCAGCGAGCTCATCAGGCGACCGGCCTCGCGGGTGCCGACCGGGATGGCGGCGGTCATGGCGGTCTCGATGAAGCCGGGGGCCACCGCGTTGATGGTGATGCCCTTCTCGGCCAGCAGCGGGGCCTCGGCGTCGACCATGCCGATGACACCGGCCTTGGAGGCGCCGTAGTTGGTCTGGCCACGGTTGCCCGCGATGCCCGCGATCGAGGACACGTCGATCACGCGGCCGCCCTCCTTGAGCACACCCTTGGCCACCAGGCCGGAGGTGATGCGGTGCGGGGCAGCGAGATTGACGTTGATGACCGAGTTCCAGCGGCCCTCGTCCATATTGGCGAGCAGCTTGTCGCGGGTGATACCGGCGTTGTGCACGACGATGTCGATGCCGCCGAAACGCTCGGTGGCGAACTCGGCCAGGCGCTCGGCGGCGTCGGGCGCGGTGACGTCCAGGGCCAGGGCGGTGGCGCCGACCTTGTTGGCGGTCTCGGACAGGGCCTCGCCGGCGGCGGGGATGTCGGCCACGATGACGGTGGCGCCGTCGCGGGCGAAGACCTCGGCGATGGTGGCGCCGATGCCGCGGGCGGCACCGGTGACAACGGCGACCTTGCCCGCGAGGGGCTTGTCCCAGCTGGCGGGGGCGGTGGAGTCGTCCTTGCCGACCCGGATGACCTGGCCGTCGACGAAGGCCGACTTGCCCGAGAGCAGGAAGCGCAGGGTGGACTCGAGGCCGGTGGCCGCGGCGCCCGCCTCGGGGTGCACGTAGACCAGCTGGCCGGTGGCGCCGCGCAGCAGCTCCTTGGCGATCGAGCGGCTGAAGCCCTCGAGCGCGCGCTGGGCGATCTGCGCGTCGACCGAGCCGACGAGCTCAGGGGTGGTGCCGAGGACGACGACACGCCCCGAAGGTGCGAGGTTACGCATGGCGGGCTGGAAGAATTCGAACAGCTGCGACAGGCCCTCGATGGAGTCGATGCCGGTGGCGTCGAAGACCAGCGCGCCGTACTTGGTGCCCGAATCGAGCGAATCGGCGACGGTGTAGCCGTCGGCCAGCAGGGCGCGGACCGGCTCGGCGAGGCGGCCCTTGCCACCCAGCAGAACGGGACCGGGCAGGGCGGGCTCGCCGACCCGGTAGCGGCGCAGCTCGGCTGGCTGGGGCAGGCCCAGCTTGCTCGCCAGGAACGCGCCGGGGGCGGAGTGGATGAAGGATCCGTAGAGGTTGGGTGCACCCTTGCTCTTGGCTGCCACTTTTCCTACCTTCTCTGTGCTCGACGTGTTGTATGACCGTGCTCGCCCAGTGTCCCCCGTGTGAATCACATTTGCGGGTACGGTGTCGACAACGAACTTACTCCAGAGTAAGTTTAATGTAAACCGATACGCCCGGCGTACCCGGAACCGACGAGACCATGGAGAACTCGAGTGACAAGCAAAGCCCGCTCGGCGACGGCCAAGGCCAAGACCACCGCCAAGACCGCGAAGACTGCGCGCCCGGTCGCCATCGTTGGTGGTAACCGCATCCCCTTCGCTCGGTCCGACAAGGCCTACGCGAAGGCCTCCAACCAGGACATGTTCACCGCCACCCTGGACGGACTGGTCAGCCGGTTCGGCCTGCAGGGCGAGCGACTGGGCATGGTCGTCGGTGGCGCTGTGCTCAAGAAGGTCGGCGAGCACAGCCTGATCCGCGAGAGCGTGCTCGGCTCGAAGCTCTCGCCCTACACCCCCGCCCACGACCTGCAGCTCGCCTGTGGCACCGGCCTGCAGTCCATTGCGACCGTCGGTGACGCCATCGCGCTGGGCCGCATCGAGTCCGGCATCGGCGGCGGCACCGACACCACCTCCGACGCGCCGATCGGCGTCAGCGAGGACATGCGCGAGTGGATGCTCACCGCCAACCGTGCCAAGACCAACAAGGACCGGCTCAAGCTGGTCGGGCAGCTGCGCCCCTCGATGCTGGGCATCGAGATCCCGCGCAACGCCGAGCCGCGCACCGGGCTGTCGATGGGTGAGCACGCCGCCATCACCGCCAAGGAGTTCGGCATCGCCCGCGAGGCGCAGGACGAGCTGGCCTACCTCTCGCACAAGAACATGGCCGCCGCCTACGACCGTGGCTTCTTCGACGACCTGATCACGCCGTTCCTGGGCCTGACCCGCGACGACAACCTGCGTCCTGGCTCGACCGTGGAGAAGCTGGCCACCCTCAAGCCGGTGTTCGGCACCAAGCTGGGCGACGCCACCATGACCGCGGGTAACTCCACCCCGCTCACCGACGGCGCGTCGGCGGTGCTGCTGTCGAGCGAGGAGTGGGCCACCGAGCGCAACCTGCCGGTGCTGGCGCACCTGGTGGACTCCGAGGTCGCCTCGGTCGACTACATCCACGGCCCCGACGGCCTGCTGATGGCGCCCACCTACGCGGTGCCGCGCCTGCTGGCCCGCAATGGCCTGACGCTGCAGGACTTCGACTACTACGAGATCCACGAGGCCTTCGCCTCCGTGGTGCTGGCCACCCTGGCCGCGTGGGAGTCCGACGCCTACTGCAAGGAGCGCCTCGGCCTCGACGGCGCGCTGGGCTCGATCGACCGCAGCAAGCTCAACGTCAACGGCTCCTCGCTCGCCGCGGGCCACCCGTTCGCCGCCACCGGCGGCCGCATCGTCGCCTCGACCGCGAAGATGCTGGCGGAGAAGGGATCCGGCCGCGCGCTGGTCTCCATCTGCGCCGCGGGCGGCCAGGGCGTCGTGGCGATCATCGAGCGGTAGTCACCCACAGCGAAAGGCCGCGGCGGCACCCGATGACGGGTGCCGCCGCGGCCTTTTTCAGGTCAGCTGCCGCAGAAGGGCAGCGAGCGGGGGCCGCTCAGCGGCACATCGGGTTCGGGTGGGGCTCGGCGGCGCCCCACGGGCCGCAGATCAGGAGCTTGAGGAAGCCGAGGGGGAGGTCGATGAGGGCGGAACCGGTGCCCGCGGAGCCGGATTCGGCGATGACCGCGGGGGCGGCGGGAGCCGGGGCGGCGAGCGCGGGGGTGACGCCACCCGCCGCGATGCCGACGACCGCGGCGGTGGCGAGCAGGATTCGGGCCATACGACGGTGCATTGACGAGCCTTTCGAGAGCTTTGCAGAGCTAATCAACACATCGGGGGACTCGAAGTTGTTGTTCCGCATAACTTTCGGGGGCTTGACTAGCTCGCGCCGATGGCGTCGGCGAGCAGCGGCCAGGAGTTGTGCAGGTCTTGTTCCCAGTAGTGCCAGGTGTGGCTGCCCGCGGGGCGGAAGACGGTCTGGGCGGGGATGTTCAGTTCGTGCAGGCGGGCGGCCAGGCGCTGGGTGCACAGGTTCGCGGCGGCCTCGATGGCGCCGCCCAGCACGATCTGGTCGGTGAGGCCGATGATCTTGCCGGGGCTCGCGCCGGGCGGGATGGCTTCGGCGCTGCCGGGCAGGCCGGTGGCGCTGGAGAGGTAGATCGCCTTGCCGCGCAAGCCTTCCGCGTTGAGGTAGGCGTCGTTGGCGCGCCAGGCGGGGTCGCCGGGTGGGCCCCACATATTGGCGGGATCGGCGCCCGCGCGGGCGAAGACCAGGTCGACGTAGGCGCGGCCCATCGGGTCGGCGACCGAGGCGCAGCCGCTGTACGCGCCGACGGCGCGGTAGCGCTCGGGGGCGGCGATGGCCAGGTTCAGGACCGCAGTGGCCGACATCGACAGTCCGGCAATGGCATTGACGCCGGTGGTGTTCAAGGTGGCGTCGATGATCGGGGGGAGTTCCTCGGTAAGGAAGGTCTGCCATTTGTTGCGGCCGAGCTTGGGATCGTCGCGCTGCCAGTCGGTGTAATAGGAGAACTTGCCCGCGGCGGGGGTCACCACATTGACGTTCTTGTCGGCGAAGAACTGCACGATATCGGTCTGGTTGTACCAGTTCGCGATGTCCTCGCCGCCGCCCGCGCCGTTGAGCAGGTACAGCGTCGGGCGCGGTGCGCTGGTGTCGTAGGGGGTGATGACCTGCAGGGGGATCACCCGGTCCATGGCCGCGGAGTACACGTACAGCGTCTGCTGGCGCTGGCCGGGCCGGTCGATGTGGTCCAGGCGCGACGCGTCGGCGCCCGCCGTTCCGGTCGACAACAGCAGCGCGGCCGCGACGGCGGCCAGGGCACGGAGGAGCACGGCGATGATTCCTTACAGCGGATGGATACGGCCGAGCCGCCGGGACGACAGCGCGAATCGTCCCGGCGGCCAGGTGCTACGCGATCAGCTACCGATCAGATTGCGCAGCACGTCGGAGAGGATGTCCGAGACCGAGCCGGTGGAGCTCAGCTGGCCATCCGAGGAGCCCAGGCCGTTGTCTCCCAGGCTGCCGATCACCGTCTCGCCGGGGTTGGCCGGGCGGGCGGTGAAGCAGGCGGTGAGGTTGGGCATCTCGTTGCCGACGCCCACGGTGCCCGCGACGCCCACGCCACCGCTGGTCACCTGCTGGCCCGCCTTGACGCTGTCGGGCACCGGGTAGGTGATGGTGAGGGTGACGGGGTTGCCGGAATTCACGAACCAGCCGGTGCTGGTGACCTTCCAGCCCCCCGCGTTGGGCACGGGGGTCACGTCCTCGGTGACCTGGCCGCCGACGGCGTGGTAGGCGGTGATGGTGGTCTTGATCGGGGCGCCGAAGCCGGTCGGCGGGAAGTCGGTGATGGTGTTGACGTACGGGTTGCCGATACCGGTGGTCCCCACGATCACCTTGTAGGTGACGGTGGTGCCCACGCCGATCTGCTCGGCGCTGGCGACCTTGTCGTAGACGTGGGTGACGCCGACGGTGCTGGCGTCCTTCTTGGTCGCGTGGCTGCTGACCGAGCAGTCGCCCGCGGCCGTGGCGACGCCGGTGCCGAGGCCGACGCCGACCCCGGCGACAATGAGCGCGGTGGTGGCGACGCCCGCGGCGAGACGCGAAGTCCGGATCATGTTTTCCTCCAAAGCCCCGGCGACAGCGGCCGGGGCGAGTTCCTCATCGGGTGGTTCATCCCCCTTCTGGCGACACCGTAGCGGCCGGACTGGACGGTTGTCCGGGAAAACAAGAACGTGTTCTCACTTTTGTGGAACATCATCGTTTTACTCTCATGGCGGCGTTGTCGCAGGTAGCATGCTGAATTTTTCGCTCCACCCGGAACGGGCCGGAAACGCAGCGACCGGCCGTCCGTCCGGGGACGGCGGGCCGGTCGCGATCGTCAAGGCCGCTGGACGGCCTACTTCTCCGGCAGCTCGTTGTGGCCGCCGAACGCCTTGCGCATGGCCGAGAGCATCTTGTCGGCGTAGAGCGCCTCGCCGCGCGAGGAGAAGCGCTGGAACAGCGCCGCCGAGAGCACCGGGACCGGGACCGCGGTGTCGATGGCGGCGTCGATGGTCCAGCGACCCTCGCCGGAATCGGACACCCGGCCGCTGAACGAGTCCAGGTTGGGGTCGGCGAACAGGGCGCCCGCGGTGAGGTCGAGCAGCCAGGACGCGACCACCGAGCCGCGTCGCCACACCTCGGTGATCTCGGGGATGTCCAGGTCGTACTGGTAGTACTCGGGGTGCTCGAGCGGGGTCTCCTCGGCGGAGTGCTCGCCGTCACCGTGCCCGGCGCCCATGTTGGCGTGCTGGAGGATGTTGAGGCCCTCGGCGTAGGCCGACATCGCGCCGTACTCGATGCCGTTGTGCACCATCTTCACGAAGTGGCCCGCGCCGGCCGGGCCGCAGTGCAGCCAGCCCTGCTCGGCCGGGGTCGGCTCGCCGGTGCGCCCGGGCGTGCGCGGCGCGGCCTCGACGCCGGGGGCGATCGACTGGAACAGCGGCTCGAGGTATCGCACCTGCTCGGCCTCGCCACCGATCATCAGGCAGAAGCCACGCTTCAGGCCGAACACGCCGCCCGAGGTGCCGATGTCGAGGTAGTGAATGCCCTTGGGCGCCAGTGCTTTCGCGCGCTTGATGTCCTCGTGGTAGCGACTGTTGCCACCGTCGATGATGATGTCGCCGGGCTCGAGCAGCTCGGCCAGCTCGTCGATCGCGGCGCCGGTGGCGCCCGCGGGGATCATCACCCAGACCACCCGGGGCGCGTCGAGCATGCCGACGAACTCCTTCAGGTCGGTGCTGCCCTGGAAGCTGTCGCCGAGCTCCTTGGAGAGCTCGTCGATGTGGCCCTGATGGCGCTCGTGGCCCACCGCGGTGTTCCCGTCGGCCACGATGCGGCGCACGATATTGGCACCCATCCGGCCGAGGCCGATCATTCCCAGCTGCATCAGTTCTCCCTCGTTGTCCGGTCCGTGGTGGCGAGTCTCACCCCCGATTGTCGCGCGCGGGCCCCCGCCGCCGGTGGGCGGCGTCCGCAACCGTGGCGGAAATTCCTTCGAAACGGCTGTAACGCCCCGGATCGGGCGCCGATAAACAGATCGGCTCCGTGTAGTTGCCAGACCCCCGACCCGGCAACTACACGGGGCCTTTGTACGTCTGCCCCCGATCGCCGGGCTGCCAGGAATGCCGACGCGCATTACCCTTGGCCGGGGCCCCGCAAACATCGGGAGCCGAACAATTCGACGGAAGGACCTCCGTGCCCACCGAGTCGACCGCCGGACAACCGGCCGACCGAAGGGGCGAGGTCGGACTACGCAAGTTGCTCGAAGCAAATCGCACTTTCGATGCCGACACCACCGCCCTGCCCACCATGCCCCTCAGCACCGTGACCCGTGACCGCTGGTCGGGCGCCCGGCCCCCGGCGGGCGCGCAGCCCCCGGCCCAGCCGGGCAACCAGCAGCAGCTGGTCAAGCGGATCGGCATCGCGGTGGGCGCCGTGTTAGCCGTGGGGACCGCGGCCTACCTGGCCGATCTGGCCCTCAGCGCCGGGGAGGTGCCGCGCGGCACCGTCGTGGCCGGGGTGGACGTCGGCGGCATGGACAAGGCCGAGGCCGACGCGCTGCTGCACGACGAGCTCGGCCCGCGGGTCGAGCAGCCGCTGGCGGTGCGCATCGGTGACGTGCAGTCGAGCATGGTGCCCGCCACGGCGGGCCTGCAGGTGGACTGGGACGGCACCTGGGACGCGGTCGGCGACCAGCCGCTCAATCCGTTCAGCAGGCTGGTCTCGGTGTTCGGCAGCCGCGAGGTGCAGGTGGCCAGCACCGTCGACGCGGCCGCGCTCGACGCGCAGCTCGCGCAGTTCCGCACACACGACAACCCGACCGTCGAGGGCACCGTCCGCTTCGACGGCGGCACGCCGGTCGCGGTCGCGCCGGTGCCGGGCCGGGTGCTCGACACCGAGGCCGCGCGCACCGAGATCACCGCGCACTGGGCCGAGGGCAACCCGCTGGACCTGCCCGTGGTGGCGGCGCCGGTGGCGGTGCGGATCGAGGCCGTGCAGGCGGCGCTGCAGGAGATCGCCACGCCCGCGGTCGCCGCACCGATCATCTTGTCCGGCAAGGATATTCGCGCCGAACTCACGCCCGAGCAGATCGCGAGCGTGCTCAGCTTCGTACCCGACGGCAACGGTGGTCTGGCCCCGAAGATCGACAACGAGGCCGTGATCGCCGCGCTCGCACCGCAATTGGCGCCCTCGGAGATCGAGCCCAAGGACGCGACGTTCACCGTCGGCGCGGGTAAGCCGACCGTGGTGCCCGCCATCGTCGGCGAGAAGGTCGACTGGGCCAAGACGCTCGAGCAGCTGCCCGCGCTGCTGAGCCTGACCGGTGAGCGCACCGCGCCGGTGGTCTACGAGCGGATCGAACCCAAGCTCACCACCGAGGCCGCCGAGGGGCTCGGCGTCACCGAGATGATCGGCGAGTTCACCACCGGTGGCTTCAGTGGTCCATCGGGGGTGAACATCCGCACCGTCGCCGCCAAGGTGGACGGCGCGGTGGTGAAGCCGGGAGATACCTTCTCGCTCAACGAGTTCACCGGTCCGCGCACCGCGGCCGAGGGCTATGTGGAGTCCGGCATCATCGACAAGGGCAGGCCGAGCACGGCGGTCGGCGGCGGCATCAGCCAGTTCGCCACCACGCTCTACAACGCCGCCTACTTCGCCGGAATGGAAGACGCCGGGCACACCGAGCACAGCTACTACATCTCGCGCTACCCCGCGGCGCGCGAGGCCACCGTGTTCGACGGCGCGATCGACCTGGCCTTCCGCAACAACTACGAGACCGGCGTCTACATCCAGACCGTGGCCACCGGCTCCGACATCACCGTGCGCCTGTGGGGCACGAAAACCGTGTCCGTGGAGTCGATCACCGGCGAGAAGACCAAGCCGACCGAGCCCACCGAGATCACCCTGCCCAAGGGCAAGGACTGCATCGCCACCGAGGGCGCGCCGGGCTTCACCATCTCCGACACCCGGGTGATCACCGATCAGAAGACCGGTGCCCAGGTGTCGCGGCACACCCGCACGGTGAAGTACGACCCGATCCCGGTGGTCAAGTGCGAGTGAGGGTTTCCTAGCAGGAGCAGTCGCAGCCGCAGTCGCCGCAGCAGCCGTCGTCCCCGCAGCAGCTGCAGCAGTCGCCGCAACAGCTGCCGCAGTCACAGCAGCTGCCGCAGTCGCAGCGCTTGATCCACGCCTCCCGGTGCTCGCCCGAGCACGGGCTGGTGTGGTCGAAGCAGCAGGCCAAACCGGTGCAGTACAGGCCGAGGATGACCCCGCCCGCCTTGAATGATCCGGGACGGGTGGGGCCGGGGCGCTGCGGCACCTGGTGTGCGGAATGCGGCTGGGCCGCAGCGGAAGTGCGGCAGGCGTGACCCACCGCGATCCCCAGGCCGGTGCCGATGCGCCGCAGCAGGGCGGTCAGCGGGTCGAGCAGTGCCCAGCGCACGGTCGGTAGCTGGTCGAGCTCGGCCTCGGCGGCGGTGCGGCGGATGATCCGCTCGCTCTCGCGCACCAGCTGATAGGCGCGGGGCATGTCGGTTCCGGTGGCTTCGAGGGGGTTGAAGCGGCCGCGGGCGAGGTCGCGTTCGCGGTCTTCGATGGCGTCGGCGAGGTGGGCGATGCGGCCGACGTGGCGGCCGATCTTCTCCAGGGCGGCAACGTTTTCCGGGCGGCCCGCGAGGACGGCGGTGTGGCCGAAGAGGGTCGACGCGCAGAGTTGGGTGGGGCCGGTGAGGTCGTCGAGGGTGATCGCCTGCTGGACCGCGTGCCGGTCCAGCACGGTCCGCACTGCCAGCGCCTCGAGCCGGGGCTGGTCGGCGATGGCGGTCAGCAGGGGCTGGACGTCGAGACCGATCTCCGTTGCTTGGCGCACGGCATGCGTGGTCCAGGTAGTCGACATCCTGCGCATGGGGCGGCGGGCGAGGGCGGCGGCGTCACCGTCGTCGGCGTGGTCGCGAATCTTGGCCGCTCCCAACAGCAATGACGCGGTGGCGGCGAGTTGGACGCCGGGGGCGTTCGCGGACACGATCGAGGCCCGGCGCATCCCGCGCAGAGGGCAGGGTCCGGCCGTGGTGCGGGTATCGGCGGCGGCGGATTGCGCTTCGGTGAGCACGCTCAGCACGATGGCGTCGGTATTGGTCGCGGTGCGGGCCAACTGGCCGTGACCGTCGCGCAGGCCCAGACACAGGCCGCACATGTGCGCCTGCCACTGCCCCGGATCGATGCCGTATTTCGCCGCGCCATGCGCGCACGGCTTCAACATGCCGAACACTTCCCACCCCGTCTGTCGAGAAACTCCTAGCGGAGCACCTTCGCAGGCCGACGGGGCGGTGGCAAGCGCTAATCGTTCTTCTTGCGGCCCGCCAAGCCGCGCCAGGCCAGATCGTCGAGCAGATCGACCGCCTCGGCCACTTCGATGCGGCCACCGGCGACCCGATCGGCGATGGCCTCGCCCGCGCCGATCACCGCCGCGGCGACCACCTCGAAATTGGTGCCGGGCTCGGCGTGCCTGGCGCTGGATTCCAGCAGCTTGGCGGTGAGCTCGATGACGCGCTCGCGGGCGTTCTCGATCTCGGAGGCGAAGGCTTGCTGACCGATTGCCTGACGGTAGAGCACCTGCCAGGACTGCCGGTTGCGGTCGACGAAATCGAGGAAACCCTCGAGCGCGGTGCGGACCTGTTCGTGCGGGGTCAGCTGCGGGTTGCCCGCGGGCGCGACAGCCTCGATGAAGCGCAGGCCCTCGCGCTGGATGCAGGCGCGGAACAGCTCGTCCTTGGAGCCGTAGTACAGGTAGAGCATGGGCTTGGAGATCTTGGCCTCGGCGGCGATGGCGTCCATCGAGGTGTCGTGGAAGCCCTTGCGCGCGAAAACCTCGACGGCGGCGTCGAGCATCTGCTGCTCGCGAACCGCACGGGGAAGTCGCTTCGTTCCGCCCGCCATCCACTACTCCTACCGCAGGGTGAACCTCTATCTTACTCGAAGGTAAGTTCACCCGTGCCCATTTGCCGCACAGTCGCCACGCCGCTCAGCAGGGCAGCGATGCGCCCTTGTAGCGCGCCATCCGCAGCACCGACGCGTCGACCTTGTCGGCGGGCAGTTTGCCACTCGCCACCGACTGTTCCAAACGGTCGAGCACCTGCGGCACCGCGCTGGTGCTGATCCACAGGGCATTGTCGGCACCCGCGACCAGGGCGGCCTCGACCGCTTCCTCGATCGAGAGGCGGGCGGTGATGGCGGCCATACCGCCCAGATCGTCGGTGAAGATCGGGCCGTCGAAGGGGGCAGCGCCGTAGCCGGTGCCCTCGCGCAGCAGCGACATGGCGGCCGGGCTGATGCTGGCGGGCACGCCCGGATCGGTCAGGCCGGGCACGTCGAGGTGGCCGACCATCACGGCGGCGCCGGAGCCGATCAGATCGCGGAACGGCACCAGGTCCTTGTCCTGCAGTTCCGACAGCGGCGGGGTGGTGACCGCGCCGGTGTGCGAGTCGCCGGAGCCGGAACCGTGGCCGGGGAAGTGCTTGATCACCGAGCCGAGGCCGACCTCGTTGGACGCGCGGATGTAGGCGTCGGCGAACTTGGTGACCACCGCGGGGTCGTCGCTGAAGGAGCGGTCGCCGATCACGCTGTCGTCGGGCTGGCTGCTCACATCGACATCAGGGGCGAAATTGACGGTGATACCCAGGTCCTTCAGCGCCTTCGAGCGGGCCAGGGTGTCCTGGTAGTACTGCTCGGGCGTCTCGGTCTGCGCGATCTCCCTGGCCGAGGGGATGGCGCCGATGAGGTTCGCCGCGCGCGAGACCCGGCCGCCCTCCTCGTCGATGGTCACCATGAGCGGGGCCTTGGCCAGCGCTTTCACCGAATCCAGCTGGGACTTGTCCAGCAGGCTCGGGTCGGTCCAGCTGCCGACGAAGATGCCGCCGACCTGCTCGGAGCTCACCACATTCGAGGCGTCGTCGGCGCCGGTGATGCCGACGGTGAGCAGCTGGGCCAGCTTCTCGCGCTGGGTGAACTGGGCCAGATAGTCCGCGCCGCAGTCCTTGGGGACCGGGGCGACCGGGCTCGCGTCGCCCGGGGCGGCGGAGGCCGGGGCGCCGCTGCTCGCCGCGGGCGTCGTCTCGGACGACCCTCCCGAACAGGCGGTGGCGACGGCGGCGAGGACTGCGAACACGACCACAGGCGATTTCCGCATGTGCTCCACGGTAGCCCGCGATGCCGCGATCACACCGCAACAGGTTGGGCACAGCTTGCGATTGAACCGGTCGGGGCGGGGGTAATCTGGGGCCAAAGACGCCGGACCCGCGCAGGAGGTCGTCATGGCTTGCGATCGGATGCTCATCGCCTACGACGGTTCCGAACACGCCAAGCGGGCCATCGAGTACGCGGGTCGCTTCCTCAGCGCCGAGCGCGCCATCCTGCTCACCGCCTGGGAACCGATGGTGCGCCAGGCCGCCCGCATCTCCGGGCTGGCCGGGGTGATGCAGCCGGATTGGGTGCCTGACGAGGAGCTAGAGGACATCGCCTACGTCGAGGCGCGCAAGATCAACGCCGAGGGCGTGCACCTGGCGAAACTAGCCGGGATCAGCGCCGAGGCGCGCACCGCCGAATGCACCACCACCATCTGGAACGCCATCGTGGACTGCGCCGACGAGCTGGATGTGGACGTGATCGTGGCGGGGACGCGCGGTGCGAGTGGGCTGCGGGCGTTACTGCACAGCAGTGTGGCCGAGGCGGTGCTCAAGCACGGGCATCGGCCGGTGTTCCTGGTGCCGCCGCCCCCGCAGTGAGTTACGTCGCTGACCGGGGCGCCAGGCGGCGTTAGGGTCGACAGACTATGAACCGGTTCCTGCTCGCCCGACCCGACTCGGTGCTGCGCGCGTCGGGGGCGGTGGCGAGTTTCGCCGATCCCCGGCAGGCGGTCGCTGCGCTGCGCTCGTGGCAGCGGCTGGGCGATCCGGCGCTACCCGGGGCGACGGCGGCCGTCGGGGCCGACGCGATCGCACACGTCGATGGCGGAGCGGACGCGGCGGTGCGGACCGGCTCGGCTCCGGCATGCGATCGCACCGCCGCGACCGAGCCAGCCGACGAGCAGCGTGACGGCACGATCGGGGGTAGCGATAGGCCGGGACGTGACGACGCGGACCGAGCGCCGCGCGTGATCGTCGGTGCGTTGCCCTTCGATCCGCACGAGCCTGCCGCGCTGTGGCAGCCGGAGACCGTCGAACACACCGCGGGGCCGTGGCGGCCCGCCGCGGTGCCGGAGTTGCCCAGCGTGCGGGTCGTCGCCGAAACACCCAGTGCGGCAGAGCATGTGGTCCGGGTTATCAAGCTCGTCGAGCAGCTCGCCGCACCGGACAACGCGCTGGTGAAAGTGGTCGCGGCACGTTCGGTACTCGCCGAGGCGGTGGCGCCGCTGGAGCCGGAAGTCGTTGCGGCGCATCTACTCACCGCGCATCCGAGGGCGAATATCTATGCCTGCGATCTCTCCGTGGCCGGGCGGCCCGGAGAGACGCTGCTCGGGGCGACGCCCGAGGTGCTGGTCGAGCGGCACGGGGATCGGGTGTCGCTGCATCCGCTCGCGGGGACGCTCCCCCGGCTCGCCGATCCGGAAGCGGACGCGGCGCAGGCGCGAGAGCTGTTGTCCAGCAGCAAGAATCAGGAAGAGCACGGGTATGTGGTGGAGTGGATCCGGCAGCGGCTGACGCCGGTGTGCGCGGAGCTGCACATCCCGGACTCGCCGGAGCTGATGAGCACCGAGCAGGTCTGGCACCTGGCCACGCCCATTCGCGGCGTGCTGCGCGACCCGTCGACCACCGCGCTCGAGCTGGCCCTGCTGCTGCATCCGACGCCCGCGGTCAACGGCACCCCCTTCGACGACGCGCTCGCCGCGATCACCGCCGACGAACAGCGCGGGTTCTACGGCGGCGCGGTGGGCTGGTGTGCGGCCGACGGGGACGGCGAGTGGCTGGTGGCGATTCGCGGTGGTGAGCTGTCGGCCGACGGGCGCCACCTGCGGGCGAGCGCGGGCGGTGGGATCGTCGCCGCCTCGGATCCGGCGGCCGAGCTGGCCGAGACCACGGCCAAACTCCGCACGCTGCTCGGCGCGCTGCATTGCCACGCGCCCGAAGACTGACCAACGGCCGCACACCTGCTAGGTTGGCCGGAAAGGCCCGACGTCGAGCGTATTGGAGTGCGCGATGAAGTTTGCTGTTCCGGCTGTTGCCAGCGCGGTCGGCGGCGCCCTGCTGAGCGCAATCGCCGTCTTCGCGATCACGGCCGCGGTGCAGCAGAACACGGCACCCTCGATCGACCGCAGCGGTGACAAGGACTCCTCGCTGCTCAACGCCCCTGAATACGGCAGCCGCTGAGTCCGACGCCCGCGCGTCGCGCCCCGCTTCGGGGCACCTGAACAAGGCGCCACTGGGTTGGCGCTGGTTCGTCGGCTCGGTGGTAGCCGCCTTCGTACTGACCTTCGCGCAGGCGCCCGGCCTCACCGTCGCCGACACCAAATACGATCTCGCGCAGAACCCGCTCGGTTTCCTCGCGCGGGCCTCGCATCTGTGGAACAGCCAGGCCCCGATGGGCCAGGTCCAGAACCAGGCGTACGGCTACTTCTTCCCGCACGGCACCTTCTTCTCCGCCGGTCATCTGCTGCAATTACCCGCCTGGGTGACCCAGCGCATCTGGTGGGCGCTGCTGCTGCTCGCGGGCTTCTGGGGCATCGTCAAGCTGTGCGAGACGCTCGGGATCGGCGCGCGCGGGTCGCGGGTGATCGCCGGTATCACCTTCGCGCTGTCGCCGAGGGTCCTCACGACACTCGGTTCGATCTCCTCGGAAACGCTGCCGATGATGCTGGCGCCGTGGGTGCTGCTGGCCCCGGCCGCGCTGGGCGTCGCACTGCGCGCGCGTGCCCGGGACATAGCGGCGGCGGACGACAGTCTCGGCGGCACATCGCCTGAGACACCTGGCGAGGTCGGCACGTCGGGGGCGGCGCAGATCGCGCAGGGCTGCGCGGTACCGGGCCAATCGGCCGGGGCCGTCCCGTCGACTTCCAGTGGCTCGGCGGTGCCGGGCGAGGCGGCCGGAACCGTCACGGTGGGGGCGGGGCGCGAATCGGCCGGGCAGGGCGGTGACGACGAGCCCTCGCCCCGGCGCGGTGGGGCGCTGTCGCCCGCCGGTAGCGCGCTCGCGCTGGCGCTGATGGGGTCGGTGAACGCGGTGGCGACGGTGGCGGCGTTCCTGCCCGCGGCGCTGTGGTGGGCCTCGTATCGGCCGAATCGGGCGTGGTGGAAGTTCACGCGGGCGTGGATTCCGCTGCTGGTGCTGGCCACGTTCTGGTGGGTGGTGCCGCTGCTGCTGCTCGGGAAGGTGAGTCCGCCGTTCCTGGACTACATCGAGTCCTCGGGGGTGACCACGCAGTGGGCCTCGCTGAGCGAGGTGCTGCGCGGGACCGACAGCTGGACACCGTTCGTCTCGCCCGAGCGCATCGCGGGCGCGGTGCTGGTGACCCAGCCCGCCGCGGTGCTGGCCACCGGGCTGCTCGCGGCGGCGGGCATGGCGGGGCTGGCCCGCAAGTCCATGCCGTACCGGGGCCGGATCGTGCTGATCCTGTGCGTCGGGCTGGCGGGGATCTGCGCGGGATATGTCGGCACGATGGGTGGCCCGTTCGCCGAATCGGTGCGGGTCTTCCTGGACGCGGGCGGCGCGCCGCTGCGCAATGTGCACAAGCTCGAGCCGCTGATCCGGCTGCCGCTGGTGCTGGGCCTGGCGCATCTGCTCGGCCGGGTGGCTCTGCCCGCCTCGGCGCCGCTGCGCCAGTGCCGCGCGGCCTTCGCCCATCCCGAGCGCGATCGGCTCGTCGCCGTGTCCGCGCTCGTGCTGGCCGCCCTCACGCTGGCGACCTCGCTCGCTTGGACCGGCAGACTCGCGCCGCGTGGCGCCTACGACGAGGTGCCGCAGTACTGGACCGATACCGCGCAGTGGCTGGCCGACAATGCCGCCGACACCCGCGCGCTGATCGTGCCCGGCGCGCCCTTCGGCAGCCAGATCTGGGGACTCACCCGCGACGAACCGCTGCAAGCCCTGGCCGAAACCCCCTGGGCGGTCCGGGATTCGGTGCCGCTCAACCCGCCGGGCACCATCCGCGCGATGGATTCCGTGCAGCGGCTGATCGCCGACGGCCGCCCGTCGACCGGGCTGGCCGCCACCCTGGCCGACCAGGGCATCGGTGTGCTGGTGCTGCGCAACGACCTCGACCCCGAGACCTCGCGCTCGACCCGGCCGATGCTCGCGCACGCCGCCATCGAGGGGTCACCGGGCCTGTCGAAGGTCGCCGAGTTCGGCGCGCCGATCGGGCCGCGTGCGTCCGACGAGGGGTTGGTCGTCGACAACGACCTGCTCCCGCCGTATCCGGCGATCGAGATCTACCGGGTCGAGGTGCCCGGGCCCGGCACGCCGGTCGAAGTGCGTAGCGGCACCGGCGCGCCGGCCGCCTTCCCCGGTGCCTACACCGTGCCGCTGGACCAGGTTCCCGTGGTCAAGGGCGGCCCCGAGGTGCTGGAGCGGGTCCGCCGGGATGCCGGAAACCCCACCGCGCCGGTACTTCTCGACGCCGACGCGCGCCGCGCCGGGCTCCCCCCGCGCCCGGTGCTGCTCACCGACACCCCGATGGATCGCGAAGCCGATTTCGGCCGGGTCGACAATCACAATTCCGCCGTGCGCTCCGCCGACGACGCGCGCCGCACCCACAACCTGGTGCCGGACTATCCCGTCGAAGGCGCGGGCCTGGTGCAGGGCGAATGGTCGGGCGCGAAGGTGACCGCGTCGAGTTCGGCCGCCGACGCCACCCAGATCGGCGGCGCGGCGCCCGGCAGTTCCACCGCCGCCGCCGTGGACGGCGATCCGAGCACCGCGTGGATCAGCAATGGCTCCGAACCCGCGCTCGGCCAATGGATCCGGATGGACCTGGATCAGCCGATCACCTCCGGCTCGCTGCGTTTCACCACCACCGCGGCCGCGCTGGGTGATCCGGTGAAGTGGGTCGAGGTGCGCACGCCGCGCGGCACGGTGTCGGCGCGGATCACCGAACCCGGTGAGCCGGTGGCGGTTCCGCTGCCCGCCGGGTCAACCGAATGGGTGATGATCACCGCCGCGCGCACCGAGACCGGCACGGCCGGTGGGCAATTCGGGATCAGCGAGCTCACCCTCGACGACTATTCGGTGCGCGAGGCGCCGGTGCGGGTGGATATCCGGCACCGGATCGTGCTGCCCGACGTGCCCGCGGGCACGGTGCCGACCAGCTGGGATCTCGGACAGGAATTCCCCGGGCGCAGTAACTGTTTCGACGGACCCCGACGGGTGCACTGCAGCAAGGGACTCGGCCTGCCCGCCGAAGAGCCCGGCGTATTCACCCGCACGCTGGCCGTGCCGGAACCGCTGACCGTCGGCACCGATCTCACCGTGCGCACCCGTCCCGGACCGGCACTCGAGGCCCTGCTCACCGACCCCGACCGGCCGGTCGCCCGGGGCAAGGCCGATGTCGCCGACCTGCGCGGCGCGGCCTTCGCGGCCACCGACGGCGACCCGAAGACCACCTGGACAGCACCGGAATCCACGGTGCGCGAACCGCTCGGCGGCAAACCGACCCTGGTACTGGAACTGCCCGAACCCGCGCTGGTCACCGGCCTCGACATCACCACCGCGCTCGGCGGCCTGCCCGCCACCGCGACCAGCGTCGTGGTGAACCTCGGCAATGGCCCGCAGGTGCGCGAGCTGCCCGAGCGCGAACACGGTGAGCCCGCTCGGATCTCGCTGCATCCGACCGTCACCGATCGGGTGGAGATCAGCATCCGGACCTGGCGTGAGGTCCTCGACCGCACGGCGCTCGGGTTCGTGCTCACTCAACCGCCCGGGCTCGCCGAGGTCGAGGTGCTCGGTCCCGATTATCCGGCTCCGGCGCCCGGCGACCGGTTGGTCACCATCGGGTGTGAGCAGGGGCCGGTGATCGCGGTCGGTGGGCGTGCGGTGCACACCACCATCACCGCCACTGCCGATGAACTTCGTTCCGGTGCACCGGTTTCGGCGCGCCCCTGCGAGAGCGACACCGCCGATATCGAGCTGCTGCCCGGGCACCCCGATCTCACCGTCGTCCCCACGGAGCTGTTCACGGTCGACCGTCTGCGGCTCCCGCGCACCGATCCTTATCCCGGTGCGCCCGCTGCCGACGACCAGGCTCGCGCGGATTTCCCCGCACAGGGCGCCACCGGCCCGGACCTACCCGGCGACTCCTCCGGAGCCCCAGAGCGCGCCCCCATCAGTAATGCCTCTGGGACACAGCTATTGGTGCTGCCACTCAGTACCAATGTCGGGTGGGAAGCACGGACCGCCTCGGGGACCGAACTGGAGCCGGTGGTCGTCGACGGGTGGCAGCAGGGCTGGCTGATCCCCGAGGGAACCACCGGGGAGATCACCGTCTCGTTCCCGGCCGACCGGTGGTACCGCCTGTCGATCTTCGGCGGCCTGCTGCTGTTGATTCCCCTTGTGCTGCTGGCGATTCCCCGCCGACGCCCACTCCCCGACTACGGCCCGCCCCCCACCACCTGGGGTGTGCGCTGGATCGGCGCGGTCGGGCTCACGGCCGCGATCTCGGTCATCAGCGGGCCGATCGGCGCGGCGTTCACCCTGATCGCCCTGGCGTGCAGCCACTTCCGTGGCGCGGTGACCGCCCGGACGCTGCCGTGGATCGCGGGTGCGGGCACGCTGATCTCGGCGGCGGCGCTGTCGACGGGTACCTGGCGCTCCGGAACTCCCTATATGGGTGGATCCATCTGGGCCCAGGCGCCCGCGGTCCTCGCCGTCATCGCGGTCGGGGTCGCGGCCCTCCCCCGCCGCCGGGACTGAATCGGAGAGCGTGAGTCGGGCACCCCAGACCGGTCCGGCGCGGAGAATCCGCTGGTCAGACGCGGTGAGAGGGCGGCCAGCGGTCAGTGGGTGGGCGTGGGCGACGAAGTGCGGGCGCGGCGGGCGGCCTTGGCTTCGGCCGCGCGCTTGTCCACGCGGCGGGCCCACAGGCGGGCCGGGTCCTCGATGAGGGCGTAACTCGCGGCGGCCAGGGGGAGCGTGCCGAGGACGGTGAGGATGAGGACGTAGGTCAGGTGGCCGTTGAAGGGCAGGATGGCGAAAACGGGGAAGACCATGGTGAGGACCACCAGGTGCCACAGGAAGATGCCATAGGACCAGCGGCCGAGCAGCGCGGCGGTGCGTGATTCCAGCCAGCGGTGCGGTTTCAGCGAGACGGTGCGCAGAACCAAGGGTGCGAGCAGGCCGAAACCGAGAATCATGCCGAGCAGCATCTTCACCGCGTACTGCCACGGCTCGGCGCGTTCGAGCCCGGCCGGGCCGCCGTACTCGGTCGCCGCCACCAGGAACGCCGCCAGCGCGATCCCCCACATGAGCAGCTGATTCGACAGCACACGGCCCCAGCGCGAGGCGGGCACGATCACGTGGATCAGCTCGGCGAGCACCATGCCCGCGCCGAACCAGGGCAGATAGCCGGGCAGCCAGTTGTCGGCGTGGATGGCGTCGGGGGTCGGCACCGGCCACAGATTCCAGGTGAGGCTCACCGCGATGAGCACGCCGAGCACCGGCACCCGCCAGCGCGCCGCGCGGCCGCGCAGTCGCACGAACATCCACGCCAGCAGCGGCAGCACCAGATAGAAGGCCATCTCCACCGACAGGCTCCACATCTGGGTGAGGCCGTCGGTGAGCGTCAGCGGGACGAACACCTGCAGCAGGAACAGGTTGGACACCCACACCCGCAGGTTCGCCGACTGCGCCGCGCTCGGCAGCAGGACCAGCACGAACACCACCACGACCCAGTACGCGGGCATGATCCGCGCGAAGCGGTGCAGCAGGTAGCGCCCGACCGTCGGCGCGGTGCCGAACCCGTGTGCGAGCGCCGCGTGCGGGCGCCACAGCAGGAACCCCGACAGCGCGAAGAACACCGCGACCGCCATGTCGAAACGTGCCAGGATCGGGCCGAGCACGGGGATGTGCCCGCTGCCGGTCTGGAACGCGACGTGCGTCAGCAGCACGCCGAGTGCCGCCATCCCGCGCATTCCTTCCAGAGCCGGAATGAAGGCGCGCGGCGGCGGAGCGGGAGCTGTGGCGATCGTCATCGAGGTCCAGTCTGCCGTGTCGGTAATTCCCTGGGCGAGCGTGTCGGCGATTTACCGGGCGCAGGGCCCCGGTCTGTGGGTGTGGGCTGTTAGTGTCGGGGCTCACGAGGGCCTGTGGTCGCACTACCAGACCGCCGGATGATCCGTGTTCGAACGACGAGGAGAGTTTGCATGGCACTGAGTGCCGGAACCAGAAGGACGGTTGCCTGCGTGCTCGTGGGTCTGGGCGCGGCATTACTCGTCGCCGCGCTGATGATCCCCACCTACACGGTGAGCAAGGTCGCCAAGACTCCGCTCGACCTCGAGATCACCACCATCGCCGAGAACCAGCCGGGTGAGGAGAGCCTCGTGCTCGACTCCAAGTCGCTGACCACCGGCGACGGTCCGGCCGTCGTGAACAAGGACGTGCCGCTGATCTCGCAGCGTTTCGTCACGGTCGAGGAGCCCTCCGACGCCGACGAGATGACGCTGCAGGCCGGTCAGACGCTGCGCCGCACCGACGTGCAGGGCGACACCGGGCTGCTCAGCGCCATGGTCGACCGCGTCACCATCTCGCGCACCACCGGCGAGCCGGTCGCGGCCGACCCCAACGGCTCGATCGCGGTCACCGTGGACAAGAACGGCAGCGTGATGGAGCCGGTGCAGCACACCGGCCTGGGCTACCGCTTCCCGATCGGCACCGAGAAGAAGACCTACCCGTACTTCGACATCAACGTGCGCAAGTCCTTCGACGCCAACTTCATCGAAGAGACCGAGATCAACAGCACGAAGGTCTACCGGTTCCAGATGATCGCGCCGGTCACCAGCACCTGGGACGTGGTGCAGTCGCCGACCAACCGGCTGACCCTGCCCGCGAACAAGTGGGGCGTGGGCGACGACGACACCCCGGTCACCATGACCCGCTACTACACCAATGTGCGTGACCTGTGGGTCGAGCCGCAGACCGGCACCGTCGTCAAGGGCGGCGAGTCGATCCACCTGTTCTACGCCCGCACCGCGGACAAGCCCGAGGTGACCGCGCTCAAGTCGCACATCGTCTTCGACGAGGCGACCATCGAGTCGCAGCTCGCCATCGCCAAGGAGAACACCGACAAGCTCTCGCTGTTCGGCCGGATCGTGCCGATCGTGTTCGGCATCCTCGGTGTGATCGCGCTGCTGGCCGGTCTGTTCCTCGGCCTGCGCGGCGGGGGCGGCACGCCCGCGCACGCCAGCCCGCGCGGTGGTCGCCCGGCGCCCACCCCGGCGCCGGAGCCCGAGACGGCCGCGTCGAGCTGGGATGACGACGACGCGCCGACCACGCAGTTCCCGCGTGGCGACTACGACGGTCCCACCGAGCAGATCGACACCAACAAGCGTCCCTGACGCCTCTGCCAACCCGACGGCCCCGGTCTTCATGACCGGGGCCGTCGGCGTTTCCGGGGCAGCGGATTGGTTGCGCTCGCGGTTTGCAGGTTATCCACAGGGGTTCGGGGGATGGTGTGTGGATGAAGGGTCCGCGGGTGGTCGCGCGGGGTGTCCTCCGGCCCCAACTGGGGGTTTGTGGATGAACTGGAGTTATCCACAGGCGGTTGTCCACAGGGTGCCGGTTGTGGATTGCTGAAGTGGGATTACGCGGTGACCGGTTCGCGCGGAGTGACGCGCGCGGCGGTGCGCAGGACGACCACCGCGACGATCGTCGTGGTGACGGCGGCGACCGAGACGGCGGTGCCGATCAGCGTCCCGATCGAGCGCGCGAAGGCGAGCATGAGGACCACTTCCAGCGCGAGCCCCACCCAGGTGACCGCGGCCAGCGCGGTCCGCTCCACGGCGATGGCCGAGAGCAGCGCGCCCTGGAGTACCGCCAGGATGGCGCCGTGCAGGGCGAACATCCACAGCAGGCCCTGGATCGGCGCGTAGTCCTGCCCGGCGAACAGCGGTGCCAGCGGCGCGGCCACCGCGGCACCGAGCACCGCGACGATGCCGATCACCGACAGCACCGACAGCGCGTCGCGGATGGCGCGCGAAGAATGCGCGGGCTGGGCCATGCGCGGATACAGCACCACACCGACGGCCTGTGGGAGCCAGAAGGCGATCTTGGTGGCGATGGTGCCGAGGGAGTAGCGGGAGGCGTCGACGTCGTCGAGGACTATGCGCACGACGATGAGGTCGGCGGAGGACAGGGCCATGAGGGCGGCCTGGACCTGGACCGCGCGCAGGACGGGCAGAACGCCGATGGCCGGACGGCGGGCAGGGGTGTCGGCGCTGGTGGGGATGGCACGGGCGATGCGGGCGGCGAGGGCGGCGGCGGCGATGATGCCCGCGGCCCCGGCCCAGAGGGCTCCCGCCGCGCCGCCGCCGAGGGCCAGGGCGACCAGCGCCGGGGCGACACGGGCGGTGCCTGCCATGGCGAGGACGACCGCCAGCTGACGGAAACGGTTGCTGCCCTGCAGGATTCCCTGTTCGCCGGACAGGATGACCAGCGCCGGTGCCGCGCCAAGCGCACCCGCGGCCGCCCACACCCCCACGTGCAGCACCCCGGCGACCACCGGGATCAACACCACCGCGACAGCGGCGACCAGCGCGGCGCAGCGCCACTGCATCGCGCGCACCGCCGACAGACTCGCCCCGCGCACGACCTCGCGGGCGACCACGTTCTGCATGGCCAGGGCGGGAACCGCGCACAGCAGCTGCACCGCCAACAGGCTGGCGAACTCGCTGTAGCCCGCGACGCCGAGCCAGCGCCCGGCCAGCAGTTGCAGCAGGTAACCGGCGACGTTGGCGGTCATCGCGCCAGCCGTCACCCACGTCAGATCAGCAACGACAGGGGGGCGACGGACCGAGGACACGCCTCATCGTCGCACCTGCTCGCGCGTGGCGGTACGACAACCCCGAAAATGTGAGTCCGACCGGACTCACCCTGGCGTGTCCGCCGCTCGAACCGGCATCCAATACAGCCGCCCGATCGACGCGATCACCAGACCCAGCCGGGTCGCCCCCGGTCTGCGCGCCGCGGGGCGGGACGTAAGGTGCAGGTGATGAGTAGTTCGCGCGCGAGGGCCTGGGTCGCCGGATACTGTGCGCTGCTCACTCTGATCATCGTCGGGCCGCTGGCGGGCTCGGGGTATCTGCTGCTGCGCGACGCGGTGAGCACGCCGCGCTCGTATCTCACCGACTCCGCGCTCGGGCTCGGCGCCGCCGCGCCGCGCGCGGTTCCGCAGGACGCGCTGCTCGCGGTGCTGTCGCCGGTGATCGATGGCGGCATTCTGGTCAAGGCGATTCTGATCGTCGCGCTGTGGGCGGCGGGTTATGGCGCGGCCGTGCTGGTCCGCCGGTTTCTCGACGCGGCGGTGCCCGCGCAGTTGGTCGCCGCGACCCTCGCGCTGTGGAATCCCTTTGTCGCCGAACGCCTTCTGCAAGGTCACTGGAGTCTGCTGGCCGGGTACGCGGCACTGCCGTGGACCGTGCTGGCGGCGGTGCGGGTGCGGCGGGCCCTCGCACCGGAGCGGCTCGGGGCCTGGGCCGCGCTGGCAGCGAGCTTCGCCGCCGCGGGGCTGACGCCCACCGGGTCGCTGCTGGCGGCGATCATCGGGCTGGCGCTGGTGGGTCGCCGGGCCTTGGTTCCGGCCATCGCGCTGTGGCTGGTGAGCTGCGCGCCGTGGCTGACCGCGACCGCCCTCGGCTCGGGGGCCGAACCGTCCGATCCCGCCGGTGTCGCGGCGTTCGCGGCGCGGGCCGAACCGTGGCTGGGCACGTTGGGCAGCCTGGCCGGACTGGGCGGGATCTGGAACGGCGAGGCGGTGCCCGCCAGCCGGACCACGCCCTTGGCGCTGGTCGCGACCGTTCTGCTGCTCGCCATCGTGGCGCTCGGGGTGCGCGCGGTGTGGGCGCGCGGACGCGACGGGCGGACCCTGCTGATCATCGCGGTGGTGGCGATCGTGCTGCCCGCGCTCGGCGCGACGCCGTGGGGGCTCGCGGTGGGCGAGTGGCTGGTGGTGCATGTGCCCGGGGCCGGGTTGCTGCGGGATACGCAGAAGTACGTGGCGCTGGCGATGCCCGCGTATGCGCTGTGCGCGGCGGCGGCATGTCAGTCGGGTGGCCGATGGTTCATCCGGCGCAGCGCCGACGGCCAGCCATCGAAGGACGAAAGCTCGCTGGTCGCAGCGTTTTTCATCGCGCTGCTCATCCTTCCCCTGGCCGATCTCGCGTGGGGCGTCGGCAACGAGATGCGTCCCGTGCGCTACCCCGGCGGCTGGGCACAGGCGGTCGAGAAGATCGACGGACCCGGCGACGTAGCCGTCCTCCCCGGCGGCATGTTCCGCCGATTCCCCTACAGCGGAACAGCTCCCGTCCTCGACCCCGCCCCCCGCATCCTCCCCAACGACGTCCTGCAAACCGGTGAACTCCGCGTCCGCGGCTACGCCGTCAACGGCGAGGGCAACCGCGCCCGCACCGTCGAAGAAGCCCTCCTCGCCGGTGCCCCACCCACCACCCTCGCCGACCTCGGCGTCGGCTGGATCCTCGTCGAACGCACCACCCCCGGCCCCCTCGGCGACGCCGAGAAAACCCTGGCCGCAACCCAACTCGTCCACACCGACGACGACCTCGCCCTCTACCGCGTCCCCACCCCCACCCTCCGAGACACCGCCACGCCTACCCAACGGCACCTCTCCACTGCGGCCCACCTCCTCTGGGTCACCCTCCTCCTCACCGCCCTACTCACCACTACCCTCCGCCGCCGCTGACCCCGAAACGGCGTGCCCTCCCCCGGTGCGCCACCGCATGTCACCGAACATTGCCGAGCCAGCAGAACACCGGTGCGATAGCAGTCGAGCAGTTGTCGGTCGACCTCACCGAGATCGAACCGATCGAGCGGCGGGCTGATGCCGTGCTGGGTGGCTCAGCAGGGCGATTACGGCCCGGACGGTGGAGGACCTGTTCAGCAACTGAGGGTCAGTGCTGGGCGGGAGGAGCTACCAGACCGGTCTTGAAGGTGCCCGTGGCGGCCGCGGAGAGGACTTCGTAGACGCCGGAGCCGGTTTGTTCCCAGGAGAACTCGTGGGCTCTGGCCCGGGCCTTCTCGCCCATGACCTGGCGGGTTTCCGGGTCGGCGAGGAGGTCGGCGGCGGCGGTGGCGAGAGCGGGGGCGTCGTCGACGAGCAGGCCGGTGACGCCGTCGACGATGGAGTCGGTGAGGCCGCGGGAGCTGCGGTAGCCGATGGTGGGGACGCCGTGCTGGGCGGCCTCGATGACGGCCAGGCCCCAACCTTCCTTGCGGGAGGGCATCACGTGCACCCACGCGGTGGACAGGATCTCGTGCTTGCGGCGTTCGTCGACGTGTCCGTGGAAGGTGACGGCGTCGGCGATGCCGAGGGTGGCGGCGCATTCGCGCAGGTTGGGGGCCCACCAGCCGTCACCGATGACGTCGAGGTGCACGTCGGGGAACTGCTCGCGCAGGTGCGCGACGGCGGTGAGGGCGTCCTCGATCTGCTTGTGTGGAACCAGGCGCGACAGCACCGCGACGCGGGGGTGGGTGGCGCGGGTGGTGGCGTCACCGGGGGTGACCTCGGCGGGCACCGGCTCGGCGCCGTTACGGACGACAGCGATGCGCTCTCGGTCGACCCCGAGCACGGCCAGTTCCTCGGCTGAGGGCAGCGACACCGTGAGGTACTGGTGGTCGCGGTGCACGCGCGGGGACAGCCTGGACTCGATCCACCAGCCGATCCGCCCGACCAGCTTGCCCGCCACCGGCCACTGCTCGCGGTGCCCGTGGTGCACCAGCACCACCGAGGGCACGCCGGTGGCACCGGCGAAGAAGGGGATGCCGTTCTGGGTGTCGATGACCACGTCGGGCCGGATGCCGCGCAGCGGGCCGATCCCCAGTCGACCGGCCAGCATGGCGGCCAGCGCGCGCGGGTAGACGGTGAAGCGGCCGCCCGCGCGACTGATGTCGATCCCGTCGACGCGCTCGCGGCGCGGAGCACCCGGATAACCGGCCGTACGCAGGGTGACCTTGACCCCGCGGGCCGCCAGCTGGGCGCCCACCTGCTCCAGGTACCGCTCGCTGCCCCCGCCCTGCGGGTGCCCCGTGTCACGCCAGCACAGCAGGAGGACTTCACGCACGGTCGGGCTCGCCTTCGGGTCGGTTTCGGACAGACGTCGGCCCCCACCCTAGCGGAGTGTGTTCTGCACGACAGAGATGCGCGGCCACTATCGCCGCAGAGTGTCCGGCGGTGAGCCCCGCGCGGCGAGCCCCTAAACTCCTGCCGTGCCGACCGCATCACTGCCGAGAACCGCGCAGCCCGTCCAGCGACGCGAGACGTCGCGTTTCGCCCGCCGCGCGACCCTGCGCCGCTCGCTGCGCCTGCTCACCAGCTTCCGGTTCGAGCAGTCCGACCCCGGCCGGTTCTACGGCGGCATCGCCACCGACAGCGCGGAGCTGATCGGCGACTTCTACGCCGACAACACCGGCCGCGACCTCACCGGCACCGTGGTGCTCGACGTGGGCGGCGGCCCCGGCTACTTCGCCGACGAGTTCAGCGCCGCGGGCGCCCGCTACGTCTCGGTGGAGCCGGACCCCTCGGAGATGCACGCAGCGGGCCTGCGGGTGGCAGGCTCGGTGCGCGGCTCCGGGATGGCACTGCCGTTCCGCGACAACGCCTTCGACGTCTGCTTCTCGTCCAATGTCGCCGAGCACGTGCCGTATCCGTGGGTGATGGCGGAGGAGATGGTGCGGGTGACCAAGCCCGGCGGCCTCATCGTGTTCTCGTACACGGTGTGGCACGGGCCCTTCGGTGGTCACGAGACCGGGCTCTGGCACTACCTCGGTGGCGAGTACGCGGCGCGTCGGTACCGGCGCAAGCACGGATACGAACCGAAGAACAGGTTCGGCCGGTCGTTGTTCGCGGTGTCGGCGGCCGACGGGCTGCGCTGGGCGGCAACGACTTCAGCCGATGTTCGCACGGTGTTCCCGCGCTACCACCCGCGCTGGGCGTGGTGGCTGGTCCGCGTTCCGGTACTGCGCGAGCTACTCGTCAGCAATCTCGTCGTGGTGGCGACCAAGTAGCGTTCAGGCCAGCCAGCTCAGCCGCCGCGTGCGGCGCACCGGCGCGGGCAGCGCGCTCGCCCACGGCGATTCCTGGATGGCGAGACCCACTGTCTCCAGTGTCGTCAAGCCGACTTGATCGGCGAGCATTCCCACCTGCGCGACCGCCTCAGCGGCCTGGATGGCGGCAGTTGCCTGCTCGATGGTGAGTGTGCGGCCGGGCAGGAATGACACAACCCATCCCCCGCTGCCCACACTCTTCGCTTGATGGTCGGTCTGGTCGCTGGTCATCAACGATCGGCCGATCACTTGCACAGCCATGAGTCGGTCTCCCCAATTCGCTGTAAAGGTCCGATGAATCGAGCGAGCTGATCAGTAGCTAAAGCATCCCCTTTTCACCAACAGAACGCAATAGTGCGTTTACCCGAAAAGCGAACCGACAGGTTGGAATTCGCCCTGTTCACAGTCGTTGCGGGACAGCGAATTAGAACATGTTGCAGACAATCCGGCGGCAAAACTGTAACGTGTTCTTATGCACTACGACAGTCTGTTCATCGGCGGGAAGTGGACCACCCCGGCCGGTAGTGACCGCATTTCCGTGGTCTCACCCGCAACGGAGGAGACCGTCGGCAGCGTGCCCGCGGTAACGAATGCCGACGTGGACGCGGCGGTCGCCGCGGCCCGCGACGCGTTCGACAGCGGACCGTGGCCATCGACAAGCCCACTGGAACGAGCCGAGGTACTCAGCAAGGCCGCTCGGCTCATCGAGCAGCGTTCGCCCGAATTGCTCGCCGCGCTCACCGCGGAGATGGGCGCGCCCGCGTCAGCCGCCTTGACACTCAATCAGATTCCGGCGGTCGCCGCGCTCGACGCGTGGGCCGCGCTCGCGAAGACGTTCGCATGGAACGAGACTCGAGTCGGCCTGTTCGGAACCTCGCGCGTCTCACGGGAACCGCGCGGCGTCGTCGCGGCGATCACCGCGTGGAACGTGCCGCTGTTCCTGGCCGCGAACAAGCTCGGGCCCGCGCTGCTGGCTGGCTGCACCGTGGTGCTCAAGCCGTCACCGCTGACCCCGCTCACCGCCAACCTGCTCGCCGATATCTTCACCGAGGCCGGGCTGCCCGACGGCGTGCTCTCCGTCCTGCCCGCCGAGGCCGAGGCCAGCGAATACCTGGCGAGCCATCCCGGCGTGGACAAGGTGACCTTCACCGGCAGCACCGCGGTGGGCCGCAAGCTGGCCGCGATCGCGGGCGAGCAGCTCAAGACCGTCTCGCTCGAGCTGGGCGGTAAGTCGGCCGCGATCGTGCTGCCCGACGTCGACCTGGCCGCCAGCATTCCCGTGCTCGCCTTCTCCGGGCTGATGAACAGCGGGCAGGGCTGTGTCGCGCAGACGCGCATCCTGGCCCCGCGCAGCCGCTACGACGAGATCGTCGAGGCGCTGGTCGCGCACGTCAAGACGATGCAGACCGGCGACCCCGGCGACCCCGCCACCCAGCTCGGCCCGCTGATCAGCGAGAAGCAGCGCGATCGGGTGGAGAGCTACATCGCCAAGGGCAAGGCCGAGGGCGCCCGGCTGGTACTCGGCGGCGGGCGGCCCGCCGGGCTGGACAAGGGCTGGTTCGTCGAGCCGACGATCTTCGCCGACGTCGACAACTCCAGCACCATCGCCCAGGAGGAGATCTTCGGGCCGGTGCTGTCGGTGATCCCCTACGACACCGAGGACGAGGCCGTCGCCATCGCCAACGACTCCGACTACGGCCTGGCCGGGTCGGTGTGGACCACCGATATCGAGCACGGCGCCGAGATCGCGGCCAGGGTGCGCACCGGCACCTACGCGATCAACTGGTACGCCTTCGACCCGACCGCGCCGTTCGGTGGCTACAAGAACTCCGGCATCGGCCGCGAGAACGGTCCGGAGGGGCTCGACGCGTTCTGCGAGCAGAAGTCGGTGCTGATGCCAATGGGATGGACCGGCTAGTCCTCCGGCATCTGGACGCGCAGCACCGGTTGCGCGGCTACTTCGCCCTTGGCTGGTAGGTCGACCACGTCGACCTGCCAGCCCGGGGGCAGGGCGCGCTGCAAGCGGCCCGCTACCCGCTGCAGCGGTGTGCTCGAGTAGGTGTCGGACTCGAATCCGGTCACCAGATCGGTCATGCGTCAATCACCTCTCAGCGTCGATCTCATCGTGGTCCACGTCGGCGGATCGAAAAGGGAGTCAGCTCAGATGATGCGACGTACTCGGGAGCTGAGAGGAATATAAGTGACGATGACTCTCCGGTGTGGACGACTCTCTGACATCTACCGAGGTACCCGCTGACAAGCCGGGAAATCGTCCGCCGGAGATCGATTCGGGAAACTCGCAGTCCGAAAACCTCGCCTCGAACCGACCGCGACTCATCGACGACGGGCGCGGCGATACGCCGAGGGTGTGAGCCCCGCACCTGAACGACGAAACCGCCCGTACCGAGAACGGTACGGGCGGTTCGCTGTTCGGGTGGGGATCAGCCCAGGCGCTCCTTGAGGGCCTCGAACTCGTCGCGGATGCCCGAGGGCAGCTTGTCGCCGATGAACTCGAACCACTCCTCGATCGAGGGGATCTCCTTGCGCCACTCCTCGGCGTTCACCGCGAGCGCCTCGTCGACATCGGCGGCCTCGACATCCAGGCCCTCGAGGTCGAGGTCGGCGGCCGAAGGAACGTTGCCGACCGCGGTGGCCTCGGCGCCCGAGCGACCCTCGATGCGGCCGACGATCCACTCCAGCACGCGGGAGTTCTCACCGAATCCGGGCCACAGGAAGCGGCCGTCCTCGCCCCGACGGAACCAGTTGACGTAGAAGATCTTCGGCAGCTTGTCCGCGTCGGCGTTCTTGCCGACGTTGATCCAGTGGTTGAGGTAGTCGCCCACGTGGTAGCCGAGGAACGGCAGCATGGCCATCGGGTCGCGGCGCACGGTGCCGACCTTGCCCTCGGCGGCGGCGGTCTGCTCGGAGCCGACGGTGGCGCCCATGAACACGCCGTGCTCCCAGCCGAAGGACTCGGTCACCAGGGGGATGGTGGTCTTGCGGCGACCGCCGAACAGGATCGCCGAGATCGGCACACCCTGCGGGTCGTCCCACTCGGGGGCCAGGATCGGGCACTGCGACATCGGGGTGCAGTAGCGCGAGTTGGGGTGCGCGGCCAGGGTCTCGGTCTCGCGCTCGACCCAGTCGTTGCCCTTCCAGTCGATGAGGTGATCGGGCTGGCCCTCGAGGCCCTCCCACCACACATCGTTGTCGTCGGTGAGCGCGACGTTGGTGTAGACGGTGTTGCCCGCCTCGATGGTGGCCATCGCGTTGGGGTTGGAGCTGTGGTTGGTGCCCGGCGCGACACCGAAGAAACCGAACTCCGGGTTCACCGCGTAGAGGCGGCCGTCCGCGCCGAAGCGCATCCAGGCGATGTCGTCGCCCAGGGTCTCCGCGCGCCAGCCGGGGATGGTCGGCTGGATCATCGCGAGGTTGGTCTTGCCACAGGCGCTCGGGAACGCGGCGGCGACGTAGTAGTTCTTGTTCTCGGGCGAGATCAGCTTGAGGATCAGCATGTGCTCGGCCAGCCAGCCCTCGTCGTGGGCCATCGCCGAGGCGATGCGCAGCGAGTAGCACTTCTTGCCGAGCAGCGCGTTGCCGCCGTAGCCCGAACCGTAGGACCAGATCTCGCGGTCCTCGGGGAAGTGGGTGATGTACTTGGTGTCGCTGCACGGCCACGGCACGTCGGCCTGGCCCTCGGCCAGCGGGGCGCCCACGGAGTGCAGGGCCTTCACGAACGGCTTGTCGGTGCCCAGCTTGTCCAGGGCGGCCTGGCCCATGCGGGTCATCACGCGCATCGAGACGACGACGTACTCGGAGTCGGTGATCTCCACGCCCAGCTTGGGGTCCTCGGCGCCGAGCGGGCCCATGCAGAACGGCACCACGTACATGGTGCGGCCCTTCATCGAGCCGCGGTACAGCTCGGTCATGGTGGCGCGCATCTCGGCGGGGTCGACCCAGTTGTTGGTCGGACCGGCGTCGGCCTCGGTCTTGGAGCAGATGTAGGTGCGCGACTCGACGCGGGCGACGTCGGAGGGGTCCGACAGCGCCAGGAACGAGTTCGGCTTCTTCTTCTCGTCGAGCTTCTTGAAGGTGCCCGCCTCGACCAGCTGGGCGGTCAGGCGATCCCATTCCGCATCGGAGCCGTCGGCCCAGACGACGCGGTCCGGCTGCGTGAGCTCTGCGACTTCCTGTACCCAGGCGAGCAGTTCACTGTGCTCTGTCGGCGCGGTGCCGTCGGATCCACGAAGACCAGGAATGGTCGCTGAGGTCATGAAAACTCTCCTGAGATGGGTGGTTCCCCCAAGGGCGGGAAGACGTCCGCAGCGAGCTAACCACCGCACAACCCCAAATGGACGGTGTACAGCACCGTCCACGGACGGGGGCCGCGCATCAGCCGGCACGGAGCGGACGCCCAGGTTCCTGCCTCCAGGTTAACGCGATATGACGACTGGGACGGAATCGGGTTCGTTTCCGATTACCCACAGGTCGCTCAGGCAATCGTGGCGTCGAAGCGATCGAGCACGGCGACATCGCGCTCACAGGCCGACAGCTGCGCCGGACGCTCCGCGACGAGCCGACGCGCCAAGGCGTCGAGCTCGGCGACACGCCGGTCCACGGCCACCGCCCTGGCCGTCGATTCGGTGACCACATGCTCGGCCAATTCGGCCTCCACATCCACCAGCGCGGCCGCGACACGCTGCTCCAGCTGGGCTTTCACATTCACCAGCGCCTCGGCGACCCACTGCGACATGTGGTTGCGCTCGGCCAGCTGGGCCCGCGCGCGCACCACCCAGGCGGCCGCGCCCGCGCCGAGCAGCAGCGTCACCGGGACGCTGGCGACGTCCAGCGTGGGCACCAGCGACAGGGGTGCCACGATCAGCCTGCCGAGGCCGACACCGGCCGACGCGCCGAGCGCGATCATCAGGTGATCTTCGACACCACGGTGTCTCGGTTCGGGATCGGGACCGACACGGGGCGCCGGATCGCGTCTGCGCGGCTCGGGCGCGGCGGTGCCGATCCGGCGGGCCGTCTCGGCCACGCGCTCGTCGATGGCGGCGTCGACGGCGACGGAGAGTTCGCTGGTCGCCTGCTGGAGGCGGCGCGGGTAGGCGCGCAGTTCGGTGCGGTCGCAGCGGTCGAGTTCGGCGCGCGAGCGGGTGTGCAGGGTGCGGACCAGGCCGCCGAGTTCGGTGGTCAGGTCGACGCGGGCCAGCTGCACCTGACTGCGCACCGCCGACAGCCCGGTCTGGCGGCCGCCGTCGCGCCCGGCGAGCAGGGCCACCCGCTCCTCCCGGATCCGCTGCGACTCGGTGCCCGCGCGCAGGGTGGCGATCTGTTCCTCGACGCGGGCCCTGGTGTCGGTGAGGACGCGGGTCAGCACGGCATTGCGGCGGCGGGCGCCGTCGGTGGGTTCGGCGGCGGTGGCGGCGGCGAGGGCGGCGTGCAGCCCGGCCAGGCCGGAGCGGTCGAGCAGGGCCGAGTCGTCGGCGGCGCGGGCGGCGGCGGCGAGCTTGGCGGACACGGCGAGCACGTCGAGGTCGGTGATGCCGCGGGTGGCGAGCAGAGCGAGGCTGCGTTCGCGGGTGGCCCGCCAGTCCTGATAGGCGTGGAAGCCGTTCATGGCGAGCAGGATCGGCTGCTTCGCGGCGCGCAGCCGTTCGATCAGGGCGAGCACGTCGGCGCCGAGCACGCTGCCCGCGTCGAACAGGATCAGCGCGGCGGGCGGCTCGTCGACCTGGGTGAAGGTGGCCGGATCGGCGAGATCGATGCGCGGTTCGAAGCGGGCCAACTCGGTGCGCACGAGGGTGGTATTGGCGTCGTCCACGGCGTAGAGGACGACCTGGTTGCCGGTGCCGGTCTGCTCCATGGCCCGGAGCAGCGCCACGCCCTGCGGGTTCCAGCGCTCGATGACGGCCTCGACCTCGGGCGACGGGGCGATGTCGGGCTGGTCAGAGTCCGGCACTGCTCATCCGTTCCCAGGCGCGGATGTAGCCGTTGTGCACGCGCAGGGCCGCGCGGCGGGCGTTGGGGGGCATATCGCTGGAGACGACCGCGCGCCAGCGGGTGGCGCGGGCCAGGGCCTCGTCGGCGTCGGCGGGGGCCGGGGATGGGTAGCCCGCGGCCAGGTGGGACACGGCCGGGCAGGCCAGGCCCGCGCACAGACCGGCCCACAGGGCCTCGTCACCGGCGAGGTAGTGCTCGATCATCTCGCGCCCGCGGGCACCGTCGAGCGGGACGGCGGCGGCCGCGAGGCGGACCAGCTCGTCGAGCAGTTCGCCGCCGCGCACGGCCTCGACCTGCTCGTAGCGGCGGTGCACCAGCCGGTGCAACGGGTCGATGCCGCTGGCCGAGTGCAGGATCTGGATCAGCGCGGCGGCGGGCAGTTCTGGGTCGGCGCGCAGCGCGGCGAGCGCGCAGTCCACGCCGTAGAGGTCCCAGTTCTCGATCAGTCTGCGGCGCGTGTCCTGGTCGGCGCCGGTGCCGATGAACAGCTCGGCGGCCAGCACCGAGGGCACCTCGGCGCTCTCGGCGAGCGTGCGCAGATCGCTCAGGTCGGTCGCGTCGACCGCGCCCGCCCTGGTCCGCGCGGCCAGCGAGGACACCACCGGAATGATCGGCAACTTCAGTTCCTGCGCGTACCGCTCGGCGGCCGCGACCGCCTCGCCCCAGCGCGCGCCCACCGCGTCGGCCTTGTTGAGCACCACCACGCCGCGCCCGGCGGGCAGGGTGGCCAGCAGGCGGTGGTCGGCGGCCTGCGGCGCGCCTGCCAGCACGTAGATCACCAGATCGCCGTCGAGCACCGGGTCGGGCAGCTCGGGCTGGTCGACGGGCGCGGTCTCCTCGGCCGAGAGCAGGGCCAGCGCGCGCAGCACGGTGGTGCGACCGCTCAGGGCCCGCCCGGCGACCTGGATCTTCAGCGGCCTGCGCCTGCGCGCGACGGCGGCGGCGAGCCGGTCGGCGGTCGCCGGATCACCGCCCCGGCCCGATCGGAGCGCCGAGATCAGCTGGTCGAGCTGGTCGGGCGACCGTGTCTGCACGGATTCGGTGGCTGTCGGCATTCTGCACCCCCTTGTCGAGAGGGCATTCTGTCAGATCGGCGCAATGGCGGCTGGCGGAGAACCGGGAGCCCACCTGGGCCGACAACCCGCCCGCGACCCGCCGATCTGCGGTGCCGGGTTCGCGGCGCAGCACTCGGCTGCGGCGCACCCGCGCGCATGCTGGACAATGGACGACGTGAACGACGCTGCCAACCACCCTGTCGAGTCGGTTCCGGAGCCGCCGTCCACCGCTTCGAAGCACCTCGAACTCTCCGAGATGCCGAACGAGGCGGGCCGCCGCTCCACCACCGGTTCCCGGCTGTACCCGCGCGTCACGAGCTTCCGCTCCCGCCGCGGCGCCCTGACGCCGAACCAGCAGACCTCCTGGGCCCGCACCTGGCCGGTGATCGGCCGCGATGTCGCCAACGAGCAGCTCGACGCCGACTCGTGGTTCGGCCGCAGCGCCCCGCTGGTCATCGAGATCGGCTGCGGTACCGGCACCGCCACCGCGGCGATGGCCCAGGCCGAACCGCACCTGAACCTGATCGGCATCGAGGTCTACCAGCCCGGCCTGGCCCAGCTCGTCCAGCAGATCGAGCGCGAGGAGATCGGTAACATCCGGCTGCTGCGCGGCGACGCCGTGGACGTGCTGGAGAACATGGTTGCCCCGGAGTCGCTGACCGGCGTGCGCGTCTTCTTCCCCGACCCGTGGCCCAAGGCGCGCCACCACAAGCGGCGGCTGCTGCAGGCGCCGACCTTCGCGCTGATCGCCAGCAGGCTGAAGCCGGGCGGCGTGCTGCACGTGGCCACCGACCACGCCGATTACGCCGAGCACATCCTCGCAGTAGGCTCGGCCGAACCGCTGCTCACCGGCCTGAACGACACCACCGGCGGCGACAGCGCCGCCAACCGCGTCACCGCGCCGATCGGCTTCGAACGGCCCGTCACCAAGTTCGAGGGCAAAGGCTTGCGTGCCGGTAGCGCCATCAACGAGTTCATATGGGGGAAGATCGACAGATGAGCGTGAGTGAGATCGCCACCGAGATGCCGGATATCGCCCAGGGAACCGGCAGCGAGGCGCCCCGTTCCGGCGCCGAGGTCCGGCGCGTCCTGCTGGTCTGGGACGCACCGAACCTCGACATGGGACTCGGCGCCATCCTCGGTGGGCGTCCTACCGCCGCTTATCGCCCCCGTTTCGACGCGCTCGGCCGCTGGCTGCTGGCCCGCACCGCCGAACTCTCGGCCGGTACCAAGAGCCGGGTCGAGCCCGAGGCCACCGTCTTCACCAATATCGCGCCCGGCACCGCCGACGTGGTCCGCCCGTGGGTCGAGGCGCTGCGCAATGTCGGTTTCGCGGTGTTCGCCAAGCCGAAGATCGACGAGGACTCCGACGTCGACGCCGACATGCTCGCCCACATCGCCATGCGCGATCACGACGGGCTGGCCGGAATCATGGTCGCCTCCGCCGACGGACAGGCGTTCCGGGAGCCGCTGGAAGCCATCGCCGCCAAGGGAATCCCAGCTCAGGTATTGGGATTCCGCGAGCACGCGAGTTGGGCCGTCACTTCCGATACTCTCGAGTTCGTCGATCTCGAGGACATCCCGGGCGTATTCCGGGAACCGCTGCCGCGGGTGAGCCTCGATTCGCTGCCCGACGAGGGCGCCTGGCTGCAGCCGTTCCGGCCGCTGTCGGCGCTGCTCACTTCTCGCCCTGGTCAAGGAGTCGCTTAAGTGTTCACCCGCTGGGGCGATCTGGTCTATCGGTTCCGCTTCGCCGTCATCGGTGTGGTCGGCGCGGCTCTGCTGGCGCTGGGCGCCTACGGCACCGGTCTCGGCGACCGGCTGACCCAGAGCGGCTGGTTCGACCCCGGCTCCGAGTCGGTGCAGGGCGCGGAGATCGCCGACGCCTCCTACGGGCGCGACCACATGGCCGACGTGATCGTCATGTACAACGCCCCCGAGGGCACGACGATCGACGACCCGGCGTTCAGCCAGCAGATCGTCGACAATCTGACGGCCGCCGTCACCGAGCACCCCGACCAGATCGGCAAGATCAACGGCACCTACTGGAAGGTGGGCGACGCGCCCGCCGTGCCCTCGGCGTTCGGCACCAAGGACAAGAAACACGCGTTCGCCTCGATCGCCATCGTCGGCGACGACGACACCACGATCATGGCCAACTACCGGGCCGTGGCCGACATCTTCTACATCCCCGGCGTCGACGTCGAGGTCTCGGGCCTGCAGCCGCTCGCGGTCACGCTCAACGACACCATCGCGCACGACACCAAGCGCATGGAGGTCCTCGCGCTGCCCGCGGTGGCCGTGCTGCTTTTCTTCATCTTCGGTGGCATCGTCGCGGCCGCGCTGCCGCTGATCATCGGTGGTCTGACCATCGTCGGCGCCACCGGTCTGGTGATGGTGCTGACCAACTTCACCGAGGTCAACTCGTTCGTCACCGGTGTCGTCTCGATGATCGGCCTGGGTCTGGCCATCGACTACGGCCTGTTCATAGTCAGCCGTTTCCGCGAGGAATTGGCCGAGGGCTACGACACCAGAGCCGCCGTGCGGCGCTCGGTGGTGACGGCCGGACGCACGGTCGTGTTCTCCGCGACCATGATCATCGCCAGCCTCGGCGGCGTGCTGCTGTTCCCGCAGGGCTTCCTGCGGTCGGTCGCCTACGGCACCATCGCGACGGTCTCGCTGGCCGCGCTCACCGCGGTGACGATCCTGCCCGCCATGCTGGCCGTGCTCGGCCCGCGCGTGGACATGCTCGGTCTCAAGCGCTTCCGCAAGACCAAGACCGCCGAGCAGATCGAGAACGGTTTCTGGGGCCGCCTGACCCGCTGGGTGATGAAGCACCCGCTCAAGATCGCCATCCCGGTGACGGTGGGTCTGCTGCTGCTGATCATCCCGGTCAAGAACCTGGCCTTCGGCGGTATCAACGAGAAGTACCTGCCGCCGGACAACGAGACCCGCGTCGCGCTCGAGCACTTCTACGAGGTCTTCCCGCAGAAGAAGACCGACCCGATCCAGCTGGTCTTCGTCTCCGACAACACCACCGCGATCGGGCAGGTCTGGAAGGCGGCCAATCAGGCGCCCGGGCTGGTCGGCCCGTTCGACGTGCCGGTCAAATCGCCCAGCGACCCGCAGGTGTTCCGCACCTCGGCGACCCTGGTCGACCCCACCGGCAATGCCGAACCGACCATCGACTACCTGCGCTCGATCGAGATCCCCGACGGCGTGACGATGTATGTCACCGGTCAGCCCACGCTGATGGCCGACAGTATCGACACGCTGCTCGAACTGATGCCGTGGATGATCCTGATCGTGCTGCTCAGCACGTTCATCCTGATGTTCCTGACCTTCGGATCCCTGGTGCTGCCGATCAAGGCCGCCCTGATGAGCGCGCTCGGCCTCGGCTCGACGCTGGGCATCCTGACCTGGATCTTCATCGACGGCAACGGCGCCGGGATTCTCAACTTCACCCCGCAGCCGATCAGCGCGCCGGTGCTGATGCTGATCATCGCGATCATCTACGGCCTGTCGACCGACTACGAGGTCTTCCTGCTCTCGCGCATGGTGGAGGCCCGCGCCCAGGGCGCCTCGACCACCGAGGCCGTGCGGATCGGCACCGCCCAGACCGGGCGCATCATCACCGCTGCCGCGCTGATCCTGCTGGTGGTGACCGGCGCGTTCGCGTTCTCCGACATGGTGATGATGCAGTACATCGCCTACGGCATGATCGCGGCGCTGTTCATCGACGCGACAGTGCTGCGCATGCTGCTGGTGCCCGCGATCATGAAGCTGCTCGGCGACGACTGCTGGTGGGCGCCGAAGTGGATGAAGCGCATCCAGGAGAAGATCGGTCTCGGCGAGCCCATCCTCGACGACGAGCGCCCGCAGAAGGGCGCGGTGGTCGACCTGGTGAAGACCACCCCCATCACCGACCCGCCGACCATGCAGATGACGGCGGTCCCCGACAGCAAGCTGGCCAAGACCCCGCGCCGCCCGCGCACGGTCGCCGAGATCGAGGCCGAGGCGCCGACCCAGCACATCACCAAGATCACCGAAGGCGAGTCGGAGCCCACGCGCCCGCGCATGGCCAAGTCGCCCGATCCCACCCGGCCGCGCGCGTCGATGCTCGCCGACGAGCCGACCCGGACGTTGCCGGTGGTCAAGCCCGGTGCGCAGGCGCCCGATTCCGGTGAGCCGACGCAGATTCTGCCGGTGGTGAAGCCGGATGCTCCGGAAAGTTCTGCGGGGCAGGATGATTCACGGTCGTCCGGTCTGGATCTGCCCGATACGGATGGTTCCGCGCCCACTTCCGAGGCGGACACCTCGGGCGATACCGGTCTCGATCTGCCCGGGAGCACGGGTCGTCCCGGCGCCGGTTCGCCGAGCGAGAGCCGGATCAGTCTGCCGGGTCGGCCGGTGCCGCGTTCCGGTGGCGGTGCGGATTCCGGTGGGCGCAACGGCGCGACCGACGGCTTCAGTGCCGCGGAACGCGGCCTCGCCGGTGGTCGCGGCCTCGGATCGGCCGGTGGCGCTGGTGTCATCGGCGGCGGGACCGCTGCCCCGGACAACGATGGTGTGATCGGGTCCGGTCACCGCCCGAATGATGTTCCCGGCGTGATCGGGTCTCCCGTCGACCCGTCCGCTGGCGCGGAGGGGTTCGGCAGCGGCGGCCTGCCGCCGCGCGACCCCGGCGCCGCGGGGCAGCGTGATGCCGGTGCCGATGCGCCGCGCGGAGCGGAGCGGGTGCAGCCGCCCAGCGGGTACATTCCCGCGCGCGGCGAATCCCCGTCCGTACCGCAGGTTTCCACGCCAGACACGAGTGGCTTCGGCGAGGACCCGACGCCGCGACCCAGCATCGTCACCCCGACGCGCCCGAGCACGCTGAGCTCGCCGCCCCCCGGCATCGTCAACCCGCCCGGCATCGTCAACCCGTCGCGGCCGAGCATGATCACCCCCCAGCCGCGCCCCACTGAGCCCCCCGCCGGTGGCACCTTCAGCGGCTTCACTCCCCTGCCGACGCCGGATCACGATTTCGGCGCCCGCCCGGCGGACGACGAAGAGCCCACCCGCGAGTCGGACTCCGGGGTCATCCCCCCGGCCACCGACCTCTCGGCGACACCCGGCGCCCACCGCGCCGAGGCCCCGGCCACACCGCCGCCGTCCATGCCTTCGCTGGTCACCCCGCCGACCACACCGCGAACCCACGGCGCCCCGGAAACCCCCGCCGCCCGAGACGTTTTCGGCACTCCGGTCCCGGTCGAACCACAGGACCCCCTGACCACCGGTACCCCGACGGCCGACCAGGGCCCGATCTTCACCCCGGTCACCCCCGGCGAGCCGACACTTCCGCCGGTCCGGCCGGTCGTCCTCGGCGACGACACCGACAGCGAGCGGAATCGCCCACGGCGCATCCCCTCCGACACCACCCAGTCCACCGCCCCAGGGCAGATCTCCCCCGAGCAGCCGAACTTCCCAGCCGACTCCTCTGCCGCACCGAGCGGTGAGCAGCATCCCCTGTCGCACACCTCCGCTGACAGCCTGTCGGCAGCTGAGCAGCCTCCGGTGACCGAGGGTTCCGCCTCGGCATTCAGTGGGGAGTCGAGTCCGCCACGACGCGTTCCGGCCGACAACCCGCAGTCCACCGACCGGAGTCAGACCACCCCCGCCATCGACATTCCGGGTTCCCCCAACGGAACCCAGTCGTTCCCCACGGGCGCTCCGGCGACCGACGACGACCGGCGCAGCGCGCGAGCGTCCTTCGCGGACAACACCTTCGCGTCGGACCCCGTCTTCTCCCCGGTCACCTCGCCGTTCACCCCGGTCACCCCGACCGAGGCCGCCACCGATCCCGGCACCGACAGCGAGTCCGCGACGCCGACGATCCCCACCGTCGACACCGGCTCAACCGCGAACAACGCCTCGGATCTCGCTGCCCCGCAGGCCGATTCCGCACGACCGGACAACGCCCCCACCAGCACAGACGACACCCCGTCCACCACCTGGCACGGCGCCTCCGAACCGGCCCGCGGCTCCCTCGGCACCCCACCCACCCGCCGCACCCAAACCCCGCCACAGGGCCCGGTCGGCTGGGCCCCGCCCCGCGAGCCAACCGACCCGATCGTGCGGCGCCCCGATCCGGACCGGACACCCCACTGGCAGGCCCCCGACGGCTTCACCGCGGTCCCGGCGGAATCCGCCACCAACGGCACCCACGATGAATCCGCCACCCCCACACCGGATTCCGACGACCCCCAGTCCGACAACCGCAACGAGATCGAGAACTGGATGGCCCAGCTCCGCTCCTCCCGCCGCGGCACCCCCGCCGACGAAGGCCGCCACACCGGCAATGAGGGCCGCACCGTCAGCGTGAACGAACTCCTCCGCCGCCGCGAGGACGACTCCGACTAGCCTTAGACCTGCGGGCGGGTAGCCTAGGAGCATGTCCAGGCAGAACGCCGAGGATGATGAGCTCCCCGAGTACATGACCTGGGAAGAGCTCGAACTGCTGCCTGAGCACCTCGCCGATCAGATCGAGCTCTGGGATGGGCGTGTCGTGTGGCTGCCGCGTGGCCCGCGCGAGCACCAGAAGTTCACCCGCAGACTCACGAACGAGATCGAGCGGTGCGCTCGCGATGAGACCACGGCCCGCCCCGAGCAGTGCTGGGAAGTCGAATCCGAGACCAACGTCTTTCTCGGCGCAGCCGGAAAGTCCGATTTCCTGACGCCGGATTTTCTCGTGCACCGGTGCCTGCCACCGTTCGCCGATGTGCGAGCGGGCGATACAGTCCTGGTCGGCGAAGTCCTCTCCCCGTCGAACACCCAGACCGACATGGAAGCGAAGAAGGCGCGCTACGCGGGCGCGGGCATTCCCTGGTACTGGGAGGTCGGCCTACACCGCGAGACGAGCTCGATCGCCCAGATCCGCGCGTACGCGCTCGAGACCGGTCATGCCGAACTACCGCAGGGGGTCACGCCGTTGCGTCCGGCGAACTACCTGATCGTCGGCGAATGGACGCCAACCGACGACTCCGCCGTGACCTTCGCCTACCCGTTCCCGATAGACATCCCCTGGTCGGCTCTCGCGTTCTGAGGGCCAGGCGCGAGTCCCTCTCTCGCAGTACGCAACCGGCACCGCGAAATGTCCGGCAACTCCCAGTCGCGCCGCCACGACTCGTCTACCTCGAACAATCGAGATGCCAACCGCGCCACCCTATTTGCCGATCGATTACTCGAGGTGTACTGTCGCGCACATAGATCGGCCCCCGGGAGTGCGTCCAACACTCTCCGAGGGCCTGGGTACGAAACAGCACCACCTGTTCGCACCGTAGGGGACACCCTACCCTGCAACACCTCGGCGTCTCCATGGCCGAGCCGTCATCCACGAGCCCCACGGCTCCCGCACCAGACGTTCACTCTCGGACCAGGCACTTCCCGCGGAGTGACCGCCCACGCGGTCGAGATGACCCGCTGTCTCGCCACCCCGGGCCCCGGCCGTTCGATGGTCGTCATCGACGAGCCCGACCAGGGGGATCCACAAACACCCCACTACTCAGCCGTCTGCGAGTACCACCGTCGTACGCCTCGCACGTACGCACCGTGTCGGCCCGGGAGTGCACACCTTCGACACGGTCCAACCAAGCCACGCGCCGATTCCGACGCGGGGCCAGAAGTGTTGGCCGAGAGGGTCTATCGGGGCATGGCGATCGGGAGTCCGGGGCAGGGGGTTACGACACCGGCACCCCTGGGTGCTCCGATCGGTTCAAGGCCGCGCCGCAGGCATCCGATTCAGATCGTGAAACCCGCGTGCCATGATGACCGGATGGGAGGGGACAACCACCGGCAACTCGATCCACGTATCCGCGCACTGACACCTGAACAGGTTGGTCTGGACTTCCGCGACAGGTACTGCCGCGCTGAGGTCGACAACGCCACGATCATCGCCCAGCTGCGAGTCTGGAACACCTTCCTGGATCAGGAAAGCGGACAACGACTTTCCGAAGACACCGAGCACCGCTGGCTGCTCGGCACCGCACTGCACATCACCCGCTGGCTCCAACAGGAACTCCGCGACCGCTCCGCACGGCTGAAAGAACGGGAGCACACCGCACGCCAGGTCGGACAACGGCTGGCCGCGATGCTGTGCACCCTCGGCGAGGCCATGGCCTTCATGGCCGACAAGACCGGCGAACTCGCCGACCTCGCCGAAACCCTTGTCGCCGAAGGCTTCGAGCTGACGCCGAGCGGCCTGATCGCACTTCCAGACCACCCCCGAGGGACCGACCCGGAGTCCGTCGAACGCCGACGAATCCAGCTCTACGCCAGGCTCGTTCACCTTGTCCGCGAACGCGAAACCGTCCAAGGCGAAGCAATCGCGAGGATGCGCGCCGAACTCGGCGCAGAGAACACCGGCATCCCCTCGATCATCTCCGAATGCCAGCGCTTCGGTATCGACCTGATCGCGCCGTTCCGCCAACTCGCCGCCAGCATGCCACCATCGCCCCTGCTCACAGCCATGCGGCAATTCATCGCCGACGCCGAACTCGCCCAACGCCTGATCGAGGACCCCGACTCCGGCATCGACTTCTACCACGCGACCATCTGACCGCTCCCGCCCTGGAAGCTTGACCCCCCCCCGATGAAATTGATAACTTCGTCCGGCATCAGCCCGGGTGGGGCTGCCAATCGAAGGGCTATGGGTGGGGGCGGCGAAGACGCGTGGGGGCGGGCTCATCGCACTGATTGGTGCCGTGGTGATGGTTTCCGCGTGCGGTCCATCCGAGGACGAACCAGCACCAGCCAACACTTCTCCGACCTACGCGGCGGAGGTGCCGACCGGGTTCGATCCGTGCACACAGATCCCCGATGAGGTGATCAAGTCGGAGAACCTGGTCTCGACCGGGGAGTCGACGCTTGGCGGACCGGGTAGGCCGTATTGGCGCGGCTGCGGATGGGTCTACAAGGGTGGACGAGGCTACGGCACGGCCATTCGCACGACAAACCTCACTCTTGAGATGATCCGCGCGCGCAACTTCGCCGATGCCGAAGAGTTCGTCGTCTCGGGCGACCGTTCGGCGATCGTCTCTCGGCAGGGAGCCAGCGATGCCGCGGTGCCCGAACTGGACGACAGCTGCACGGCGAACATACAGATGGATGGCGGCAGCCTCGACATCGCGGTTACGAACCCGAAGAAGTCGTCACCCGCGACCGCGCATATTCCGGCCTGCACCATCGCGCGGACTCTGGCCGAGAAGATCGCACCGGCCATCCCCGCCGGAGCCTGACTTCTCAAACTGAACACCGGATCGACACAAGGGGGACTACTCGATGGCCGACACACCACTGGCACCGCTGATCACCGAAGCGAAGAACGGCAGCCTCACCGTCCGCATGGACCCCGAAGAGTTCGCCAAGATCGAATACGAATGCGCAGCATTCCAGACCACGATCAAGCAGATCCAGACGAAGATCGGCGATCTGTCCGCACTTCAGACCTGGGGTTTCGGTGACCACGACGGCTCGCAGCTCACCTCCGCCACCACCATGGCCGACCGGTTCCGCAAGAAATCCAAAGGCCAGGAAGACGGCAACGACTTCCACACCGTCCTGCAAGAACACTGGAACGCTGTCGAGGACATCCGCCTGCTCCACGTAGCCATCCGCGACCGCTTCATCGCCGAAGACGAATCATTCGCCGCCCGCTTCACCGCCGAAACCGAACGCCTGGACCAGCTTCCCGGAGCCCACTGATGGCCGGGACCGAGGGCGCGAAGATCCCCCCGAACACCGAACGCCCGAAAGCGTTGAAACACAACGAGATCATCGACCGGTTCACCCCGATCAACGGTGACCCCGCCTTCGACGCCGTCGCCGTCTACTGGCAAGCCAAAACCGACTGGACCATCGGCCTGGAAACCTTCCGGCAGCGCATGAACTCCGCCATCGCCCAAGCCTGGGAAGGCAACGCCGCCGAAGCCTCCAAAACCGCGATCAACACCTACACCACCAAAGCCGACACCCTCACCGGCACCTTCGAAACCGTCGCCCGCCTGATCTCGGACTCGGTCCTGGCCGCCTCCAACACCAAAACATCACTGCCCCCACGCAAAGACGACCCCGACATCTGGGACATCAACGACCGCTGGATCAACAACGACGAGTTCGAACGCGGACGCGACGACGACGAAGAACAAGCCCAAGCGATCATGGCCGCCGCCTACGTCGCCCCCTTCGAAACCATCGACAACGGCCTGCCCATCCTCGACCACCCCACCAGCCTCATCGACGACTCCTACGTCCCCAGCGGAGGTGGCGATGACGACGACACCGGTGGCGGCGGAAAACCCAACCAGAACACCGACGACGGTGACGACACCACCACCGGAGACGACGAAACCCCGCAAGACCCGACCGATGACGGCGACGACGAGACAGCCGACGACACCACCGACGATGACGACACCAGCGACGACGGTAACGACAGCAGCGACGACGACTCCACCGACGACGCTGACGACGACACCAACCCGGCCAGCACCCAACCAGCTGGCACCACCCCGGCCACAACCCCCGACACCAAACCCACCACACCCAGCTCCCCCGGCTCACCCAGCAGCCCCGGCGGCGGCACCCCAGCGGGCGGCACCCCCGGCACCACCCTCAACCCCGGCCGCGTAACCCCCGGCATGCCCACCACCATCGCACCCACCACGGTCACCGGCGTGACCACCACAGGTGCTACCGGCGGACGCGGAATGATGTCACCGGGCATGATGGGCGGCGCGGGCGCAGGCCGCGGCAAGGACGACGAGTCGACCCACGAGATTCCGGAGTACTTGATCAACGAGGAGAACACTCGCGAACTCCTCGGCGAGATCGCCAAGGCCACCCCCCAAGCGCTCGGTTCGCGATTTCTCGCAGCTCAAACCCGGCCGGTCGAACCCGAAGGCGGGGCCCAATGACCGCCTGGACTCTCGACCCCGACGACTTCGCCGCCCACTGGTACAGCGACGCCGTAGACCGCTTCCCCCGCCCCCTGCACTACCTGTCCCGGTTTCAGTACCAACAAGACTTCGACAACCACCGCGCCCGACTCCTCGACAGCTACACCCGTGACGACCTCATCGAAATCCGCCGCGCGATCGACACCGTCACCACCGCGACCTGGCACATCGAAATCTCGGGCAGCACCACCAAAACCCGCGACAACACCACCGCCCAATACCGCATCCACGCCACCCACAACGGCTACCAAGCCGTCATCCTCGACCAGATCATCCGCAACGGGCACGACGGCCCCATCACCATCCACCTCGGCCGCCCCGAAAACCTCCCCCAACGCCTCACCACCTACCTCCCCAAACTCGCCCCCGGCACCCACCCCGCCGTCACCTTCCCCACCCGCGACACCAAACCCAGCCACGACACCTACTTCGAAGACGTCGCCCACAACTCCCCCCACGAACGCTACCGCCGCTTCATCAACCGCCCCACCCACGGCGGCGGCTCCGCAGCCCTCTACCAAGGCACCATCCTCGACCGCCCCACCCCCACCCACACCCTCGAATGGCGCGACTTCACCGACGACGGGCGTTACAACTTCATCCGCAAGTATGGGGATCTCACCGTTTCCCCCGCGACAGCCCAGAATCAAGCAGGAAGGTTCAGCGTGTGGATCGACGAGGCAACCGGGCAAGTCCCAACTTCGGATTATTAGTCCAGGGAAATCTGGTAGACGATCGGCCCGAAACACCGTTCAGGAACACCGGGAGAAGTAAACATATGTCAACGCAAGGGTGGTTCAACCACTATGACGATCCGGACGACGAGTATTGGGACGATCCACCCCACGCGGGTTCGAACCACCGAATGGAAACAGCATTTCCACACCGGGAACAACCGGTAGAACGTGCCATAGGAGCGGCATATTTTCCCGCCTCCGCTACCGAGAATGCTAGCGGCCAAGGTCACTCAACTATTGCCGATAGTGCGGAGTCCGCCTTTGCCGGGAGCAATCTAATAAAGATGAAGCTCGATGCCGACAATCTGCCAACCGAAGTGCACGTCGATCGAAACATCCACAACAGGATTTCGACGACCGGATACTCGGAGGCCGCGACGACTGGATATCAGCTGGCGATATGGGATCGCGCCATCCCTTTACTGCAACGAGGTGGCGCACTATCCGATCTCCGATCCCAGCAATCCCATAGACTACAGATGATCAGCCTGCTCGAGACGAGATCTCTTCAAGAGTTCGAAACTCTTGAGAATGCCTTCGCAGGCCGCAGCACATTCAAGGCGGATGGTCCCATTACGCATACCGGAGCACCATCCATGGCTCTGCATGCGAACCTATCGTGGATCACACGAATCGAAATCTCGGAGGAGTGGGCAGCACAGGCCGATCCGTGGCATATTAGCGCGGACCTAATTTCCTGCACCAAATCGATTCGAGAGCAGCGGCCCAAGTTCGACCAAACCAGCACATGGGCAATCCATTCCGACATCGACCTCGAGTCCGAACTCCGGAAGTACCGAGACTACCTCAAGGGATCGAAATAATGCCAGATTTCAAGGCCGATATAAACAAGCTGATGCAGGTTTCCAGGGTATGGAACTGCGCGTCCAACGACCTTTCACAGGGAGCGAAGAAGGCACAGGAAGTAGAATACAGCAACACCAATATCAATTGGTCGATCTTCCAGGACACCTGGGACGCACACCTCAAGGCAATTCAATACATGAAGTCTCGACTCACCGAGGGGCAAACAGAAACCGACGAGATGGCCGTCACCCTCAACCATGTGGGAAAAGTCCTGCTTGAACAGGATGCAAACTTCGCAGGCATCCTACTCAGCCTGGAGATGTAGAGGAGCAGCGAGATGGGCGCAGTAAAAACACTCGACGACATCAATACAGCACTAGCGGACTTTTCCACAGAAGTCGAGAAGATTCGAAATTCGCCCAGCGATGTGGATAAGGCCTTCCGCAAGGCGCAGATCGCTATGGCCGCCACCAATCTACTCGGGAATGCAAGCGGCATCGGCACAGCCCTCGTTATGGAAAGAGACAAGAAGGAGGTGAAATCTAAAATTACAGACCTCCTTACAGAGCTGCAGGGCGCAATCGATGCACTACAGGCCCCGATCGCTCTCCTCAATACCAGCAAGGAATGGACCAACGTTCAGACACAGGTGAACGAAGCAAGGAACTGGATTCTCACCAAAGCTGAACTTCGCGGCTTTTGGAGCGGAGGGGCAGCTGAGGCATATCTCGGAAAGATGCAGCTCCAGATTGCAGCAACCGATACCGCGTCCGAGATCTGCGGATCAGTAAGCAACCAGCTGGGAATTGTGTCCGATGCCGCATGGGAATTCTATTCTAACGTAGCTGCAGACCTTGTGTCCTTCTTCGTTGATTTCACTGCCGCGCTTACGAAGATTGCGACTGGAGTGGCGGCACCAATAGGAATCAGTGATGTCATCGACGCCCTTGCCGCAATCATCAAAAAGGTCATGGACTACGGCGTCAAGCTTGGCGCAGTTCTGATGGTACAGGCGCTGGCGATCAAAAATATGAGTAGCGACATAGATAACCCCCGAACATTCCACAAGGACAAATGGCCTGAAATCGGAGCCGACGAACTGAATATAGACAAACCGAACGATGAGAAGTGGTCGGCACGTTGAGGACGAAGATCGGCAGCACAGTTATCTTGGCAATTTTGCTCACCAGCTGCGGAAACCCAGCGCCCGACATCAACCAATACTCAAGCAGCCACAGGCTCAGGGAACTGTGCGACTTTCCGCTGCACTTCTTTCAGGAGAAGTTCAACGTGCAAGAGATAGCCACTAGCGTTATCATAACTAAGCCAGTGGAATCTCCGATACATTATGGCAATGGATGTTCATACTCCGCCAACTCGGACACGCGGCAGGGTTTTCTCGGAACCTCATCGATCTGGTGGAACGGCGGCGAAGGATCGATGTCAACTGCAGAAGGTGAACCCTCCAGTCATATTCAAATTGGTCAGCACGCTGTCGCCGTATACATTAATAAAATTCCTGTGTACATGGACCCGGAGACCGCACATCCCTCATACACGCTGAACGTCGCCATTGACGACTGGGCTGGCGAGCTGACCTTCATGGGTGGAACCGACAGTGCGGCGCGTTCGGGTGCGGAAACGTTGGTGCGAATGGTTCAGGCGCTGAAGGCGTGACCTTGGCTCGTCATCCGGCAGGCCGGAAGACCCGGACGCCGTCGAACCGGTGGAAGTCGGTGTCGAAGGTGGCCACTTCGGCTCCCAGTTCGGTTGCGAGAGCCGCGATATGGCCGTCGGTCACGAGGTTTCCCGCGGTCCCGCAGCGTTGCAGAATGCCGTCGAGCACATCCAGGTGACCGGAGCCGGGGCTTACGACGACAGACATCTCACTGCTGAGCCAGGAGCGGATGTCTTCGATCGCCTCTGCCGATGTGGCGGGGTTCGGGAAGATGCGGGGGTTCGTGCTGATCCGGACGTAGCCGAGGATGACTGCCCAGCAGAAGCCGATCGGCTCTTGGCCGTTGAGCGCCTTCGTCAACCAGCCATGCGCGTCGGCGTGGTGCGGCGATGCGGTGTTGACCGAGTACAGGAGCACATTCAGGTCGACGATCTTCACTTACGCAGCTCCAGCTTTCGGACGATCTCCTCGTCCTCGAGCGAAGCTGCCAGCTGTAACGCCTTGACGAGGTCGACTGTCGGTGTGCCGAGGTCGCGGGTCGGCAAGCGGAGCTCGGGGCGTGATTGCTGCGGCGACAACGCGGCGCGGAGGGCGTCGTTGAGCGCCTTCTTGAACGACGCCCCGGTCTCGCGCATCCGCTTCGCGAGCAGGGCCGCGACGTCGGGGTCGAGAGTTACCGTGGTGCGCATGAGGACATCATAGCATCATTTCGAAAGATGCTCATACATCACAGCAGCTAGATACCACTATTTCGGCACGGTGTCAGGTACCTGAGTGCCGTTCATGTGGCGTCGTCCGGACCAGCGGGCGCCGAGCGGAGAACTGCCCGCTTGGCTTCGACGGTCGCGTTGTCCACCGGGCCGTGTTCGATCTCGGCGTCGTCGATGAGCTCACGCAATTGGTCACGCTCGAGCTGCCGCTGGATCAGCGACTCCCCGTCGGCTGACCGACCGCGCCTGCTGGTCGGCGCGCGCAGTCCCGCGATCGTGCCTTCACGTGGGGAGACCGAGATCGGTCGGCCCGGTTCTTCGCCGCAGGGTTTCCGCCATTTCGCCAGTTCTACAAGACAATCGCTGAACTCGAATCGGCGACCGCACGCATCTATCGCCTGGGTTCGGTGGGAGTGGAGTCGGCGAAGGCTCGCGCGTAGCGAGTTCCGGTGAGCAGGAGCAGGATTCCGACGGCCAGGAAGGCTGCTACGCGGATGATGCCGGAGAGGGTGGCCAGGTCGAAGAGGAAGAGTTTGGCCAGGGCCGCGGCGGCTACCAGGAGGCCGGTGACCAGGTAGACCTTGGCGGTGGTGGGGGACGTGGTGAGGCGGCGGAGGCCGTAGAAGACGGCGGTGGTGGCGGCGATCATCCAGATGATGGTGGCCAGGCTGTGGCCGATGATGAAGCCGTCGGGGGTGCCGAGGGCGACGCCCAGCGAGACGGCGGTGACCAGGACGTAGTACAGCCCGGCGAGGCTCGCCACGACCCACGCGGCGGTGACGAGTGTGGTGTCGGTGCCGCGTGGGAGGCGGGCGACGGTCCAGGCTGTCATGGCGGCGGTCGCGGCGCCGACCACCGCGGCGAGCGCGGTCGCCAGGTCGAGGTCCTGGTCGGCGAGGCGGTGCAGGCCCAGGGTTTCCGGGGAGGCGATGGTCAGCAGGGCCAGGCCGCCGAACAGGGCGAAAGCGGTGCCGAGGGCGGCGCTGACCCGGTTGCGGGTGGTCGCGGCGACGGCGAGGAAGGCCAGGGCGACCGTGGATAGGGCGGTCGGCAGCAGGTGCAGGTGGGCGCCGGTGCCGATGACGCAGGTCAGCAGGAGGGTCACGGCGCCGGTCAGTGCGCTGACCAGGGCAGTGTGTGGCGGGATGCCGAGCCGGGCGCGGCCGGGGACGGCGGTACCGGGCGATGTCGGGCCGGACACGACGGGACCGGGCACGGCGGAGCCAGACATGGTGGGACCGGACGCGGCGGGGCCAGGCACGACGGGACCGGACGCGGCGGGACCGGACGCGGCGGAGCCAGGCACGGCGGGATCAGGCCCGGTGGGACCAGTCGCGGTGGAGCCAGGCGAGGCGGCGATGACGGCGGGGCCACGAACGAGGGCTGTCGCGGCGAGGCCGAGGAGGATGGCGGCGAATCCGCTGGTGATGACCACTGCGGGTAGGCGGTCGAACAGCATCGCCGCCGCGAGGACGGGCAGGGCTGTGAGGGCGATGGTGATGCTCGCGGTGATGTCGGTGGGACGGTGCCGCACGGCGAGTACCGCGCCGACTAGGCCGACCAGGGCGCATGCGAGGGCGGCGATCAGTAGACCGATCGTGTTGGTCGCCTCGGTTCCGGAGATCGCCGCGTCGAGGCCGGTCACCGCGATCATCGCCAGCGTCGCGAGGACCATGGGCAGGGTGCGCGCGACGTGCAGTACCGGCCACACCCGTCGCAATTGCACCGGCACCCCGGCCGCCTGCAATACCACCAGGAATCCGAGCAGCGACAGCTCGGTGGTCAATGCGGGCGAGAGGACCGCGGCCCCCAGCACCACGCCCACCGCCAGTGGTTGCGACTGCCACCGCACCGCCATCCCGACACCGGCCAGCGCGACGCCCAGCGCCACGGCGAGCCCGACACCCGTCGGAACCCACTCGTAATACCCGGTCACCGCGACAACATCCAGATACGCCCCCGCGATACCGGTGGCCACCAGCGCGATACCGCCGACCCGACCGCCCGGCCGCCCGAATACCCGCCATCCGGCGCCGACCAGCCCCAGCGAAAGCATGCCACCAGCAACAACTCTCGCCACCGGACCGAAGAACCCCGCCTGCGCGGCCAGCACCAACAACATCAACACCCCGATCAAGGTGACCCCAACCCCAGCCACCGCCAGCACCCGGGAAATCACCCCTTCCCGCTGCCACCACGGCGTCCGCTCCCCCGCCCCCTGCCCACCGGGCCGCCCGGCACCCGGCCCCCAACCCTGACCGGCCACCCCAGCCGGTACCGCCCAGCCACCAGCGGGTCCCACAGGCCGCGACCCCGGCCGCACCCCACCCGGAGCCCTCCAAACACCGCCTCCTGCAGGCCATCCCGCCCCCGGCACCCAGCCCGGCCCGACCGGCACCGGCCCACCAGGCATTCCCGGTCCACCCTGCCCACCGGGCACGCCCTGTCCACCCTGTCCACCCTGCACGCCCGGCACGCCCGGCACACCCGGCACGCCCGGCACACCCGGCACACCCGGCACGCCCGGCACGCCCGGCACGCCCGGAGCCATCCAGGCACCCCCGCGCCCGGCAACGCCACCCACCCATCCCGGAGTCGGCTGCGGCGGCACGCCCGCCAACCCCGGAACCGGCGGCCGCCCCGCCTCTGCGGACCTGGCAATAGCCGCCCCCAACGCGGCACCTCCCTCATGCGCCTGGCCACCGGGAGCCACGCGGCCTACACCACCACCGCCATCACCTGATTCAGCGTCCACTCCAACGGCCGCGCTCACTGCGGGCGCACTGATCTCGGCCGACGACTCCGCACGCACTGCCGCCGCTCCGACATCCGCACTCGAACCCGACTCCGCCCGCGCCGCACTGGCCACCTCAGGGCCCGGCGAGGGCTCGCCACCGGAGAGCGACGCATCGCTGCCAGCGCGCCCGGTCACCCAGGACGGCCCGTCCGCCCGCACACCGGGATCGGCGGAGGATTCGCTCGATTGGCGGGCGAGCTCCCCCTGCAACTGCCCCCGCAGCACATCCAGATCATCACCCAACCGCCCCATATGGGCGCCGAGGGTGGTGAAGTCGGCAGACAGGCGGGCGATGAGGGTGGGGTCGATGGTGGTGCGGCTCATGTGTTCATCGTCGGCGCGGGGCGGGCGTGGGACATGAGTAGAAACCCCTGGGTGGGGGCCGGTTCCTACTTGAAAACGGTGGTCAGGCGCCGAGGAAGCGGCGCCATTGGACCATCAGGGGGTATTTGGCGGTGATGGAGCCGAAGCGGATGCGGCCGTGCACGACCAGGTGCAGGGGGCCGATGGGTGGGCCGGTGCGGACCTTGTTGTTGGCGCTGGAGCCGATGAGGTCGAGGCCGTTGAGGTCGACGGTGGCGGCGGCGGGGACGAGCAGGGTGATGCCGGTGCAGTAGTCGTCGACCTGGATCTCGACGATCTGGGTCTCCATCACGGCTTCGGTGAAGTCCAGGGTGACCCCGGACATGAGGTTGTTGAGGTGCAGCACCGGCGGTACCTGCCAGGGGCCGCGGCGGTGCACGCCGGAGAGCCTGCTGCGGATCATCGCCGGGTCGGCGCCGCCGGGCGGCACGGGGACGTGCTTGGGCCGGGGCATGGCGGCGGGCTGGGGCGCGCCTGCCACCCGCATGCCGGGCAGGTCGATCAGGACGGCGTTGAGTTCGCCGCGGGTCTTGGCGGCCAGGGCGGTATCCATGCGTTCGGTGAACTCGCCGAGCGAGAGCATGCCCAGGCCGACGGCGCGTTGCAGCAGCTGGCCGACGTGTTCGCGTTCGGCGTCGGAGACGCGCAGGTCACGGTCGCCGACGGGACCGGCCGTCGGGGCGCCGGGTACGGAGAGGGATTCGGGACCGCCCATGTGATCGAGGGTAGCGACGACTCCGCCCCTACACATCAGGGCAAACCCCTATTCCAGCCCCTGCTCGATGGCGTATCGGGTGAGCTCCACCCGGTTGGCCAGCTGCAATTTGCGCAGCGTGGCCTGCACATGGTTCTCCACCGTCCGGTGCGACAGGTTCAGCCGCGCCGCGATCTGCTTGGCCGAGAGCCCCTTGGCCACCATCCGCAGCACCTCGGTCTCCCGCTCGGTCAGCGAGGGCCGGTGCGGCTCGTCGGGGACGGCGGGCGCGGTCGCCATCCGGCGGTACTCGCCGAGCACCAGCCCGGCCAGCCCGGGCGTGAACACGGGTTGACCGGCCGCGGTCGCCCGCACCGCCTCGATCAGCTCGGCCGCCGACGCGCTCTTGACGAGATATCCGCTGGCCCCGGCCTTGATGGCGTCGAGTACGTCGTCGCGTTCGGCCGAGGCCGAGAGCACCAGCACCCGGCTGCCGGGCGAGACCCGCAGCACCTCGGCCGTCGCGGTGGCGCCGTTGCCGTCGGTGAGCTGCATGTCCATCAGCACCACGTCGGGTTGCACGGCGGCGGCCCGGCGGGTGGCCGTGCCGACGCCGTCGGCGGTGGCGGACACCGCGAACCCGGCCTCGGTGAGATCGCGCGAGACGCCCTCGCGCCACATCGGATGGTCGTCGACCACCATCACGGTGATGGGCTCGTCCATCAGCTCTCCTCTCAGCGCGCCGGTCGGCGCGGGATCCGGAACTCCCATTCGGTGCCGAAATCCTCACCCTCGGTGAGTAATTCGGCGGTGCCGCCGAGCGCGGCGATCCGGCCGACGATCGAGCGCGACACCCCCATCCGCCCTTCGGCTTCGGCGGCCATAAGCCGTCCCACCGGAATCCCAACCCCGTCGTCGCGCACACTCACCACCAGCATGTCACCGGTGTCCTCCAGCAGCACATAGGCTTTTGCGCCCGGACCGGCATGCAACTCGACATTCGACAGCGCGGTACCCACCGCGGCGGCGATCTCGTGCGCGGCGGCCCGTCCGATCGGCACCGGGTCACCTGGCGTCGCCACCGACACCGCGGGCGTGGCCTGCACGGTGAGCAGCGGCCGCACATCCACCTCCGCCGCCCCGGCATCGGGCCGCGCGCCCTGCTCGGAGATCAGCACGCGCAGCGCCACCTCCTGCTCCCCGGCGCGCTGCGCGAGTTCGGTGGCGGGACCGCCGATCTCACCGCCGCGCCGCTTGATGAACGCGAGCACCTGGAGCACCCCGTCGTGGACCTCGCGGGCGAGCCGTTCGCGTTCCTCGGCGGCGGCGGTGATCCGCAGCGCCTGTTCCAGCTGGCCCTGCGCGCGCCGCGCGGTATTGGCCGCCAGGCCGAGCGCCAGGCCGACCGAGACCAGCACCGGCGCGGTGGCATCGCCCCACACGTCCTGACCCCACTGCTCGCGCACCGTCACCACCACTGCCGACATGCCAAGTCCAGCAAGCACTCCCGCGACCGGGCCGCGCAGGATGGCCATCGAGATCACCGCGTTGGCGATCCACAGCGTGGTCGGCAGCGTCTGATGTCCGTGGTACCAGCCGTAATCGGCGACCAGGCGGGTGGAAGCGATCAGCAGGATCGTCACCACCTGGTCGCCGAAGACCACCCAGCCGCGGATCCGGCCGGTGGCCGTGGGGAAGTACCACTGCGACAGCAGCAGCGCCGAGACGCCCGACCAGATCGCCATCAGCGCGATCAGCACCCAGCTCAGCCGGGGATGCTGGTAGTACGGCACCGACGCGATCTGCTGACCGATCGCGTACAGCAGCGTGACCAGCCGGAACGCCTGGGCGGCCCGCCACAGGGGCGCGGTCGCCGCGTCGGCACTGCTCAGCTCAGCTGTGTGGGTCCGCATCGCCGGACTCGCGCTCTTCGTCTTTGCGCAGGGTGCGGTAGAGGTCGAAGCGGCCGGGCTCGGGTTTGTCCGGCTCGGCCGAGAACAGGCGCCGGTCCTCACCACCGGCGAGTTCGCCGTAGACCTCCTCGGGACTGTCGGCCAGCAGATACCGGATCGCGGTATTGCCCACCGCGATCAGCGGCACCGCCAGCAGCGCACCGGCGATCCCGCCGACGACCAAACCCGCGGCGATGGCCAGCACCACGGCCAGCGGGTGGATGCTCACGGCCCGGCCCAGCAGCAACGGCTGCAGCACATGGCCTTCCAGCTGCATCACCGCGATGATGATGCCCAGCACGATCAGGGCCGTCACCAGGCCCTTGGTGACCAGCGCGATGAACACCGCGACGAACCCGGCGAAGAACGCGCCGATGATCGGGATGAACGCGCTGATGAAGACCAGCGAGGCCAGCGGTAGCGCCAGCGGCACGTGCAATATCGCCAATCCGGCGCCGATGCCTATCGCGTCCACCGCGGCCACCACGACGGTGGCGCGCACGAACCCGACCAGGGTGCCGAAGCCGAGTTCCCCGGCGGTGCGGACCTTGTCCCGGTGCGCGGTGGGGATGATCCGGGTGACGAAGTGCCAGATCTGGTCGCCGCCGTAGAGGAAGAAGATCAGGATGAACAGGATGAGGAACGCGCCGGTGAGGATGTGCCCGATCACGGTGGCGGTGGTGAGCGCGCCGCTGGTAAGGCTCTCGCGGTTGTCCTGGATGGTGCGCACGATGGTGTCACCGGCATTGCGGATCTGCTGATCGCTCAGATGCGGCGGGCCGTTGATCAGCCAGTCCTGCACCTTGTGGACGCTGTTGGTGACCTCGTTGGACAGCCCCGGCACACCGTCGACGAACTGCTCGACGACGAAGGTCATGATCCCGGCGAGCAACCCGATCGAGCCGACCAGCGCCACGAACACGCCGAGCCCGCGCGGAATCCCCACCCGCTGCATCCAGTCCACCAGCGGCGCCAGCAGCGCGGCCGCCAGCAGCGCGATCGCCAACGGAATCACCACCGTCGCGAACTTCTGCACCAGCATCCCCACCGCGAGCAGCGCCGCGAAGATGACCAGCAGCCGCCAGCTCCACGCCGCCGCCTTACGAACCAGCGGATGAACCGCCTCGGCATCCCCACGCCACAGCGCCGACGCGGTCCCCGAATCTACCTTCTGGTCGTTGACGTCCCCTCGGTCGCGAACGACCTGGTTTCCCGTGGCGACGCCGGGCGCCGCATCGGATGGTTCCTGTTTCACAGAGTCGCGCTCCCCGCTAGGCGGACAGGCTTACCGACTCTCCGCAGGCGTTTAGCCACTCCGCCCGTCCGGCGGCGTGGATGTTCTTGGCTGCATTCAGATCGCGGTCGTGAACCGTACCGCAGGACGCGCACTGCCAGATCCGGATCGAGAGCGGCTTGGGTCCGTCGAGTGCCCCGCACGAAGAGCAGATCTGACTCGACGGGTAGAACCGGTCCACCCTGCCGAGGACTCTGCCATAACGCGCCGCCTTCTCCACCAGCATGCGGATGAACATGCCCCACCCGGCATCGTGCACCGACTTCGCCATCCGGGAACGCGCCAGCCCGTGCACGGGCAGATCCTCGATGAACACCGCTTGGTTCTCGCGAATGATCTTCGTTGACTGCTTGTGGGCCCAATCCCGGCGTGCGTCGGCAACCGCGGCGTGCGCACGCGCCACCCGGAGACGTTGCGCAGCGCGATTTCTGCTGCCCTTCTGCTTTCTCGACAGCGACTGGTGTGCCCTGCGGAGCTTTCGTTCCGCCCGCCGGAGGAACTTCGGCGACGTGATCGTCGTGCCGTCGCTCAGCACCGCGAAGGTGGTAAGACCCAGGTCTATCCCGACCTCCGAGTCGGCCGCCGGGAGCACAACCGGTGACACCTCGACCACGAAGCTGGCGAAGAATCGTCCTGCCGCGTCCCGAACGATGGTGACGCTCGACGGATCGTTGGGCAGGCGCCGAGACCACCGCACCGCCACTTCGCCGATCTTCGCCAGGTAGAGCTTGCGGTTGGCCCGAATCCTGAACCCGTTCCGGGTCAGCCGGATGGATTGGCGGTTGTCCTTGCGTGAGCGAAAACGCGGAGCACCCATCGTGCGTCCCTTGCGCCTGCCGGAGATCGAATCCAGCCAGTTCCGATGGGATCGGTGCGCGTCCTGACACGCCTGGACCAGGACCACAGAGGACACATCGGTCAGCCAGGCACGCTGAGGTGTTCGCTTCGCTTCGGTGACAGCCTGCTTCTGCAGTTCGGTATCGGAGAGAATCGACCCTCCGGCGTATGCCTGCTGCCGAAGACGCAGACAATCGTTGAATACCACCCGCGCGCAGCCGAAAGCCTGTGCCAGCGCTACGCGCTGCTCGGCGGTCGGCTCGATACGAAACTGATATCTCAACTGCACGCGGCGACAATAGCAGTGAGCTATGAACCGGCTCAGCCCCGGCTGACGGGGGCGTTGAGCTGCGGAACACGGTCACTCGAGAGAGCCTATCGGTCCGAACGCTAGATTGGTGGTCGTGTCGGCGCCTCTGGAAGCGGTCAAACAGACCATGCGAACGCGCTGGCCGCTGTATCTGACGTCGATACTGCTGGCCAACGCGTTCGGCGCCGTACTCGTCTGGGCGTTCATCCAGTACGGGCTGCCGGTGCCGGAGGGCGACCCGACGGGGGTGCGGCAGACGGGGCTGCTGGCGCCGGTGCTGGTGTTCGGCATCGCGGCGATTCTCAGTATCGTCGCCGCCGCGCTGATGTTGCGGCCGGTGATGCGCTGGCAGATGCGCGGGGGTCCGCCGAGCAGGCGGGAGCAGATGGCGGCGCTGCACGTGCCGCTGCGGCAGTCGATCGTGCACCTGGTGCTGTGGATCATCGGCGGCGGCATCCTGGCCGGGTTGATCATCGCCGAATCGCCCGAGCTGGGCGGCGCGGTGATCGTCACCGAGTGTATGGCCGCGACCATCGTGTTCGGCTTCACCTACATGCTCGGTGAGCGCATCCTGCGCCCGGTGGCCGCCGAGGCGCTCACCGAGGGCACCTTCGACCACACGCTCACGCCCGGGGTCGGTACCCGCATGGCGATGACCTGGGGCATGGGCACCTTCGCGCCGACCATCGCGATCGTGCTGCTGTGCGTCACCCAGATCTCCTCGGACGTGAAATTCTCGGCCAACTCGCTGGCCATCTCCATCCTGCTGCTGTGCGGCGTGGTGATCATGCAGGCGCTGGCGCTGTCCATGCTGACCGGCTCGTCCATCTCCGACCCGGTGCGGCAGCTGTCACAGGCCATCAACCGGGTGCAGGGCGGCGCGCGCGACGTGCAGGTGGAGGTCTACGACGGCTCCGAGATCGGGCTGTTGCAGGTGGGCTTCAACCGGATGATGGAGGAGGCGGCCAAGCGGCGCAAGCTGCAGGAACTGTTCGGTCAGCACGTCGGCGAGGACGTGGCCCAGCGCGCGCTGGACTACGGCACCGAGCTGGGCGGTGAGACCCGGTTCGTCGCGGTGCTGTTCGTCGACATGGTCGGCTCGACCGCCGCGGCCGCCGAACGCCCGCCGACCGAGGTCGTCAGCCTGCTCAACGAGTTCTTCCGGGTGGTGGTCGACGTGATCGACCGCCACCACGGCTTTGTCAACAAGTTCGTCGGCGACGCGGCGCTGGCGATCTTCGGCGCGCCGCTGGACCGCCCCGACGCACCCGGCGCCGCCCTGGCGGCCGCGCGCGATCTGCGCGAGGCCCTGCGCGAGGTGACCAGCCTCGATGTCGGTATCGGCGTGTCGGCCGGGCTGGCCGTCGCGGGCAATATCGGCGCCGCCAACCGCTTCGAATACACCGTGATCGGCGACCCCGTCAACGAGGCGTCGCGACTCACCGAACTGGCCAAAGATCATCCCGGCCGCGTCCTCGCTTCGGGCAGCGCGCTGTACTTCGCCGACGAAAGCGAGCAAGACCATTGGGAGACCGGCGACGAGGTCCAGCTGCGTGGCAGACGCAGAAAAACCCGGCTGGCCTGGCCGAAGAGCGTGACCACCGAGCTCGGCGCGCAGCCAGGGGAACAGGTTCGTTCGTTAGGCTGAGATCGTGACGGCCGACGGCGACCTAGCGGGCGAACCCGCGCTGCCCGTGGCCGAGCGCCGCCGCCGGTTCCGGTGGGTGAAGTGGGTGCTCGGCACGGCCCTGCTCGCCTTGCTGATCGGCGAGGGCGCCTATCTCTGGCCCCGGCTGCACGAATCCTGGCGCACGCTCACCGAGATCCACTGGGGCTGGCTGGTCCTGTGTATCTTCCTGCAGGCCGTGTCGATGAGCGGTTTCGGCCGGGTGCAGAAGCAGCTGCTGCACGCGGGCGGGGTGGATGTCAGCCAGCGCAAGTCGGTGTCGGTGGTCTACGGCGCCACGGCCATGTCGCTGACCTTGCCCGCGGGCCAGGTGTTCTCCACCGCCTTCACCTACCGCCAGACCCGCCGCTGGGGCGCCAGCCCGATCGTGGCGTCCTGGCAGCTGGTGTTCTCCGGGGTGGTGGCCACGGCGGGGCTGGCCCTGCTCGGCATCGCCGGGGCGGCGCTGGTGGGCAACCGGATCGGGTTCAATCTGATCGCTTCGCTGGTGGCGCTGGCCGTGCTGCTGTTCGTGGGCAACTATCTGGCCCGGCATCCCGGCACGCTGGAGGCGCTGCTGCGCCGGATCCTCGCGCTGGTCAACCGGTGGCGCAAGAAGCCCGCCGATCACGGCATCGCCAAGCTGGCCGAGATCCGCGACCAGCTCGAGTCGGTGGATCTGGGCAAGAAGGACGCGGGCCTGGTCGGGGTCTGGGCGCTGGTGCACCGCTTCGCCGATGTGGCTTGCCTGGGCGCGGCCTGTTTCGCGATCGGCGCCGATCCCAAGCTGTCCGGGCTGCTCATCGCGTTCGCCGCGGGCAAGGCGGTGGGCTCGATCCCGTTCGCGCCGGGCGGCATCGTCTACGTGGACGCGACCCTGATCTACGGCCTCACCGCAGGCGCGGGCCTACCCGCCTCGCAGGCGGTGGCGGCCGCGTTCATCTACCGGCTGGTGAGCTTCATCCTGGTGGCGATCGTGGGCTGGATCGTCTTCGCGTTCCTGTTCCGCACCCCGCACGACGACGACGAAGCGCTGGAAGCGGAGTTCAAACAGCGACGAATCTAGTTGCGGCTGAAGAACCGCGGCACCAGCCGCCAATATCACCGCAACGCGCTGATGGCCGCCCGCCAGCCGAGCAGGAACAGCGCGAGCACGCAGGCGGCGACGATGACGAAGCTCACCGCCACGCCCTGCCCGCTGACCGCGCGCAGCGCCATCCCGCCGACCAGCGTGCACACCCAGATCACCAGACCGCTGGGCCACAGGCTGGTCGCGTCGAAGCGCGAGTCGCGGGCCAGTACGTACGCGACGGCCCAGCCGAGCAGCAGCCCGATCCCGAAGGGCCACACCGTTTTCAGCAGTCCGGCCAGCACCGCCTCGTCGTGGCTGCGCCTCCCGATCGCGCAGAAGACGATCACCAACAGGGCATCGACGAGCAGCGGCGCGAATCTCCTCACCCGAGCAGCGTAACCGTTGTTGATCTAGATCGAGATCGGGTCGATACCCACTGACCAGTGTTCATGCCACCGCGGAGCGGCTCAGGGCTCCGGCGTCGCCAGCGATTTCAGCAGCACCGCGGCCATCCGCGAGGTGGCGTCGCCGCTGTCGACATCGGCGATGTGCACCGCGAAGACCAGATCGCCCATGGTGGCCAGCAGCCAGCCGTCGGTGCCGCCGGTCGCCGCGAAGGCGGTGACATCGCGGAAGCCGCGCAGCGCAGCCGTTTCCGGCTTGCCGATGCCCTCCTGGAGCATGGCGCGCAGCCGGTCGACGGCGGGCTGTTCGAGCGCGGGGATCGGGGTGTCGGTGGTGCTCGGATGACCGGCCTCGATCATCGGCGGCACCACCGAGCCGCGCGAGATGGCGGCCGCGGCGATCGCCATCCCGAACGGGCTGGCCAGCACCGCGTCCGAACCCGCGCCCTGGCGCACCTGTTCGGTATTGCGGCCGGGGGCGCTGATCCGCCCGGTGACCTCGTCGAGGCCGGGCACCTTGAAGTCGACGCCGACACCCAGCGCGGTCGCCGCGTCGGCGGCTTCCTGCTCGGTGACGTCCTGCGGCGCCTTCTTCAGCTTCGCGGCCGCGACGGCGCGGAACAGGTCCATGGTGCCGCCTGCCGGGAACAGCCCGGTGAAGGCGATGGGCCCCTTCTCCGAGGCGTAGGAGTTCTGCGCGACGGCGACGACCGCGCCGGTGGACGGCTGGATCGCCACCACGCTGGCGGGCGTGCCCACGCTGACCACCGCGTCCTCGGCGGCGCGCTGCAGGCGCTGGTCCATGGTCGCGGCGATATCCGGCCCGGCCGGGCCCTGGTAGCCCGCCACCTGGTTGACGAACTTGCCGTCGGCTTCGAAGATCTGCACGCCCCAGCCCGCGGTGGCCTCCTGGCTGGACTGCCACACCTTGGTGAGCGCGTCCAGCATGGGCGACCAGGTGCGCCGGTCGGCGGAGATCAGCTTGGGCTGCTTCTCCATCACCACGCCGGGCACCTTGGCCATGCGCGGCTCGAGGATCGCGAAATCGCCTTCGCGCAGGTTCACCGCGACGACCGGCTGCCCCTGCGCGGCGGCCAGTTTCTGCATCAGCGAGGGCCCGGTGATCAGCGGCGCGACCGGTTCGATGGCGTCGGCCAGCGCGTTGGTGGAGGCCACCAGGTCGCCGGTGCGGCTCGGGTCGATCTTGATGACATTGATGGTCTGCTCGGTCATCAGCGGCTCACCGGACAGGTCGACGACCTTCGGCGGCGGCGTGGCCGTGGTGCGCACGAGCTTGACGGTGCGATTGTCGGCCAGCTGCGGCATCACCACGGCCGGGTCCCAGGAGATGCGCCAGCCGATGGCGAGCTTTCGCACGGTGCCCTGGAGTGTGTAGGTCCAGTCCTTGCGCTCCCCGAAGTTCCAGCCGACATCCATGCTGAAGATAGCCGACTGCGAGTCCAGATCGATGACCTGCGACTTCTCGTAGTCGACGGTGCCCGTCCGCAACCCCTCGAACATTTGCTTCATGGTTGCGGACGCGGCGGCGGGGTAGGACGTCAGGTCGGCGGCCTTGGCGTAGTCCTGATCGTCGAGCAGGTCGGTGAACCGCTGGACAACCGACTCCGCCGCACTCGGCTTCCCACCCACTCCGCACGAGCACAACGCGAGGGCGAGGGTCGCAACCCCCGCGATCGCCATTGCGCCCCGGACGCGAAAGCGGCGGGATCCCCACACATCCATATCGCCCACTCTTCACTCTTGCCACTCCGGTAACAATTCCACCGTACCGGAAGTTGACCCGTCTCCGATGCCCCGGTAACACGGGACGCTACTCGACCTCAGCACCTTGATTGTGCCCGAAATCTCGCCCGATGAGGACTACATTTCGAACCTCGCCCAGCCAGTGGCAACATCTGGCGCACCAACGGTACCGGCGGGCACGCGCAGTTGTGCGGATCTCGCATTTGTCCGGCGATTCAACCCGAGGGTACCCACCGCCTCCGACAGCCAACCTCTGGCCGCCGCCGCGCGCACGGCGATTCCGCGACCGTTCTCGCAGAGCGGAATCCGGCAGTTCCGAATGGGCGTAATCTTGTAATCAGCGCAATACATGCAACGCGGAGAGCAGGTGATCGCCATGCGCAACGGCCATCGCGAACGTGGATTCGGCCGCCCGGGCGGCTGGCAGCAAGCGGATCTCCCCGATCCCGCCGACGCCGCCGACTGGTTCGCCGGACGATTGCCCGACGACTGGTTCACCGGCCCGCCGGAGCTGGAGATCGACCGCGACGAGATCGTGGTCGTCGGCGTGCTGCCCGACACCGAGGGCGCCTCGACGGCGACCAGGGAGGGCGCACTGGCCCGCTGGCGCGAAGCGACCCGCCCGGCCCGCATGCAGATCGCCGACGAGGCCCAGCGCCGTTACGGCCGCAGCGTGGCCTGGGGCGTGAATCTCGACGGCAAGCGAATCCTGTTCACCCACCTCGCGGTCCCGGTGATGACCCGCCTGCGCCAGCCCGAACGCCAGGTGCTCGACACCCTCATCGACGCGGGCGTGGCCCGCTCCCGCGCCGACGCGCTGGCCTGGACGGTGAAACTGGCGGGCAAGCACGCCGAGAGCTGGCTCGCCGAACTGCGCGAGGCCATGCGCAAGGTCGACGACCTGCGTTCGGAGGGCCCGACCGGGCTGTGACCTAGAGTGGCCTGCATGGCAGATACCGTGCAGGCCACCGGCCCGATTCTCGTGCTCAACGGGCCGAACCTGAACATGCTCGGTACCCGTCAGCCGCAGGTGTACGGGTCCGACACCCTCGACGACGTGATCGCGCTGTGCGAGCGCACGGCCGCGAGGTTCGGGCGCGAGGTGGTGGCCTTCCAGTCCAATCACGAAGGCGCGCTGATCGATCGGATCCACGCGGCGCGCGGCGAGGTGTCGGCCATCGTGATCAATCCGGGCGGGCTGACCCATACCTCGGTGGCGCTGCGCGACGCGCTGGTGATTCCCGAGGTGCCGATCGTCGAGGTGCATATCAGCAATGTGCATGCGCGCGAGGAGTTCCGGCACCACTCCTTCGTCTCGCCCATCGCCGTCGCGGTCGTCGCCGGGATGGGCATCCAGGGCTACGCGGCGGCGATCGAGTTTCTCGCGCTGGCCTAGGCGATCCGGAAGACCGGGAAACCCGGTGCGATCTCGGCCAATTCGGCGTCGGTCGCGTTCTTGTCGAGCCCTTCGAAGAAGCGGCCGACCTCCCAGCCCCACTTCTCCAGGTACAGCCGCAGCAGCGGGATCTTGTCGGCGTCGGCGATCTCGACGGCGGTGAAGGGTTCGGCCTTGCGGCCCAGGCGCAGTTCGCCGTCACCGGCCGCGCGCAGGTTGCGCACCCACTGGGTGTGACCGCGCGGGGCGACCAGGTAGCGCGCGCCGTCGGCGGCGGTCATCGGATTGACCATGGTGGTGCGCCATTCGCCGCTCTTGCGGCCGCGCACGGCCAGCAGCCGTCCGCCCGCGACGCTGATGCCGAGCCGGGGCAACCAGTTGAGGACCTTGTTCATGATCGGGTCGATGCCGGTGGGGCCGAGGTAGCGGGTGGCGTTGTCCATGCTGATCACTCCTGAACTGTGAGCACTGCTCTCTGTTGTGTACAAGCATGCGCGCTACCCGACGGCTTGTCAAGAGCAGTGCTCTCGTTTTCGGAAAATGCGATTTCGCCCAGAAGTATTGCCGCGATGAAATGTAGTACATATGCTACATATCATCGAAGGTCGATGACTGGGAGGAATCATGACTTCGAAGAACGGCGTCGTTCTCGATGTCCAGCGGTTGCAGATGCGCTACGGCGACATCGACGTGCTGCACGAGGTGACATTTCAGGCCAGGCGCGGCGAAGTACTCGTCATGCTCGGGCCCAACGGCGCGGGCAAGACCACCACGATCGAGATCCTCGAGGGGTTCCGCAGGAGGTCGGCCGGTCGCGTCGACGTGCTGGGGGCCGATCCCGAACACGGTGACGAGTCCTGGCGCGCGCGCATCGGCGTTGTCCTGCAATCCTGGCGCGACCACGCCAAATGGCGGGTGCGCGAGCTGCTAACGCATCTCGGCTCGTACTACGAGCGGCCGTGGGACATCGACCAGCTGCTGGCCCTGGTCGGGCTCACCGAGCAGGCGGGGGCCAAGATCGCGACGCTGTCCGGCGGCCAGCGCCGCAAGCTGGATGTGGCGATCGGCGTCGTCGGCAAGCCCGACCTGCTGTTCATGGACGAGCCGACCGCCGGTTTCGACCCGGCGGCCCGGCGCGATTTCCACGACCTGGTGCACCGGCTGGCCGATCTGGAGGACACCACCGTCCTGCTCACCACGCACGACCTGGACGAGGCCGAGAAGCTGGCCGACCGGATCCTCATCCTGGCTGGCGGGCGCATCATCGCCGACGGCTCGCCCGACGAACTCTCCCGCGCCATCGCCGGGGAGGCCCAGGTGAGCTGGACCGTCGACGACCAGCGCTTCGTGCACACCACCGCCGAGTCGACCAAGTTCGTGCACGAGCTGTTCAAGCAGCACGGCGAGGCCATCGGGGAGCTCGAGGTGCGCCGCGCCTCGCTCGAAGACACCTATATGACCCTGGTCCGGCGCGCCGAATCCGGCGAGGACAGCGCGCCCGTCCACACTCTCGCGGAGGTCACCCGATGAGCAGGCAAGGTATCCGGCGGGGCCTGATCGAACTGCGCCAGGCCTACACCAACGCCCCCGACCTGATCGGGCAGTTCCTCACTCCCGCGATCACTCTCGGGGTGCTCTACCTGCTGCGCGACCGGAGGTACGACGGCGGCGAGCTCTCGATCGCCGAACTGGCCCTGCCCGGTCTGCTCGGCTCGATCATCGCGTTCAACGGCATGTACGCGATTCTCAACGTGCTGGTGCTCGACCGGGAGGACGGCACCCTGCTGCGCGCCAAGGCGGTGCCGAAGGGGATGGGCGCCTACGTCGTCGGCAAGGTCGTCGCCACCTCCGGGGCGGTGGTCGCGCAGGTGGTTATCGTGCTCGGTGTGGGCATGCTGATCATCGGAGGTTCCTCGCTGAGCGGGGCGGGCGCGGTGGCGACCTTCCTATGGGTGCTGGCGCTGGGCATGCTGGCCGTGCTGCCCTTCGGTGCGATCCTCGGCAGTGTGCTCGATACCCGCACCGCCTTTCTGCTCACCATGCCGCTGATGGGTCTGATCGCCATCTCCGGCATCTTCTACCCGATCACCGCGCTGCCGGGCTGGTTGCAGACGCTCGCCCAGGTGTTCCCGATGTACTGGCTCGGCCTTGGCATGCGCTCGGCCCTGCTGCCGGGCGAGGCCGTGGTCATCGAGCTCGACCAGTCCTGGCGGCATCTGGAAACGGCTGCGGTACTGGGGATCTGGGCGGTCGCCGGGCTGGCGATCGCACCGATCGTCCTGCGGCGGATGGCCGAACACGAGTCCGGCGCCGCCATGGCACAGCGAAGGGAAAAGGCGATGCAGCGTGCCTTCTGAGGTCATCTACAACCGCATCGCGATGCTGCGCGCCGAGCGCGGCATCTCGCGGCGCGACCTCGCCGAGGCGCTGGGCGTGCACTACCAGACCGTCGGCTATCTGGAGCGGGGCGAATACAGCCCCAGCCTGCACCTCGCCCTGCGCATCGCGGCCTATTTCGAGGTGGCGGTCGAGGTGGTGTTCGCCGTCGAACCGTTTCCCCGCCTCGGCACCGGCACCGCATGACCCCGCCGTCCGGCACCCCCCGGTGCCGGACGGCGACGTGCGTGGATCATGCTGTGCCCCCGATCAATTCGAAGGTCGATACCGGCTTGCCCGCCTTCTCGCTGGCGGCGACGGCCTTGCGCCAGTAGGTCTGGGACAGCTGGGAGAACGCGGCGTCGACGCCGACCTCCTCGCTGGCGTCGATGATGTGCTGAGCGCCCGCGACCATCATCTTCAGGCTCGCCAGGTCGGCCCAGCCGCCCTGCTGGTTGGCCTCCGCGAACTCCTGCATGAAGTACGGGTAGGCCTCGCTGGAGCGCACCGCGAAGGGGAGGAACCGCGTGATGTCGTGGCCGGAGCGGGCGATCATGGCGGTGGCCTGGTCGAAGGCCAGCAGCCAGGGGTGGAAGACCGTCAGCAGGGCCTGGTAGTAGATCTGGGCCAGGCCGTCATCGGTGCCGAGGTATTCCTGCGGGCTGAGCGGGCGCAGCAGCGCGGCGTGCGCGTCGAAGACCTCCTGGGGCCCGCTGTAGAAGATGTAGGAGGCCGGGTGCTCGATATTGTCGCCCGCCGACATCACGCCGCCGGAGAGGAACTGCGCGCCGCGCTCGCGCACCCAGGCCGCCCCGGCCCGCGCCTGCGCAGGCGAATCGGAGGACAGATTGGCGATCACCTTGCCCGCCAAGGCTTCCGGCGCCTGGCCGAGTACGTCGTACATGGCGGCGTAGTGGGTCAGGCTCAGGACCGCCACCTCGTTGGCCGTCAGCGCCTCGGCGACGGTGGCAGCGCGCTTGGCACCCAGTTCGACCATGGCGTCGACCTTGGCGCTGCTGCGGTTCCACACCGTCACCTCCACACCGGCCGCCAGGAAGGCGCGCACCATGGCCTGGCCCATCGGGCCCAGACCCAGGACGGAGACGGATCGGGGGGTGTTCTGCTCGGACATCAGGTGTCCCTTCGGTTCTCGATGCTGGATGGGTTCGGCGCCGGACTCCATGGTGGGCGGCGCGGGCAGCGGCGGGAAGAGCGCACGTGGGAGTGTGGTTGCTTACCTGGAGGTCCGAAATACGGTCGGGAGAGGTGCGCGGAGCATGAATGGTGACGTAGATCACGCCATCTGTGGCATGAGCTTGGCCATCGACGTGGTCGGTGGCAAGTGGAAGATGCACCTGATGTGGGTGCTCGGCGAGGGCCCGCAGCGGTTCGGGCAGATCCGGCGGCTGCTGGACGGGGTGAGCGAGAAGGTGCTCACCGAGAACCTGCGCCAGCTCGAGGCCGCGGGCGTGGTGCACCGCGAGATCTATCCGGAGATCCCACCCCGGGTGGAGTACTCGCTGACCGCGCTCGGCGAGACCCTGCGCACCGCCCTGGGCGCGCTGGAGACCTGGGGCAACGAGCACCGCGCCGAACTGAGCCCGCGAGTCGCTTCCTAGAGGTGCTCGAGCGCGATCCGTTCGCCGATGCGCTCGAGCAGCGGCACCGGGTCGGCCATCGAGCGCGCTGGATCGGATTCCAGATCGCTGAGCGGATAGCAGCGCCGGAACCCGGCGGCCCGGATCTCCCCGGGCGACAACAACGTTCGCCCGACCGCCGCCACCACCGGCACCCCGGCCGCCTTGGCCACCGCGCCGACCCCGACCGGCGCCTTGCCGTGCATGCTCTGGTGATCCAGCGAGCCCTCCCCGGTGACGACCAGCGCCGCGCCGTCCACCAGCGCGTGGAACTCGAGCAGCTCGAGTACCACATCGATCCCGCTGCGCACCTGCGCGCCGAGCACCGCCAGCGCGCCGAATCCGGTGCCGCCCGCCGCGCCAGCGCCGCCGATCTCGGCGTACCCGGTGCCCAGCACGGCGGCCCAATTCGTCAAGGCCGCTTCCAGTTCCAGCATCTGCGCCGGGCTCGCGCCCTTCTGCGGCGCGTACACCGCGACCGCGCCCAACGGGCCGAGCAGCGGATTGTCCACATCGCAGGCCAGGGTGAACCGCGCCCGCGCGATGGCCGGATGCAGCCCGGCCCGGTCGACCGTGACCACCTCGGCCAGCAGCGCCGAGACATTCGACCCCGCCGACCGCAGACCCAATTCACGGCCGGAACCGTCGAGCAGGCGCAGTCCGAGCGCGCGCAGGAACCCCGCGCCACCGTCGGTGGACGCGCTGCCGCCCAGGCCGAGCACGATGTCGCGGGCGCCGTGGTCGAGCGCGTGCGCGACCACCACACCCAGCCCGAAGGTGTCGGCGCCGAGCGGATCGAACCTGCCCCCTGGCAGTTTCACCAGGCCGACCGCGGCGGCCAGTTCGACCACCGCGATGTCCCCGTGCCGGGCGTAGACCGCCGTCGATGGCTCCCCGGTGGGGCCGGGCGCCGCCACCGGCACCGCCTGCCAGCCCCCGGCGACGAAGGCGTCGACCATGCCGTCGCCACCGTCGGCGACCGGCACCCGGCGCACGTCCGCGAGCGGCCTGCGCCTGCTGATTCCGGTCGCCAGTGCCTCGGCGACCTCGGCGGCGGTGAGAGAACCCTTGAACTTGTCCGGGGCGAGCACCACGCGCGGTCCGATGGTCATCTGGCCATTGTCCGGGCTCGGACCGAAACCCGCCATACACAGTCCACGACCGGTCGGCGGGGTAGTTTCGACCCATGGCGACCGAGGTCCGCGACAACACCGCGCTCGAGCGGTTCGAACTCACCGCCGACGGGCAGCCCGCCGGTTATATCGAGTACCAGGACACCGGGGCCGAACGCGCCCTCGTGCACACCGAGATCTATCCCCGTTTCGAGGGCCGTGGCCTGGCGAACGTGCTGGTCGAGGCCGCGCTGGCGGCCAGCCGGACCGAGGGGTTCAGCGTGCTGCCGCTGTGCGCGGTGGTGCTGCACTTCGTCGAGACCCATCCCGGCTACATCTCGCTGGTGCCGCAGCGGGCGCGCGAGCTGTTCGGGCTGCCTCAGTAGCGCGCGACCGCGCCGTCCACGGCGTGCTGCAACTCCTCCTTGACGAACCGGGCGATATCGCCGGGGCGCTGGGGTAGCTCGGCGACCGGCGCCCGGAAGTAGACCGCGGCCGAGACCACCTCGGCGCCGCTGGGTTCGACCTTCGGGTCGGGGCGCGGTCCGTAGCTCATGCCGAGCGCGACCAGCGCGGGCGGCGCGTCCAGCTTGGCCGCGCGGAAGGCGATGTGGCCGATGCCGCTGCCGATGGACTGCACCGCCGCCGGGTCGACGTCGTTGCAGGTGCCCTCCGGGAAGATCGCCAGGTGGTCACCGCGCGAGAGCCGCTGCGCGCACACGTCCATCATGCGCTGACCGGCGGCGTTGACCGCGCGGATGCCGTGGTCCTTGCCGCGGAAGACCGGGATCCCGCCCATCATGTCCACCTTGCGGCGCTGTTCGGGCTCGAGGAACAGCTCGTCCTTGGCCAGCACCCGGACGCGGCCGATCTTGCCGCGCAGCGGCGAGCGCCAGGCGGTGGCGGCGACGGTGTAGGGATCGCTGGTGGACAGGTGGTTGATCGCGTAGATGACCGGTCGTCCACTGCGCATGAGCGCCTTCAGCCCGGCCTTGGCGCCCTCGGCGAAGAACACCCGGGGCCGGTAACGACGGGCGAGCACCGCGTAGGAGGCCAGCGCCTGCCACCGGTTCTGCTGATGTCGCAGGTAGTAGTCGTACACGGCGGCGTCGTCTTCGAGCAGAACTTCGGGCACATGCATGACGCGACCCTACCGGGCGCGGCCGGAGCGGCTCCGGACCAGAATTTTTACCGTTCCGACCGGTCCGTGGGAAGCGCGACCCACCGTGGCAATGCGATGATGGCTCGGTGGCACGCGGAGACGACCCGGACGAACGCCGGACGCGCGACGGGCGCGGGGACGACCGGCGACCCGGACAGCCCGCGCGGGGCGTCCGGGCGGGCAATCTGCTCGTGTCGGCGATCGACCTGGTCGAGCCGACCTTCCGGCGCACCGTCGTGTACGTGATCGAGCACAACGACGCGGGCAGCCTCGGTGTGGTGCTCAACCGCCCCAGCGAGACCCCGGTGGCCGATGTGCTGCCCGACTGGGCCGACCTGGCGGCCTCCCCGACGGATCTCTACATCGGCGGCCCGGTGAAACGCGATGCCGCGCTGTGCCTGGCCACCCTGCGCACCGGCGCCGACATCAGCGAGGTGCGCGGGCTGCGCCGCGTCGACGGACGGGTGGTGCTGGTGGATCTGGACGCCGATCCGGCCGAGATCGGCCCGCTGGTGGAGGGCATCCGGATCTTCGCCGGGTACGCGGGCTGGTCGATGGGTCAGCTCGGCGGCGAGCTCGACAACGACGACTGGCTGGTGGTCTCGGCCCTGCCCGGCGACCCGCTGGCCACCGACCAGCACGATCTGTGGGCGAGCGTGTTGCGCCGCCAGCCGCTGCCGCTGGCCCTGCTGGCCACCCACCCGATTGAACTCGAACGCAACTGAACCCGTTACTCCATCGACAGAGCGGAGTGACCCCATGAATATCGAGCAGTGACCCGGACCGGCGATGGACGACGGTCGCGACGAACTGATGCGCGCGCTCTACGCCGAGCACGCGCCCGCGCTGTGGCGCTTCACCCTCGGCCTGGTGCGCGATCCCGGCCGAGCCGAGGACATCGTGCAGGAGACCCTGCTGCGCGCCTGGCAGCGGCCCGCGGTGCTCGAGCAGACCGAGACCTCCCCGCGCGCGTGGCTGTTCACCGTGGCCCGTAATCTCGCCGTCGACGAGCATCGCAGCGCCCGGCACCGCCGCGAATTCGGCACCGACACCCCGCCCGAGCAGGTCAGCCCCGACCAGTCCGATCGCGCCCTGGACGGCTGGCTGGTCGCCGACGCGCTGAGCACGCTCAGCGTCGACCATCGCGAGGTGATCGTGCGGGCCTACTACCGCGGCCTCGGCATGCGGCAGATCGCCGACGAGCTGGGCATTCCGCCGGGCACGGTGAAGTCGCGCCTGCACTACGGGATGCGCGCGATGCGCCTGGCACTACAGGAGATGGGGGTGACGAACCGATGACCGATCTCGCCGACGAGTACAGCACCTGGGACGCCGCCTATGTCCTCGGTTCGCTCGGCGCCACCGAACGGCGGGAGTACGAGACGCACCTGCTCGACTGCGGTCACTGCCAGCAGTCCGTGGCCGAGCTGTCCGGGTTGCCAGGCATGCTCGCCCTGGTCGAGCGCGAGACCGCGCTGGCCATGATCGCCCCCGAACCGCCACCCACCCAGGTCCCCGATCTGCTACCCGCGCTGGCGGCGGCCGCGCAGCGCAAGCGGCAGCGCCGCCGGTGGCTGGGAATCGGCAGCGCGGTCGCGGCCGCGGCGGCCGCCGTCGCCATCGCCGTGCCGGTCACCATGACGGTCGCGCGCTCGGACCCGTCCACCGCGCAGGTCGTGGCCGCCCAGCAGCTGCGGCCCGTCGAGCAGACCCCGGTCAGCGCGGAGATGAGACTGCTGCGCGACGGCGACCGCACCCGCCTGGTGCTCACCTGCCGCTACGCCCCCAGCGCCTACGGCTCCGGCTACACCTGGACCTACGGCCTGGTGGTCACCGCGGGCGAACAGCGGCTGGAGCTGGACCAGTGGCCCGCGGGGCCCGGCACCGAGCTCACCGTCGAGCGCACGATCGACGCGGCCCCGGAGTCGATCGAGACCGTCGAGATCACCTCGATGGACTCCGGCCGCACCATCCTGCTGGCCGAGATCTGAACGCGCGAAGTCCGGTCGCCCTACGGACGACCGGACTCGGCTTCGGTCAGGCGGTCTGCTTACGGAAGATGGACTTCGACCAGAGGTACCCGCCACCGGCGATCACCGCGCACCACCCCAGCGACACCCAGCCGTTGGCGCCGATCTCGGTGCCCATCAGCAGCCCGCGCAGCGTCTCGGTGATCGGCGTGAACGGCTGGTACTCGGCGAACTGCCGCAGGCCGACCGGCATGGTGTCGGTGGCCACCAGGCCGCTGCCGAGGAACGGCATCATCACGATGGGAAACGGTGTGTTGCTGGCACTTTCCGGGGTCGGCGAGAGCAGCCCGAGCGCGATGGCCAGCCAGCTGAAGGCGAAGGTCACCAGCGTGAGCAGGCCGAGGGCGGCGATCCATTCCACCGGGTCGGCGTTCGGCCGGAAGCCGATCAGCAGCGCGACACCGGTCATCATCGCCATGCCGCCCAGTGCCTGCACCAGCGCGCCGAGCACATGCCCGGTGAGCATGGCCGATTGCGAGATCGCCATCACCCGAAAGCGATTCACGATGCCTTTGCTCTTGTCGGTGGCGATCGAGACGGCCACCGACACCGTCATGTACGCGGGCAGCAACAGCAGCATGCCCGGGGCGAGATAGTCGATGTACTCACCGCCGGAGGATTTCTCCAGCGCCCCACCGAAGACGAAGTTGAACACCAGCAGCAGCACGGTCGGCATCACCAGGATGCCGAAGACCATGCTCGGGTAGCGCTTGGCGTGGATCACATTGCGCCGCAACATGGTCAGCGTGTCGGCGAGGGCGTGATTCGGGGTGAGGGTCTGGACGCTCATGCCAGGGACTCCTGTTCGGTGGCGGTGAGGGTGAGGAAAACGTCATCGAGGTTCGGTGTGTGCACGGAAACGCCACCCGCCTCGATGTTCTCGGCGTCGAGCCGGTCGAGCACCGCGCGCAGCGAGCGCACGCCGCCGTCGCTCGGCACGGCGAGGGTGAGCCCGTCGCCACCGTCGAGCACGCGTGCGGCCGGGCCGAGCGCGTGCCGCGCCGCGTCCAGCGCGGCCCGGTCGGCGAAGTCGACGCGGATGTGGCCGCCGGGGACGAGCCGTTTCAGTTCCGCCGCGGTGCCTTCGGCGACGATGCGGCCGTGGTCGAGCACCGCGATCCGATCGGCGAGCTGATCGGCCTCCTCGAGGTACTGGGTGGTGAGGAAGACGGTGACGCCCAGGTCGTCGACCAGGCCGCGGATGATCTCCCAGATCGCCCGGCGGCTGCGCGGGTCCAGGCCGGTGGTCGGCTCGTCTAGGAAGATCACCCGTGGCTCGCCGACCAGGGTCATGGCCAGGTCGAGCCTGCGGGTCATGCCGCCGGAATAGGTGCCCGCGGGCTTGTCGGCGGCTTCGACCAGGTCGAAGCGGGTCAGCAGGTCGGTCGCCAGTTCGCGGGTCGCGCGGCGGGGCAGATGGTGGAGATCGCCCATCATGTGCAGGTTCTCGCGGCCGGTGAGCAGTTCGTCGACGGCGGCGAACTGCCCGGTGACGCCGATGAGCCCGCGCACGCCCGCCTGCTCGGCCACCACATCGTGGCCGCCGACCGCGCACCGGCCGTCATCGGCGCCGATGAGCGTGGTGAGGATCTGCACGGTGGTGGTCTTGCCCGCGCCATTGGGGCCGAGCAGGGCGAAGACTGTGCCCTCGGCGACGGTGAGATCGATGCCGTCGAGGACCGTGTGGTCGCCGTAGGTCTTGCGCAGACCCCGTGCGGTGATGGCCGAGTTGACCATGGTCGTCCCTTTCCAGTTCCAGAGAAGTACATTCATAGCTGCGAATAAGTGCATGAGTTATCGACACGTGCCCCCTCGGGGGCCGTGGTGGGGTTGTCGGGTGCGGGGAGCTAGATGTCGAGCTCCTCGATCTGCGGGTGGTCGACGATGTCGGCGACCTTGCGGTAGAGCTTGTCGGGGATGCGATCCTTCACCGCGGCGACGTCGTCGAGGATCTCGTATTCGTAGTCGCCCCAGTCGAAGGCGCGGTCACCGATGCCGAAGAAGCGGCGCCAGTATTTCCATTCGGTCATGTCGCCAGCGGCAGGGCCGGTCGGATAGTCGGTCCAGACCGCGGTGTGGGTGTGCAGCACGATCTTGCCTTTGCGGCTGCGGTAGACGGCCAGCTGACGGACCTGTTTGTCGCTCATCTCCTGCCATTCACCCAGCAGTGAGCCCTGGAACCGCACCTGGCGAACGCCGTCGCGGCCCACCTGCAAGACGATCTCCTCGAAACCGGCCTCGCGGCCTTCCTCCAGGTGGATCAGCTTGCGCAGGGCGGTGACGACCGTGCTGGAGAGATTGCCGCCGACGAGTTCCTGCGCCCGCTGGAACAGGGGCAGGTCGTCGTCGGCCACGTAGATCGTCTTGTTGGGCATGCCCATGACTATACGTAGATGTATACGTACACACAAGAGGTGAATTCTCCTCGTCCCGGTGAACCACCCCCGCGCGCGGCCCGTAGTACCCGATGAAGGCGGCCCACAGGCCGTCCGAGAGTCGCCGCGTGAGGGAGTGCCGAATGCCGGACCGAGTGGTGGACTACCTGGTACGGGAACTGGCGGACCGGGGAATCACCCAGATCTTCGGCGTCGACGGCGCCAATATCGAAGACCTCTACGACGCGCTCTTCGACGCGGGCGGCCGCCCCGAGGGCATCGTCGCCAAACACGAGTTCTCCGCCGCCACCATGGCCGATGGCTACGCCCGCAGCACCAACGGCCTCGGCGTGGTCGCGGCCACCTCCGGCGGCGGGGCGATGAACCTGGTGGCCGGACTGGCCGAGGCATACGCGTCCCGGGTACCGGTCCTCGCGCTGATCGGCCAGGCGCCTACCGCGCTGGAAGGGCATGGGGCATTTCAGGATTCGAGCGGATTGGCCGGATCACTGGACGCACAAGCACTTTTCGCGACCATCACCCGCTACTGCGCACGGGTCACCGACCCTGCCGCCCTACCCGCCCAGCTCGCTGCCGCCATCACCGCCGCCGAGACAGGCGGACCCGCAGTCCTGCTACTGCCGAAGGATATTCAACAGCAACCGATACCGCCCGCCGTCAACCGAAACGGCGCCGACCTCGGACAGTCCACCAGTACGCTCTCGCGAGCCTCGACCATCGACACGCACCGGGAGCAGCCGCCCACCAACGTCACGCCGATCGACGGCCGTGCTCCGCTCGACAGCACAGGCGGATTCGCGGGATCTGGGCGGGCGGCTCGCTCGCGGGACACGGTTGTCGGCCCCCGCATCGACAGTGTTTTCGTCGACCGATTGCTCGGCGGGTCAGTCGTCGTCATCGCGGGTGACCAGGTCGCCCGTGACAATGCCCGCCGCGAACTGGCCGCCCTCGTGGACGCTCTCGGCGCGTCGATCGGGCTGGCTCCGGATGCCAAGGACGTCTACCCGAACACCGACCCCGGGTATCGCGGCGTGGCGGGGAGCATGGGCCATCCCGGTCTCCTCGAGGCGCTGGGATCGGCGAGCGTCTGCCTGCTGATCGGCACCCGCCTCCCGGTGACCACCCGCGCCGGGCTCGAATCCGCCCTCGCCGACCTCCCCCTGCTGAGCATCGGCGCCCTCCCTCCATTCCTGTCAGCAACCCACCTGACCAGCACAGACCTCGCCGCAACCCTCACCGAACTCCTCCCCCGCCTCGACAGCCGCCGCGTGCGGCCAGCCCCATCGCCGACCCCCGGACCCAGCGGGCCCACACCGCTCCCGGTTCCCGAATCTCACGGCCCGGGCCTGCGTTATCGCACGGTCGTGGAAGCGATCCAGGCCGCGCTACCCGCAGGCGCCGATGTCTTCGCCGACGCGGGCAATACCGGTGCCTCGGTCGTCCATCATCTGCGAGTCCCCGACGGCGGGCGTTTCGTGGTGGCGCTCGGGATGGGCGGGATGGGTTACGCGTTCGGCGCCGGGATCGGCTCCGCTTTCGCGCGCCGCGACGGCAAGCACCGCACCGTCGTGATCGCCGGGGACGGCGCGTTCTTCATGCACGGCATGGAGATCCACACCGCCGTCGAGCACGAACTGCCGATCACCTTCGTGGTGTTCAACAACAACGCGCACGCCATGTGCGTCACCCGCGAACAGCTGTTCTATCGAGACCGCTACAGCTTCAACCGTTTTCGCCCGGCCCGCATCGGCGCGGGCATCGCCGCTATGTTCCCCGGGCTCGGCACCCACACCGTCGAGCACGCCGACGATCTCGCCGACGCCCTGCGAGACGGCTTCGGCGCCGACGGACCCGCCTTCCTCGAAATCCTCTGCGACCCCGACGAAGTCCCGCCGTTCCAGCCCTTCTTGTCGACCATCGAATCCGCGAGGAGAACACCGTGACGACCAGCGCCCTGCCCGCACTCAGCGACATCCCCGACCAGGTGGTGCCCGGTGTGCTGCGCATCGAGAACTCCGACCGCGAGGCGACCACGCCGATCATCATGGACATGCTGCGGTCGGTGTATCCGCACGACCAGATCTTCGGCGAGTACTGCCCGGTGCAGACCTATATCGCCGCGCCGCCGCGGGAGGTCTTCGAGTACCTGGCCGATACCCGCTCGCTCGAGGAGTGGACCTACAGCCTGCGCGGCTTCACCGAGACCGACGAGCCGGGCCTGTGGCTGTCCTACGACCGGCTCGGCGACACCACCAAGTGCTACACCCGCACCGTCGCCCATCCCGAGGCCATGACCGTGGACTACCACTGCGCCTGGGACCAGTCCGAACACCTGTGGATGATCTATCTGATGCGGGTGGTCGACGCGCAGGTGGTGTTCAACAAGCCGGGCTCGGTGGTGCTGTGGGTGAACTGCCGCCACCCGTTCTACGACGAGAACGGCTATCCCGAGACGGCGCCGCCCAAGCGCCCGGTGTGGGTGGGCGACTTCTGGGAGATGTTCTCCGCCGGGCACCAGCTCGAGCTGGACAACCTCAAGGCCATCTGTGAATACCGCGCGGCCCACGGGCTGCCCGTCAAGCCGGAGTGGATGCAGTGAACATGCCGACGGTCAGCCTGGTCGATGTCGCGAGCTACCTGCCCGGCGACCCGGTCCCGACCGACTACTTCACCCAGTACTCGCGGTCGGAGCGCATGGCCAAGAACGTGATGTTCCGTTCGCCGACCGGGCGTCACCACATCTCCCGCGACGACACCGCCGTCGACCTGGCCGAACGCGCCTACGCCCCGCTGCGCGAGCGGCACGGCGACGGCCTGGCGGCCGAGATCGACATCCTCATCACGCACACCCAGCTCCCCGACAATCCCGTCATGGGCGCGGGCCCCGAGCTGGCCCGGCGCCTCGGCGCGCACCCCACCCATGTGCTCGACGTGCACAACGGCGGCTGCGCGGCCTTCGTGCACATGATGGAACTGGCCCGGATGATGATGGCCACCAGCGAGGCGAAGACGGCGCTCATCGTCGCCACCCAGAACTGCGCCGGTCCGGTCTTCACCCAGCCCGAGATCCGCAAGCTCGCCCAGGCGCCGGTGCCGGGCGACGGCTGCGGTATCGGCCTGCTGCGCAAGGATGATTCGGCACCGATCCTCGATATCGAATGCCGCACCTACCCCGAGTTCGCCGGTGATATGGACTTCTCCACCAACGGCCCGCGCAAGTACTGGGAGCCCGGCGAGGGCCAGGGCTGTGTGAGCTTCACCGAATCGAAGATCACCAAGGTGTTCGCGCGCGGCAATCGCCTGGTCCCGGAGGTGGCGCTGGCGGTGTGCGGGCACATCGGGGTGAAGGGCCGCGATATCGACACCTTCGTCACCAATCAGCCCAACCGGCTGTTCCTGCGCAATTGGACCGACGCGCTCGAACTCCCCGCCGACCGGCATCCCGACACCTTCGATCAGTGCGGAAACCTTTTCGCCGCAGGCATTCCGGTGACCCTCGACGTGGAGAACCGGGCGGGCCGTCTGCGCAACGGCTCGGTGGTGCTGATGTCGGCCTTCGCGCACGCGGGCGATTTCGCCGGTGCGGCGGCGGTGCGGTGGGGAGCGGCCCGATGACTCTGCTCGCCGAACCCACCATCCCGTCACGGCGTTTCGCCGCCGGGAGTACCCGGTTCGACCTCGGCCTCAGTGAGAACCCGTTTCCGCCATTGCCTTCCGTCATCGAGGCGGTGCGCGAAACGCTGGAATCGGCCAATCGCTATCCCGAGTTCCTGCCCGAGCAGCTACCGCGACTCATCGCCGAGCATCTCGGTATGAGCCCCGACGAGGTGGTGGTCGGCGCGGGCGCCACCGGGGTCGCCCTCCAGGTGATGCGCGCGCTGGGAACTGGCGAATTGGTCAGTGCCACACCGACTTTCGACGGCTACGCGGTGCTGGCGGACATGGCCGGGATGACCCTGGTCCCCGTACCCCTCGACGCGGCGGGCAACCAGGACCTGCCCGCCATGCGCCGCGCGGTGAACCGCCGCACCCAGCTGGTGGTGGTGTGCCGCCCGCACAACCCCACCGGCACCCTGCTCGACGCCGCCGCCGTCCGCTCGTTCCTGTCCGCCGTCGGCCGCAAGATCCCGGTCCTGCTCGACGAGGCCTACGTCGAATTCCTCGCCCCCACCGCCCGCCTCGACATCCACGAACTGCTGCGCAAACACCCGAATCTGCTGATCCTGCGCACCTTCTCGAAGGCCTACGGCCTGGCGGGCCTGCGCATCGGCTACTGCCTCGGCCGCTCCCCCCTCATCGACCGCATCCGCCACCAGCAACTCCCCTTCGGCGTCCCCACCGCCGCCGTGGCCGCCGTCCGCGCCAGCTACGCCGCCGAACCCGAACTCCTCGACCGCGTCGCCCGCATCACCCACGAACGCACCCGCCTCCGCAGCGCCCTGCGCGCCACCGGCATAGAAACCCCCGAAAGCCACGCCAACTTCCTCTACATCCCCGGCCCCGGCACCGCCACCACCCTCCGCCGCGCAGGCATCAAAGCCAAGCCCTACCCCGACGGCAGCGTCCGCATAGCCATCGGCACCCCCACCGCCACCCGAGCCGTCCACACCGCCCTCACCACACCCCACCACTCCGAGCCCCCGCGGTAGGTCTGATCGAGATCAGCGGCACCGGCTACATCGAGTACCTCGGCACCCGCTGACCCGAGCGGTGGCGGGTGGCCGGACCATCCGCCACGGCGCGTCAGCCGCCGCCACCGCAGCCCCCGCCACCGCCGCAGCCACCACCTCCGCCGCCACTGTCACCGCTGTCGCCGCCACCGCCGCCGAACCACAGGAACCCGCCGCCGCTCGCGGCCGCACCGGTCCCACCCGCGGCCCCCGACCCGGCCCGCCAGCGCTGCCGCCGCGTCTTCGGCCGCTGCTTGTACTGGATGACGGCCCACACGCCCGCGGCGAGCAGCAGCACCGCCACGCCGAGCAGGATCAGACCCCCGACAGCGGGTGGCACGAGATTGATGACCACCACGAGCACCACGACGACAACCGACGCAATGAGAATCTTCATGAACTTCCCCCGTTCAGATACCTGTCTCCGTTGTACCCGAAGACCAGCCTGATCAGCCACCGATAACAGGTGGCCCGGGGAAGGCGGATCAGTTGGCGGGGGCGCAGGTCTCCCGCAGCGAGCAGCCACCGCAGGAGGAGCCGCAACCGCCGACCGGCGCCGGGGGCAGCAGCGGCTCGACGGCCCGCGCCGCCGCGTTGGCGCCCGCGCCGAGGGTGAAGACCGCGATCACGGCCACGACCACCGCGACACCGACCGCGGCCAGCCCGCCCGCCATCAGGGCGACCAGCCCACCGGCGAACAGCAGCGCGCCCGCGCCGACCGAGGTGGGGGCGGCGATGCGGTTGGCGATGCGGAAGTTGTCGTCGCTGTGCAGGGCGGCCTCGGTGGTGACGCCGAGGAAACGGTTGCGGGGCAGCTTGCCGAGCAGTCCGAGCACACCGGTCACGATGGCGACCGCGGCCAGCGCGAACAACAGGAGAGCGACGACGACGACCATTCCTGCAGGCTAGCGCACCCGCGCCACCCCCGGATCGAGCGCTCCCCACCGAGGTGACCGCCCACACACCGCGCGGGTCGTGGGAAAACGGCTGGCACCGACGATCTACCCTGTTAGACGATGTTTACCGGGGATCGGCGAGAACAAGAAGGCAGGACCGTGCAGGACACTCGTATCACCGAGAGTGACGTACCTCAGCACCGGTACAACGCCGAGCTGGCGGGACGGATCGAGCGGCGCTGGCAGCAGAACTGGACCGAGCGCGGCACCTTCCACGCGCCCAACCCGGTCGGGCCGCTCGCCGGTGACACGCCCGCGGACAAGCTGTTCATCCAGGACATGTTCCCGTTCCCCTCGGGCGCGGGCCTGCACGTGGGCCACCCGCTGGGCTACATCGCCACCGATGTGTTCGGCCGCTACCACCGCATGCACGGCCGCAATGTGCTGCACGCGCTGGGCTACGACGCCTTCGGCCTGCCCGCCGAGCAGTACGCGGTGCAGACCGGCGCGCACCCCCGGGTGACCACCGAGTCCAATATCGCCACCATGCAGCGTCAGCTGGACCGGCTGGGCCTGGGCCACGATCCGCGGCGTTCCTTCGCCACCACCGATCCCGAGTACTACAAGTGGACGCAGTGGATCTTCCTGCGCATCTACAACGCCTGGTACGACCAGGAGGCGGGTCGGGCCCGCCCGATCGCCGAGCTGGAAGAGCAGTTCGCCTCCGGCGCGCGCCCGGTGCCCGAGGGCGACTGGAACGCGCTGAGCGCCACCGAGCGCGGCGCGCTGATCGACTCCTATCGCCTGGTGTACCAGTCGGATTCGATCGTGAACTGGTGCCCGGGTCTGGGCACGGTGCTGTCCAACGAAGAGGTCACTGCCGACGGCCGCAGCGAGCGCGGCAACTTCCCGGTGTTCCGTAAGCGCATGTGGCAGTGGATGATGCGCATCACCTCGTACTCCGACCGCCTGGTCGACGACCTGGACACGCTGGACTGGCCGGACAATGTGAAGTCCATGCAGCGCAACTGGATCGGGCGCTCGCGCGGCGCGCAGGTGCGTTTCGACGCGCCCGGCGACGAGACCATCGAGGTGTTCACCACCCGCCCCGACACCCTGTTCGGTGCCACCTACGTGGTGCTGGCCCCCGAGCACGAGCTGGTCGACCAGCTGACCGCCGCCGCCTGGCCGGACGGCACCGAGGCCCGCTGGACCAACGGCGGCGCGGCCACCCCGGCGGAAGCCGTCGCGGCCTACCGCAAGTCGATCGCCGCGAAGTCGGATCTGGAGCGTCAGGAGAACAAGGAGAAGACCGGCGTCTTCCTTGGCTCCTACGCGACCAACCCGGCCGACGGCAAGCAGGTGCCGATCTTCATCGCCGATTACGTGCTGAGCGGCTACGGCACCGGCGCCATCATGGCGGTGCCCGGCCACGACCACCGCGACTGGGAGTTCGCGACCACGCTGGGTCTGCCGATCGTCGAGGTGATCTCCGGCGGCGACATCACCGAGGGCGCCTGGTCCGGGGAGGGTGAGCTGGTGAATTCCGGCTTCCTGAACGGGCTTTCGGTCGATGAGGCCAAGGCGACCATGATCGGTCACCTGGAGGCCGAGGGTCACGGCACCGGCACCGTGCAGTACAAGCTGCGCGACTGGCTGTTCGCGCGTCAGCGCTACTGGGGCGAGCCGTTCCCGATCGTCTACGACGAAGACGGTGTGGCGCACGCGCTGCCGGAATCCATGCTGCCCGTGGAACTCCCGGAGATGGCGGACTTCGCGCCGGTCACCTTCGACCCCGACGACGCGAACTCCGAGCCGTCCCCACCGCTGGCCAAGGCCACCGACTGGGTGAACGTGGAACTGGACCTGGGCGACGGGCCGCGTAAGTACCGCCGCGACACGAATGTCATGCCCAACTGGGCGGGTTCGTCCTGGTACCAGCTGCGCTACGCGGACCCGACCAATACCGAGACGTTCTGCGACGAGGCCAACGAGAAGTACTGGCTTGGCCCGCGTCCGGCCGAACACGGCCCGAACGATCCGGGTGGCGTCGACCTGTACGTCGGCGGCGTGGAGCACGCGGTGCTGCACCTGCTGTACGCGCGCTTCTGGCAGAAGGTGCTGTTCGACCTGGGTGACGTCTCGGGCAACGAGCCGTACCGCCGCCTGTACAACCAGGGCTACGTGCAGGGCTACGCCTACACCGACGAGCGCGGCGCGTACGTGCCCGCCGCCGAGGTGGTCGAGCGCGACGGCACGTTCTTCTGGACCGGCGCCGACGGCGTCGAGATCGAGGTGAACCAGGAGTACGGCAAGATCGGCAAGTCGCTGAAGAACGCCATCTCGCCAGACGAGATGTGCGATCTGTACGGCGCCGACACCTTCCGCTTCTACGAGATGTCGATGGGCCCGCTGGACACCTCGCGCCCGTGGTCCACCAAGGATGTCGTCGGCGCGCACCGCTTCCTGCAGCGCGTGTGGCGCCTGGTGGTCGACGAGGAGACCGGCGCGGCGAAGGCCACCGACACCGCGCCCTCGGACGAGACCCTGCGCCTGGTGCACCGCACCATCGCCGGTGTGGACGAGGATCTGGCCGCGCTGCGCGACAACACCGCAGGCGCCAAGCTGATCGAGCTGACCAACCATCTGACCAAGACCTACCCCGACGGCGCCCCCCGCGCCGCCGTGGAACCGCTGGTCCTGATGCTGGCTCCGCTGGCCCCGCACATCGCCGAGGAACTGTGGGAACGCCTGGGGCACACCGCTTCCCTGGCCCACGGCCCCTTCCCGATCGCCGATCCGGCCCTGCTGGTTGCCGACTCGGTCGAGTACCCGATCCAGGTGAAGGGCAAGGTGCGCAGCCGTATCCAGGTGCCCGCCGACGCCGACCCGGCCGCCATCGAGGCCGCCGCGCTGGCCGACGAGAAGATCGTCGCCCTGCTCGAAGGTCAAGCGCCGCGCAAGGTGATCGTTGTCCCGGGCAAGATGGTCAATATCGTCCCCTGACCAGGGGAAACCCGTTCGACGTGAGGAGCAGCACCGATGACTGAATCCGACGGCGAGCGGGTGCCCGAACCCCAGGGCAAGCTCGCGGGCATGCCCTACGACTGGCGCCGCCCCACCTGGGCGCGAATCAAGGCCCGGTCGTGGAATCCCGATGATCCCCGCGTGTTCACGCCCAAGGCGTTCGGCTGGGGCTACGACGTGAACCTCTACCGCCTGTTCCACTGGCGGCGCTGAGCGTCAGGTGCGCACCTCGAGCACGTCGTTCAGGGTGACCAGGGAGAGATTGCGCTCGCGGATGATGTCCACGAGCTGTCCGTAGCAGCGCGTCACCGGGGCGAAGTTGGCGTGCCCGATGACGATCGCCTGGGCCGCGAAATACTTTCGCGCGCACTCGATCAGGTACTCCTCGGTGATCAGCCCGGAGTCCGAGAGCGAGCCGTACCACATGGTCGGGACGGTGTAGCCGAGGTCGGCGGCGACCTTGTCGACGGCGGCATTGTGGTAGCCGAAGGGTGGGCGGTAGAACGGGGTGCCGTCGACGCCGAAGGTGTTGTGCAGGAATGTCTTCGTGCGGCCGAGCTGGTCGGCGACGCCGCTCGCGTTCAGCTTGGTGAGCGCGGCATGGTCCCAGGTGTGGTTGCCGAGCTGGATCTGGCCCGAATCGACCAGCGGGCGCAGGGCGTCGCGGTGGATGGTCCAGGACTCGTAGTAGCCGGTGACGAAGAAGGTGAAGCGGGCGCCGGTATCCCTGGCCCACTGGATGTAGGCGCCGACCACCTCCGGGCTGGCACCGTCGTCGACGGTGAGCGCCATGCTGGTGCTGTGACCGGGGAGCGCGGTGATGGTGCCCGGCGGGATGATCGACCGGGGACCGCCGGGCGGAGGCGGCAGCATCGCCGGGGCCGGAGCGGGCGGTGGGACGGGGATCTCGCCTCCGGAACCAGCCTCGACCGTCTCGCCCTCGGCCGTCGCGCAGCCCGTCAGCGCCACGGCACCTGTGGCGAGCAATGCCAGCATTCGACGTCTGTCCACCTGCGCGAGGCTAGCCGACCAGGGCTTTCGGCGCGGGCCACAACACTCGGGAGGAGCGACCGGGCCCGGCGCCCGGCACATTCGTGCAATCGATGCCGTTCCAATCAGTATTCGCCGGTTCGCGGCGCCGATCGCACGATTACGCCGGGCGGAGCACGATCTCTGTCGGGTGCGCGTCGCGCGGGGTGTCCACCGCGTTGCGGACCGCCGCCGCCACCGTCTCCGGAGTGAGGAACTCCGCCGGGTGGTACTCGCGACCTTCGCCCGCGACGATCTCACGCTGCATATCGGTGTCGATGCGGCCGGGGAAGATCGAGGTGACCCGCAGCGTGGGCTCCTCCTGGCGCAGCGCGTCGGCGAAGGCGCGCAGGCCGAACTTGCTCGCCGCGTAGGAACCCCAACCCGGATGCGCGCGCATCCCGGCACCCGAATTGATCAGCACCACATGGCCGTTCGCCCGACGCAGCGCGGGCAGCAGCACCCGCGTGAGCTCGGCCACCGCGATCAGGTTGACCTCGAGGGTGTTTCGCCACTGCTCGACCGAGGACCGCGCGACCGTCCCGAGATCGGCGATCCCCGCGTTGTGCACGAGGACATCGAGCCGCTCGAGCCGCCCCGCCGCCTCGGCGACGGCCGCGTAATCGGTGAGCGGCACCGGCCAGCCGGTGGCGTCGGGTAGCTCGGCGAGGATGGGCGCGAGTGCGTCGGCCGAGCGCGCGCCGAGCAAGAGCTCGTGCGTCGGCGCGAGTTCCCGCGCGATCGCCGCACCGAGCCCCCGGCTCGCACCCGTGATCAAGGCCGTCGCGGCAGGCGTGTTGGTCACCGTCATGCCCCCACGCTAAACGCCTCGATCAAGATCATCACGCGCTGGTGGCGGCGGCCGCTCGGGCGATGCCGTCATCAGAGCGTGGTGATCACATGTCCAACCCGGCCGGAGTGGAGGATTCCGGCAAATCCGGCGATACGGGTATTCGGGGGGTGACACCTGGGTGGTTTCGACGCTGATCACGGGTGGTCGCTAGTACCGTCGGGGTATGACCGATCCTCGGTACAACTACGATCCAGCGAATCCCCAGTATCCGCAGAATCAGGGGCAGCAGCCGCCCAAACCGGCGGTGAACATCGGCAAGCTCTGGGCGGGTGGGATCGGCACCGCCGTCGTGGCCGCGCTACTCGTCGTCGTGGCGATCATGCTCGTGCGCGGGGTGCTCGGCATCGCGATCCTCTCGCCGGAGGGCGCGGGCGCGTACGGCACGGTGTCCACCACCTCCTACGCCATGGCCGCCGCCGGGGCCGCGCTGCTGGCGACCGCGCTGCTCATGGTGCTGCTGCTGGCCATGCCCAGCCCGCTGACCTTCTTCACCTGGATCTGCCTGCTGGTGACGGCGGTAGCGGTGATCCTGCCGTTCACCTTGGTCGCCGATATGGACGCCAAGATCGCGACCGCGGTGATCAATCTGCTCGTCGGCCTGTGCATAACCACCATGCTCAGCTCGGTCGGCGCGGCCGCCCAGAACGATGATTCCCGGCCGGGGTACTGACCGTCACAGCCGTGCCGGGATGCCGTCCGGCCTGGTCGGCCGCAGAATAGAGCGATGACCGACCCCGGGTTCACCCCCACGCAGCTCGCGGCGCGCGCGGCCTATCTGCTGCGTGGCAACGACCTGGGCACGATGACCAGCGCCGCGCCCCGCCTCTACCCGCACATGTGGAGCTGGGACGCGGCGTTCGTCGCGGTCGGGCTGGCGCCGCTGAGCGTGGAGCGCGCCGTGGTGGAGCTCGACACGCTGCTCTCGGCGCAGTGGAAGAACGGGATGATCCCGCACATCGTCTTCGCCAACGGCGTCGACGGCTACTTCCCCGGGCCCGCGCGCTGGGAGTGCCGCAAGCTGGCCGCCAACGCGCCCGACGGCCCCGACACCTCCGGCATCACCCAGCCGCCCGTGCACGCCATCGCCGTGCAGCGCATTCTCGACCATTCCCGCAGGCACGGCCGCTCCACCCGAGCCGTGGCCGAGGAGTTCCTGAACCGGCGCTGGCCGGATCTGGTGCGCTGGCATCGCTGGCTCGCGCACGCCCGCGACCCCAAAGAGAACGGCCGGATCACGCTGTACCACGGCTGGGAATCCGGGATGGACAACTCGCCGCGCTGGGACCGCGCCTACGCCAATGTGGTTCCCGGCGCGGATCTTCCGCCGTACCGCCGGGCCGACACCGCGATCATCTCCGATCCCACCCAGCGCCCGAGCGACCGCGAATACGACCGCTACCTGTGGCTGGTCGAGCAGATGCGCCGGGCGAACTACGACGACTTCCAGCTCACCTCGGTGATGAGCTTCGCCGTGGAGGACGTGTTCGTCTCGGCCATCTTCGCGCTGGCCTGCGAGGTGCTCGCCGATATCGGCGAGGAGTACAAGCAGCCGCACGCCGACGTGCGCGAACTGCACCAGTGGGCCGAGCGTTTCCGCGCGGGCGTGGTCGCCACCACCGACGAACGCACCGGCGCCGCCCGCGATTACGACGTGCGCCTGCGCCGCTGGATCGGCACCGAGACCCTGGCCATGTTCGCCCCGCTGCTCTCCGGCGGCCTGCCCCGCCCCGCCGAACGCGCCCTGCTCACCACCTTCGAGGGCCCCCGCTTCTGCGGCCACCCCGACCTGCGCTACGCCCTGCCGCCCTCTACTTCCCCTGTCGCCAAGGACTTCCGCCCCCGCGAATACTGGCGCGGCCCCGTCTGGCCGGTGATGAGCTGGCTGTTCTCCTGGGCCTTCGCCCGCCGAGGCTGGGCCGAACGCTCCTACATGCTGCGCGCCGAGGGCCTGCGCCAAGCCTCCGACGGCAGCTTCGCCGAATACTACGAGCCCTTCACCGGCGCCCCCCTGGGCAGCATGCAGCAATCCTGGACCGCCGCCTCGGTCCTGGACTGGCTCGGCTGATTCAGTCGACCAGCCGGGCCCGACAGTTCGCCGCATGCTCACCGAGCGGCTTCCGGAAACCGTGGCCGTGGCCGCGTTCGAATTCATGACCGGCCCGTTGGTCGACGATCCTTACCGCGTCGGCAAACGCCTCCAGCCCCCGCTGGACGACCGCTTCTCGGCCCGTCGAGGGACATACCGCGTGATCTATCGCATCGATGACAAACGCATGGTCGTGACAGTCGTCGACGTGAACCACCGTCGCGATATCTACCGGGCATAACTACGCTCGATCGACATCGTCTCGGTGCGGGCCATCAGCCCAAGCGGTTCGGAGTTCCCGGTCGATTTCCTCGGCAGAGAGCGGCTTGTCGCTGCGATAGCCGCCGATATTCGGTACACGTCGGTCGTCGTCCGTGGCGATCGGTTCGTCGGGCACAGGGCGAGTATGCCGACCTGCGGTGACTCGATTCGTAGACACCCCGGCGAGGCGCTGGTCAGGGGTGCGGTGATCACCTACGGTCGTGGCTCATGGACACCAAGCGGTGGAAGGCGGCGGTTCGGCGGGGGTCCGTGATGGCGGTGGTCACGGTGGGCGCGATGGTGCCGGTGGTGGCGCAGGCGGTGCCGAGTGGGCCGGATGTGTCGTCGTGGCAGCACGTGGACGGGCGGATGATCGACTGGCACGCGGTGCGGGCGGCGGGGCATCAGTTCGCGATGGTGAAGGCCACCGAGGGGCTGCACTACGTGAATCCGTACTTCGTGCCGGACAGCGTGCTGATGCGGACCGCGGGCGTCGCGCGGGGGACCTATCACTACGCGCGGCCCGAACTGCCGCCGGAACCGCAGGCCGCGCTGTACGCGGCGACGGTGCTCGGGCAGAACGGCCCGCTGGATCTGCCCCCGGTGCTGGACCTGGAAGCCTCGGGTGGCCTGACCCCCACCGCCCTGGTCGAGTGGACCCACCGCTACCTCAACGCCCTCCAGGCGCTGACCGGCCGCACCCCGATCATCTACACCTACCCGAACTTCTGGAAGACGGCCATGGCCGACTCCACCGCCTTCACCCGCTATCCCCTCTGGATCGCCGACTACAGCGGCAACGAACACCCGGAGGTCCCCGGCGGCTGGCCCACCTGGACCTTCTGGCAGACCACCGACCGCGGCAGCGTCCCCGGCATCGGCGGCGCCACCGACGTGAATGTCTACAGCGGCGCCCAGGGTGATTTCGCGCGCTTCGCCAATATGTCCGGCCTGTTCGGCAGCAGCTAGCGCGAAACCGCTACTCGCCCAGTCGAGTAGCGGTTTCGTGGCCGGACGGATCAGATGCCGATGCGGCCACCGTTCTGCTTCCAGACCACCGCGATGGCCGGGCGCGGCTGGCTGGTACCACCGTCGGGCCAGTGCGACTGGGGGTTGTCGGGGGTGGCTTCGTCGTCCTCGCCGGGGTGCTGGACCGCCACGATGACGCGCTGTTCGGTGACGATCGGACCACAGGTCTCGGCGCCCTTGGGCACGGTGAGGAACTGCTTGGTCTCGCCGCGGCGGGGGCCGTCGAGGGTCACCGAGAACAGGCCGTCATTGGTCTTCAGCGCATTGCCGTCGGTGGAGATCCACAGGTTGCCGTGCGGGTCGAAGGCCAGGTTGTCGGGGCAGGAGATCGGGCTGACCTTGGACTTGTCGAAGCCAGCGAAGTAGGTGTCGGCGGCGGCCGGATCACCGCAGACCAGCAGCAGCGACCAGGTGAAGTCGGTGCCGGTGTGGTTGTCGGTGAGTTCGAGGACCTGGCCGTTCTTGTTCAGCTTGCGCGGGTTGGCCTCGTCGACGCCGGGCTTGCCGTCCTTGGCGCGGTTGTCGTTGTTGGTCAGCGCCACATAGACCTTGCCGGTGAACGGGTTGGCCTCGAAGTCCTCGGGGCGGTCCATCTTGGTGGCGCCCACCTTGTCGGCGGCCTGGCGGGTGAACACCGCCACCTCGGCGGCGCTGAGACCCTCGACCAGCGACTTGGCCTGGCCGTCCTCGCCGGTCTCGAGCAGCGGAATCCACTGGCCCTTACCGGTGAAGCCCTGGTCGGAGGGGACCTTCCCACTGCCGTCGATCTGATCGGCGTGATCGCCGGTGAGCTTGGCGACGTAGAGGGTGCCCGCGTCCAGGATGGTCAGGTTGTGCCGCATGGCGGCGGCGCCGGTGCCCGGCTGCACCTTGCGCTTGGACACGAATTTGTACATGTAGTCGAACTTTTCGTCGTCGCCGGTGTAGGAGACGACATCACCGGCGGCGGTGACATAGATCGAGGCGCCCTCGTGCTTGAGCCGCCCCATCGCCGAGTGCTTGATCGGCGTGGAGGCGGGATCCCACGGATTCACCTCGACCACATAGCCGAATCGGTTGGCCTCGTTGGCTTCCTGCGCCAGATCGAAGCGCTTGTCGGTGCGCTCCCAGCGGTTGGCGGTGGTGCCCTCGGTGAGGCCGTAGCGCTTCAGGCGGCCCTTCGGGTCGTCGGCCTTGTCGCCGTTGGCGAAGTAGCCGTTGAAGTTCTCCTCGCCGGAAAGGATGGTGCCCCACGGGGTTACGCCGCCCGCGCAGTTGGCGAAGGTGCCCAGCACCTTGGCGCCGGAGGAGTCGGCACCGGTGCGGGTGAACTCGCTGCCCGCGGCGGGACCGGTGAGGACGAACTCGGTGTCGGCGGTGATGCGGCGGTTGTACTTGCCGAAGACGGGGGTCAGCTTGCCGCTGCCCGCCTCGCCCTTCACCTCCACCACGGTCAGGCCGTGCGCGGCCTTGGTGATGGCGATCTGCTCGTCGGACGGCTTGTCCTTGTCGTAGCCGCGGAACATCATCGGGCCGGTGGTGTACTCGTGGTTGACCACCAGCAGGAAGCTGTTGGGCTGGCCCTCGATGGGCAGCAGGGCCGCGAAGTCGTTGTTGTAGCCGAACTGCTTCAGCTGGGCGGCGGCGGTCTGCTTGTCGAAGTCGAAGGCGGGGGCGTCGGCGAAGAGCGGGTCGCCCCAGCGGAGCACGACCTGCTGCTCGTAGCCTTCGGGGATGACCAGCGCGTCGTCCTTGTTGGGGGCGACGGCCGGGAAATCCGTGCCGGTGGCGGGGGTGCCCGCGGCGGTCGGGGTGTCGCCGCCGCCGGAGCTGTCGTCCCCGCAGGCCGCCAGCACGCTCGCCGCGCCGACCGCCAGCACCGCGGCAGCGCCGCCCTTGATCAGGCCGCGGCGGTTGAGGCTGCTCACGATGTCACCGAAGTAGGCGCCGTCGGAGGTGTTCGGCGGCTCGTGGAAACAGGCGTTGCCGCACTTGTATTCACAGGTCAGGGCGGCGCGTGCCGACTGCCCGTCATGGGTGACGAACAGGGCGAGCGGTTTCGGACTCACGGTGACTCCCGGGTAGTGCGGACTCCGGCACGGTAAGCAGCCCAGGCGAGGCGCCGGGAACGCGAAGATGAACGCCCGACCAAAACTGGGTCATCACGCGTTGACCGGCAGGGCTTGCCTCGACGGTACGTGTTACGGATTTCCGCGCGGTGGATCGGGCGCCGATGCCGTTAACCTGGTCGAATGCGAAGCACTCGCGGCACGGCGCATCGCGAGGTTCCGACCGCGCTCCTGCGCATGGCCGACGCGGGGGATGTCTACGTGTCCTGGCGCTGGGTCGACGACCTGGCCGCACGCGGAGTGGCGACACTCCCCCGTGACGAGGTGCGCGAAGCCCTCCGCCAGCTCACCGCCGCCGTTCCCGATCCCGCGCGCCCCGAGCAACTGCGGCGGATCATGACACAGGGTGCGCTCGTCGACCCGGTGTCGGAACATGCGCTGGCGCAGCGCCTTTCGCGCACACTCCTGCCCTACGGCCTGGCCGTGCAGCTGTCCGAGATGCGGCAGCGGGGCATCCGCCCGCACCTGCGCGTCCAGCCCTCGCCCCGGCTGGCCCGGGTGCCATGGGAGATCATCGCGCCCGATCCGCGGGTGCGGCTGCTCGAGATCGCCGATGTGAGTCTGCTGGCGCCGGTGTCGGTGGTGCGCGCGCAGGGCCGGACGGTGCGCCGCTGGTCCAAGACCCGGGATCTGCCGGTGGTCGCGGTGCTCGACCCGCGCGTGCCGGGGTTTCGCGCGGACTCGGAGCTGGGCTCGGTGCTGGGCAGACCGAACGCGGACAGCGCGGTGACCCGGCATTTCGCCAGCTACGGGGACCGGCTGATGCCGACGGCGCACGATCCGGTCGACCTGTTCCGCCGCGCCGACACCGACCGCGCGTGGCTCTCGGCGGCGCTGCGGGCCGGGGCGAGCAGGCTCGTCTACGTCGGGCACGTCACCGGGCCCGCCGCCGGCGAGAGCGAACACGCGCAACTGCATCTGAGCTGCACCGCCGAGACCAGGGGATTCGCCGCCGCGCAACGCACGCACCGGTCGCTCTCGGCCAAGGACCTGCTGCTGGGCACCCACACCATCGACGCGTCGCCGGTGGCGGGCCGCGAGCTGTGGCCGATGCCGAGCCGGGTCGCGCTCATCGCCTGCGAAACTGGCGGTGACCTGCGCTTCACCGAGGCGCTCGGCCTCACCAACGCGGCACTGGCCGCCGGTGCCGAACTGGTCACCGCGACCCGCTGGCCGCTGCCCACCGACCAAGCCTTCCACACCCTCACCGCCACCACCACGCATCCGCTCCAGGCCGCGGTCTGTGCCGTGGACGCCGCTCACGAGACATCCACACCCATCCCCACGCTGCTGGCCTGGCAACGCGCCCGCCTGGCGGATTGGCAGGCCGACCCGATCCCGGCGAACTCCCCCCTGCTCTGGGCGGCCTTCGCCACCGTCAGCGACTGAGCGCCTCCGCAGCCGAGCCGACCGCGCCGGATCGAGCAGGCCCCCGCGCACCGGATGACCCATGAGACGTGCCGCCGCGCTCCCGCCGGTCGGTGTGTCTCGGTGCGCTGCTGCGTTGCGGGCAGACGATCGTCAGCGGCGACTCGGCCGAGCTCCACGCAAGGCGCGCGCCGATAGCGAACGGCCTCGATCACCGGCCGGGCGACGCGGTGGTCACGCCGGGCGGGTGGTCGAGGCCGCGGGGTCCTACAGGTCGGTCAGTGGTCGTCGTAGTGGCCGTTGTGGGCCGCGTGACGGTGACCGTCGTGGATGTAGTCGACGTGGTCGCCGTGCGGGACCGCGACGTGACCGCAGCCGGGTCCGTGCTCGTGGTCGTGCGCGGTGTGCTCGACGTGTGCCGCGGGCTCGCATTCGTCGAAGTGACCGTCGTGTTCGCGGTGCAGGTGCCCGTCGTGGACGTAGTCGACGTGATCCTGGTGGGGAACGGCGACATGTCCGCAGGTGGGACCGTGGATATGGGAATGTTCGAGATGTTCGGCGTGTGCCGTGGTCATCGTGCTCTCCTGTACTCGTCAGTGGAGCTGGAACGATGCCGACATTAGCAGTTGCGCATGGGTTGCCGCGACCCCGTCGTACCTGGTCAGAGGACCTGGTCGAGGAAGCGGCGTAGGCGCGGGGTCTGGGCGTCGTCGAAGAGCGCGTCGGGTGTGCCGGTCTCCACCACGACGCCCTGATCCATGAACACCACGCTGTCGGAGACGCTGCGGGCGAAGCCCATCTCGTGGGTCACCACGATCATCGACATGCCGCCAGCGGCGAGGTCGGCCATGAGCGCGAGCACGCCCTTGACCAGCTCCGGGTCCAGCGCCGAGGTGGCCTCGTCGAAGAACATGAGCTCGGGTTTCATCGCCAGCGCGCGGGCGATGGCCACTCGCTGCTGCTGGCCGCCCGACAGCGCGCCCGGCCGCGCGTCGGCCTTGTCGGCGAGGCCGACGATCTCGAGCTGCTCGACGGCCAGCGCCCTGGCCTGCTCGGCGGACAGGCCGCGCAGCTTGCGCGGGCCCAGCGCGATGTTGTCGGCGACGGTCTTGTGCGGGAACAGGTTGAAGTGCTGGAACACCATGCCGATGCGCTGGCGCAGCTTGTCGGGGTTGTCGCGCAGGACGGACTTGCCATCGAGCAGGACGTCACCGGAATCGGGTTCGTGCAGGCGGTTGAGCACCCGCAGCAGAGTCGACTTGCCGGAACCGGACGGGCCGATGACGGTGGTCGCGTGGCCCGCCTCGACATGGATGTCGACGCCGCGCAGGATGTGGTTGTTGCCCAGGGTGAGATTAAGCCCGGAGCCGGTCAAAGATGCACTCATCAGCGCCCTTCCGTGATGACGGCCGTCTCGACCGGGTCGATGGGGGCGGCGGGCGCCGGTTTGCCGGTGCGCATCCGCCGGTCGATGTAGTTCACCAGGTGGGTGAGCGGGATGGTCAGCACCAGGTACATCAGGCCCGCCGCGACCAGCGGCGACAGGTTGCCGGTCTGGGCGTTGAGGTCGCGGCCGACGGCGAACAGCTCGCGCTGGGAGGCCAGCAGGCCGAGGAAGTAGATCAGCGAGGAGTCCTTGATCAGCGCGATGAACTGGTTCATCAGCGCGGGCAGCACCCGGCGCACACCCTGCGGGATCACCACCAGCGTCATGGCCTGGCGGTAGCCGAAGCCGATGGCGCGCGCGGCCTCGAGCTGGCCCGGCTCCACCGACTGGATGCCGGAGCGGAAGATCTCGCCGATATAGGCCGAGGCCAGCAGCGCCAGCGCCACCGCGCCCAGCCAGTACGGGTTGCCGCCGGTGATATCGCGGACCACCGGCCCGACCCCGAGACCGATGAGCAGGATGATCACCACCGCGGGTAGGCCACGGAAGATATCGGTGTAGACGCGGGCGGGCCAGCGCAGCCAGCGGGTGCGGGAAATACCCATGACCGCGAGGATCATGCCGAGCACGGTGCCGAGCACGCCCGAGACCACCGCCAGGATCAGGGTATTGGGCAGGCCGGTCTTGATCAGGTCGGGAAAGGCCTTGCGGTACAGCGACCAATCGAAGAAGGTGTCACCGAGTTGCTGCAAGGTGGACTTCTGCGCGAACTGCGCGGCCTCCTCCGGGCCGCGTTCGGCGGCCAGCGCGGCGAAGTCCGGAAGTTGCGGTACCGGTGCGGCTTTGGAGCCGGGCTTCCAGCCGGGCGGGAGTTCGCGCGGCACCCAGTCGGTGTAGAGGCGCGCGTAGGTGCCGTCGGCGATCACGGCGTCCAGACCCGCGTTGAGCGCGTCGATGAGGGGCTGGTTGTTCTTGGCGACGGCGTAGCCGACGAAGTTGTCGAGGCTGAAGGTGTTCTGCGAGATGGTGATTCCGTCGCCGGGGGCGATGGCGCCCTCGGCCTGGGCGGACGGCGCCACCCAGGCGTCGACCTGGCCGGACTTCAGATTCGCGTAGGCGGTGTTGTAGTCGGGGAACTTCACCGGGTCCAGATGCAGCTGGTTGACCACGAATTCGTCCTGCACGGTGCCCTGCACCACCGCGATCCGGCTGCTCGGCCCGAGGTCGTCGAAGCCGGTGATGGCGCTGCCCTGCGGCACCACCAGCGAGAAGTAGCCGAAGTCGTAGCCGTTGGTGAAGCCGACCAGTTCGCGCCGGGCATCGGTGGTGGTGATGTTCGACGAACCCACGTCGAAGCGCTTGCCCGAGACCTGGGCCAGCAGCCCCGCGAACTCGGTCCCCGAGAACTCCACCTGTAGACCGAGTTTCGCGCCGATCGCGCGCAGCAGTTCGTTGTCGAAGCCGGTGAAGCTGCCCGAGCTGTCGACGCAGATGCTGGGCGGGGCGTCGGAGAGGGTGCCGACGCTGAGCTTGCCCGGGGTGAGCAGGCCGAGCGCGGCGGTGTCGATCGAGTCGAGCGGGACCGTGGTGGCGGTGGTGTAGCGGTCGGCGCCCGCGGTCTCGCCCGCGGCCAGGTTGGTCGGGGCGGCGGCGGCCGCGGCGGGTCCCGGTGGGGAACACAGGTCGCGGTTCGCGGTGTCGTCGCCGGAACCGCAGCCGGTCGCGGCCACGCCGACGAGCAGGAGCAGCGCGGCGATCCGCGCCCGGGTCCGGACAGCACGCACCTTCGCCATGGCGATAGACCCTAGCCGCTACCTCGCGCGGCGCAGGGTACACGCGCCTGGGCGGTGAGCGGCAACACGCGGGCAAGCCTCGTGTCGCCGGGGTCACGTCGCGGCTAGCGCGTGCACGTCATCCGCGCGAGGATCTTCTCGAACCTGGTGGTCGAGCACGGTTCGATCATCAGGTCACCGTGCCGGTACCGGTAGGCGTAGCGGCCGTCCTCGGCCACATCGAACCAACTCAGGTACCGACCACCGGGTGATCCCGGCCTGCCCCGCACCACCTCCACATGCCCGGCGCCGGAACGTGGTGCCGCGAGTAGATCGTGCACACGGTCGGCGGTCGACGCCTCCCCGTAGTCCAGGGTCACGGCCTGCGTCGGGGTCGTGAGCGCATCGACCGATTCCGTCATCGGCGGCGCGGTACCGGCTCGTCGCTCCCCGGCGAACAGCGAAACCCATACCGGGACGGACTCGGGGTTCCCGGTGCGGACGACCACGGTGCGACCCGCCGATGAGCCGGGCAGCTGGGCGAGCGCCACCGCGCTGCGATGCGTCACCGCGCAGTACAGCCGGATCGACTTGTCATTGCGCGCGCCGACCACGGTGACCGCGAGTTCCGGTGCCGCGGCCAGCCGCAATACCGCGGACAGGTCCGGGTCCCGCGCGACCGGAAGCCGAACGCGCAGCTCCGCCGCCAGGTCATCCCATTCGTGCCGCCACCGGACCGACGGCACGACGGTCAGGGGCGCGGGAATTCGATCGAGGCCGGTCTCGCCCCAGACGTAGAGGAACTCGTCGGCGGTGAATTCCCACCGCACTACAGCTCGCGATCGGTGGGGCGGCGGCGCTCGGGGGACTGGGCGCCGAGCACCGGGGGGACAGTGCCCTGGGGTGGGCCGACCAGGTCTACGCGGTTGCGGGGGTGGATGCGCAGCTCCGGGCGTCCCTGGTGCTCGTCGTCGCCCTTCTGGTTCTGACGGGCCGCGGCGGGCGCGCCCATGCCGGGCATACCGTGCATGCCCGCCGCGCTCCTGGTGCCGGTGGACGCGGCGGCCGGTACACCGGTTCTGCCCGGATTGCCCGGGGCGCCCGCGACGATCGGGGAGCCACCTCTGATCGGGGTTCCCGGGGCGCCGGGACCCGGGTTGCCAGGGCCTGCGGCGCCGGGACCGCCGGGGCCCGGATTGCCCGCGCCGCCTGGGCCGCCGGTACCGGGCGAACCGGTGCCCTTCGGGTTACCCGAAGGGGTGCCGGACGTGGATGGCTGTTGGGTGCTGGCGGCGGTGGTGTCGTCGTCGGTGGACTGGTCGTCTGTGCCGGATGTGTCGTCGCCGGTTGTCGAGGTGTCCGTGCCGGTGGTATCGCCGGTGGTGGAGGTCGCCCCCTGCTCGGCCGTGTCACCGGTAGCCGGGCTGTCGTCTGTGCCGGTCGGCTGGACCGGGCCGGATGCCACCGGATCGGTATCGGTGCCGCCTCCGTTCGGTGCGGGCGATCCGGTGCCCGTCGGAATCTCGTTGCCGCCCAACCCATTCGATATCGGGAACACGGGGACGTCCTGCCCCGCGGGTTCGTAGGTGGGCTGATAGTTGTTGCGCATCGTCCAGATAGCCGCCTGCCACGCATCGGACTGCGCCTGCGTGGAACCGACCGCGCCGACGGGGTTTTCGGCCCCGAGCACTGTCGGCCCCGGCACCGTCACCGGCGGCGGCTGGATCTGCGCCTTCACCGTTTCGGCGCCACGCGCGGCGGCGTCCACCCGCCACGCCACCACCTGTGTCACGTTCTGCAACTCGGTCAACCGCCCGGTCAACAGCCGCGTGGCCGCGCTGACGGCCTGCGCCGTCTGCCCCTCCCACCCCTGCGCGATCGTCGCGTTCACTTTGGCGTTGATCCCGATGACATTGCCCGTCAGCGCGGTACTGATCGCCTTCCACGACTCGGCCGTCTGTGTCATCACCCCCGGCTGCATTTCCTGCGCACGCCGGTAGATCTCCGCATGGGGCATGGCGGCGAACTCTTCCATCGTCCGGATATAGGCGGGATCAGCCCCCGCCGCCCCCACCCCGAGCTCCGTGGCCTTCCGCTGCGACGCGGTCGCCGCGTCGAACGCCACCGCCGCCTCGGCCGTCGACGCCGGTTGCTGCGCGGTCGTCATCCCGATCACGCCCGGGATCAGCGGAATCTCCCCTGTCACAGGTCCCCACCCTTCGCTTGGAACATGTCAGTTGTCATCGCCGATCACTGGTTCGAGTGCGCGGGCGTATTCCATCGCTTTGTCGCAGGGTGTCGCCGAGCCGGAACCAGCCACATCGGCGACTTCGATACCGAAGTATCCGACCGCTGTCTTGATATCGATGGCGCACGTCGGATCGCCGTTCTTGACGGTTCGCACCGCCTCCCGGCCGTTGACGTCGACGTTCTCGTACTTCCCGGCATACTTCTGCCGGACCTCATCGAGCGTCACGTTGCCGGAATCGACTCGAAGTCGCCACTTCTCCTGCGGTGGGTTCGCGGCGAAATCGCAGGTAAGGAAAGAATATTCAGCGATCAAGTCGCGACCCCGCTTTCGAGTCGCTGGATCGAGGTTCAGTGCGCGGATCGTGTCATCAGGAATCCAGGTGCAGGGGTCGACCACCACTGCGGGGCGCCCACCCGCCTTCGTGTACTTGTTGTCCTGAGAGGGGGGCTGCAGCTTCGCGTCGGTCAATGTCGGGCGGACCGTGCTGGAACTTTCCGCCGGTGAGCCGCCCGCACCCGTCGCCGACGGTGGATCTGCAGGTTCCGCGCCCGTACATCCAGCAACCGTCAGGCCGATCACGAACACAGCCGGAATCGGATACCGCTTGATCCAGCTCATGACGCCACCCGAGACGCCTCGTGCAGAATCCGTGCGGCGACAGCCAAGTCGGTCTCGACGAGAACCGCACCAGCCTTCAGCACCGCTGCCTGCAACTCCAGCACTTCCTGCTGGATGCTTCGCAATGCGTCGGCACCTTGATCGGCCTTGCTCGCGAAGCCGTCCTGCAGTTGTTGCGCCGAGACGAACCCGCCGAATCCGCCGAGGGAATTGAGCCGTTCGGTCTCGTTGATCCGAGCCTCCAACTGATCGGCCAGCCAGGCGTAGTGCGCCGCGCATTCCTTGGCCGCGTCGGCGTCGAGCCGGAATCGTCCCTCGCAGGCCGCCTGCCAGAGACCGGATGGGGAGGTGTCGTTGATCATCGCGGCTGTCCTGTCGGGGTTGCCGGTGGTGGGACGGGGGTCGCGTACGGGATGGGTGCCGCGGTGGGGGACAGTTCCGAGCTGCGCAGGTGGGGATCGTGGGCGAGGCGGCAGCCGGTGCGGGCCGAGATCGTCACGGTGTTCTGGTCTTTGCGGACGGTGAGGCGGGCACCGTCCTCGTCGTTGACGAAGTTCTGGAAGTAGTTGCCGGGCATCACGCTGATCGCGGGCAGGGCCGCGCCGAAGCGGGCCGCGACATCGTGGGCGCGATCGGTGACCTGCTGCCAACCGGCGTCGGGAATGTCGGAGCGGAAGACGACGTCGACCTTGTATTCCTCGAGCTCGAGCGCCGTTCCCTGGGTCTGGTCGTAGGGACGTTGGCAAGGTTTCGGCTGGTAGGAGTTCCCGGGCTCCCATGCGAACTTCTCGGCGTGCAGGAAACCGTCGGCGGCGGCGCCGATCTCCTCGACAGCGGACCGCATTTCCGCCAGTTCGGATTCGAGGTCGCGACGCTCCAGCAGGCGTTGTTCCGCGGCGGCGGTCTCTTCGGGACCTGTCGGATCATCCGGTTGCGCGGCGCCGGTGAGGTCCGCCTGGGACAGGCGGCAACCGATGTGGGCATCGATCGAGATGACGCTGCCTCTGCTCACGGAGATCGTGGTGCCGGTCTCCGCGCTTCCGAACGATTGGCTACTCGCCCGCGGATCCGGCGCGGGGTCGCTGGGCGTCGCACCCACCCGGCTGACGACAGTCCCGGCTCGACGGGTGAACTGCTGCCACACTTCGTCGGAAACGGCGACCGGATCGGTGGACCGATAGGGCTCGAGGCCGATGGTCTGCCCGCCGGTCTGGTCGTAGGGTGCGGGGCATTGCCTGCTATCGAGAGAATCGCTTCTCGACCACTCGAAGCTGACCCCTGGCACCAGTTCGGCGGCGACCGCGCCGAGTTCCACCGCGACCGCGCGCATCGCGGTGAATTCTGTTTCCATACCGGGCAGTTCACGCAATCGCTGTGTCGCGGCGGCGGTTTCCTCCGGCCCGGTGATCGCCGGGTGGGTGCGCGCGGCGTCACACCCGGAAAGCGCGACCATCCCGGCCAAACAGCAGATCGACACTGCGACCTTCGGGCCGGTCCGGCGCCGGTTCACCGGTCGGTCTTCGGATCGGTGGCCAATTCGGGAAGACCGGCGACGACGGCGGCCAGGTTGTATCCGGAGCGGTTCAGATTGCCGTTCGACCCCGAGCGCCCGTATTCGGAATGCGGATTGTCGGCGCCGCTCTCGTAATGCTGCCCGCCGACCGTGATCGGGTCGGTACTCAGGTGGGTGACCCAGTCCATCTTGTGCGGGCTGCGGCCGAATCCATCGATATTGGCGACCGGGTCGCCGTGTTCGGTCATCTCGTAGACATGGTTGTCGGACAAGCCGAGATCGCTGGCACCGGAGACGGTGTCGTTGACACCTGCCTCCGCCAGAATCGCCGGAACGGGCGCCAGGGCGCCGTGCATCGGTATCTCGCGGCCCAATCCGGGTGAGCCGTAGAAGACCACATCGTCGACTCCGCCGCCCTTTTCCTGCAGCGCGAGACTCGTCGCCAATGAGCCGTAGGAATGACCCAGCGCGGTGATGTGCGGGTCGTTTTTCGCACTGGCCACGTCGAGACCCGCGTAGAACGACGACAGTGGTTGTGCTGCCTCTTGTGCCCTGCCCTCGTTGAGCACATTGATCGTGTCCGGCTCGAGGTCGGACCAACTGGACATGCCACCCTGTGGCGGGTCGTAGCCGAACCACGCGATCGACGCGATCTGCTCGCCGCCCCGACCGGCCGACTCCAGCTGCGCCTCAGAGGTTCTGATCAGATTCTGTGCCTCGCCGACCATTCCCCCGTTGGGATTCTTCGGTTCCCCACCACCGAGCAGGGTTTCGTCGAGGTTGGAACCGAGACCTGGCGTTGTCACCGAAATGTGGTCTGCCGTATCGGGATTGCCGACCGATACCGCCGCGCGGCCCTGGCGGCCGGACTCCATATCCAGCGCCATCAGGTAGCGCGGCGGGTCGGTCGCGGTGGCGCTCTGCCCGATGGCAGTATTCACCGCCGCGAGGTCCTTCAGTTTCTGTTCGGTACGGTCCAGCCCGGTTTGTGCCGCGGCGACCCCGGCCATGTCGCCCGTGGCGGCGGCGGTCACCATGGCGTCCTGATACTTGGTCAGTTCGCCGTCGAGGCGGGCCTGCTCGTCCGGGATCGTCGCCCGGTTCGCCTTGTCCCGCACTTCGACGGGCAATCCATCGAGGTTGCCGATGATCTTCGGCGAAGTGGCCTGCATCTCGGCCTGCTGGGCGGCGGTCAGCGAGTCCCACCATCGCCGGTTCTCCTGCGGTGTGCCGTTGGCCGGGGGCTGCGGAGTAACTGTCGCGGGCGTGGTCGCGTTGCCGAAAGAGTCTGGGGTTGGCAGGTTTTCGAAGGCGGACTCGATGGCGGATTCGGCAGCGGTGTCGGCGTTCATGGCGCCGGTCAGCGCGCCCTGGACGGCGGCGGTGTGGGTGTTGGCGTCGAGTTGCAGGGCGGCCATACCGACGGTGTATTTGTCGGCGACCTCGGTGGGGTCGGTGGTGTGACTCGCGATCGCGGAATAGAGGCGCTGCTTGGCGGTTTCGGAGATCACGCAGGTGCCGTCGTCGCGGACCTCGAAGCTCTTGGCGAGCGCGTCGGACTTCTTCGACGCGAGGAAGCCCTGGGCGGAGCTGATTGTCCACTGGGCGGAGGTGGCGGCGTCGCGGCCGCGGTCGAGGGCGTCGGCGATGAGCAGGGCCTTGGTGTGGATCTCGTCGAAGCGGGTGCGCATGGCGTCGCCGGTTTCGCGGCGGAAGGTGTCGCGGGAGGCGTCGGCGGCGAGGTACTGGTCCTGGATCTTGGTGCGCAATTCGGCTGCCTGGCGCGCGAACTCGGTGGCTTGGGTGCCGAAGGCGGCCGGTTTCCACGACTCGACCTGGGAGACGGTCAGGTGCTGGCTCATCGCGGGGTCACCCCGCTCAGCGCGCCTGCCAGGCCGTCGTCCTGCTGCTGGAAGGTGAGTGCGGCGGCGATGGTCTTGCCGCTGAGTTCGGCCAGGGCGGTGCCGACCGCGCCCATGGCCTTGTCGGCGCGGCGGGCGGCGAGTTGATACGCCCGCGGGGCGTCGCCATTGGGCATGCACTCGAAGACGCCGTCAGCCAGGGCGCCGCCCTTGCCGATGACCTGCACTTCCTGACCGGCGGTGCCCATGCCCGCCGCGAGGGCGCGCACCGCGTCTGGGTCCAGATCGAATTGTTCGGTACTCGGCGTCGGACTCACTCGGTTCCCTCCCCACGGGGTGTCGGCGACGCACCCCACCGCTATCGACTGCGCCAACTATAGATTGCATCCACCGCGCAATGCCATCTATAGATGGCATTGCGGAACGGGATGATCGACCAGGGGAGACATCAGATGACAGGCGCGCTCGATCCACTCGACGCCGACACCGGGCGTCTGCACGCCGGACTGAACCAGCCAGCCAGCGCCTCGGCGGCGGGGAATATCGCCACGGTGCGGGTGGGTGCGGACGGTGCGCTGGAGGCGGTGCACCTCACCGAGGCCGCTCGGCGGCTGGACCCGGACACGCTCGTCGCGACGATCGTCCGCCTGCACGCCGCGGCCTTGGCCGAGTCGCGCGCGGCGGTGATGGCGGCCGTGGCGCGGTTGGAGACTGACCCGCGCCTGCGTGACCGGCGCGAACGATACGTCGACGCGCTCGGCCAGGCGCCACCGTCAGCCCAGTCCCCGCTGACCCCGCAGCCCGCGACACCGCACCGACCTCAGCCCGCCGCGCAGAGCGGGAACACTGCCGCTCGGACTCAGCCTCAGCCCGCCGAGCACGGCTGGAACACCACCGGCCAGACCCAGCCCCAGCCTGCCGAACCTCGCTGGAACACCACCGGACAGGCCCAACCTCAGCCTGCCGAGCACGGCTGGAACACCGTCGGGCAGGCCCAGCCTCGACCTGCCGAACATGGCTGGAACACCACCCCGGCGGCGGCGCGTTCTGCACCTACCCCCGAGGACGACGACGCCGACGACGAGTACTTCCAGCGCGAGAGCTGGCTGGAGTACGACTAGGCCAGGCCCTCGAGGAGTTCGGGGTTGACTCCGTCGCGCCAGTCGATGGCCTCGCGGACGGTGGTCAGGTCGTAGTCGGGGCCGGAGACGCCGACGGTGAACAGGGTGACGCCTGCCGCGTGGAGGGCGTCGGCCTCGGGGCGGCCGAGCCATTGGACCGAGCGTTCGATGCGGGATTCGTCGGTGCCCGCGGCGGTGGCGTGGGCGGCGAGTACCTGGTTGCGGTGGGCGAGGGCGTCGACGTCGGAGAAGGAGTGCCAGATGTCGGCGTATTCGGCGACCAAGCGCAGGGTTTTGCGCTCGCCCTTGCCGCCGATGAGGATCGGGATGTGGCGCAGCGGGGGTGGCTGGAGTTTGCCCAGGCGGGCGGAGATGCGGGCGAGGCTGTCCTTCAACAGGTTCAGGCGGGTGCCGGGGGTGCCGAATTCGTAGCCGTACTCGGTGTAGTCGCGTTCGAACCAGCCCGCGCCGATGCCGAGGATGAGCCTGCCGCCGCTGATGTGGTCGACGGTGCGGGCCATATCGGCGAGCAGGTCGGGGTTGCGGTAGCCGCCGCCGGTGACCAGGGCGCCGAGCTCGACCCGCTCGGTCTGTTCGGCCCAGGCGCCCAGCATGGTCCAGCATTCGAAATGCGCGCCGTTCGGGTCGCCGGTGAGCGGGAAGAAGTGGTCCCAGTTGAAGACGATGTCGACCCCGGCGTCCTCGGCGCGCAGCACCGCGTCGCGGATGCGGCTGTAGTCGGGGGCGTGCTGGGGTTGCAGCTGGACTCCGATTCGAACGCGACGACTCATCCGTGCTCCTGTGCACTCGCGGGCGTGGGCCGTCATCGAGGTTACCGCTACCATCCGTGACGACCCTGTTCTCGGATCGTCCGGCACGTTCCTGCCGGGATGGGATGACTGATCTACGCATGGCTACCGTGACCTTCGATCGCGCGACCCGGCTCTACGCCGGCGCGCACCGACCCGCCGTCGACGCCCTGGACCTGGAGATCGCCGACGGCGAATTCCTGGTGCTGGTCGGGCCGTCGGGCTGCGGCAAATCCACTTCGCTGCGCATGCTGGCGGGCCTCGAGGAGGTCAACGGCGGGCGCATTCTCATCGGCGCCGACGACGTGACCCACGCCGAACCCAAGGATCGCGATATCGCGATGGTGTTCCAGAACTACGCGCTCTACCCGCACATGTCGGTGGCGGAGAACATGGGTTTCGCGCTCAAGCTGGCCAAGGTGGCCAAGGCCGAGCGCGAGCAGCGCGTGCTCGAGGCGGCCAAGCTGCTCGATCTCGAGCAGTACCTGGACCGCAAGCCCAAGGCGCTCTCGGGCGGTCAGCGCCAGCGGGTGGCGATGGGGCGCGCGATCGTGCGTCAGCCGCAGGTGTTCCTGATGGACGAGCCGCTGTCGAACCTCGACGCCAAGCTGCGCGTGCAGACTCGCACCCAGATCGCCCAGCTCCAGCGGCGCCTGGGCACCACGACGGTGTATGTCACCCACGACCAGGTCGAGGCGATGACCATGGGTGACCGGGTGGCTGTGCTCAAGGACGGGCTGTTGCAGCAGTGCGCGTCACCGCGTGACCTGTACCGGGACCCGGCCAATATGTTCGTGGCCGGGTTCATGGGCTCGCCCGCGATGAACCTGTTCACGCTGCCGGTGGCCGACGGCGCGGTCACCATCGGCGGGTACCCGATCAAGGTGCCGCGCGCGGCGGTGGACGCGGCCGAGGGCTCGGTGGTGCTGGGCATCCGGCCCGAGCACCTCGAGGTGGGCTCGGGCGGGCTACGGATGGAGGTGGACGTGGTCGAGGAGCTCGGCTCCGACGCCTACGTCTACGGGCGCGCGCTCTCGGCCGACGCCAGCGGGCAGACCGGGGAATCCATTGTGGCGCGGGTGGATTGGCGCAATCCCCCGGCCAAGGGTGAGCAGCTCGAGCTCACCGCCGATCCCGAGCACGTGTACTTCTTCCATCCCGAGACCGGCAGCCGGTTGCGCTGAGCTGTCCGGCCCCCGCGGCGAGTGCCGTGGGGGCCGTTCCTATTTCTCGGGGCGTTTGCGGGCGCGCAGGTAGTCCTCGTTGACGCGCACGGTCAGGTGTTCGAGGTCGACCGGTTTGCCGTCGGTGGTGCGCAGGTCGACGGTGACGGGCTCGCCGGTCTCGGCGTCGACGCGCAGCAGCGGCGGGGGGCCGGGCTGGAGGTAGGTGTCGCCCCACTGCCACAGCGCCACGACGGCGGGGAGCAGGTCGCGGCCCATGGCGGTGAGCACGTACTCGTGCCGGGTGCGCTTGCCTTCTTCCTGGTAGGGGCGCTTTTTCAGGAGTCCGGCCGCGGTGAGTTTGCGGAGCTGGTTGGCGGCGGCGGCATCGGTGATGCCCACGCGGCGGGCGAAGCCGTCGAAGCGGCGGGTGCCGTAGTAGGCCTCGCGCAGGATGAGCATGGCCGAGCGGGTGCCGATGAGGTCCATGGCTCTGGCGATGGAACAGCCCTCGGTGTTCCACCGGTTCAGATCGGCCAGGGGTCCTTCCATCACGGCTGCCATAACGGACATCATACCCATTTCTGACTTGAGTCAATGATAGTTAGCGCCCCGCGGTGCTCATCATGACCAGCGAGCGTGCCGCCCAGCTCGGGCTGCGGCCGCTGGCCCGGGTGCACAGTTTCGCCGTCGCCGGGGACGACCCGCTGCTCATGCTCACCGCCGTCATTTCCGCTCGGGGCTTCGGGTGCCCGGTTGGCGACCACGCTGGTGCACGCGCTGCATCAGCGGGAAGCGCGATTCGGGCTGCAGACCATGTGTGAGGCAGGCGGTTTGGCTAACGCGACCATCTACGAACGCCTCTGAACTCATGGTGCATGGCGGTTCCGGCCGCCGCGCACCGCGACTCCTTGGGGAATCGGGGGCGTTCTACGATCGGGAAATGGGCGCTGACACGTTGGTTTATGCGATTCCGCTGCGGACGCGGTTTCGGGGGATCACTGTGCGCGAGGGGATGCTGATTCGGGGCCGGGTGGGGTGGGGGGAGTTCTGCGCGTTTCCCGAGTACGGGGATCGGGAGGCGGCGGGGTGGCTGGCCACCGCGGTGGAGCAGGCGGAGGTGGGGTGGCCCGCGCCGGTGCGGGAGCGGATTCCGGTGAATTGCACGGTGCCCGCGGTGGACCCGGTGCGGGCGGGGCGGATCGTGCGGGAATCCGGTTGTGCGACAGCGAAAGTGAAGGTCGCAGATCATCCGGATTCGCTGGCCGAGGATCTGGCGCGAGTGGCGGCGGTGCGGGAGGCGATCGGGGACGGGGCCGTCCGGGTCGACGCCAATGCGGTGTGGGATGTGGAGACGGCGGTGCGGCACATCAGCGAGATCGACCGGGCCGCTGGAGGATTGCAGTATGTCGAGCAGCCGTGCGCGACGGTCGAGGAGCTGGCCGAGGTGCGGCGGCGGGTGACGGTGCCGATCGCGGCGGACGAGTCGATCCGGCGGGCCGAGGATCCACTGCGGGTGGCGGTGGCCGGGGCGGCGGATGTGGCGGTGCTCAAGTGCACGCCGCTGGGTGGCGTGCGGCGGGCCGTCGCGGTGGCCGAGGCGGCGGGGTTGCCGACGGTGGTGTCGTCGGCGTTGGAGACCAGCGTCGGGCTCTCGGCTCAGCTGGCACTGGCCGGGACACTGCCGTCGCTCGAATTCGCCTGCGGGCTGGGCACTCTCGCCCTCTTCGAGGGCGACCTCGTCGCGGAATCCCTACTGCCCGTCGACGGTTGGCTCCCGGTCCCGACTACCCCACCCGAGCCCGAACCCGAACTGCTGGCGAAGTATCGCCATCCCGACCCGGAGCGGGTCGACTGGTGGATGCGGCGCTACGAACGCGTGCGCGCACTGCTCGACGAGAAATAAGCGCATCCCCGCGTGCGCGCCATCGCGCACATTTTAGTTGTGCACAACTTAATTGTGCGCTATCTTGTTGGCATGACCGACGGACTCACCCTCGATGAGCAACTGTGCTTCCCGCTGTACGCGGCCTCGCGGGCGATGACGGCGGTCTACCGGCCGAAGCTGGAACGGCTCGGGCTGACCTATCCGCAGTATCTGGTGATGCTCGCGCTCTGGGAGCGCGACGGGCGCAGTGTGGGCGAGCTCGGCACGGCGCTCGACCTGGACTCGGGCACGCTGTCGCCGCTGCTCAAGCGGCTGGAGGCGACGGGGTATATCGAGCGAAGGCGGGGGGCCGTGGACGAGCGGCGCGTCGACATCGTGCTCACCGACAGCGGCCGGGCCGTGCGCGCCGAAGCGTGCCGGATTCCGGCCGAGATGGCCCAGCTCGCCGGGCTCACCGGCGAGGAGGCCGTCGCCCTGCGCGGCTTGCTGCGCAAACTCACCGACACCCTCACCGAGAAATGAGAGCTCCCATGCAGGTCATCTACACCGCCGAAGCCCTCGCCAGCGGCGAAGGCCGCACCGGCACCGCCCGCACCACCGACGGCAAGCTCGATGTGGTGCTCGCGCCGCCGAAGGAAATGGGCGGCGATGGCGCTGGCACCAATCCCGAGCAGCTCTTCGCCGCCGGGTACGCGGCGTGCTTCCATTCCGCGTTGCGCCTGGTCGGGAAGAAGGCGGGCGCGAATATCGCGGATTCCGCTGTCGGCGCCCAGGTTTCGATCGGCCCGAACGACAAGGGCGGATTCGGACTCGCCGTCACCCTGGAGATCTCGCTCCCCCACCTGACCCGCGACGAGGCCCAGGCCCTCGCCGACCAGGCGCACCAGGTGTGCCCGTATTCCAACGCCACCCGCGGCAATATCGAGGTCGAGGTACGGGTAGCGGAGGACTGATCCGCCGACTCCGGCCTGATCGTGCAACCCACCGCCGCGCAGTCGGTATTTCGACTGCGCGGTGTCGAATTGCACGATCTCGCCATCTGTCATCCGAAGCGGACACCGCACCCGCTGAACGTCGCGCGGACCACAAAGGCTGCTTCGGGGCCGATCACGCCATCGACCAATTCCACATAGCGGGTACAGAATTCGGGACCGTGCGGCGCCTCCGAAGCGTCCGGGGCCAGGTGGTGGGCGAGTTCGTGCAGGACGACGAGTTCGCGCAGGGCCCAGGCGGTCGAGCCGGTATGTAAGGGGACGGCCATGACAGCTGTTTCCGGCTCGTAGTGCGCGGCCGAAGTGCCTGATCGCGCGCGGACCATGATCGGTATCGACGCGCGATCCCATTGCGTACGAACCCAATTCAGGGACAGCACTTTGTCGGTATAGGACTGCACTGATTCGACCGACGCGAATTTGCGCTCCACCGGCAGGGTCAATCGCGAGCCATACGCATCGATACCCCGGTGCCCGAATTCCTCCGCGCGGTCGAATACCCCGCGCACCAGGTGCTCCGCGTCGTACACCTTCGCCCGCTGGGTATCGCGCGCCCGCCGCACCCCCTCACCAGACACGTCGGCCCGCCCAAACCCTTCGCGCCCGATGGACCCACGTCGCGCCGGGGCGCGCCCAGACCTGGCCCCCGTCGCGGCCCATCTCGCCGCTGTTCGCGCCGGGGCGCGACCGAACCCGACTCCCATGGCGGCTCGCCTGGCCACTGTTCGCGCCGGGGCGCGACCGAACCCGACTCCCATGGCGGCCCGTATGGAGGCTGTTCGCGACGGGGCCGACCGTGCGGGCAGCGCTCATCGGTCCAGCTTTCCCCGCGCGGCGGGCAATTCGGGTGACGGGCCGAGGCGCGCGGTTCGGCCTGCCCGGTCACCCGCGCGGCGGGCGGCGGCGGAATGGCCGGTGGAGGTTTGCGGGCCGCGCCAGGTGCCGCGGGCCTCGGAGGTGGCGGTGTAGAAGTCGGTGAGGGCTACTTCCTTGTCGCGCAGGGCCAGGGCGGTGCCGGTGGCGACGGTGGCGGATTCCTCGGCCACGACCTCGGCCTTCACCTCGGCCAGGCGGGCGCCGACGCGGGCGGCGAAGGCCATCTGGAAGTTGAGGCGAGCGGTGACCCCGGCGACGGGCGCTTCGATCTTGCGCCGCACGGTGCGGCCGAGACGCTTCTCGGTAACCACCTTGACCACGGTGGCCGCGCGATAGGCGCCGGACTTGATGTAGTGGTCCGAGGCCCGCACCATCTGGATGAGCAGGCTCGCGTAGAGGGCCTCGCAGGTGTCGATATCGGCGGCGAACCCGTAGGCGTAGACCTGGGTGGAGCTGCGGGCGACATCGCAGCGCACATCGTTGGCCGTGGCGATGGCCACGAACAGCTGCACATAGGTGCGCAACCCCTTGCGGCCGGGCTCACCGATCGGAATGATCCGCTGCACCGGCACCGACCTGCGCTCGCGCCTGCTGACATGCGAGCGCGCGACCGCCAGATCGATCGAGGACTTGGTGGCCAGCCGCTGCGCCGCCGCCAGGAACGCCTCGGCCTCGTGCTCGTTGTCGGTGGACTCGGCCTTGCGCAGCAAACCACCGATCCGGGTGAGCATCCGGTCGGGCGTCGACGGCGATGGACTCGTCACGCGACGAGCCTAGGACACCCCACCGACAGGCCCGGATCAGGGAACTGACTCGAAAGTACGCGATTGGGCAGGACGATCGGACGTGAACACCGCCCACCATGTATGTTCCCTGTTGCACCGCACGGTGTGCTGCTGCTCACTGTCTCGACCCTGGAGTGTCTGCGATGGCCTTGAAGATTGTCCCCAGAGCGGCGATGGCTGCTGCCTCGATCGCGTTGCTGACCGCGTCGTTCGCGACCGCCTGCTCCAGCGACAATGGGGGCAACGCGCTGGGCCAGAATCTGACCGGCCGTGGCCCGATCACCTACGTCGAGGGCAAGGACACCACCGAGACCGGGGTGGTCCGGCAGCTCATCGACCGGTGGAACGCCGCGCACCCGGACGAGCAGGTGACCTTCAAGGAGCAGTCGGCCGACGGCACCCAGCAGCACGACGACCTGGCCGAGCACTTCCGGGCCAAGCAGGACGGCTACGACGTGGTCGCCCTCGACGTGCCCAACACCGCCGAGTTCGCGGCCAAGGGCTGGATCCAGCCGCTCGAGGACAGCTTCTCGATCGACACCACTCCGCTGCTCGCGCCGACCGTGGCCAGCGCCACCTACAACGGCAAGCTGTACGCGGCGCCCAAGAACACCAACGGTGGCCTGCTGTACTACCGCAAGGACCTGGTGCCGACCCCGCCCAAGACCTGGAGCGAGATGCTCGGTCAGTGCCCGATCGCGCGCGAGAACAACCTCGGCTGCTACGCCGGTCAGCTGTTCCCCTACGAGGGCCTGACCGTGAACACCGCCGAGATCATCAACGCCTACGGCGGCAGCTTCGTCGGCGCCGACGGCAAGACCCCGACCGTGAACAGCCCGGAGTCCAAGGCCGGTCTGAAGGTCCTCGTCGACGCCTACCAGAACGGTGACATCCCCAAGGAAGCCATCACCTTCAAGGAAGGCGAGAGCGCCAGCGCGTTCGAGTCCGGCAAGCTGCTGTTTCTGCGCAACTGGCCCTACCTCTACGCCCAGGCCAACGCCGATTCCTCGGTGGTGAAGGACAAGTTCGGCGTTGCCCCGCTGCCCGGCAACACCGGTGTCGGCGCCTCCACCCTCGGTGGCTACAACGCCGCGATCAGCGCGTTCTCCAAGAACAAGGCCACCGCGGCCGATTTCGTGCGCTTCCTGATCAGCGAGGAGGCGCAGCAGATCATCGCCTCCGGCGCCCTGCCTCCGGTGCGCGCCTCGCTCTACGACGACCCGGCCCTGATCGCCAAGATGCCGTACCTGCCCGCGCTCAAGGAGTCCATCGCCAGCGCGGTGCCGCGTCCGGTGACCCCGTTCTATCCCGCGGTGTCGAAGGCCATCCAGGACAACGCCTATGCTGCCCTCAACGGCACCAAGTCGGTCGACGACGCGGTGGCCGGGATGCAAAAGGGAATCGAGACAGCCGGTTCCGGTTCGTAGCGCAGGCAGCGGACCCGACCAGACCGTAGGAGAGTAGTTAACGGTGTCGGATCCTTCGGGAGCCAAGCAGCGCGGGCTTGCGCTGGAACTGCGACGATCCGGCAAGGCTTGGCTGTTCGTCGCGCCGGTGCTCGTCGCGCTGGCGGTGGTCATCGGATATCCGGTGTTCCAGGCGATCTGGATGTCCTTCCAGCAGGACGCCGGTATCGACCCGGCCACCGGCATGTTCGTCGAGGGCGGCAGCGCCGGGCTGAGCAACTACACGCACTGGCTGCTGCAGCAGTGCGCCACGCTGGCGGGCACCGAGTCGTGCCCGACCGGCACGCTGGGCTCGCAGTTCTGGGCCGCGGTCGGCATCACCCTGTTCTTCACGGTGGTGACCGTGACGCTCGAGGCCGTGCTCGGCCTCGGCATGGCCATGGTGATGGGCAAGACCTTCCGCGGCCGGGCCCTGCTGCGCGCCGCGGTGCTCATCCCGTGGGCGATTCCGACCGCCGTCACCGCGCGGCTGTGGGAGTTCATGTTCCAGTACGACGGCGTGGTGAACCGGGTGCTCGGCACCCACATCCTGTGGACCTCGGACCCGTGGGCCTCGCGGTTCGCGGTGATCTTCGCCGATGTCTGGAAGACCACGCCGTTCATGGCGCTGCTGATCCTGGCCGGCCTGCAGGTGATCCCCAATGATGTCTACGAGGCGGCCAAGGTCGACGGCGCCTCGGCCTGGCAGCGGTTCGTGCACATCACGCTGCCGCTGCTCAAGCCCGCGCTGCTGGTCGCGGTGCTGTTCCGCACCATGGACGCGCTGCGCATGTACGACCTGCCCGCCATCATGACCGGCTCCAACCCGGCCACGACCACGCTGTCGATCCTGGTGGTCGATCAGGTGCGCCAGGGCCCCAACAGCGCGGCCGCGCTCTCCACGATCACCTTCCTACTGGTCTTCGCCATCGCGTTCGTGCTGGTGAAGGTGCTGGGCGCCAACGCTGTCCGCACCCAGGAAGAACAGCGGAAGGCGCACTGATGAGCATCTCGATGACCAAGGAACCCGACGTGGCACGCGCGGAGGTCGCGGTGCCGCCGGTGTCGTGGCGCAAGCGCCTCGGGACCGTCCGGATGTATCTGGGCGTGCTGATCGTGCTGGTGTGGGGGCTCGGCCCGTTCTACTGGATGACCGTGGTGGCCTTCCGCGATCCGGCGCACACCTTCGACTCCACGCCCTGGCCCACCCATCTCACGCTGGAGAACTTCCGCAACGCGTTCGACACCAGCCGCGGCAACGACTTCGGCAAGGCGCTGCTCAACAGCGTGATCATCGGCTCGGCGACCACCGCGATCGCGCTGGTGCTCGGCGTGCTGGCCGCCTACGCGCTGGCCCGGATGACCTTCGCGGGCAAGTACCTGGTATCGGGGCTGATCCTGTCGGCCTCGATGTTCCCGGCCGTGGTGCTGGTGACGCCGCTGTTCCAGCTGTTCACCGACCTGGGCTGGATCGGCGAGTACCAGGCGATGATCATCCCGAACATCTCCTTCGTGCTGCCGATGACGGTCTACATCCTGGCCTCGTTCTTCGCCGAACTGCCGTGGGAGCTGGAAGAGGCCGCGCGCATCGACGGGGCGAGCAAGGCGCAGGCGTTCCGGCTGATCATGCTGCCGTTGGCCGCGCCCGCGGTGTTCACCACCGCGATCCTGGCGTTCATCGCCGCGGTCAACGAGTACCTGCTGGCGCGGCTGCTCTCGGGGGAGGACACCCGGCCGGTGACCGTGGCCATCGCGAGCTTCTCCGGTAACGACCCGCTGGTGCAGCCGTACGCGGCGATCATGGCGGCGGGTGTGATCGTCACGGTGCCGCTGGTGATCATGGTGCTGATCTTCCAGCGCCGGATCATCTCCGGGCTCACCGCGGGTGGTGTGAAGAGCTGAGGGCGGCGGGGCGGCTCGTTCGCCGCCCCCATCGCGGTTCCCGGGTTCGGCGGCCCCCGCCGGGTAGAGTCGCCTGCATCGTTAGGCAGGTGGTGTTCTCCTCGCGCGGGAAGGGGATGGTCGTGGCCTCCGAGGGTGCAGCACGCGACCAGCCACGCAAGGGCGCCGCCCGGCGCGCGCAGGCCGCCCGGCTGGCCGCCGTCGATCCCGACGACGACACGCCGCTACCCTCCGACCGCCCGCCCCGCACGCGCGCGCAACGCATCCGGCGACTGCTGCTGGCACTGTTCATCATCTTCTTCTGCGTGCCCGCGCTGCTGTTCGCGGCCATCTACTGGAGTGCGGAGATCCCGGAACCGGCCGAGGTCGCGGTCGAGCAGCCCGCCACCGTGCTGGCCGCCGACGGCACCACCGTGCTCACCAAATTCATTCCGCCCAAAGGCAATCGGATCCCGATCCCGCTCGCCGAGGTGCCGGTGCCGGTGCGCGACGCGGTGCTCGCGGCCGAGGACCGCAATTTCTACACCAACCCCGGCTACTCCACCAGCGGCTTCCTGCGCGCGGCCCGCGACAACCTGCTCGGCAACGACAACGCGGGCGGCGGGTCGACGATCACCCAGCAGTATGTGAAGAACGCCTTCCTGAGTTCGGAACGCACCGTCACCCGCAAGATGCGCGAGCTGATCATCGCGGCGAAGATGGCGCGGCAGTGGAGCAAGGAAGACATCCTCGCCGCCTACCTCAACACCATCTATTTCGGGCGCGGCGCCTACGGCATCGCCGCGGCGGCCAAGGCGTACTTCGGCAAACCGGTTCCGGAGCTGACCCTCGCCGAGGGCGCGGTGCTGGCCGCGGTGATCCGCTCGCCCTCGGTGCTCGACCCGGAAACCCACTTCGACCAGCTGCGCGCGCGCTGGCAGTACGTGCTCGACGGCATGGTCGAGATGAACGTGCTCGCCCCCGGCGACCGCGACGCCACCGAGTTCCCGGAGATCCTGCCGCTGCCCGACCTGCCCGCCGAGCCCGCCGCGCTCGGCCCGGAGGGCCACATCCGCACCCAGGTGCTGCGCGAGCTGCGCGCCGCTGGCCTGACCGACGCCGACATCAATACCGGAGCCCTGCAGATCACCACCACCATCGACGCCACCGCCCAGGCGGGCGCGGTCGACGCGGTGCGTGAGCGATTGTCCTGGCAGCCACCGCAATTGCGCGCGGCGGTGGTCTCGATCGATCCGCGCAGCGGCGCGGTGCGCGCCTACTACGGCGGCGAGGACGGCACCGGCTTCGATTTCGCGCAGGCGCCGCTGCAGACCGGGTCCTCGTTCAAGGTGTTCGCGCTGGTGGCGGCCCAGCAGCAGGGCATCCCGGTGACCAGGGCGATCGACAGCTCCCCCATCCACGACCGCGGTACCGAGATCACCAACGACGGTGGCGATTCCTGCGGCCAGTGCCCGCTGACCGAGGCGCTCAAGCGCTCGCTGAACACCAGTTTCTACCGGCTCACCATGACCATGGCCGACGGGCCGCGCTCGATCGCCGACGCCGCGCACCAGGCCGGGATCCCGGAACACATTCCCGGGCTGGAGGAGAAGACGCTCACCGAGGCCGGTGGGCCGCCGCTGAACGGAATCGTGCTCGGCCAGTACCTGGTTCGGCCGATCGATATGGCCTCGGCGTACGCGACGCTGGCCGATCACGGGGTCTACCGGCAGCCGCATTTCGTGCAGCGGGTGACCAAGGGCGACGGGCAGGTGCTGCTGGATCGCTCGGTGGACTACGGATTCGGCCGCTCGGCACCGGAACCCGAGCAGCGCATCACCGCGGGCATCGCCGACGCGACCACCCAGGCCATGCTGCCGATCGCGAACTACTCCAACGGGCACGGCCTGGCCGAGGGCAGGCCGTCGGCGGCCAAGACCGGCACCACGCAGCTGGGCGAGAGCAAGGACAACAAGGACGCCTGGATGATCGGCTACACGCCCTCGCTGTCGACGGCGGTGTGGGTGGGTACCGAGCAGCCGCAACCGCTGCGGACCGGTGGTGGCGGCGCGATCTACGGCTCCGGGCTGCCCTCCGACATCTGGAAACAGACCATGGACACCGCGCTGGCGGGCACCCCGGTCGAGCAGTTCGAGGTGCCACCGCTGTCGAATCCGGTGGTGCCCGCGCCCTCGCGCAGCGGCGGCGACTACGACATCCTCAATCCGCCCACGTCCCGGCGCAGTCCGCCGCCGCTGATCATCACGCCACCGGCGGCCGGTCCCGGCATCCTCGACCCGACCACCCCGCCGACCTCGACACCCGGCCTGTTCGACCCGCCCGCCGACACGCCGCGCACCCCCGCGCCGGTGATCATCATCCCGCCCGCGCCCACCCCCGCGCAGCCCGGCGAACTCTTCCCCGGGCTCGGTGGCGGGGGACGATAGATCACGGATTGGCCACCGGGACCCCGCGCTAGAGCGGACATGGCAACATCGTTGGCCAGAGCGCGAACGAGCCCGGCGCGGAACCTGTCGTAGCGATGCGGGAAGATGGACGCGCTCGAGCGACGACGAGACTAGACATAGGGGCTACGCAGGTGGATTTCAATGTCGTTGACCGTCCCGAGACGCTGATCGCGGGCACGGTGCTCCGCAGCCCGGCGCTCGCCGTCGAGGGTCCGCGGCGAGCCAAAGTGGTGGAAGCGTGGCGGCATCTGCTGGCGCGGCCGCAGTTACCGGGACCGGTCGCGACCGGGTACGTCGATTTCGCCGCGGAGATCAACTCCTACCTGACCCATATCGTCGGCTACGAGTGCAAGACCCTCGCGGATCTGCAGGTCGGTGACGTCCTCGCCCGCATCCCCGCGGGCCGCTACGCGGTGTTCAGCGCCACCGGCGAGAACCGGGGCGACACCATCGTCGCGCTGTGGCGCCAGATCTGGGACGCCGAGGCGGCAGGCGAGTTCGACCGCGCCTACGCGGGCGACTACGAGCAGTACCCGGACGAGAACTCGGTGGAGATCTACGTGTCGCTGACCGACGAGAAGGGCGCCGAGTGACCATGGCAGTCGATTTCGAGATCGTCACCCTCGACGACGGGCTGATCGCGGGCCTGACCGTGCCGCTGGCCGGGCGCGAGGTGACCGCCCGCGACCTGGACCTGGTGAACTTCACCTGGGACCGCTACCTCTCGCGGGAGAAGTCCGTGCCGCGCGCGGCCGCCTACATCGGCCAGAACGACCACGCCGTCGCGGTGCTCGGCTACGAGGTCGACGGCCTCGACGACATCGACGAGGGCGACGTACTCACCCGCATCCCCGCGGGCCGCTACGCCAAGTTCGTCGTCTCCGACAAGCCCTACGACCTCCTACGCACCGCCTGGGCCCAAGTGATCAAAGCCGAGAACGCAGGCACCATCACCCGCTCCCACACCGCCGAACTAGAGCGCTACACCGGCCCCACCAGCGTCGAGGTCTACGTCTCCCTGGACTGAAAGGCCTTGACCGCCCGCGACCCCGAGGAGCAGCAGGGCCAGCAAGCAAGATCGCCTGCCCGCAGCCCTGGAACCCCGACCCACCCACGCCAGCGCACCAAACAACACCGCCATGACCGCACTCCCAACCCCGCACCCGCGACCCCGAGGAGCGGCGGCCGACGAAGTCGGCCGGTCGCGGCCGGGTCGCCGGTCAGCGCTCGAAGCGCATGCGCCGCAGGCGCGAGTCTCGAGCGCTGACCGGCGGCCCCTAGGGGCCGCGACTCAAGCGCGCCAGCGCTCCAACAAACACAGCGTCCACTTCCCGGGGGACATGTAGACAAAAGGCCGGTGGCCGCGAAAATCTCGCAACCACCGGCCTTCACGTCAGAACCTACTCAGCCCCGATGATGAACGCCTCGAGCTGCGTCCGAGCCACATCGTCGGCGATCTGCTCCGGCGGGGACTTCATCAGGTAGGCCGAGGCCGGGATGACGGGGCCACCGATGCCGCGGTCCTTGGCGATCTTGGCCGCGCGGACGGCGTCGATGATGATGCCCGCCGAGTTCGGCGAGTCCCACACCTCGAGCTTGTACTCCAGGTTCAGCGGCACGTCACCGAAGGCGCGACCCTCGAGGCGGACGTAGGCCCACTTGCGGTCGTCGAGCCACTCCACGTAGTCCGAGGGACCGATGTGGACGTTGCGGTCGTGCACCTTGCCCGAGAGCGGGCCGTTGAGGTTGGAGGTGACGGCCTGGGTCTTGGAGACCTTCTTGGACTCCAGACGCTCGCGCTCGAGCATGTTCTTGAAGTCCATGTTGCCGCCGACATTGAGCTGGTAGGTGCGGTCGAGTACCACGCCGCGGTCCTCGAACAGCTTGGCCATCACGCGGTGGGTGATGGTCGCGCCGACCTGGGACTTGATGTCGTCACCGACGATCGGGACACCCGCGTCGACGAACTTCTGCGCCCAGACCGGGTCGGAGGCGATGAACACCGGCAGCGCGTTGACGAAGGCGACGCCCGCGTCGATGGCGCACTGGGCGTAGAACTTGTCGGCCTCTTCCGAACCGACGGGCAGGTAGGAGACCAGGACGTCGACCTGGGCGTCCTTCAGCGCCTTGACCACGTCGACCGCGGGAGCCTCGGACTCCTCGATGGTCAGCGCGTAGTACTTGCCGATGCCGTCGAGGGTCGGGCCACGCTGGACCGTCACGTCGGTGGGTGGCACATCGGAGATCTTGATGGTGTTGTTCTCGCTGGCGAAGATTGCCTCGGCCAGGTCGAAACCGACCTTCTTGGCATCGACGTCGAACGCGGCGACGAACTTCACGTCCTTGACGTGATAGGGACCGAACTTGACGTGCATGAGGCCCGGAACGGTCGAGTTCTCGTCGGCGTCCTTGTAGTACTGCACGCCCTGCACCAGCGACGACGCGCAGTTGCCCACACCGACGATCGCGACGCGAACTTCGCCGGACCCAACCTTGTTGACATCACTCATGGCCGCTCTTTCCCTCTTTCTGTGGTGCCGCCTTCGTCGATTGCTCCGCCGCAATCAACTCGTTGAGCCAGCGCACTTCGCGCTCGCTTGATTCCAATCCGAGCTGGTGGAGCTGGCTCGTGTAGCGATCCAGCGAGCCGGAAGCCCGTTTGATCGCCTCGCGCAGTCCCTCTCGGCGCTCCTCGACCTGACGTCGCCTGCCCTCGAGAATCCGCATCCTTGCCTCGGCAGGGGTGCGGCTGAAGAAGGCGAGGTGAACGCCGAAGCCGTCATCGGTGTAGTTCTGCGGACCGGTGTCGGCGAGGAGTTCGTTGAACCGTTCCCGCCCGACCGGCGTCAGCCGGTAGACGCGGCGCGCACGGCGCGCGGTCGCGCCCTCCGGAATCTCCTCGGCGATCAACCCGTCGGACTGCATTCTGCGCAGCGTGGGGTAGAGCGACCCGTAGGAGAAGGCCCGGAACGCGCCGAGCAGGCCGGTGAGCCGTTTACGCAGCTCGTAGCCGTGCATGGGTGCGTCCAGGAGCAGGCCGAGAATCGCCAATTCGAGCACTGCCGACCTCACTCCCTGCACTATGTCGGCCCGACAGACCGAACAGACCTAACCGATGGATGCGAGTACCAACTATATCGGAGCGATATAACAAGGCATAGCCGAATGACGCACATCACTGCGTTGTGCCAGGTGAGATGCCCTGGTCAGGGCTTGAAGGGATGCACCGCGACCGGCTCGCCCGCCGCCGAGACGATGAAGTGGCCCGATTCCTCATGCGCGTTCTTCACGTGGATGCTCACCTCGACCCGCTGCGGCTTCTCGGTCGGGTCGTCGACCTCGATGTCGAACATCCAGACCGCGCCGCCCGGGACCTTCGCCGTCTCCGGGGCGCCCGCGAGGTAGCCCGACAGCTTGGCCACATCGATCTCGGCCAGGTCGAGGGTGGGCGTCTTCGGCTGGCGCGAGGTCGGCGAACCGGCGGTGTCGAAATCGCCCCGGTAGGTGATGTGGACCTGTTTGCCCGGGCCCGCCGCGCGGCGGACGGTGACGCGGTCGGGGAAGACGGTGACCTCGTCGACGAGGGTGGAGTCGAACTCGGCCCGGTAATCGGCCAGGAAGTGGGCGAATCCGGGGCCGGTGGTGAAGTCGGGCAGCGGGTCGGCCGCCACGGTGTCGCCGACGGTACGGCCGAGCAGGCCCGCGAGCGCACCGGTCAGCCCGGCCAGCAGGACCGCGCCGACCGGGAGCCACCAGCGGCGGGGTGCGCGGGGGATGCCCCTGGCCAGCGGGGTGGCGGCCAGGTCGGCGGGGGTTTGCAGGTCGTCGACCAGGCGGTCCAGGGCGCCGAAGGTCTCCGCGCGCAGGGCGGCGGCGGTGCGGGTGTCGTGCTCGGCGGCGGTGAGCTGGCCGTCGGCCAGGGCGGCGTCGAGCAGGGCGCACGCGTCGGTGCGGTCGGCGTCGGTGGCCCGCAGGTTCTTCGGCTTCATCGCGGGCTCATCCTTCGTACGGATCGATCGAGAGCAGTTCGCCCGAGAGCGCGAGCACGAAATCGCCCGCCTCGCCGAGTTCGTTGCGCACGAACACGGTGATGGCCGGGTGGCCGCCCGTCCAGCTGTCCTTCGCGATCCGCAGGTGGGTGACCTTGCCGTCCGGGACGCGGACCGTGGTCGCGGCCTCGCGTAAGGCGGTGTCGAGGGCCGTGGCGTCCACCAGCGCCAGGTCGATGTCGACGGCATCGCGGGCGCGGGTGGTGAGCTGCGAGGTGGACCGGTCGAAACCGCCGCGATAGGTGTAGTCGACGGTCCAGGTGGGCTTGTCCGGAGCGCGGCGATCGACCGAGGCGTGCTCGTCGTGCAGGACGGCCTCGTCGACGAGGGTGTCACCGAACTTGGCGAGGTAGTCGGTGCGGAACTGGCGGAATCCGGCGCCGGTGGTGAGGTCGGGCGTGGGGATGACGACGGGTTCCATGGACACGGGCTCGGCGGTGATGCCCGGATCGGGGACGGGCGGGTTGTCGTCGCGGACCGTCCAGGCGAAGGCGGCGACCGCCACCAGCGCCGCCGCGGCGACGGTGACCAGGCGGGCGGTGCGGCGGGCGCGGGGTTTCACCGGGGCGGCCGGGCGCTGTTGCAGCTCGGCGACCAGGGTGGCGAGATCGCCCAGGGTGCGCGCGTCCTCGGCCAGGCCGGACAGAGCGGTGTGCTCCTCGGCGTCCAGCTGGCCGTCGGCGCGGGCCGCGTCCAGGACGGTCCGGATGGCGGCGCGATCGGAATCACGCGCTCTGGTGTGGGGTGGATATTCGCCGGGGTGCTTGCGGCCCAACGGTTTTCGTGGGACAGGTCGGGCGCCGAGGGCTTCGGGAGACTGTAGGTCTGCGGTTAATCGCCGCAGCTCACCGAGGGTTTTCGCGGTGCGGGCACGGTCGGCGCGATCGTGGTACTCGTGTGCGCCCAGCTGGCCTTCGGCGTAGGCCGCGTCAAGCACGGTCGACACCTGCGCGCGATCGATATCACGCGCTCGCAGCGCGGAATCGGCGGCCCCGCGGGCCCGCCCGGAATCAGCCATTGCCCTGGTACGCCTCACCTGCGGAAACATCCGGGCACTCCCCGGTATCGGGAGTGTACGACGAGCGCACCGATGACGCGGTGCCCACGGCGGCGCAAATCAAACCCCGCTACTCTGGTGATCGTGCGAATTCAGCGGCAGGTGGTCGACTACGCGCTCCGGCGCCGGTCGCTGCTGGCTGACGTCTACGCGGGCCGGGTGGGTGTCGCCGAGGTGTGCGATGCGAATCCGTACCTGCTCCGGGCCGCCAAGTTCCACGGCCGGGGCAGTGAGGTGACCTGCCCGATCTGCCGGAAAGAGCAGCTGACCTTGGTCTCCTGGGTGTTCGGCGACGGGCTCGGCCAGGCGGCCGGGTCGGCGCGGACACCGGAGGAGCTGATCCGGATGGCGGAATCGAGCGAGGAGTTCTCGGTGCACGTCGTCGAGGTGTGCCGCTCGTGCAGCTGGAACCACCTGGTGCAGTCGTATGTGCTCGGATCGGCGCCCGCGCCGGCCCGGCGCCGGACGAGTTCGCGAGCGGGGCGGCGTTCTGTCGCCGAGTGACAGGTCGCCGAATGACCACCCCGTGAGGCACTGCTGTTCAGGGTGCAAGGTATCCGCGCCGGTGCTCCGGCGCGGATGTCGTGTGCCGGTTGAACCTTACAAGTTATGGAGATCTGGTCAGTGAGTTCGCCCTACGAGCCCTCCCCCTTCGGTGACGACGCGCGGGGCGGTCAGCCGCCGCGCAGGCCGATGCCGCCGAACGGGCCGCGCCAGGGCGGACCCGGCCAGGGCGCTCCCGGACCGGGCGGACGCGGACCGGCGCCGGGCGCGCGCGGTCCACAGGGCGGTCCGCCGCCGAACCGGCAACAGGGCCCGCCGCCGGGCGGAATGCCGCCGCGGCGCCAGGGCCCGCCCCCACAGCGACCCGGCGGGCCAGCCCCGCGGCCCGGCGGTGATCCCACCCAGCGCGCGGGCGGCCCGGCTCAGCGCGCCGGTGGTCCGGCCAGCGGTCCGACTCAGCGCGTCAACAACCCGTCGAGCGGGCCGACGCAGCGCGTGCGCCCGAACGGCCCGCAGGGCGGCCAGGGCAGGCCGCCGCAGCCGGGTCGCCCCGCGCCCGCGGCCGGTGCCACCCAGAAGCTGCCGCGTCCCGGCACCCCCGACGAACCGACCGTGCGTTCCGGGCAGACCGGCGCGGGCCGCGCGGTGCGCGCCGACGATGTGAACCGCACCACCCGCGCGGGTGCCGCGGGCGCCGCGCGTCCGGGTGCCGGACGCCGTCCCGGCGGGCCCACCACCGGCGAACGACGGGCCACCGGCAGCGGCGGCACCCCGCCGCCGACCGGTCCGCGCAACCGCCGCGACGGTGGCGGGGGCGACGACGGCTCCGGTAGTGATGGTTCGGTGACCAAGAAGAAGTTCCCCTGGCGGGGCGTGCGCCGGACCCTCTACGTCCTGATGGCGCTGGCCATCGTCGTGCCGAGCGCGGTGTTCCTGGTCGCCTACACGGCAGTGTCGGTGCCCAAGCCGGGCGATCTGGAGACCAACCAGGTCGCCATGATCTACGCCGCCGACGGCACCACCGAGATCAGCAAGGTGGTCCCGCCGCAGGGCAACCGCACCGAGGTCTCGATCGATCAGATCCCGCCGCACGTGCGCAATGCCGTGATCGCCGCCGAGGACCGCGACTTCTACACCAACCCCGGCTTCTCGGTCTCGGGCTTCGCCCGCGCCGCCCGCGACAACATCCTGGGCAAGGAGAGCGCCGGTGGTGGTTCGACCATCACCCAGCAGTACGTGAAGAACGCGCTGGTCGGTGACGAGCGGTCGATGACACGCAAGATGCACGAGCTGGTCATCTCGGCCAAGATGGCCCGCCAGTGGAGCAAGGAAGACATCCTCGCCGCCTACCTCAACACCATCTACTTCGGCCGCGGCGCCTACGGCATCGACGCCGCCGCCAAGGCCTACTTCGGCAAGCCGGTGCAGGAACTGACCGTGGCCGAGGGCGCGGTGCTGGCCGCGACCATCCAGCTGCCCTCGCTGCTGGACCCGGAGAAGAACCCCGAGGGCGCCAAGTCGCGCTGGAACTACGTGCTCGACGGCATGGTCAGCGGCAACAACCTCGCCCCCGGCGAGCGCGCATCGATGGAGTACCCGCAGGTGGTCACCCTGGCCTCGCTCAACGAGGGCGACGCCGACGAGGGTCCCGGTGGCCTGGTGAAGAACCAGGTGCTCCAGGAGCTCTCGGCCGCGGGCATCAGCGAGCAGCAGCTCAACACCGAGGGCCTGCAGATCACCACCACGATCGACCCGAAGGCGCAGGAGGCGGCGGTCAGCGCCGCCCAGAGCAACCTCGAGGGCGAACCGGAGAACCTGCGCACCGCGGTGGTCTCGATCGACCCGCGCAGCGGCGCCGTGCGCGCCTACTACGGCGGCGAGGACGGTCAGGGCTTCGACTTCGCCAATGCCGGGCTGCCGACCGGTTCCTCGTTCAAGGTGATCGGCCTGGCCGCCAACCTCGAGCTGGGCATCCCGCTCTCGCAGCTCTACGACAGCTCGCCGATCACCGTCAACGGCATCGAGATCGGCAATGTCGAGGGCGAATCGTGTGGCATGTGCACCATCGCCGAGGCGCTCAAGCGCTCGCTGAACACCAGCTTCTACCGCATGCAGCTGGATATGCAGGGCGGCCCGCAGAAGATCCGCGAAATGGCCTACAAGCTGGGCATTCCCGAGGAACTGCCGGGCATCGGCGAGACGCTGACCGAGCCGGGCGGCGCCGGGCCGAACAACGGCATCGTGCTGGGCCAGTACCAGACCCGTCCGCTGGACATGGCCTCCGCCTACGCCACGCTGGCCGCCTCCGGCGTCTACCACGCCCCGCATTTCGTGCAGCGCGTGGTGACCGCCGACGGTCAGGTGCTGCTCGACCGCGGCGAGCCCGCCGGTGAGCAGCGGGTGAGCGCGGCCGTGGCCGACAACGTGACCGCGGCGATGAAGCCGATCGCGGCCTACTCGCGCAACCACAACCTGGCCGGTGGCCGGGAGTCGGCGTCCAAGACCGGTACCCACCAGCTCGGCGACACCGGCAACAACCGCGATGCCTGGATGGTCGGCTACACCCCGTCGCTGTCCACCGCGGTGTGGGTCGGCACCGAGCAGGGCGATCCGCTGCGCAACTACGGCGGCGGCAGCATCTACGGTTCGGGTCTGCCCTCCGATATCTGGAAGGACACGATGGACGGCGCACTGTCGGGCACGAGCAACGAGTCGTTCCCCAAGCCCGCCCCGATCAAGGGCCAGGCCGGTGTGCCGGAGTGGTCGGCGCCCTACACCGCGCCCTCCACCACCGCCCCGACCTTCGCCCCGCCGGTGATCGTGCCCTCGGAGGTGGAGATCTTCCCCGGTGTCCGGATCCCGGTGCCCGGTGTCCAGCAGCAGCCCGCGACGCCGCAGACGCGGCAGGAGCCGGAGACCACCACCGGCCCGCTGCCCGGTCAGCCGGTGGCACCGTCCGACGGCTCGCCCGGCAACGGCGGAACCGGCGGCAACAACGGCAACACGCCGGGCACCCGGCCCGGCGGCGGTGACGACGACGAGAACAGCGGCGCGGGAGCCACACCGACCCGTTCGCGATAGTCACCGGTAGCCTCGAATGTCGTGACCGATCAGCAACTCACGGACCCGCCGGCTTCCAGGGGTAACGGGCCGGGCCGTGTGGTGCAGTACGTCGCGCCCGCCGCGCTGGCCCCGGACCTGCGCTCGGTCGACGCGCGCGACCGGCCCAGCCGCAACGATTCGCTGACCGCCCAGCTGTCGAGCGTGGTCGGCGGCCCGGTCGGCGAGCACGCGCTGATCGGCCGGGTGCGGTTCTGGACGCCGCTGCGGGTGCTGTTCGCCTGCACCGTGGTGTTCCTGGCGCTGGGCTGGTTCGCCAAGGCGGGCTGCATCCAGCAGACCGACGACGGCGCGGGCGGGCTGATGCTCGACTGGAACAACGGCCGCCAGTACGTGGCCATGTGCTACTCGGACACGGTCCCGCTCTACGGCGCCGAGCGCCTCAACGAGGGCGCCTTCCCGTACAAGAAGTTCTGGATCGAGCAAACCCCCGACGGCGGCACCGAGACCCGGTACATGGAGTACCCGGTGCTCTCGGGCCTCTACCAGTACGCGGCGGCGCAGATCGCCAATATCTGGGACCATCTGCCGCTGCCGGGCGCGCTGTCGGTGGTGGTGTACTTCAATATCGTCGCGCTCGGGCTGGCGATGGGCTGGCTGATCACCGTGTGGGCGTCCTCGCGACTAGCCGGGCGCCGGGTCTGGGATGCCGCGCTGATCGCGGTGTCGCCGTTGGTGATCGTGCACGCCTTCACCAATTTCGACGCGCTGGCAACGGCTTTCGCGGCGACCGGCCTGCTGGCCTGGGCCCGGCGCAAACCGGTGCTGGCTGGCATCCTGCTCGGCCTCGGCGGCGCCGCGAAACTGTATCCGCTGCTGCTGCTCGGCCCGATCGTGGTGCTGTGCCTGCGCGCTGACCCGATGCGGCGGCTGCCCGCGGCCCAGGCCGGACTGCGCCTGCGCGAGATCGACAGCCTGGACTCGCTGCGCACCTACCTGCGCGAAACCCCCGCCCGCGTCCACCTTTTCGGCCTGCGCCCGCTCGGCGCCGCCACGCTGACCGTGCTCGCCGCCGTGGGCACCTGGGTCGCGGTGAACCTGCCGATCGCGGTGCTCTATCCCGAGGGCTGGCGGGAGTTCTTCCGCCTCAACACCACCCGGCACGCCGACCCCGACTCGATCTACAACGTGATCACCTCGTTCACCGGCTGGGGCGGTTTCGACGGCGAGCTCGCGCACGGCCAGCCGCCGACGGTGCTCAACTCGGTCTCGCTGCTGCTGTTCGCGCTGGCCTGCGCTGGCATCGCCTACCTGGCGCTCACCGCCGCCCGGCGCCCGCGCCTGGCCCAGCTGTGCTTCCTGGTGGTGGCGGCGTTCCTGCTGACGAACAAGGTGTGGAGCCCGCAGTATTCGCTGTGGCTGGTGCCGCTGGCCGTGCTCGCGCTGCCGCACCGGCGCATCCTGCTGGCCTGGATGACGATCGACGCGCTGGTCTGGGCGCCCCGGATGTACTACTACCTCGGCGAGGACGCCAAGGGCCTGCCCGAACAGTGGTTCACCGGCACCGTGATCCTGCGCGACCTCGCGGTCCTCGGCCTGTGCGCGCTGATCGTGCACCAGATCCTGCAACCGGGCGACGACCTGGTCCGCCGCGATTTCGTCGACGACCCGGCGGGCGGCATCCTCGACCGCGCCCCCGACCCGCTGCTGGCCTGGCTGCCGGAGTTCCTGCGGCCCCGGCACGCCTGCACCAGCTCCCGCCCGGCCTCCATGCTGGAGTAGCGCCCGCTACATCCGCAGGTAACGGGCCTGGAGTTCGGGTTCGGCCGGGAGCATGTCCAGGTCGAGTTCCCAGGCGTTGCCGGTCCACGGATCGAACAGCGGGGTGCCGGGAATGGTCGGCAGATGACGGCAGGACTGCGACAGCAGCGCCAGCGGCCCGTCGGCGAATTCGCTGCCGCTGCCGACGACCACCAGCGACAGCCCGATCAGATCGCCGCGCACCATGAGCTGACCCAGGTGCACCACATCGCTGGCCTGGTAGCCGTGCGGGAAATCGGCGGCCACCAGGATGCGGTGTTCGGCCGGTGGCACGGCTTGTCCACTGTGGTAAGCGATTTCGGCCAGCTCGGCGGCGTGCGCTAGTTCGCCCAGGCGCGCGGAGATGTCGCCGTGATCGCTGATCACCGGGCCCGCCAGCAGTGGGGCCAGCGGGGCGGCGAGCCCGCGCAGACCGCCGGAGAGATCGATCAGATCCACCCGGGTGGGCTTGTCGGGCAGTGCGGCGACCAGCCGGGCCACCAGGGCGCCGACCACCCGCGAGGCGGCGGCACTGGATTCGGTATCCACCCACAGCGGCCGATTCAGCGGCACCGGAACGCAATACGGCACCCGCAGCGCCCCGCGATCGAGCGCGTAGAGCTCGCCGAGGCGGATGCCGTCGGCGCGCTGGGCGCGGGTGGTCCAGGCCGGTGCCAGCCAGGAGGCCAGCGCGGCGGGCATCACGGCGTCGGCCTCGCCGATCTCGTGGCCGAGCTGATCGCTGTCGCGCCGGTGATCGGCGTCGGCCAGCGCGACCAGTTCGTCGTGCCTGCGCTGGGCGGCGTCGCGGGCGGCGTCGGCGGCGGGGGTGTTGCGGGTCGCCGGGTTCGACACCGCCTCCGACATCTCCTGATCGAGCCGCTTGGCCGCGTAGTCGCGGGCCGAGACCAGCGCGGCGGCCGAGCGGGCGGCGTCCTCGAAGATCATCCACATGCGCTGCAGGCCGTGGTCGATCTCGAGCGGGATGCCCGCCGCCGGAGCGGCCGGACGCGGCGCGGTCTGGGTCGGCGCGGTGGCCTGCGCGGGCACCGGCACCGGCACGCCGTGCGTGCTCAGCAGCTGCGCGCTGCCGCCCGCGTACCCCTGACCGAGCGCGCGCAGCTTCCAGCCACCGCCGCGCCGATACACCTCGAGGCAGATCAGCGCGCTCTCCCCGGCGCTCGGGGTGATGGCGAATCGCGCTGCCGGACTGCCGTTCTCGGCCAGCGCGGCCGCGACAGCGCCGAGCACCTGCCCGGCCGTGACGTAGAGCAGCACGGCATGCGCGTCGGCCCTGACCTGTGAGAGCGTCAGTTCCACCGCGTCGCCCGCGTAGCGCACGCCGGGTGCCGCGGGCCGGGCCGCGCCCACATGGTCGAGTTCGTCCCGGACCCGCAGGTCCGCGCCGACCACCAGCGCGCCGAGCTCGACGGCACCGGTGGTCTGCGCGGTGAAACGCACGATATCGGCGGTGAGCCCGATGTTCTGCCCCGCCTCGAGGTGGATCACGATCGTTCAGTTCCCGCCCAGGAATCGGCCCAGTTGCGGAACGGCCTCACCGGGGTGCTTGGCCTGGAAGCCCTCGCCGAGCGCCTGCATCTTCCAGTCGCCGCCCACCCGGTACACCTTGGCCATGGCCATCGCGGTGAACGGCATGCCGCCCGCGAGGGTGTAGCGGGCCAGCTCGCCGTTGTTGCCGCCGTCGATCAGGCGGCAGAAGGCGTTCTGCACCTGCTCGAAGGTGTGGCCCTTGTAGGAGGTCACGATGAACAGCAGCGTGGAGATGTGCGCGGGGATACGGGTCAGGTCGACGAGGATCATCTCGTCGTCGCCGTCGCCCTCGCCGGTGAGGTTGTCGCCCTGGTGGCGCACCGAGCCGTCCTTGGACGACAGCTGGCCGTAGTAGGCCACGTCGACCAGGTTGTTGTCGGCGAACAGGCAGACCGAGGCGTCCAGGTCGACATCGACGGTGCGGTTGCCGAACATGCCGCGCGTCTGCACCGGGTCCCAGCCCAGGCCCATCTTCACGAAGGTCAGCGCGGCGCCGCCCTCCTTGCGCAGCGTGACCCGCTGACCCTTCTGCAGGCTGACCGGCCCGTTCTTGCTCAGGCTGATCTCCCCGGCTGGCTGCTGCGGAGGCGGCGGCGGGGCCTGGGTGGGCGGCGGGTACCCGGCCCCGGGCGGCGGCGGGTACCCGCCACCGGCGGGCGGCTGCTGCGGCGGCGCTGGCGGCGGGTAGCCCCCACCGGGCGGCGCGTAGGCGGGCGCGGCCTGCTGCGGGTAGCTCGGGGCGGCCTGCTGCGGGTAGGCCGGGGGTGCCGGGGGCGGAGGCGGCGGCGCGACCGGCTGCGCGGCGGCGGCCGGTGCGGGCGAATCATCCACCTGCACACCGTGATCGGTGACCAGCGCGGCGAATCCCCCGGCGTAGCCCTGGCCGACCGCGCGCACCTTCCAGGTGCCCTGACGGCGGTACAGCTCGAGCGCGATGACGATCGACTCGGAGTTCAGCCCCTCGATCCGGTACTCGAACAGCTGGTTTCCGGCGGCGTCGGAGACGATCGCGGTGGGCGGCGCGGAGCGGCCGAAGTTGCTGGTGGCGTCGTCGAGGGTGATGACGGCGCGGATCTGATCGATCTCGGCGGGCACCGACGGCAGCGAAACCGCAAGGGAGGCGGGCTGACCCGCCGGACCCGGCCGCAGATCGACACCCGGCCCGCTGGGCTGGTTGTAGAAGACGAAATCTGCGTCGGTCCTGACCTTGCCCTGCTCGGTGACGAGGAGTGCGGACAGATCGGCCGGTGCCGTGAGCTGGAGCGAGATCACGACGTCACTGACGGCCAGTGGTCCGTTCTGGCCCTTGGCGAGTGTTGCGGACAAGGTTGACCCTTCGCTTGTCGTTATTGCTTGCCGGTGGTCTTGCTAGTCACTCTACGAGAAAGCGGCGGGTGGCGTCCGCGCTCCGCGGCCACCGCAGGTTCGGCCGGAATCGGTTAGGGTGGCCTCGCACTAGCGGAGAAGGGGCATCAGGGCCGGTCATGGCGCAATTGTTCGAACAGTCGAAGAAGGTGATCGAGGCGCATCTCGCGGGGACGAGTATGCGCGCGATCGCGGGCTCGATGGTGGCCTACGAAGGCAATGTCCAGTTCAAATCGGCCGGGTTCGGCGGCGGCGAGGGTGTGCTCGCCGGGCTCAAGCGCCGCGCCACCGGCGAGAAGCTGTCGCTGATGGAGTGCGCGGGCAACGGCCGGGTGTTCTTCGCGGTGAACGGCCAGAACGTCACCGTGGTGAACCTCAACAACGAGACACTCCAGGTCGAGTCGCAGCAGCTGCTCGCCTTCGCGGGCAATCTGCGCACCGACGTGCGGTTCGCCGGGGTCGGCGGGATGTCCTCGGGCAACGGCCTGTTCACCACCACGGTGTCCGGGCAGGGTCAGGTGGCGCTGCTGTCGGCCGGTGGGCCGCTGATCCATCTGGAGGTCTCGCCGCAGTATCCGCTGATCGTGGATCCGGACGCGTTCGTCGCGGCGCGCGGCAATCTCAATCAGTCCTTCGTCACCGATGTGTCCTGGCGCAGTGTCGTCGGGCAGGACGCGGGCGAGGCGTTCTCACTGCGGTGGGACGGCCAGGGCGTAGTGCTGATCCAGCCGGCGGAACGGTAGGCGGGCGATGTTCGAGAAGGTCAACGGCAAGGTCGTCAAGGTCGACGTCGGGCAGGCGGGCGGCGTGGTCGCGCGGACCGGCGCGATGCTGTTCTACACCGGGCAGGTCGCGTTCGCGCCGCATCAGATCCCGGGCGCGGGCTCCGGCGGCGGCGGGCTGATGCGGATGGCCGGGGCGATGATGGCCGGAGAGCACGAGCGCACCATGCTCGCGCGCGGAAACGGCGTCGTCCATTACGGTTTCGCGGGGCTCGAGGTGCACGTGGTGCACATGCAGCAGGGCGCGGTGCTGCGCGCGGAGGCCTCGCGGCTGCTCGCCAACACCGCCGGTCTGCAGGCCTCGGTGGTCTCGGTGGCCAGTTCCGGCGGCGGTGGCGGTGGCGGCGGTGGCCTGATGGGCGCGCTGCGCGGCGCGGCCGCCGGGGTGGCGACCGGGCAGGGCATGTTCACCACCCAGCTCAGCGGGCACGGCGCGGCGGTGCTGCTGGCGCACGGTGGCTTCCTGGAACTGCAAGTGGGCGGGCCGAATCCGGTCGTCGTCGACCCGCAGGCGTTCGTCGCCGCCTACGGCAATGTGCAGACCGAACTCAAGGCCGCCATGAGCTGGCGCGACGCGGTGGGCCGCGGCGCGGGCGAGGCGATGCAATTGCATTGCCACGGACAGGGAGTGGTGTACGTGCAGGCCTCCGAAGAGAAGTTGTGAACCGATGAGCCAGATCCTGTCCCCGATGACGCTCGGCGCCAGCGACAACATCCCCGGCAACGACTACGCCTACTGCATCGACCTGACCGGCCCGTGGTTCATGCGCAAGGGCGCGATGATCGCCTACTACGGCCAGATCCAGTTCCAGCTGCTCACCCACGGCCTGCAGGGTCACCTGATGAACATGGTGAGCAGCCAGTTCTCCGCGCCGCTGTTCACCGGCGACTACGTGGTGGCCGAGGGGCACGGAAAGCTGATCATCGGCGACCGCGGCTACGACATCAATTCCTTCGACCTCGACGACGGCAACCTCACCATCCGCGCGGCCAACCTGCTCGCCTTCGAGCCCGGCCTGGCGCTCAAGCAGTCGATCGTGCCCGGCTTCCTCACCCTGATCGGCACCGGCAAGTTCCTCGCCTCCTCCAACGGCCCGGTGATCTTCGCCGAGCCGCCGCTGCGGGTGGATCCGGAATCGCTGGTCGGCTGGGCCGACTGCCCCTCCCCCAGCCACCACTACGACCAGGGCTGGATCAGCGGGTTCCTGGCGGCGGGCGCGGCCAGGATGGGCGCCAACTCCGGCGAGGAGCGCCAGTTCGACTTCACCGGCGCGGGCACGGTGCTGATCCAGTCGACCGAGAAGATCATGAGCGACAACGCCCTGGTGCGCACGATCGAGGGCCAGTTGCAGAGCGGGATCAGCGTCGGCGGGTTGCAGCGCATCCACGGCGTGATCAGTCAGCAGTTGGCTGGTCAGCAGCAGCATTACTGATCTGAAACGAGAACGCGCCAAAATCTGACGGAGGCGGTGGGTCGACCGCTACCGTGGGCTCCGCCGGGAGGAACACGCCGGTGAGAGTTCGATCAGAGGAGTGGGCGCCGTGCAGCGTCGCAGCATCCGACGGATCGTGGCGGCCGCGCTGTGCGCCGTCACCGTGTCGTTCGTCAGCGAGACCACCGTGTCCGCGGTCCCGCCCACCGCGCCGGGTGTGAACATCGCCGCCGCCACCGCGCCCAACGGGTCCTACATCGAGAAGATGGAGGTCACCGACGCCCGGCACGTGCGGCTTTACGTGCACTCCGCGGCCATGGACCGGACCTTCCCGGTCGACGTGCAGCGCCCAGCCGACACCAGCGCGCCCAAGCCCGCGCTGTATCTGCTCAACGGCGCGGGCGGCGGTCTGGACCGCGCGTCCTGGCAGCTGCGCACCGACGCGCTGGACTTCCTGGCCGACAAGGACGTCAATGTCGTGCAGATCATCGGCGGCGCGTGGAGCTTCTACACCGACTGGGAGCAGACCGATCCCGTGCTCGGGGTGAACAAGTGGCAGACCTATATCGGTGCGGAGCTGCCGCCGCTGATCGACGCGGCGCTGGGCACCAATGGCGTCAATGCCATTGCCGGACTGTCGATGTCAGGAGTGCCGGTACTGAATCTGGCCATCGCGCATCCCGGGTTGTTCCGCAGCGCGGCGGTGTACAGCGGGCTCACCCAGGTGAGCGATCCCGCCGGGCAGCAGGCGGTGAAGATGACCGTCGAGATGTACGGCGGCGGTGATGTGCGCAATATGTGGGGCCCGCTCGGCGGACCCGGCTGGGCGGCCAACGATCCGCTGGTGAACGCCGAGAAGCTGCGCGGCACTCATCTTTTCGTGTCGACGGGCAATGGCATTCCGGGTATTCACGATCAGCCCGGCGGGCCGTTCCGGATGGAGAAGCCCTCGGAGACACCCAAGACCGTCGCGCTGGGCGCGCTGATCGAGGGCGCGGTGTGGCTCTCGGCGCAGAACCTGCGCGCGCGGCTCGACCAGCTCGGGATTCCCGGCACCTTCGTGTTCCGCGACAGCGGCACCCATTCGTGGGGGTACTGGCAGGACGATTTCAAGACCTCGTGGCCGGTGCTGGCCGAGGGGCTGTTCCCGCAGGAGTGACCCGGACGCCGTTGTGGCGCCCGGGTTTCCGGTCAGGCGGGGTCGGCCACCGGGGCGGTGCGCTCGGCGGCGGCGTGGAACCAGTCCAGGATCTCCACACCGGCCAGGATGCCCGCGGTCTCGGTGACGGTGAGCGCGGGGGCGGTGAAGTCCAGTTCCTCGAGTTCGCCGTGCCGGGGGCGGATGGCGGCGTCAGCGATCTCGAGCATGGGGGCGTCCAGCGCGCCGTCACCGGCGGTGAACAGCGGTGCGTCCTCGGATAATTCGCCGGTCGCGCGCAAGCGGCGGCGGACCTCGGTGACGGCCAGGCTCTTACAGACCGCGTCGGGCATGGTGTAGATCTTGCGGCCCTGCTGGGAGGCCGACCAGCCGTGCGCGCGGCACCAGGCGTCCCACTCGGCCAGGAAGCCGGTGGGCACCGCGTCGATCCGAACCACCAGGTAGCAGAACAGGTCGTCGGCCTCGCGGTACTTGGTGACCCAGGAATCGTCGATACGGGAACGCAATTCGGCACCCACCTCGGCGAGGGTGGCGCCCGAGGCGCGCACCTGGTCGTCGATGGCGGTGCGCCAGGCCGGATCCGGGACACCGTCGACCAGGATGTTCCCACCGTTGCTGGTGATCGCGTAGCGCCAGGGCGCACCCGGCAGGGTGATCCGCTGGAACTGCTCGATGGTGCGGGTGGTCGTCGGGATCACCGGCGCCAGGGCCGCCAGCGCGCGCAGGCGGTCCACGGCGGTCGTGGTCATGTACGACAGGGGCTCGCCCTGGTAGTACTCGACGCATTCCTTCGCGATGGTCTCCGCGCCGCCGAAGGCATTGTGCGAGAAGATCATCGTGCGATCCAGATCGGTGGCGAACAGTGCCGTACCGGTCACTGGGGTAGCTCCTTGATCAGGCCCATGCAGGAGTAGGCCAGGTCGGGTACCACTTCCACCGGGACATTGCGCGCCGCGGCGAGCAGGCGGATGTGGGCGTGCTCCGGCGCATCCGCGTCACGAACCAGCACCCGCCACGGTACGCGGCGCAACAGCACCCGGGTCGTCTCGCCGACGCCCGGCTTCACGAAATTGACTGTGCTGATGCCGTATTCGGCCCGCACCCGCTCCACCGAGGCCCAGCCGGACCAGTCCGGGGTGCGGTCCGATTCCCGGATGGCGGCGACCGCGCCGGGGACCTGCTCCCGGATGGTGTCGAAGGCGGCGGTGACCGAATCGATCAGCCGGTTGGAGACATCGGCGTGCGCGAGTTCGCGATAGAACTTGGCACCGTGGAACTCGCCGGGGCCGATCAGGGTGTCGTTGAGCACGGTGCGCGAAACCAGGCCGGAGACGGTCGAATTCAGGCAGGCTGAGGCGATGAGGAAATCGTCGCGGGTGCCGTAGGTGCGGACGCAGTTGCCTGGGTCGGCCAGCACGGCCAGCTCGTCGTTGAACCGCGCGCCACCCGCCGCGTGATAGGCGTCGAGGGCCTCGGTGAGTTCGCGGGTGATGGCGCCCTTGCCGGTCCAGCCGTCGACGAACACGATCGAGGACGGATCGTGATGGTGCGCGAGGTAATCGAGCGCCGCCGCATCGATGCCACGCGCGCGCACGATGGAGACCGCGTAGTGCGGGACGGTCAGGGCTCGTCGACCGATCCCACTGGCCAGCCATCGCCGCATGAGCACCCCGACCGGGGTGCCCGCCCTGGCCAGCGACACCAGCACGATGTCCTCACCACGTTCGGCGACAACGAGTTCGGCGAGAGTCGCCACCGCCAGCGCCAGCCGCTCGGCGCTCTCGGCCAGCACACGATCGAACAGCTCGCGGTACTCGGCATCGGGCTGGAACTCGACCGGCAGCGATTCGGCGTAGTGCGCGAGCCCCGCCTGAATCCGCCGCTCGCGTTCGGCCACATCGGCTTCCAGGTCCACGTCGGAGAGATCTTTGAGCAGCCACGAGACGTCTGCGGCCGCGTAGGAACCGAATTCGGGGCCGTGCAGGGCGGACAATGACCTCGACCGGCCGCCCGGGGACTCCGGAGCCGAGCTCGACACGCCGGTTGCCCCAGCCGTTCGCATTGCGTCAATCGCTGCTGCGGCCGGGGCCGCCACCGGCGCGGCAGTCCGTGTCGGCGCGGCAGCAGTCGACGCGGCGGAGGTCGACACGGCAGCCGTCGATGCGGCGGAGGTCGACGCGGCAGCCGTCGATGCGGCGGAGGTCGACGCGGCAGCGGTCGGTGCGACGGGGCCCGTCAGCGCGGCAGTCCGTGTCGGCGCAGTGGCGGTCTCCGGAGACACGGGAGTGTCTGGGCCGGAGCTCTCGACCGGTGTGGTCGGGTTCTGGGTGCGGTGGGTGTGGAGCGTGCGGGGGTCGGCGCCGGGGACTACCGCGAGGAGGACGTCGGCGCCGGAGGCGGTGAGGACGTCGACCAGGCCGCCGGGGGCGTGCAGTTCGGGGGTGTCGGCGGGTGGGTCGAGGACGAACAGGAGGAGTGGGGGCTCGGTGGTGTCGGGCCACTGGGCGTTGTAGAGGTAGCGGGCGGCGGTGGGGTCGGGCTCGGGGGCGGTGAAGCGGAAGCCGCGGCGCAGGGGGTAGCCGGGTTCGTCGAGGACGTAGGCCGGGGAGCGGGTGGTGGTCTGGAAGCGGGTGGGGGTGCCCGTGGCGGCCAGTTCGGCGGCCAGGCGCAGCGGGAGGTACATGAGTTCTTCGTGGCCGAGCACGATGACCGGGCGGCCGGGGAATTCCGCGTCCAGGCGCGCGCCGAGTTCGGTGGTGGCCGATTTCAGGGCGAGGTCGAAGGCGTCGACATCGGCGCGCAGGGTGCCGTGCCTGCCGCCCTCGGGGACCTCGGCGGGCCAGGCCAGGTCGATACGGTCTACGGAACCGCGCTGGGCCGCAACCGGATTGAGCTGCGGGTCAGGTAGCGCGGTGACCGTGTCGATCAGGCCGTCGGGCAGCTCGGTGCGGCCCGCGGCCAGGCACACGGTGTCGATGCGGGCGCCGAGTTCGGCGGCGACGGCCTCGAACTTGGCGCGGTCGGCGGCGGTGCGCATGTCGACCAGGGAGGCGAGCACGTAGTGCGCGCGCGGGGCGAAGGCGTGCAGGGCGCGCACGGCGTCGATGGCGGTGTCGCCGGTGGAGATCTCGTCGTCGACGAGCACCAGCGGCCGATCGTTGACGAAGATGCTCGCGGGCGCGGGCTGGAGCAGATGCGAGGTGGCGTGCGAATGCCCTTCCTCGAACCCGGTCAGCGTGGTGGCGCGCGGCTCGTGCCTGCGGGTGGAGTGCAGATAGCAGGTGGCGTCGAGGCGCGCGGCCACGCAGTGCCCCAGACTCGTCGCGGTCTCGGCGAACCCGAGCACCACCGGCTCGCGCTCCCCGAGCTTCTCGCACACCAGATCCGCCAGCCGCTCCCCCGCGCCGATCACCACGCGCGGATCGGTCGGCAGATGCTTACCCAGCACCGTCGACACCAGCAGATGCGCACGCCGGGGATTGCGCCGCAGACCCGGCACCACCAGCCCACCAATCGTGAACTCGCCGAGCAGCCCGTCCCCGCCCACCGCGCCATCAGCGTCACGCTGCGCACCGCCACGCGCACCAGCGGCGTCGCGCGAGGCAACAACGCCGCCCCACGCAGCAGCCTCAGCCTGCACGGCAGCGTCGTCGTGCACGGCGACATCGCCATGCGCACCAGCTCCATCCCGCGTGGCGGCTCCGCCAGCAGTTGCGGTGCCAGCCGTGAAGGACTCGCCGTGGTGGAGTTCGATACCCAGATGGGCGGTGGCCCAGGGGGTTTCGACCGCACTCATTCGGCGATCATCGCTGTCAGCAGATCCACGAAGGACACTCCCTTGTTCGCCACGCCGAACGCGCGGGCCCGGACCAGGGTCTGGCGGGCCCAGCTGCGGTGTGGGCGCATCTCGTTCATCTTGTTGCGGTATTCCGAGGCCGCGACGCCGCCGACATCGGCCTGCATGATGTCGAGCGCGTCGGCGTATTCCTCGTGCGTCACCACCGACAGCGCGTGCACGGCGGCCACGTGCGAGGGGTGGATCACCGTCTTGCCCTGGATGCCGTTGGCCCGGTCCAGGGTGATCTCGCGCAGCAGGCCGTCCAGATCGCGGCTGACCAGGTACTGGCGGAACGGGACCGCGTCGGACTCCTCGAACGGCGCGGTGCGCAGCAACGGCCGGAACATGCGCTCGTGGTCGGCGAAGTACTCCCACACCGGCCCGGTGATGATGAAGCCGGTGCCGTCGGCGCGGCCGAGGTAGTTGACGATGTCGGCGATCACATCGGCGACCACTCGCACGTCGTAGATGGTGAGGTCGCGGTCGCGGCGGATGCCGAAGGTCGCGCACATGTCGGTGGCGCCGATGCGCACGGCCAGCAGCCGCTCGCGGTGGGCGGCGAGCAGCTCGGCGATGGCGGCCAGCTGCTCGTCGCGGGTCTGGCGGTGCACCAGGCTCGCCGATTCCAGCACCGGCATTCCGTAGACGCGGCGGCCGAGCACGCGACTCGCGAGGTCGAGCGCGTCGAGGTAGGCGGGCCCGGTGACGGCGTCGAACTTGGGGAAGACGAAGCCGGTGAGCGCCTCGCCGCCACGGCCGAGGCGTTCGGCCAGCTCGACCACGGTGTGCGGGTCACGCACCCGCACGAACAGCAGCGGGTTGGGGTCGAGGCTGTGCGCGAGCAGGTCCAAGGTGTCCACCGCGTGCTGCTTCGCGGCCTCCACCTGGTGATCGGCGACGGCGTCCTCGAGGTCGATGACCATCGAGCACACACCGCGCGCGGTCCGTTTGCGGATGGTGTCGGCCAGGTCGGGCCGGGTCGCGGGCACATACAGCGTCGCGCCCAGCGCGGTGGCGAGTAGTTCGCGGTCCTCGGAACTGATCAGCGGTTCCGGTTCCACCAGGAACAGTTCCCGTCTGCGCGGGCCCTGCAACTGCCGGAAGTGTCGCAGCGGTACCTGCTTGTGCAGGCAAACCTCCGACGCTACGGCGTACCCCGCGGTCATTCCCCCCACCTCATTCGTGCCAGATCATCTCTACTGAAGGTCCTATGTGCTGTCGTGTTTTCTCATGCGGTCGACTACCCCGGCGATGAACGTCGCGACGGTATCCAGTTCCGTCACGTACGCCCAATAGTCTGGATGACGACCCGTCAGTCCGGAAGTGATGCGATCGAGGCGCTCGGCTTGCGCATCGAGCACCGAACCCCACTCGGCGACCAGCCCTCGGTCGACCGCGAGCATCTGCGCGTCCCGCAGCCGGAATCGTACGGTGCGGACCTTCGCGTCGGGATCGGCACGCACCCCGCGCAGCAGATCCAGCCGTCGGGTGACGGCGTCGACCAGCTGTTCGGCCTCGGCGAGGTGCTCACGCGCGGTGGCGGTCAGATCAAGGGCGGTCTCCGGGTCGTGGTCGGCGGCCGCGACCCGCGCCTGCCCCAGCGCGACGTCTGCGGCGTCGATGTCGCGGCGGCTGTCTCGCTCATTGTTGGTCAGATCCGCCGAACTCGCAGCGTTGAACTCGCGCAGCAGCGCCGAGTAGGCAGGTCCGAGGGCCGCGCCGCGGTTGCGCACGGCGGCCAGCCGGGTAGTCACCGAGGCGATCGCCTTGGTCGCCGCCTCGGCGCGAGAAGGGGCCTGCGCCAACGCATCCGACAGATCCTTGGTGGCCTGCTGCACCCCCGCGGCGGCCTCGCGCGCGGCCGTCACCGCGCTGAGCGGATCCACCGCGGAGGCTGTGACCAGAGCCTCATTCAGCCGCCTTACGCCCGCCTCGATCGAGGGGTATCCGGCGAAGCCCGAACCGGTCGCGGCGGCCAGCGCCTGCTCACCCTCCTGGCGGACCTGCCGCAGCAGTTGCGGCACCGAGGACCGCACGCTCGCCGCGTGCTCGAGCCCCGCGCGCTGCGCGTGATAGAAGTCGTCGACCCCGCGCGCGGCCGCGGTGAGCTGCTGGACCAGCGCCTCGGCCCGAGCCGGGCCGTCGGGCACCGGCGTCCCCGCGGCCTCAGCGGCGTCGAGCTCGTCGGTGAAGGTCAGATAGGCGCCCGCGGCCGCGTAACAGCGCGCCCGCACCGGCTCCCACAGCGCCTCGACCCGACGTTCCGGGAAGACCTGCTCGCTGGCCACCACACCCGCCTCCGCCGCCGTCTGCCTGCGATCCATATCCAGGAACGCCGCCGACGTCGCGGCTCGCGCACCACTGATCCAGCCATGGTCCGCCCCGGACCTGAACCAGCCGCGTCTGCGAGGTGTCACCGTCACGTCCTTTCCCCAACAGTGCGCCGTCGCCGGGCGCACACTGCCCGATGGTAGGAGATTCCCCCGGTTCACCTGGGCTGCAGACGGTTCCTACGCAAGATCCGCGAAACCTATTACTGTCGTAGCCGTACCCGGCGATTCGGACATGCTGGGAAACGACACACCGGACCAACCGAAGGGATTCCCGCATGGGTGTCAGTCTGTCCAAGGGCGGCAACGTTTCGCTGACCAAAGAGGCCCCGAACCTGACCGCGGTCGCGGTCGGTCTCGGCTGGGACGTGCGCACCACCACCGGCACCGACTTCGACCTCGACGCGAGCGCGATCGCCACCGGCGCCGACAAGAAGGTCGTCTCCGACAAGCACTTCGTGTTCTTCAACAACCTGAAGTCCCCGGAAGGCGCCATCGAGCACGCCGGTGACAACACCACCGGTGAGGGCGAGGGCGACGACGAGGTCATCAACGTCGACCTGGCCAACACCCCGCCGACCATCGAGAGCATCTTCTTCCCGGTCTCGATCTACGACGCCGACACCCGCGCGCAGTCGTTCGGCCAGGTGCGTAACGCCTACATCCGCGTCGTCGACCGGGCCAACGGCACCGAGCTCGCGCGCTACGACCTGTCCGAGGACGCCTCGACCGAGACCGCTATGGTCTTCGGCGAGCTGTACCGCAACGGCGCCGAGTGGAAGTTCCGCGCCATCGGGCAGGGTTACGCCTCCGGTCTGGCCGGCATCGCCCGCGACTACGGCGTCAACGTCTAGTCACCATCGCGGATAGGGGGCTCGACACTTTCGGGCCCCCTGTTCGTGTGACACAGAAAGGTCCTCCGCGTGATTACGCGCATTTTCGGCCTGTCCATCCTCATCACGGTGGCCTCGCTGGTCGTGGCCTACCTCTACGGTGGCGCGACGGCACTGGCACTGTGTGCGATCCTCGGCATCCTCGAGGTGTCGCTGTCGTTCGACAACGCCGTCATCAACGCCACCATCCTCGAGCGGATGAGTGAGTTCTGGCAGCGGATCTTCCTGACTGTCGGCGTCGTCATCGCCGTGTTCGGCATGCGGCTGGTCTTCCCGCTGGCCATCGTGTGGATCACCGCGGGCCTCAACCCGGTGCAGGCCTTCGACCTGGCCCTCAACCCGCCCGCCGATGACGCGGCCTATTTCCCCGACGGCAGCCCCAGCTACGAGACCCTGCTCACCGACGCGCACCCGCAGATCGCGGCGTTCGGTGGCATGTTCCTCGCGCTGCTGTTCCTGAACTTCATCTTCGAAGAACGTGAGATCACCTGGCTGAGCTGGCTGGAGCGCCCGCTGGCCAAGGCGGGCAAGCTCGACATGCTCTCGGTGGTCGTGGCCGGTACCGGTCTGGTGCTGGTCGCGGAGTTCCTCGCCACCGACGACAAGCGCTCGACCGTGCTGGTCGCGGGCATGCTCGGCATGATCGTCTACATCCTGGTCGACGGTCTGGGCTCGATGTTCCACACCGAGGATCTCGAGTCCGGCGGCCCGTCCAAGCTGGTCAAGGCGACCGGTAAGGCCGCGTTCTTCCTGTTCCTCTACCTCGAGGTGCTCGACGCGTCGTTCTCCTTCGACGGCGTGATCGGCGCGTTCGCCATCACCTCCGACCCGATCATCATCGCGCTGGGCCTCGGCCTGATCGGCGCGATGTTCGTCCGGTCGATCACGGTCTACCTGGTGCGCCAGGGCACGCTCTCGGAGTACGTGTACCTCGAGCACGGCGCGCACTGGGCGATCGGCGCGCTGGCGACGATCCTGCTGATCTCGATCGGCGTGCACGTCGACGAGCTCATCACCGGTCTGATCGGTGTGGCGTTCATCGGCGCGGCGCTGATCACCAGCGTGATCCGCAACCGCAACGCCGAGCCCGACGAGGTCGACGAGGCCAAGGAGACCGCGCCGGTCAGCTGATCGGTTCGTCTTCCGCGACGGCGGCGAATCCCTTCGGGGGTTCGCCGCCGTTGTCGTCTGTCAGGCCACCGGTCGCAGCGCGCGCGGCGGCGGGCCGATCGGCTCCGGTGCCCGCGTGCCGCGCATCCGCGCCCGCAGGAACACGAAGAACAGCGCGAGCAGCAGGGCGCTGCGCAACCAGACGCCGAACTGCACGACCCCTTCCAGCGTGTCGTAGTCCTCGCCCTGGCCCATCGTCCAGAAGTAGCGGAACACGCCGATGCCGACCGCCGCGTCGGCGACCAGATAGGCCGCGACCATCGACCACGGCACCTCGAGCAGCACCAGGAACGGAATGATCCACAGGGTGTACTGGGGTGAGTGCACCTTGTGGAACAGCAGGAATCCGGCCAGCATCGCCGCGCTCACGCCCACCCAGGGGTACGGCGCGGCCGGGGTCCAGCGGCGCGTCCCCAGCCACAGGGCCAGCGCGAAGGCGGCGGCCATGAGCAGCGGGGAGGCCACCGCGACGAAGTCGTGCCAGGTCTGGGTGGTCTCGGCGGCGCGGCCGAAGATCGCCTGGTGACCCCAGTACCAGATGGAATTGGTGGTGATGTCGGCCTGGCGCAGCCGCTGGAAGGTGACCGAGGCGCGCCAGCCCTCCACCCCGGCCAGCACGAACGGCAGATTCACCGCCGCCACCGTGGCCATCGCCGCCAGCAGAGTCTGGGCCGCGCCCGCCACATCGAGTTCGCGCCACCGCCGGGTACCGCGCGGGGCGCCCTCGGTGAGCACGTAGAACGCCAGCGGCAGCACGAAGATGCCCGGGTAGATCTTCAGGCAGAAACCCAGCGCGAGCAGCACCGCGGCGATGATCCCCCGGGTGCGCACGGACAGGCGCGATGGCAGCGCGAGCACCGCCACCGCCGCCACCGCCGTGCACACCACCGGCAGTTCCCAGTTGTGGAAGGCGTAGAAGACCAGCGGCGGGCCGGTCGCCCAGAGCAGCGCCGCCGGGCCCGCGACCCGGGCCAGCAGCCAGGCGGTCAGCAGCGCGAACGGCGCGAGCAGCAGGGCCGAGTGCCAGAGGAAGTCGGCGTCGTTGTCGACGCCGATCGCGCCCACCCACATGAGCAGGCCGCTGAGGACCGGATACTCCACCGCGCCGCCGATGAGCACGCCGTCATCGGTGATCGCGCCGTCGACATACGGGAAGACGTGATTGTCGATTTCTCTTCCCTGCCACAGGAATTGGATATCCGAATAGCAGACATCGCGGTCCTTGCGGATATCGAAGACCTCGCTGCGGCCGTATTCGTCGACCGGTCCGCCCGCACAGCGCGCCTTGTTCGCGTACGCCACCGCCAGGGTGAGCCCGCACAGCAGCAGCACGACGAAGGCCAGCGCCGTGGCCCGCGCCGCGCCCGTACGCGCGCGGGACAGCGGGTCGTTCGTCATGGCAATCACCCTAAGCGGCGAGGCGCTGTTGTCCGGCGGTCAACCCGCGCTCATGATCGATTTCGTCGCACCCAGGGCGCTCAGGTAGCCTTGTCGGGTTGCTGACGCAACGAACCCTCCTGCCATGGAAAGTCCATGGCCGTTTCCTAGTCCACAGGAGGTGATTGGTCCGTGCGTCAATATGAAGTGATGGTCATCCTCGACCCCAGCCTGGACGAGCGCATCGTCGGGCAGTCCCTGGATAACCTGCTCAACGTCGTCAAGACCGAGGGCGGCAAGGTCGACAAGGTCGACATCTGGGGCCGTCGTCGGCTCGCCTACGAGATCGCCAAGCAGGCCGAGGGCATCTACGCGGTTGTCGAACTGACCGCGACCCCGGCCACCGTGAGCGAGCTCGACCGCCAGCTAGGCCTGAACGAGACGGTGCTGCGCACCAAGGTTCTGCGCAACGACAAGTAGTCCGCAACCACTTCTCGAATTTCGTGTCAGAGCCTAGCTTTAGGCTCGAGCGCAAATCCCGAGATGCGGACTGCACCCCCGAGCAGGAGGAACCCCCATGGCAGGCGACACGGTCATCACCGTCATCGGCAATTTGACGGCAGACCCCGAGCTTCGTTTCACGCCCGCGGGCGCAGCGGTGGCGAATTTCACCGTCGCTTCGACTCCCCGCGTGTTCGATCGCAATTCGAACGAATGGAAAGACGGCGAGGCCCTGTTCCTGCGCTGCAACATCTGGCGTGAGGCAGCGGAGAATGTCGCCGAGAGCCTGACCCGAGGCGCTCGCGTGATCGTGAGCGGACGGCTCAAGCAGCGCTCCTACGAAACCCGCGAGGGTGAGAAGCGCACGGTCGTCGAACTCGAGGTCGACGAGGTCGGCCCCTCCCTCCGGTACGCGACGGCCAAGGTCTCCAAGGCCGGTCGCGGCGGCGGAGGCGGCGGCTTCGGTGGCGGTTCCGGTAATGCCGGTGGTGGTGCGAGCGCAGGCGGCTACAACGCCAACAACGGCGGCGGACAGTCGGGCGGCGGCAACGCAGGCAACGACGATCCGTGGGGTAGCGCGCCCGCGGCCGGCTCCTTCGGGGGCGGCGGCCGCATGGATGACGAACCGCCGTTCTGAGGAACGGCACGCATAGTACGGAGAGAAGACCATGCCTAAAGCGCCCGCGCGCGAAAAGGTACTGAAGAAGAAGGCCTGCGCTTTCTGCAAGGAAGCCAAGGCCGGAATCGTCAATATCGACTACAAGGACACCACGCTGCTGCGTAAGTACGTCAGCGACCGCGGCAAGATCCGCGCTCGCCGCGTCACCGGCAACTGCGTGCAGCACCAGCGTGACATCGCTGTGGCCGTCAAGAACTCGCGTGAGGTGGCCCTGCTGCCTTACGTGTCGACCGCTCGCTGAGAAAGGGAGTCAGACAGATGAAGCTCATCCTCACCGCTGATGTCGACAACCTCGGTGCGCCGGGCGATCTCGTCGAGGTCAAGGACGGTTACGGCCGCAACTACCTGCTGCCCCGCGGCCTGGCCATCGTGGCCACCCGTGGCGCCCAGAAGCAGGTCGAGGGCATCCGTCGCGCCCAGGACGCCCGCAAGGTGCGCGACCTGGACCACGCCAACGAGCTGAAGCAGGCCATCGAGGGCCTGGAGTCGGTCTCGCTGGCCGTGAAGACCGCCGACAGCGGCAAGCTGTTCGGTTCGGTCACCACCGCCGACGTGGCCGGTGCCATCAAGGCCGCCGGTGGCCCCGTGGTGGACAAGCGCAGCATCGAGCTGCCGAAGTCGCACATCAAGTCGACCGGCAAGCACGGCATCGTGGTGCACCTGCACCCCGATGTGGCTGCCAAGTTCAACCTTGAGGTTGCTGCGAACTGAGTTCGCTGGAAACCACCCCTGTGTTCGCACGGGGGTGGTTTCCGTTGCCTTCAGCAGTGGTAGCTGACCGATAGCCGCCTTTCGGGGTGGTGACGGCCTCCCCCGGTGGCCTCCGGTCGGCAACTCGCTGACCTCCCGTTATTCCGCCTGTGGATTACCGCGGAAACCGACCGGCACATTTGTGACTCCGGTCATACCGTGCATGCGTGCTGTTAACCCAACACGCCCGGCCGTTCACCTTGACCGACACGCCGGAACTTCTTTCATCCACAGGTCGAGAGTCGGGTAATACCCGGCCTAGCAGGGCGTTCCACCGCACTGACCTGGGTTTTCCCCATGTTTTCCACAGGAGCTGCACAACTCTGGGTGAACTACCCCCAAGTTATCCACAGTTGTGTGCACATGTCGGCTTGGCACCTGCCGAAAACGTCGCCTAGGTTCGTCGCATTGCCCTGCGCGCGACCCCGGGAATCACGCAGGCAACCGATTGCTGACTTCGTGTCGGAGCCCGGGAGTACAACGAGGGCAGAGAGGACGGTCTGGTGACCACCACCGGCGACCGCGCGCAAACGGACTTCCCGCCCGAGCCGCCCGGCGAGGACTTCGGCAGGCAGCCACCGCACGACATGGCGGCCGAGCAGTCCGTCCTCGGCGGCATGCTGCTGAGCAAGGACGCCATCGCCGACGTGGTCGAGGTGCTGCGCCCCGGCGACTTCTACCGTCCCGCGCACCAGGCCGTCTACGACACCATCCTCGACCTCTACGGCCGTGGCGAACCCGCCGACCCCGTCACCGTCGCCGCCGGTCTCGATCGTCGCGGCGAACTCAAGCGCATCGGCGGCGCCCCCTACCTGGTCACCCTCACCCAGACCGTCCCCACCGCCGCCAACGCCGGTTTCTACGCCGAGATCGTCGCCGAGAAGGCCATCCTGCGCCGCCTCGTCGAGGCGGGCACCCGCATCGTGCAGTTCGGCTACGCGGGCGCCGACGGCCAGGACGTCGCCGAGGTCGTCGACCGCGCCCAGGCCGAGATCTACGAGGTCACCGAGCGCCGCACCACCGAGGACTTCACCCCGCTGGAAGAACTCCTCCAGCCCACCATGGACGAAATCGACTCCATCGCCTCCCGCGGCGGCATCTCCCTCGGCGTCCCCACCGGCTTCACCGAACTCGACGAACTCACCAACGGCCTCCACGCGGGCCAGATGATCATCGTCGCCGCCCGACCTGGTGTGGGTAAGGCGCTCGCGCTCGACACCCCCCTGCCGACGCCGTCCGGGTGGACGACGATGGGCGAGGTGCGCGTCGGCGACGAACTGCTCGATGCCGACGGGCAGCCGACGCGCGTCGTCGCGGCGACCGAGGTCATGACCGACCGGCCGTGCTACGAAGTCGAATTCTCCGACGGCACCGTGCTCGTCGCCGACGAACAGCACCAGTGGCTCACCGATACCCGCGAATCCCGGCGCTCGGCCCAGGATGCGGCAGCGGGCCGCCCACGCCGCAACCCGACCGCCCCGGGGGTGCGCACCACCGCCGAGATCGCGAACACCCTCCGCTGCGCCACCGCCGACCGCCGCCTCAACCACTCGGTCACCAACACCCGGCCCTTGCAACTGCCCACCCAGGATCTGCTGGTACCGCCGTACACCCTCGGCGCCTGGCTGGGCGACGGCACCTCCGCCGCCGCCCAGCTCACCTGCTTCGACCCGGAGATCGTCGCGCGGATCGAAGGCGAAGGCATCATCGCCACGCCCTCACCGTCGGCTCCCGGCCGCTTCCAGCTGACTCTCCCGGCACCCGAGCCGGTCCAGGCACGAAGTTGCGTGGTGTGCGGTACCGAGTTCGTTCCCTTCACGAGCGAGGTTCGCACCTGCGGCCGCTCCTGTGGCGGTCGTGCACGGTTCATTTCCGCGCCGGTGCCCGCGCCAACGTGCGCCGAATGCGGCGGGCCGTCGATCGGATTGCGGCTGTGCCAGTCGTGCCGTAATTCGGTCGGCAGCGTGCAGGCCAGGTTACGCACGCTGGGTGTGCTCGGCGACAAGCACATTCCGATGAGTTATCTGCGTGGATCGGAGGCGCAGCGCCGGGCGCTGCTCGCCGGGCTCCTCGATACCGATGGCACCGTCACCCATGGCGGGTCGGTGCAGTTCGCTGTCACCGATGAGCGGCTGTTCCGCGATGTGCGGGAGCTCGTCGTCAGTTTGGGTTATCGCTGTGGTGTTTCCACCAAGCGGGTCCGTGGACGGTCGGAGCAGACGTCGACCTGCTTCACCCTCACCTTCGCCACCGACGACGAAGTCTTCGGGCTGTACCGAAAGGCGCTGCTACACAAGGAACGTCGTGCAGCGCGTAATACTACTCGGTCGAATTCCCGCTATATCGTAGATGTTCGGCGGATCGAGTCCGTGCCGGTCCGCTGCGTCGAGGTCGACAATGCCGACCACCTGTATCTCGCGGGTCACTCGATGGTGCCGACCCACAATTCCACGCTAGGCATGGATTTCATGCGGAGTTGCTCGATCAAGCATGGAATGGCCAGCGTCATCTTCTCGCTCGAGATGAGCCGGACCGAGATCGTGATGCGCCTGCTCTCCGCCGAGGCGAAGATCAAACTGGGCGACATGCGCTCGGGCCGGATGAGCGACGACGACTGGACCAAACTCGCCCGCCGGATGAGCGAGATCAGCGAAGCGCCACTGTTCGTCGACGATTCGCCGAACTTGACGATGATGGAGATTCGCGCCAAGGCGCGGCGGCTCAAACAGCGCCACGACCTGAAACTCGTTGTGGTGGACTACCTCCAGCTGATGAGCTCGGGTAAGAAAGTCGAATCCCGACAGCAGGAAGTCTCGGAATTCTCGCGCCATCTCAAGCTGCTCGCCAAGGAACTCGAAGTTCCGGTGATCGCGATCTCGCAGCTGAACCGTGGTCCGGAACAGCGAACCGACAAGCGGCCCATGGTCTCCGACCTTCGCGAATCGGGCTCGCTCGAGCAGGACGCCGACATGGTCATCCTGCTGCACCGGCCCGACGCGTTCGAACGTGACGACCCGCGTGGCGGCGAGGCCGACCTCATCGTCGGCAAACACCGTAACGGCCCGACCGCCACCATCACCGTGGCGCATCAGCTGCATCTGAGCCGGTTCGTGGATATGGCCAGAGGCTGATCGGTCAGCCGTTTGCGCGGCCGAGAGGTGGTCTGGTTCGCCACAATTCGATTGCGGTGTCGATGAGGTCGACGCGGTCGAGGAGGGTGATATCGGCGATCGGGTGCCAGGCTGCCAGGTCGGTGGAGCCGTTGGTTTCGTTGCGTAGTTCGCCGCCGGTGATGTGGGCTTCGTACACGATTCGGAGGCCGTGGAAGTCGGCGAATTCGCCGTGGGGGCGTGGGTATCGGCGGTTCATCGAGTCGATGCCGAGGAGGGTGATGGGCTCGGCGGTGTAGCCGGTTTCCTCGGTGACCTCGCGGATCGCTGTGGTGATCGGGTTCTCGCCGTGGTGCATTCCACCGCCTGGGAGGGTCCACTGTTTACTGCCGTCCGGTGCTATCCATCGGGCGAGCAGGATTTCGGCTACGCCTTCGGATTCACGGACGCACACCGCGTAAGCGGCGACGCGCAACTCTTGCTTCATTGTGAACAGTTTCGCGGACGACGCTGCTTGTCGGAAGGGCTGGTTACGATCGTTGTGGCTTGTCGGATCGGGGGCGGGGCGGGGAAGATGAAATTGCTGGTCAACCCGGTGGTGTTCGGGTATTGGGTGGCGGCGGTGGCGGCGGTGGGGTATTTCTCGTTGGTGTTGCGGGGGGTGGTGTGGGTGGGGCAGCGGGATGGTGGGGCGTTGATCGGGGTGGCGCTCATTGTCGGGTTGGTGTTCGGGTTGGTGAGTTGGCCGTTCGTGTTGGGGGTGGTGTGGCGGGGTCGGCGGGCTTATCTGCGTAGGAATGGTGAGGCGGTCGTCGCTACGGTGGTCGGGGCCGGGCGGCGGGTGACGCGGTCGTCGAACAATCCGTTGTCGACGCATCGGGTTCGGCTCGAGGTGCGGTTCACGCATCCGGCGACCGGGGCGGAATATGGGATGAAGAAGGAGTTCGCTTTCAACGAACTGCGGAAGTCCACGGCCTCGGCGTTGATGGATCGGTTTCCGGTGGGGGCGGAGTTGCCGATGTTGGTGCGGGGGCGGGCGGCTGGGTTCGATGTGGCGGCGCGGCCGCAGTGGGTTGATATCTGGTGAGGGGCTATTCGGGTGTGGCGTGTGACAATTCGGTTCGGAGCTGGAGGAATCGGAACAGTCCTGGTGTGCCGGTGAGGGATTCGTAGCGGGTGACCACTTCGGCGACGAAGGGCGGGATTTCGGTGGGGTCGGCGGTGACGGCCATGGCGGTGTCCTCGATGCTCGGGCGCGGGCCTGCGCAGACGTACTGCACCAGTGCCCGGCCGTGGGGTGCCAGGGCCGCCGCGATGTGCTCACGAAGCCGTCGCCACAACCCACGTCGAGTACACGCTCGGTGCCCGCGACCGGGACCGCGGACACCGCGTCGGTGGCCATGGCGCGTTGGAGTCCGCTGATGTGCGCGTAGCCCGCGCCGTCCCAGTCGGCCATCGCCTCACCTTCCTGGCATTCGACTGTCCCGGAATTCGCCGGTACACGCATCGCTCGAACAGCTGATTCCGGGCGTCAGCGGGCATCAGGGACGTGTCAGGGCGGTGTCAGGTGCGGGCGGGACAGTGGTCTCAATCAACGAGCACGACCGAGAGGGGTGGTTTCCATGACCGCGCGACACATCGAACCGACCAGCACGTGGACTGGGATGGTGAGCGTCGACGATACGGCGTTGGCCGTCACCGATACCGGGGGTGACGGGATCGCGGTGGTTTATCTGAACGGGCAGTTCGCCACGCAGGGGTACTGGTGGAGGACGATCGCCGAGTTGGGGGACGGGTTTCGGCACATCACCTTCGATGAGCGGGCTCGGGGGCGGAAGTCGGGGTTGTCGGCGGATTATTCGTTCGAGGCGGCGGTGCGGGATGTGGACGCGGTGCTGGCGGCTCGGGGTGTGGAGCGGGCGGTGCTCGTGGGGTGGTCCTATGGGGCCGTCGTCGGGGCGCATTGGGCGGCGCGGAATCCGGAGCGGGTGATCGGGGCGGTGCTGGTCGACGGGGCCTTCCCGTATGACTGGCTCGACGAGGCCATGGAGAAGCGGATTCGCACGCTGTTCAAGCGGCTGAGCTGGGTCATGCCGCTGTTGCGGCCGACGGGGCTGGTGCCGCGGATGAACGCCGCGCAGCAGGCCGAGAGCAATATCGAGCTCGGGACGCTCTCGCGCACTGAGGAATTGGGGCCGGTGCTGGACGCGATCACGGCGCCGGTGCGGTATGTGGTGGCCTCGGGGACCTCGTTCGGCAGCAAGAAGGACGAGCAGGAGAAGATCCGCGGTGGGCTCGACGCGGTGACTTCGCGCAAGCCGAACATCCTTGTCGCGGCGAAGGTGTCGAGCAATCACGGCGCCATTCTGCGTAAGGACTTCTGGGCGATCGCGGATTCGGTGCGGGAGGTCGCCGCGCGCGGGTGAGGTCAGCGCAGCAGGAACTGGCCCAGCTGGGGGATGGCGTCGCCGGGAGTGCGGGCGTGGAAGGGTTCGCCGATGGCCTGCATGGTCCATTCGCGGCCCGCGCGGGAGAGTTTCGCCATGGTGATGGCGGTGTAGGGCATGCCGCCGGTGAGGGCGTAGCGGGCCAGTTCGCGGTCGGTGGTGTTGTCGACGAGGCGGCAGAAGGCGTTGGTGACCTGTTCGAAGGTGTGACCCTGGTAGGAGGTGACGAAGAAGAGCAGGGTGGTGACGTGCACGGGCACGCGCGTGAGGTCGACCAGGATCACCTCGTCGTCGCCGTCGCCCTCGCCGGTGAGGTTGTCGCCCTGGTGGCGGATGGCACCGTCCTTGGAGCTGAGCTGGCCGAAGCAGACGAGGTCGACCAGGGTGTGGTCGGCGAACATGGCGACCGAGGCGTCGAGGTCGATCTCGATCGGGCGGCGGCCGAACAGGCGCCCGCGCATGACCGGGTCCCAACCCAGGCCCATGCGGACGAAGGTGAGGGCGGCGCCGCCGTCTTTGCGGAGGGTGACCCGCTGGCCCTTGGCCAGGCTGACGGGCCGATGACGTGGCAAGCCGGGGGCGGCAGCCGGGCTCCCGGTCATTCCGGGATTCCACCCCGCCGGGCCCGACCCAGCCGCACCCGGACCCCCTCCCGCTGTGGACCTCCCCGCCGCGGCGCCCGACCCAGCCGCGGACGCGCCGCGCCCCGGACCTGCCGCACCCGAACCTCCGCCTGCCGCGGAGCCCGACCCGGCCGCCGCCGGACCAGCGGGGTACGGCGTCGCGGCCGGGTACTGAGGTGCGGCCGGGTACTGCGGCGCCGCCGGGCGTGGCGCCTCGATCAACCGTCCGCCGTGATCACTGACGAGCGCGCCGAATCCACCCGCGTACCCCGCCCCGAGCGCGCGAACTTTCCAGGCTCCTTGACGTCGATAGAACTCGACCGCGAGCACCGCCGACTCGGTGGTGAGTCCGTCGATGCGAAAGTCGTAGATGGCCGTCCCGTCGGCTCCGGCGAGCCGCACCGACGGCGGCGCGATCCGGCCGAAGCCGCCGCCGGGGTCGGCGAGCGCGATGACCGTCCTGACCTGGGCGATCTCGGCGGGCACCTGGGACAGGGTCACCGAGATCGTGCCGCCCTGCAAGCGCACCCCGGGCGCGAACGGCTGGTATTCGCAGACGAGATCGCCGTCCGAGCGGACCCGGCCCTGCTCGGTGACCAGCAGCGCCGCCAGCGTGACCGGCGCGTTCACCCGCGCCGAGACGACCACCACATCGGTGCCGACCGGCCCGTTCTGTCCCTTCACCATCGCTGACATGCGTGTTTCCCCCCTGCCGACTGCCGTGCCCCCGGAATCCGGGGCACGGGGTGCCCGTTCGCGCTAGTAACGATCCGCAGGTGGCCCACGACAGAGTTCGTGACATCGCGGCCCGTCGGGGGGCCTGCCCACCTGTAGGTCATTCGAACGGGATCATGACATGAATCTGCGTGAGTTCCTTGCGAAACATCGCATCGCATCGGCTGTCGCCGCGCCGGCGACCCTGGGCGTCGCGGCGATCGTCGCGGCGTCGTTCGCGGTGACGTCGCAGCAACCCGAGTCCCCCAGCTACGAGCTCACCACCTCGGTGACCGAGTGCCGCGAGATGGTGACCATCTCGGTGGCCGGGCGCAACGACACCCCGGTCGAGGGCACCACGGCCATGCTGCTCGACGCCAACGGCAACCCGCTGCCCGCGGCGCTGTCGGGCGATCACAGCAGCGTCTGGGTGGACCCGGTGGTGAACGCGCCAGCCAGCGCGGTGGCCGACGGCCAGTACGCGGCGGTCTACATCGCCTACCCGGCCGATATGCGCACCTACGAGGACGCCGTGAACACCGGCGTCGCCAACACCCAGCAGGTGATGCGGGAGATCTCGGCGGCCTGCCCGGACACCAAGTTCTCCATCGTCGGCTACAGCGAGGGCGCCGATGTGGTGCGCCGCGTCGCCGAGGGCATCGGCAACGACGACCCGGCCGACGGCTACTCGGTGGTCGACCCCGACGACGTGCTGGGCGTGGTGATGTTCGCCGACGCCGGGCGCGCGGCCGGGGACGGCCCGTTCATCGGCGCCGAGGACCCCTTCGCCAACCCGGACGGCTTCGACCAGAAGTACCAGAACGGTGTGGACCCGATCTCGGGCAAGGGCGTGACCACGGGCGGTGACTTCGGCGCGCTCAACGGCAAGATCGCCTCGTTCTGCTCCGAGGGCGACCTGACCTGCGCGGCGCCGGAGAACATCTCGCTGCTGCAGCTGGCCGCCAATGTCGGCCGCCAGATCAATATCGACGACCTGCAGCGCGACGGCCTGACCCCGGCCACCGGCCAGGACATGGCCTTCACGCTGGGCCGCATCGCGATGGCCGCCTTCTCCGATATCGCCGCCAACCCGAACTGGATGGCCAGCGACGAGACCTTCCTCGAGGTGCTGCTCAAGGTCTCCGATCCGGACTACGTGCCGGGCCAGACCCCGGCGCCGTCGCAGGCGGACACGATCGCGGCCGAGCAGGTCTCGCCGCTGGCGTACCTGCCGCAGAAGGTGTTCAACGAGATCGTCGGGCTGATCGTGACCAACCAGAACACCATTCCGGTGGCGATGAGCGATCCGTACCAGCTCACCCTGGGCCCCAACGGCACCGGTCACCACTTCGACTACTGGCGTGATTCCGACGCCGCCAACGGCAAGCCGCTGACCTCGGCGGAGTACGCGGCGGCCTGGCTGACCCACCTGGCCAAGCAGGCCCAGGCCGGTGAGCCGGTGGACAAGAAGTCGGCGCCCGCCGACGAGGACGTGACCGCCGCGCTGGCCGCGCCGACCAAACCGGCCACGACCACCACGGCGAAGCCGACGACCACCACCAAGAAGTCGACCACCACGAGCAAGTCGACCACGACCACCGCACCGTCGACGACCACCTCGACCACGCCGCCGACCACGACAGCGGCCCCGACCACAACCACCGGCGAGCCGACCACCACGACGCCGTCCACCACGACTCCGTCGACCACTCCGGCCGAGCCCACGACGACCACTCCGGCCCCGGCTCCGGAGCCCGCGACCAACCAGGCCGCGGCCCCCGCGCCGACCACCACCACGACCCCGGCCCCCACCACCACGGCGGCCCCGACCACAACCACCGGCGAGCCGACCACCACGACGCCGTCGAACTGACAACAGCGAGAACACAAGTCCCCGGTGCGGCAGCTGAACCGGTTGCCGCACCGGGGACTTCGCTGTGCGCCACCGCTGATCCACCGACATCACCGCACGCATCCGCGGTCCTCCGCAGCACCCGGAACCGCGCGGCGGCCTTGCGAATCCACGCCACCCGCTGATCCACACGCCACAGCTGATCCACACAGCCCCGGGCGATTCACACAACCGCCCCGCGAACCACGCGGCCGCCCACCAATCCACGCAGCCCCAGGAACCGAGACACAGCAACCTCCGAATCCACACAGCCCCCGGCGATTCACACAACCGCCTCGCGAACCACGCGGCAGCCCACCTATCCACGCGGCCCCAGGAACCGAGACGCAGCAACCCCGCGAATCCACGCAGCCCGCGAATCGCACAGCCGCCCCGCGAATCACCCGGAATCAGCCGTTCAGCGCGGGCGCGGCGGGCGCGACACCCCGGTGCGATCTTCGGGCAACGCGCCGATCATGGTGACTGTTGCTTGCCGCGATGCAATGATCGGCTGGTGACTCAGTGGCTCCCACTCCTCGGCTCGCTCCCTGTCGCCGGCGCTGTTCTGGTCGGCGTGTTCGCCAACAACCGCACGCACCGCGAGGGCATCGCGGCCGCAGACGAGCGGGGCAGGCAGGCGCTCGATGCCGCGCAGCGCCATGTCGAGCTGTCGAACATGGTGGGTGACCAGCGCGATCACGAGGCGTGGCGGCGTGAGGCGGTGCTGGCCGCGGTCGCCTCGATCCTGGAGACCTCGGCCTCGGTGCGCGCCGATCTGGCCAACTGCGGGGAGTGGGATCTGGTCACCGCCGAGGAGATCGACAATGTGGGCGCGCAGATCCACAAGGTGATCTGGGATCGCCCGGGCGGCATGCTGACCCGGCTGCGCGTGGTGGCGCACCGTCGCATCCCGAACAAGTGCGAGGACCTGCTGCGCACGCTGACCGCCGCCCAGCACATCACCATGCAGCGGCTCAAGCTGCACATCGATGTGGAGGCCACCGTCGAGGAGCTCGAGGAGATGGCCTCGCTGTGGCAGAAGGCCATGCGGCACGCCGCCGAGCAGGAGCGCGCGCTGGTGGAGATCACCCGGCTGGAGCTGGGGGTCGTGATCGCCTCGAAAGGTCCGGTAGCGCCGCCGGTTCCGGCACCGCAGCCGCCCGCGCCCGAACCGGCCGCCGAGGCACCGGTCGCCGAAACCGTTGTCGCCGAACCGGAACCGGCGCCCGCGCCGGAGGAACACCACACCGCCGTGCTGCGCGTGGTCACCGATCCGGACAACCCGCCCGCCGAGGCCGTCGCCGTGCCCGCCGAGCAGCGACAGGCCGAACCCGCTCAGGTCTGACTCGCGGTGGCCGTTCACCTGACGCGAAGGGGTACGGCCGGGTAACTTGGGCAGTGGCAGGCGATTCTTCGCCGGGCCGACCCGACAGCGTGGTCGATCGTCTACAGACTTGCACCGAACCACTCTCGTCAGGGGGCGATCTGTCATGGAATTCATCGCACCATTGGATGCGCTGTTCCTGCTCGCGGAGTCGCGCGAGCACCCGATGCATGTGGGCTCACTGCAATTGTTCGAGCCGCCGGAAGACGCCGGGCCGGACTATCTGCGCGAGTTCCGCGACATTCTGCTGGCCGAGGACACCCTGCGGCCGACCTTCCGGAAGCGCCCGGCCACCTGGCTCGGCGCGCCCCAGCTGGCCTGGACCCACGACACCGACATCGACCTGGACTTCCACGTCCAGCGCAGCGCCTTACCCGCGCCGGGCACCATGGATCAGCTACTCGATCACACCTCCGCGCTGCACAGCGCGCTGCTGGACCGGCATCGCCCGCTCTGGGAACTGCATTTCGTCGAGGGCCTGGCCGACGGCCGCTTCGCGCTGTACTCGAAGATGCACCACGCCCTGATCGACGGCGTCTCCGCCCAGCGGCTGCTGCGCCGGACGCTGAGCACCGATCCGGACGCCGGGGTCACCGTGCCGTGGAACCTGCCGCGCAAGCAGCGGCCCGAATCCCGGCCAGCGCGTTCGCGGATGGGTGGGGTGCTCGGCGGGCTGTCTGCGGCGAGTTCGTCGACCGCGGCGCTGTTGCGCGCGGCCCGCACCGGACTGCTCGAACAGCAGTTGACCTTGCCGTTCGCGGCGCCGCCCACGCTGTTCAATGTGCCGATCGGCGGGGCGCGTAAGTGCGCGGTGCGCACCTGGTCGATGGACCGGATCAAGCAGGTGAAGAAGGCGACCGGGACCACGGTCAACGATGTGGTGCTGACCATGTCGGCGGGGGCGTTGCGGACGTATCTGCTCGAGCGGGACGCGCTGCCGGACAAGCCGATGATCGCGATGGTGCCGATGTCGCTGCGCGATGCCGACGACACCGATACCCAGGGTGTGAAGATCGCGGCGCTGCTGTGCAATCTGGGCACCGATATCGCCGATCCGCTGGAGCGGCTGCGGGTGGTGAGCGAGTCGACACGGCGGAGCAAGGATGTCTACCGGTCGTTGAGCCCGGCCCAGACCCTGGCGGTGGCGGGGCTGATGCTCAGCCCGATGGCCGCGTTGCTGCTGCCGGGTTTCGCGGCGCTGGGGACGCCGCCGTTCAATATCGTCATCTCGAATGTGCCGGGCTCGCGCGAGCCGATGTACTGGAACGGCGCGCGGCTGGACGCGGGGTATCCGCTGTCCATCCCGCTGGACGGCCAGGCCGTGAACATCACCCTCACCTCGCACGGCGACAATCTCGATTTCGGCTTGGTCGGCTGCCGCCGCACCCTGCCCGACCTGCACCGATTGCTCAATCATCTGGAGGACTCGTTGACGGCGCTGGAGGACGCGGCGACCTGAAAATTCCCATTCTCGAATAAACTAGAACGTGTTACAGTTCGGTATGCGTACCGAATTCTGCGAACAGCTCGGCATCGAGTTCCCCCTCTTCGCCTTCACCCACTGCCGCGACGTGGTGGCCGCGGTGAGCAACGCGGGCGGGCTCGGTGTGCTCGGCGCGGTCGGCTTCACCGCCGAACAGCTCGAGGTGGAACTGGCCTGGCTCGACGAGCACGTCAACGGCATCTACGGCGTCGACCTGGTGATCCCGTCCAAGTACGAGGGCAAGGGCGTCGAGGGCCTGAGTCCCGAGCAGCTGGAAAAGCAGCTGGCGCAGATGGTTCCGCAGGGGCATCGCGACTTCGCCCAGCAGATCCTGTCCGACCACGACGTGCCCGCACTGCCCGAGGGCGAGCACCACAACGAGCTGCTGGGCTGGACCGCGACCACCGCGGGCCCGCAGGTCGACGTGATCCTGAACCACCCCAAGGCCAAGCTGGTCGCCAACGCGCTGGGCACCCCGCCCGAGGACGTGGTCAAGCGCATCCAGGACTCCGGCCGGGTGATCGGCGCGCTGTGCGGCTCGGTCAAACACGCCATGAACCACAAGGCGGCCGGGCTGGACTTCGTGGTGTGTCAGGGCACCGAGGGCGGCGGGCACTGCGGTGAGGTGTCCTCGCTGGTGCTGTGGCCGCAGGTGATCGACGCCGTCGGCGATATGCCGGTGCTCGCGGCCGGTGGCATCGGCAACGGCGCGCAGGTCGCGTCCGCGCTGGCGATGGGCGCGCAGGGCGCGTGGACCGGGTCGCTGTGGCTCACCGTCGAGGAGGCCAATGTGCCGCCCGCGCAGATGGACACCTACCTCGGCGCCACCAGCCACGACACCGTGCGCTCGCGCTCGTGGACCGGCAAGCCCTGCCGCATGCTGCGCAACGACTGGACCGACGCGTGGGAATCGGCCGAGACGCCCGACCCGCTGCCCATGCCGCTGCAGATGATGGTCGCCCTCGACGGCGTCAAGCGCGGCCACCGCTACCCCGAGGCCGCCAAGGACGTGAACTTCAATCCGGTCGGCCAGGTGGTCGGCATGATGAACAAGGTCGAGCGCAGCGCGGACGTGATCAACCGCCTGGTCGAGGAGTACGTCACCGCCTACGACCGCCTGACCAAGCTCAACGGATAAGCCCGCTCGGGCAGGTGCCGCAGGGCAGGCATCTGCCCTGGCATCATCCGCCGAAACGCGGCGAATCCGACTCAGACAGCTGACCGGCAGGTCAGGCGGTCGCGGCGGTCTCCTCGACGCCCGGCACGCCGACCAGCTCGTCGAAGCGGGCGATCACCTTCTCGTGGTAGAGCGCGAACAGGTCCTCGAACAGGGCCAGCTGGGCCTCGCTGGGCGCGGACTCGGCGTCCCACACCGCCAGCAACGCCCGCCAGACGAGGACGTGCAGGTCGGCGGCGACGGCGAAGTAGGCGGTGACCGCCTCGGGCACCTCGACGACCATGTCGGCGATCGAATTGAGCACCGCGCGTTGCATGGTCATCCCGAGCACACCCAGCACCCGGCGGATCAGCGCGATCTCGGTGGCGATGATGCGCGGATAGTCGGGCACGGCGTTGCGGGCCATCGCCTCGAGCTCGTCGACGGCGGCGGCGAGCTCGCCGGGATCGAGCACCTTCTCGGCGGCGGTGTAGGCGAGTAGCGCGTCGAGCACGATGCCACGCTCGACGGCGACGATGTCGGTGAACATCTCGGCGGCCACGGCCGGGGCGGTGATGGAGAACCGGAACAGGTGCCGGTAGGAGTCCATGCCGCCCTCTTCGCGCACGTCGCGAATGGTGAAGCCCTTGCCGCGGCGGGCCTCGACGAAGCCGTAGGACTCGAGCCTGCCGAGGGTGAGTTGCGCGGTGGCCCGGTTCATCCCGAACTCGTCGGCGACCTGACGCACCGAGGGCATCAGCTCGCCGGGCCGGTACTCGCCGGTGGCGACACGACGCGCCAGTTCATCGGCGACGTCGGCGACCACCGTCCGGGATCCCATCGAGAAAACACCTTTCGATCATGCTCCGGTTACGTCCCAGACAGTTTAGGCGCTGAAACCGCACCTCGCACGCACCAGCGGGCGCTGTGGGATGGTTCACGTCAGCTGGCCGATCACGGTCGGGAACCAACCGAACAGCATGTTCGGCAATCCCTCGGCAACACCGGAATCCCGCGCAACCTGCCGCGGTGGGCGCGCGGATCGGCCGATGAGCGCCGCCGGTCTGGATCAGACAGGTCTCAGATCATCTGCTTGTTGCCCATCCAGCGCATGATCGGCCAGCCAAGTGCCACCGGGATCCAGCAGGTGAGCACGCGGTAGAGCAGCACGGCGGGCACCGCGATCTCGGCGGGCACGCCGAAGGCCGCCAGACCACCGATCAGCGCCGCCTCCACGGCACCGACACCGCCGGGCGTCGGGGCTGCCGAGGCCAGCGTGCCGCCGATCATGGTGACGATGGTGACCGCCACGAAATCGGTGCCGCCGCCGAAGGCTTCGACACTGGCCCACAGCGCCAGCGCCTGACCCAGGGTGATCGCGCCGCAGCCCGCGACGATGATCGCGAAACGCTTGGGGTCCTTGGCCAGGTCGCCCAGCTCGCCGAGCACCTCGGTGAGCTGCGGGCGCACCGAATGATTCACCCAGCGGCGCAACTTGGGCACGAACATGAACGCGCCGATCAGCCCGCCGACCACGCCCGCCGCCAGATACAGCACGGTCGCGTCGGGCACGATGTGGGCCAGGTTGGTCGAGGTGCCCGCCACCACCGAGAAGATCACCAGCAGCACCAGGTGCGTGATCACCTGCATGGACTGCTGCAGCGCGACCGCCGCGGTGGCCCGCAACGTCGACATGCCAGCCTGCTGCAGGAACCGCACGCTCAGCGCCAGACCACCGACACCTGCGGGGGTGGTGGTGGCGACGAAGGTATTGGCCAGCTGCTCGAGGATCAGGTCGCGGGTGCGGACCAGCCCGTCGGCGCAGGCGCCGAGCGCGGCGGCGGCGCCCAGATAGGTCAGGCCCGAGATGACCAGGCCGAACAGCGCCCACCACCAGTTCAGCGTGCGCAGCTGACTGAAGAAGGTGGGCACCTGGCTGAAGAACGGGTAGGCCACGTAGACCAGGCCGACCAGCAGCACCAGCTGGATGATCTGGTTGCGGTTGAACCGGGTGAGCTGCTCGGACTGGATGCGGTCGTGGCCGGTCTGCTCGCGCACCTCCTCGCGCGCGGTCGCCACCACCTTGCTCCACTGCGGCACCGACTTGCGGATGCCGGTGGGCATGGCCGATTTGGTCAGCCGCCGGGCCGCGGTGACGACCGCGGCCTCGCCGAGCACCTCGATCGCTGCCGACACCGCCTCGTGCTTGCCGAACAGCGCGGTGGTGGTCACCAGCAGCTGGGCGATATCGGACTGCTTCTGCGCGTCGGAGGCGCCGAACTCGGCGAAGGCGAAACCGCCGAAGAGGGTGTCGCCCTGGCAGACCCGCACATAGTCCGGCGGCAGATCGCCCATGCTGATCTGGTTCTCGTGCAGCCGCAGCAGTGAACGCCACACGCCGGGCAGCACCTGCGCGGAGAGCTTGCGCAGCGGCGTGCCGCGCGGGACGGTGTGCGCGAACAGCATCCAGCCGCGTTCCAGCCCGGCCACCGCGACCTGGTGCGAATCGGCCATGCCCAGCTCGCCGATGGCGATGCCGAGCAGCGCGCGGTGCTCGACGGCGCGGTGCATGGACCCGTGCAGCGGCGCGGTCTCGCTGGAACGGAAGGTGATCCAGCGCCAGAGCTGGCGGATGGCGCCGAAGCTGCGCTGATTCTTGCCGTACATCTCGACGACGATCTCGGACTCGGGCCCGTCGACCTCGGTGGCCAGCAGCAGCGGACCGCGCCCGGCGGGCCGGTCGACGTGGAACGAGCGCACGGTGTAGCCGCGCCCCGCCAGCACCCGCACCGCCGCCTCCAGCGGCACCTCCAGCGCGGGCGTGCCGACCAGCCAGACGATCACCGCGCCGACCAGCCACCCCACCACCAGCCCCAGCATCGCCCGCGCGGGCACCACCGAACTCACCACCAGGTGCATCGGCGCGAACATCAACAGCAGGAACCACATCCAGCGCCGCGGCCGCACCGGCAGCCACGGGCTCGACACCGTGAGCATGGCCGCGAGCATGGCGATCCAGCGTGGGTCGTCGAGGAACTGGGAGAGGAAGGTGTCGAAACGGTCGGGAACGGGTAGGTGCCATTTCGGGGTGGAGATGCCCGAACCGGTGATGGACAGGGCCAGCACCGCGAGCAGTCCGGCGGCGGCGTAGCCTGCCAGCAGCTTCCACTGCCTGCGCAGCATCAACTCGATGAGGATGGCGAACGGCAGTGCCAGGATGAGCATTCCGTAGATCAAGTACACCAGGGTGGACTGATCCGGGCTCAGGAAGTCCACGATCTTGGACACCGAACGCTCCAGGGCCAGCCACTCCGGCCGGGTGATCAGCGACCCCGCGATCACCACGGCGACACCGATCCCGGCCAGCGCGACCCGGACGATGTCGCTGGTACGCCGGGTCAGCGGCTGCAGGAGACTTCCCGTGACCGGAATCTCCCGACCGTCGACTCGCATGAGCCGCACGATACACACCGACACGCCGTCGACCCGCCGTGACATCGCACGTGAGGCGGGTCACAAGCCGTCACAAACGCGTGTCGTGACCCGTCCTGTGCACAACGACAACGCACAACCGGAAGGGAATCATCATGCAGGTTCTGCTGGCGGGCGCGACCGGCGCCATCGGCCGTCCGCTGATTCGCGCGCTGACGGCGGGCGGACACTCGGTGACGGCCATCGTGCGCTCCCCCGAGGCCCATCCCCTGGTGCGCGAACTGGGCGCCGAGCCGATCACCGCCGACGCGCTCGACCGCGACGGGCTGCTGCGCGCGGTGGACGGCTTGCGCGCCGACGCCGTACTGCACGAGGCCACCGCGCTGCGCGAAGTGAAGGCCACGCGCCGGATTCCGGCCGACGATCCCACCGGGCTGCTGCGCACGGTCGGCACCGCGAACCTGCTGGCCGCGGCCGAGGTGACCGGCGCGCGGCGCTTCGTCACCCAGTCGCTGATCCTGGGTTACGGGTATCACGACCACGGCACCGAGCCGGTCACCGAGCGCGCGGAGTTCGGCGTGTACAACGGCGGCGTCGCCGACGAGGTGGTGCGCGCGTGCGTCGACGGGGAGCGGCTGGTGTTCGACGCGGCAGGCGTCGACGGGATCGCGCTGCGGTACGGGCTGTTCTACGGGCCGGGCGCGTTCAGCGACCTGTTCGCCGGGATGATGCGCAAGCGCGTGCCGGTCGGTCCGCTGGGGCCGGGCGGGGTGAACACCTGGGTGCACGTCGAGGACGCGGCCGCCGCCACCGTCGCCGCGCTCGACCACGGCACCCCCGGCCGCGCCTACAACATCGCCGACGACACCCCCATCACCTGGGAGCGCTTCCTCACCGAGGTCGCCCGCAGCCACGGCACACCCCGCCCGATCCGCCTGCCCGGCTGGGCCATCCGCCTGGCCGTCCCCTACCTGAGCGCGCTCATGGTCGACACGTCGATGCGGATCTCGAGCGCGCTGGCCCACGAGGAATTGGGCTGGCGACCGCGGTACGCCGATGTCACGGCCGGACTGGCGGCTGGTCGGGCAGTCTGAGCCAGACGTCGCGGTCGTCGGCCGGGTGACAGCACCAGACGTCGCGGTCGACAGCGCCGATGTCATGGCCGGGACAGGTCAGCTCGGCTCGGCCGTGACGATCAGGGCACGACAGTATCTGGGCGTAGGCACAGACCGCAGTGGCCACCGGTGCCGATGCCAGCCGGTGGCGTGCCGCTCGGACAGAGGAAGGCTCGCGGCCCGACAGCGGTTGGTGTCGATGCCGGTCGCGGGTCAGCCCGGCACGGGCACGGTGTGTGCGTGGACCGCGCGGCGGCGCGCCGCACGGACGGAGGAAGGCTCGCGGCCCGACGGCAGTGGTGTCGATGCCGGTCGCGGGTCAGCCAGCACGGGCGTGGTGTGCGCGTGGACG
>NZ_JBAGKD010000012.1:0-200252 GCF_037034205.1 Nocardia sp. SSK8
GGGTGCCGAACACGCATCACAAAGCTGATGAAGCGGCACTTCCGCGAGTCGGCTGCCGACTGGCTCGCTCCGGTGGCGACGCGCCCAGGGTGAGGGTGGGGGGTGGGATGGCGTGGTGGGCGTGTCAGTCTGCTCGGTAGCCGGTGTGAAGGAGTGAGCGGTGAGTGGTGTGCTGGTGGCGGCGGTGCTGGCCGGGCCGTCGGTGACCGAGCTGGATTCGGCGGTGACGGCGGTGCACCGCGGCGGTGAGCTGATGGGCGTGATCTCGTTCGCGGCATCAGGCGCGCTGGTGGCCGTGCGCAAGCGCCTCGACCTCTTCGGAATCGCGGTGCTCGCCATCGCGACCGCGCTCGGCGGCGGCATCGTGCGCGACCTGCTCATCGGCCGCACCCCGCCCGCCGCGTTCACCGACCTGACCTACCTGTGCGCGGCCCTGGTCACCGCACTGATCCTGTTCTTCATCGCGCCCTCCCCGCGCCTCACCAAGGGCCCACTGGAAATCGCCGACGCCATCGGCCTCGGCCTGTTCTGCGTGACGGGCACGGTGATCGCCGACTCGGCGGGCGTCGGCGCCCCGACCGCCGCCCTGCTCGGCATGACCACCGCCATCGGCGGCGGCGTCCTGCGCGACGTACTCAGCGGCGAAGTCCCCAGCGTCCTGCGCCCGGACCAGGACCTCTACGCCATCCCCGCCCTCTTCGGCGCCGCCACCACCGCCGCCCTGCTCCACTTCGACCTCTACCACGCCTGGACCGGCCTGCTCGCCGCCGCGGGCGCCATCGGCTTCCGCCTGTTGGCCCGCCACTATCAATGGCACGCCCCGTTGGCCCGCCATGCCCGCGACTGACCCCACCCCGACACACGCACCGCACCGCACCGCACCGCGGACGATCGCTCAGCGCACCGCGATCCCCGCGCGCAACCGGCGCACGCCTTCGTCGATGGTCTCGTCGCGCTTGCTGAAGGTGAAGCGCACCAGGTGTTTCCAGTCCTCGGCGTGGTCGGCGAATACGCTCACCGGCACCGCGGCGACGCCGAGGCGGGCCGGGAGGTCGCGGCAGAACGCGAGTCCGTCGGTGGCGCCGAGGGGGCGGATGTCGGCGCACACGAAGTAGCCGCCGGAGCTCGCGTGCACACCGAAACCGGTGTCGCGCAGGGCCGCCGAGAGACGCAGCCGCTTGTCGGCGAGCCCGTCGCGCAGGGCACGCACCCAGTCCTGTTCGGCATTCAGCGCGTGCGCGACGGCGGGCTGGAACGGCCCACCGCCCACGAAGGTGAGGAACTGCTTGGCCGCGAGCACGCCGTCGAGCAGCGGCGCGGGCGCGCACACCCAGCCGATCTTCCAGCCGGTCACATTGAAAGTCTTTGCCGCACTGGACACCACGACGGTGCGCTCGCGCATTCCGGGCAGGGTGGAGATGCTCACGTGTTCCACCCCGTCGTAGACGAGATGCTCGTAGACCTCGTCGGCCAGTACCAGCAGATCGTGCTCGCGGGCGAGTTCCGCGATGGCCGTCAGGTCGGCGCGATCCAGCACCGATCCGGTCGGATTGTGTGGCGAATTCACCACCACCATGCGGGTTTTCGGGGTGATGGCGGCGCGCAGGCTGTCGCGGTCGAGCACGAAACGGTCGCCGTCGGGGACCAGCCGCGCGGTGCGCCGTTGCGCACCGGCCAGCGCGACCGAGGCGGCGTAGGAGTCGTAGTAGGGCTCGATGAGGACCACCTCCTGCCCCGGCTCCACCAGTCCGAGCACCGCGGCGCTGATCGCCTCGGTGGCCCCGACCGTCACCAGCACCTCGCTCGCCGGGTCGTAGGTGGTGCCGTAGCGGCGGGCGCGATCGTCGGCGACGGCCTGGCGCAGCACCGGCATCCCGCGCCCCGGCGGGTACTGGTTGAGCCCGTCGGCGATCGCCGTCCGCGCCACCTCGAGCATGCCAGCGGGCCCGTCGGTGTCCGGGAAACCCTGGCCCAGATTCACCGCGTCGTGGCGGACGGCCAGCTCGGTCATCTCCGCGAAGATGGTCGATCCGAACGGGCGCAGGCGGGCGACAGTGGGAGTTTCCGGCGGCATCTCCGCAGCGTATCCCACTTTTCCTCAGCGTTGCCGAACGATAGCGAACACCTATGTTTCACAAACGTTTTTCACCTTTGACCTGCGCTATTGTGCGGTGACCCAACCTCAGCTAGCCTCGCCGTGTTCTACCTCACACACCACGTCGTGGTGGCATATCGAAAGGGGCTCCGTATGGCCTCACCTCTGCTCGACTTCATCGCGCACCCGGCGGCGTCGGAGGTCGCCGGGTCGGCACTGCAGTTCATCCACGATCATCTGATCGCCAACCCGATCGTCGACTACTTCACCGGTTCGGCGACCCCGGACAACAACATGGGTTCTTCGACGGGCGATTTCAACCTCGGCTCGTCGACCGGTAACCACAACTGGGGCTCCACCTACCCGTAAGCCGGGTTTCGGCATCGGACCGGATCGCGCGGGTCCGGTCCGATGCTGGCCTCAGCGCAGCCGCGCGCCCGACAGCTTCGCCACATTGGCGAAATCGTAAGCAGCCCAGATCTTTTCCTCGCGCACCGTGAACCCGAGTACTCGCACCGGTCGCCCGAACGGTGAGTTCGGATCGGTGAGTACCAGCCCCGCCTGCCCGTTCACGGTGGCCGATCCCAGTTCCAGCGCCTGTTCGGCGAGGTGCCTGCGCCACAGTCCCAGCGCCAGGCGGGCGATCGTGTCCGCGCCCGCGACGACCTCCAGCGCCGTCTCGACGGTGCCGCCCGCGTCGCCGGTGAAACTCGCCTCCGGATGCAGGGTGGCCGCGACCACCGCGGCATCGCCGGTGGTCAGCGCGGCGAGAAAACGCTGGACCACCAGGTCGTGCACGTCGTCGACCACCGCTTCCGGTGCCCCGGCCACGGCCGTGCGCGCTTCCGCCGCCGCCTGCTCGGCCGAGTCCGGCGCGCTGTCGAGAATCCCGGCGATCTCCGCGAACGGCAGCCCGAGCCCGTCGTGCAGTATCAGCGCGACCCGCTGCGGCGGGGTCAGCGCCTCGAGCGCGACCATGGCGGCCATCCGGCACTCCGGATCCCGCACCACGTGATCCAGCGGACCCGGTCCGCTCCCGGTGACAATCGGCTCCGGAAGCCATTGCCCCACATAGTTTTTCCGCCGCACCACCGCGGCGCGCAGATGATCGAGGCAGATCCGCGCGACCTCCGAGGTGAGCCAGGCGCGCAGATCATCGATCTCGGACTGGTGCACCCCCGCCATCCGCAGCCAGCTCTCCTGCACCGCGTCCTCGGCGTCGCCCGCGCTTCCGGTGAGCCGGTAGGCGACCGAAAGCAGATGCGCTCGATGCGATTCGAACAGGTCGGCGAGAAGTGGGGAAACCATCGCGGCCGATCCTACGGAGCAGGCCACGCGCGTTTCCGACCGGCCCGTGCCACCATGGAGGGATGGCCGAAGTCGCGATGCGGGGCTGCTGATGGTGGACGACGCGCGCTTCGACTGGCTCGCCGACCTCATGGACCTCCGGCCCGAGCACCAGGTCCTGGAACTGGGCCCCGGCCCCGGCGCCTCGCTGACCCACCTGGCCACCCGCCTGCGCACCGGCCGTGTCGTCGGCCTGGACCGCTCCACCACCGCTACCACCCGGGCCCGCGCCCGCTGCGCCGAACAGATCGCGGCGGGCCGGGTCAGGATCGTCGACGGAGTCATCGGCACGACCCCACCCGAACGCCTGCTCGCCGAACTCGACCACCCCACCGCCGCCTTCGACCGGATCATCGCGTGCAACGTCAACACCTTCTGGACCGGCCCCGCCCGCGCCGAATGGACCCTGATCCGCCACTGCCTCGCCCCCACCGGCAGCCTCTGGCTCTGCTACGGCTACGGCGCCCCCACCGACCCACCCACCAGCGCCAAACCCACCCCCACCCAGCTCACCGACCGCCTCACCGCAGCGGGCTTCACCCCGACCCTCGTCACCTCGGGCGACCTCCTCGCCGCCCACGCAACATACTGAGCCGATTGCCTCGCTAGGTCTCGCGCGTGCGGCGGGCGGTGCCGCGGTGCGGGATGACGGTGGTGGGGTCTTCGGGCCAGGCGTGTTTGGGGTAGCGGCCGCGCAGGTCGGCGCGGACCTGGGGCCAGCCGGTGCGCCAGAAGGACGGGAGGTCGGCGGTGACGGCGACGGGGCGCTGGGCCGGGGAGAGCAGGTGCAGCAGGATGCCTGCGCGGCCGTCGGCGAGGGTGGGTGAGGCGGTCCAGCCGAAGATCTCCTGGACCTTCACCGCCAGCACCGGCTGGTCGGCGCTGTAGTCGAGCCGGATCCGGCTGCCCGAGGGGACCTCGAGGCGTTCCGGGGCGAGCTCGTCGAGGCGGGCGGCGGCGGGCCAGGGCAGCAGGCGGCGCAGGGCGGTGCCCGCGTCGACGCGGGCGAGATCGGCGCGGCGGCGGACGGTGGTGAGGTCCGGGGCGAGCCAGTGGTCGAGGTCGGCGAGCAGGGTGTCGTCGTCGACGGCGGGCCAGGGATCGCCGAGGGTGCGATGCAGGAAGGCGAGGCGTTCGCGCAGGCCGCGGGCATCGTCGTCCCAGCGCAGCAGCGCCAGCCCCTCCGTGCGCAGCCCCTCGCGCACCGCTCGCTCCAGCAGCGCTGGATCCGGTTCGCGCAGAGGCTTTTCCGACAGCACGATCGCCCCGAGCCGTTCCACCCGCCGCGCGACCACCGCCCCGGACTCCCACCGCACCTCCTCGGCCTCGGTCACCAGCCCCGGCGCCGCCGCCCTGGCCAGCCCCTCATCCGCGATGGCCGCCAACCGAATTCGCCCCTCGGCCCGCCCCGGATCCCGATCGGCCACCGCCACCGCCAACCACTCCGCGTCGGCCAACCCGGAGCCCGGCGACAACGTCACCGCGGTTCCCCCAGCCATCAGATACGAGGCCCCACCCGCCCGTCGCCTAGCCAACCGCTCCGGCTGCGCCAACGCGATCATCACCGCCGCGACCTCGTTCACCGCTCCCGCCGACCCGGACACCTGGGTGGCATCGCCCGCTTCGTCCGGGCTGTGCGGGGGATCATCGACCGCCCCACCCTGCGCGGCCAGCAGTCGGACCAGGCGTTGGACCTCCTTGACCCAGCGCGGTGGGCATTCGGTGCGCAGAGCGCGGAGGGCGGCGGCCGCGTCGGGGGTGCGGGCGAGGGAGTCGTCATCCATGAGGACGACCATTTCGGCGGCGGCGCGGGGCCCGACGTGGGTGGCGCCGTCGAGCAGGGCGCGGGCCAGGCGCGGGTGCAGGCCGAGGGCCGACATGGCGCGACCGCGCTCGGTGACGCGACCGGATTCATCGAGGGCGCCCAGGGCATGCAGGACGGAGCGACCGGCGGCCAGCCCGCCTTCGGGAGGCGCGTCCCACCAGGCCAGACCGGAGCCGTCAGGAGTTCCCCAGCAGGCCAATTCCAGTGCGAGACGGGCGAGTTCGGCGGTCCGGATCTCCGGTTCGGGGTAGGCGGGCAGGGTCTGATGCTCATACTCGGGCCAGCACCGCCAGGCCCGACCGGGTGCCTCACGCCCCGCACGACCCGCCCGCTGCTCGGCGACCGCGGCCGAAACCCGCACGGTCGCAAGGCCGGACAGCCCGCGCCGATGATCGATCCGCGGCACCCGCGACAGACCTGAGTCCACCACGGCCCGCACCCCGGGCACAGTCAGACTGGATTCCGCGACCGCAGTCGACAAGACCACCCGCCGCCGCACCCCCGCCCGCAATACGGTGTCCTGCACCGAACTCCCGAGCCGCCCGTGCAGCGGCACCACATCGACACCCCGCAGATCCCGCAACAGCCCCGCCGTCCGATTGATCTCCCCGACCCCGGGCAGAAACACCAGCACATCCCCCTCGGTAGCCTCCAGCGCAGCCCGAACAGCCCTCCCCACCTGCGCTTCAACCCGTTCCCGCGCCAGCGCGGGCACATACTCGACCTCCACGGGATACGCCCGCCCCCGCACCTCGAGCACAGGAGCCGAGTAGGCCGACCGAGGATTCGACGCCGCACGCACCGACGAAGCGTCTGGGTTCGAGCGCCCGGACGAAGCATCCGAGACCTGGCCCGACGACAAAGCATCCGACGCCGAGCGGGCCGACAATGTGTCCGAGGCCTGGCCCGACAACAAGGCATCCGACGCCGAGCGCGCCGACAAAGCGTCCGAGGCCGAGCACGCCAACGAAGCATCTGCGGCCGAGCTCGACGGCGAAGCATCTGAAGCCGAGCTCGCCGACCGAGCATCTGACCCTGAGTCCGCCGACGCGGTATCCGGATCGTCCGCCGACACAGCTGACTCCCCGGGGCCGAGGAGCGCCGCGAGGCGCCCCGCCGCGACCGTCGCCGACGTGGCGAGGACCCGCAGATCCGGCCTTAGCCCGGAGCGTGCGTCGAGGAGCAATGCCAGCAGCAGATCGGCGTCGAGATGCCGCTCGTGGCATTCGTCGAGGACCACCGTGCCCACCCCGGGCAGCTCCGGGTCCTGTTGCAATCGCCGGACCAGCAACCCCGAGGTCACCACCTCGATCCGCGTCCGGGCCCCGACCTTCCGATCTCCGCGCACCGCGTACCCGACGGTCTCCCCCACCCGCTCCCCGAGCAGCGCCGCCATCCGTGCCGCCGCCGCCCGCGCGGCCAGCCGCCGTGGTTCGGCGACCACCACCTTTCCCTCGGTCGCGGCCGCCAAGGCCAACGGAACCAAGGTCGTCTTGCCGGTACCCGGCGGCGCGACCAGCACCGCGACACCCCGCCCGGTCAGCGTCTCGACGATCTCGTCCAGCGCCGACCGCACCGGCAGTTCAGGCAGTTCAGGCAGTTTCATCGCTCACCAGTCTGCCTGCCCGCCTCCCCGGCCCCGCCCTCGACCAGCCCACGCACCGCCCAGGCCGGTGCCCGCCGCGGGACGCGGCACTCGAGTTCGCCGTCGGATCAGCGAGGAGGCACCGTCGGGGTCCTCGACACCAACGCTGGGCGATCCCGTTGCGCGGAAGAACCGCCTCGTCTCCAGGTCGGCGGGGAGATAGGCCTCGATCGCGATCTCATCCAGCGCCGTGTCGAAGGCGGCGCCGAGGGTGGTGACAGTGTTGACGAAGCACAGGTCGGTGCCCCGGAAGGTGAGGCGCAGGGACAGGGCGGCCTCCGTCGGATCGGGTGGTCCCGGCTCGGGTTCGGGGCCGTACGTGATCAGTTCCTCGTACAGCGCGTGCAGGTGGGGATCTCCGCTGCGTGCGGCCTGGTGGGCGAGCCGGGGTAGCAGGTAGGAGCGGACCTGGTCGAGGTTGCGCAGGCGGGGTGCGAGACCGTCCGGGTGCAGGCCGAGCCGCATCATGTTGATCGGCGGACGGGTCAGTTCGGGAGCGGCGCCGTCCAGGAATACCTCGACCGCGCTGTTGGCCAGCACCAGATTCCAGCGCCGGTCCACGGCGAGCGCGGGATACGGTTCGTGGGCGAGCAGCACCCCCTGAGTCTGCGCCGGACCGCCCGCGACGGCCACTACCTACCGGGTAATCGACGCACCCACCCCACCTGGGCGACAGTCACCCCATGACATCCGACAAGCACCGCGTGGTCGACGCCTTCCACCGCTTCGCCGCGGGCGACATCGAGGTCCTGCGCACCCTCCTGCACGAGGACTTCCTCGAACACAGCCCCGGAAACCCCAGCGGCCGAGACGCTTTCCTCGACTTCATCCGCACCGCCCCGTGGCAGGCGCCCAGCTGAGCCTCGAACGCGCGATCGCCGAAGACGACCTGGTCGTCCTGCACTACCGAATGACCCCACCCGGCACATCGAACAGCCTTGCCGTAGTGGACATCTGGCGCCTCGACAACGGCCTCATCGTCGAACACTGGGACGTCGTCCAACCCGTCCCCCACCCGACCCATCCGCCCCCGGCATGTTCTGAACGGGCCGAACCGGATCCGAAAGTACTCGAATCACGCCAAGCCATGAAGCGTGCCGGGATTGAGGAACTGGCGTCCCCACAACGCGGCCCGTTCAGCATTGGTGAGCCGCGCCTCATCGGCGGCGCCCGCCCACCCATCCCGGATGATGTCGATCATCCGGTTCACGATCCCGACGGCACGCGCTCGGGTGAGCCCGTAAATGTGTGCGCATTCGAGCAAACCCGCCAGCTGGCTTTCTCGCTCGCCATCCGGACCGTACGCAAGGGCCTGGTAGGCCGTCTCGCCACTGCGGGGGATGGGCGAAAGATCGTAGGCCGGTGTCAGCGCCAACATGCGGCCGTCCCAGAATGCCGCGTGGTTCCTCAGATGATCATCTGTATTCGAGATCGCCATATTGAACGCGATGCGCGTGAACAGCTCCTCGCCCGCGTCGGTGCCGTGTTCGCGCAAGCTCGCGAGCAGCATCGGGTAGGTGCCGTACCGCGCGGTCATCTCGCCCAGGCCGGACAGCGTCAAGCCCGACACAACGCGGGAACGCCTACCTCCGCCCGGTCGATCGAACCGTTCGACCAGCAGGACTCGTCTCCCCAGTGACGACACGACCTCGAACTCGGGCACAGTGATTCCGACGCGACGCGCCAGCGCGAGAGCGGCGGCTTCAGCGGGTACTACCGGGAAAGGGTCCGATGATGTCGAGAACTTCGCCAGATACTCGCGCGATTCACTCTTGATGAGCGCTTTCGGTCGAGCACCGCCCATCGTTGTTCCATCGACGAGAGCTTCGGCCAAGGCAGGTGGCAGCCACTCTCCGTCTTCTACGATTCGCGCGGCACGATGCAGATCGTCGAGCGATGCCGTGTCGTCCCGCGCGGCGTATTGGGCAGGGCTGGACTGAAAATCGTTCGCGCCGAATCGGTTCGATCCCGATCGAAGCAGATAGGTTTGTTCATCCAGTCGGGTGACGTCCGCCTGATACCCCCGCTCACCGGTGAGCGCGTTGAGCAGGACTCGTCGACCCCAGGCGTCGGGCGCACCGTCGCGCAGCGCCCCCGGCATCGCCAGATCCTCAGTCGGCGGGTAGGCCACAACGTCGAGGGGCAGCGTCGGCGACAAGCTCACCGCGTCCGGTCGCTCCAGGTATCGCCGACCGTATTCGAACCACAACCCATCGGGACGTCGGCGCAGCCTGCCGGCAGGGATGGGTTCCACCGCGGTGGCAAGCCAGGTCCAGACATACACGTACTCAGAAGTCGAGGCCATCATCGTCGCCCTTCGTTCCGGCAGCGCGGACTCGTACAGGAAGCAGCGCGAGGCGTTCCTCGCCGCGGAGCCGCATGCGAGTCAACTCGGCCTGGTCGGTGACCCCGTACAGGGCGACACCGGCGATCACCGCAACATTCAGGACGTTCCCGATCGACACGGCCGGCGACCCGGTCTCGATCGAACTGACGGTGCGCGCAGATACCCCCGCGGCCGAGGCAAGCTGTGCCGCGGTCCATCCTTTGACGATCCGCGCCTGCCGTACTTGCTGGCCCAGCACCTGCACCGCGTCGTCCGCCGCTGGATGTAGACCGATCCGCTGCCTTGGCATAACGAGACACTCCAGTCCGAGCCGATGCAATACTTCGTATCTAATGGTGAATTATTCTAAAAGTATTGCACACAGCACTGTGGCCCCGGAGTTCTTCGGGGCCACAGGGTGGTGGGTCAGGCGCCGCGGCGGGTTTCGATCGCGGCGGCGAGGCGGTCGAGCTGGGTGGCGGTGGTGGTCCAGTCGAGGCAGGCGTCGGTGATGGACTGGCCGTAGGTGAGGTCGGCCGACTTGCCGAGGGTCAGGTCCTGGCGGCCTGCGACGAGGAAGGATTCCAGCATCACGCCGACCACGCCCTGCTCGCCCGCGGCGAGGCGGTCGGCGATGTCGGTGACGACGTCGACCTGGCGGTTGTGGTCCTTGTTGGAGTTGCCGTGGCTGGCGTCGACCACCACGCGCTGGGCCAGCGAGGACTTCTCCAGCCGCAGCTTGGCCTCGGCGACCGAGGCGGCGTCGTAGTTGGTGCCGTTGCTGCCGCCGCGCAGGATGACGTGGCAGTCGGGGTTGCCCGAGGTGCGGATGAGCGCGGAGCGGCCGTCGAGGTCGGTGCCGGGGAAGACGTGGCTGGCGGCGGCGGCGCGCACACCGTCGACCGCGACCTGCACGTCACCGTCGGTGCCGTTCTTGATGCCGACCGGCATGGACAGCGCCGAGGACAGCTGCCGGTGCACCTGGCTGGCGGCGGTGCGGGCACCGATCGCGCCGTAGGAGACCAGGTCGGCGATGTACTGCGGGGTGATCGGGTCGAGGAACTCGCAGGCGACCGGCAGGCCGAGGGCGGTGATGTCGACGAGCACCTTGCGGCCGATGCCGAGGCCGGTGTTGACGTCGAACGAGCCATCCAGGTGCGGGTCGTTGATCAGGCCCTTCCAGCCCAGCGTGGTGCGCGGCTTCTCGAAGTAGACGCGCATCACCACGTGCAGCCGGTCGCCGAGCTCCTCGGCCTTGGCGGCCAGCTTGCGGGCGTAGTCCAGGGCGGCGGCCGGGTCGTGCACCGAGCACGGGCCGACGATCACCATGAGGCGGTCGTCGTCGCCGTTGAGCACATCGACGGTGGCCTTGCGGCCCTTGCGGACGGTGTCGGCGAGCGCGTCGGTGAGCGGGTTGACCAGGCGCACTTCGGCGGGGGAGCGCAGGGGGCTCACGCTCAGAGTGCGCTGGTCGTCGAGATCGGAATGCCGCGAATCGATATCGGCTGCGGTGGTCATGTGGGTCCTTTTCGTTGGAAGGCCGACCCACGGAGTTCGCTACCCGTCGAGCCGGTCAGGTGTCCGGCTCGGGTGGAGGAAGTCAGCGCGCAGGGTCGCAGACCGGCCCACCCAGGGCCGGGTCGCTAAACCAGAAATATGCGCGCTGCATGTCAGGGACTGTACCACCGGCGAATCGGCGCGGTCCCGGACACAGTCGCCGGAAGTGTGGACGATCACACCCGCACCGCCGCCCTCCTGAGCTCGGCGCCACCACGGTTCGGGCCCGCGACCAGCACTGTCCCGCGCTCGGCCGGGCGAGGGGCGGCCGAGCACGGGATCGAGACTCAGCCCAGCTGGCCGGGCACGTAGTGACCCGCCGGGGTGTGGGCGATGGCATTGAGGCGGTTCCAGGCGTTGATCATGGCGATCGCGGCGATGAGGGCCGCGATCTGATCGTCGTCGTAGTGCTTGCGGACCTGCTGCCAGGTGTCGTCGGTGACCTTGCCGCCGTCGGCGACGCGGGTGGCCTCCTCGGTCAGCGCCAGCGCGGCCCGCTCGGCCTCGGTGAACACGTCGGCCTCGTGCCAGGCGGCGACCAGGTGCAGCCGCACCGAGGTCTCGCCGGCGTGGGCGGCGTCCTTGGTGTGCATGTCGACGCAGAAGCTGCAGCCGTTGATCTGCGAGGCGCGGATCTTCACCAGCTCGTAGGTCGCCTTGGGCAGCGGCGACTCGTCGATCACCTTGCCCGCCATGACCATTCGCTTGGCGAAGCTGGCGGTGACCTTGTTGGCGTAGAGATCGAAGCGCGGTTCCATGATGGCTCCTTCGTCGTTCGGCGTGGGTTCACAGAGACGACGACGCGGCCCCGCGCCGTGTGACATCGGCGCGGGTGAGCCCGGTCACAGCAGGCCGCAGAGTTTCTCCGACAGCTCCCACAACGCCCCGGCGAGCCGCTGATCGCGTGAGGCGGCCGAGCTGGTGACCCGCTTCGGATACCCACGCAGTTCGAACAGCCCGTCGGGACCGTAGAAGGCGCCCGGCTCGATATCGGCGGTGGCGGCGAAGAGGGTGGGCAGCGCGCCCTGCTCGGCGCTCTGGGCCAGCGTGCGGTTGCCCAGGGCCATGAACCAGTCCTGGATGGACTCGGTGTGCGACATGAGCTCGGTCGCGGCGTAGCCGGGGTGCGCGGCGACCGAGACCACGGCCGAGCCCTCGCCCGCGAGGCGGCGCTGCAGTTCGTAGGCGAAGATCAGGTCGGCCAGCTTGGACTGGCCGTAGGCGAGCCAGCGGTCGTAGCGGCGCTGCTCCCAGTTGGGGTCGTCGAGGTTGATCTTGCCGATGCGGTGGGCGTTGCTCGACACCGTCACCACGCGATCGGTGATCCGGTCCAGCAGCAGGTTGGTCAGCGCGAAGTGGCCCAGGTAGTTGGTGCCGAACTGCATCTCGAAGCCGTCGGTGGTGCGCCGCAGCGGCAGGGCCATCACACCGGCGTTGTTGACGAGCACATCGACGCGCTCGACCGAGTCGGCGAAGGCGCGCACGGATTCGAGGTTGGCCAGGTCGAGCGCGCGGACCTCGGTCTCCCCCGGCAGACCCGCCGCGACCTGCTCGGCCTTGGCGACATCGCGGCAGGCCAGGATCACCCGCGCCCCCGCTCCGCTCAGCGCCCGGGCGGTGGCGGCACCGAGCCCGCTGTTGGCACCGGTGACGATGATCGTGCGGCCGGTCTGGTCGGGCATGTTCGCGGTAGTCCACTTGCTCACCCGCGGAATTCTAGTTACACCAGGCAAAAGCGCGAATCGGCAAGAGCCGGAGCGCAGTTCACGGTATCGACTCCTGAGCGGCGACACCCTACCCTCTATGGGATAGGGTTGCCTAACCTACGACGGACGCGAGTGAGGGCAGTACATGACGTCGACATCGGCCGCGGCAGACCTCCGTGAGGGCTATGTCCCGTTCCCGGCGGAGGCCGCCCAGGCGTACCGGGGCGCCGGTTACTGGTCCGGCCGCACTCTCGGTGACCTGCTGCGCGACTCCGCCGCGGCGAACCCCGCGCGCCCGGCCGTCCTGGGCGACACCCCGCTGACCTACGCCGAGCTCGACGCCGCCGCCGACCGGATGGCGCACGGCCTGCTCGCCCTCGGCATCGCGCCCGGCGACCGGGTGATCGTGCAGCTGCCGAACATCCCCGAGTTCGCGACCGTGCTGTTCGGGCTGCTGCGGGCGGGCATCGTCCCCGTGCTGACCCTGCCCGCGCACCGGCGCGCCGAGATCGAACACCTCACGGCGCTGTCCGGCGCGGTGGCCTACCTGATCCCCGATCGCCTCGGCGATTTCGACTACCGCGAGCTGGCCGAGACCGTGCGCGCGGCGGTGCCGGGTCTGCGGCACGTGCTCGTCGCCGGGGAGCCCGGTGCTTTCACCGCGCTGGATTCGGTTCCGCGCGAAGGTGATTCGCTACCCGAGGTGGATCCTTCCGAGATCGCGGTGATGCTGGTGTCCGGTGGCACCACCGGTCTGCCCAAGCTGATCGCGCGCACCCACGACGATTACGTCTACAACGCGACCGCCAGCGCCGAGGTCTGCGGACTGAGCGCCGAGGACGTCTACCTCGCGACGCTGCCCGCCGCCCACAACTTCCCGCTGGCCTGCCCCGGCATCCTGGGCACGGTGGCCACCGGCGGGGCGATCGCCTTCACCCTCGACCCGAGCCCCGAATCCGCCTTCGCCGCGATCGAGCGGCACCGGGTGAGCGTCACCGCCGTCGTGCCGCCGCTGGCCCAGCTGTGGAGCGCCGCGGTGGAGTGGGAGGACGCCGATCTGAGTTCGCTGCGCCTGCTCCAGGTGGGTGGCGCGCGGCTGGCCGAGGTCAATGCCCGCGATGTGGAGCCCGCGCTGAAGTGCACCTTGCAGCAGGTGTTCGGGATGGCCGAGGGGCTGCTCAACTTCACCCGCCTCGACGATTCCACCGAACTGGTGTGCACCACCCAGGGCCGCCCGCTCTCCCCCGCCGACGAACTGCGCGTGGTCGACGCCGAGGGCAACGACGTGGCGCCCGGCGAGGAGGGCGAACTGCTCACCCGCGGCCCCTACACCCTGCGCGGCTACTACCGCGCGCCCGAACACAATGCCCGCGCCTTCACCCCCGACGGCTACTACCGCAGCGGCGATCTGGTGCGTCAGCTGCCCAGCGGCCACCTGGTGGTCAGCGGCCGGATCAAGGACGTGATCAACCGCGGCGGCGAGAACATCTCCTGCGACGAACTCGAGGAGCACCTGCTCGCCCACCCCGCTGTCCGCCACGCCGCCGCCGTCGGCCTCCCCGACGCCACCCTCGGCGAAAAGGTCTGCGTCGTCCTGGTCGTCACCGGCGACCTCCCCACCCTGGTCGACCTGAAGTCCTTCCTCACCGACCGAGGCCTGGCCACCTATAAACTCCCCGACCTGGTCCGCCAGGCCGACGCCCTCCCGCTCACCGCCGTCGGCAAGATCGACAAGAAGGCCCTGCGCGCGACGTCGTAGCCCCGACGCCTCAACCGGGTGGAAGCGCCACCGTCCTCCGCGAACCGCCAGGGCGCGCATCGGGCTGTGACGTGGCCGAAGCGATCGTGTTCCGGCCCCGCGTCAATACCGCCGTGTCGCCGGTCATCGGGGTCGGGTCCACCGGCCCCTTCCATCCGCACCAGCCGCCGCACTCGGCGATCGTCCGGCTCTCGACGCCGCCGTCGTCGAACCGTGCGGTGATGTGGCGGGCATGGGCCGGGTGGTCACAGATCGGGCATCTGCCGAAGTAGTTGAGAACGATCTGGACGTCCGAGGCGACGACGGTCCGTGTGCGGTGGGTCATGATCGGGTCCTCCCTGTACCGGGAGCCTAGAGCGGCGGTGCGCTGATTCCGGTCGAACCCACCGTGCGGTCGATCACAGGTGGGTGGTCAGTTGTTTCCGTCGAGGAGGGTTCGGAGGGTGTGGGCGAAGGGTTCGGGTTGGCCGGGGTAGCCGGATTCGGGGCCGGTGAAGCCGCCGTGGTGGCTGGGGAACAGGACCGGCTGGTGGCCGAGCCGGGCGGCGACGGCCGCCGTGGTGCGGTGGGTGACGGTGTCCGTCGACTCCTCGCCGTAGCCGAGGACGATGCGGGTCGGGGCGGCGGTCAGGGCGGGGACGTCGGGGCGGTAGCCGAGGACGGGACGGAAACGCCGCGACAGCAGTGGGTGGTCGCGGGCGCCGTCGTCTTCGGCGGGGAGGCCGAACATCGCGGGGTCGGGGGCGGGGGCGGCGAAGTAGTCGTCGGTGAATTCGCCCTGCCAGGAGGTCATGGCGATGAAGGTGGCCATGCCCGCACCGAAACCCTTGGCCGCGTAGGCGTCGCGGTAGCCGTCGGCCGCGCGTTCGGCCGCCGCGGCATCCGGGAGGGCGGTGAGGAGCGGGGGCTCGTGGGCGACCAGGGTGGTGACGTCGTCGGGGTGGGCGGTGACGAGGGCGAGGGCGACGATGGCGCCGCCGCTGCTGGCGAACAGGTCGACCGGGCCGGAGCCGAGAGCCTCGATGACCGCGTGGACGTCTTCGGCGTGCACGGCGGGCACATTGTCGACCTGGCCGTCGGTGCGCACGCTGCGGCCGAGCCCGCGCGGGTCATAGGTGACCACCGTGCGCTCGGGGAAGTACGAGGCGAGCGCCGTGAACCCGCCTGCCTCCATCGGCAGGCCGATCATGAGCAGGGGTGCCCGGCCGGCGGCGGTCGGCAGCGGCCCGTGGACGTCGTAGGTGAGCGTCGCGCCGGGGACTTCGAGCTTGTGTGTCGTCATACCGGTAACGACGAGTCCCGCGCCGCGAACTCATTGGCGCCCGCCGGTTTGGTCACCACGACGGCCCCGCTACCCGCGCGACCGCCGAGCATGCCGACCGCCGACGTGATCCTCGCCGGGCGACGTCACCTTTCCCCGGTGGTAGCGACGGCGAACGGCGACTCGCCGCGAAGGATGAGCCGCCGTTCTCGCCGGGTGGTTTCAGGCCTTGACCACGTACGGGGCCACGCTGCCGAGCTTTTCGCAGGTCTCCTCGAATTCGCGTTCGGGGCGGGACTGGCCGACGACGCCCGCGCCCGCGCGCAGCCAGGCGCCCTCGCCGGTCTGGTAGACGGCGCGCAGCACCAGGGTGGCCTCGAGGGCGCCGGTGGGGGCGATCCGGACGACGGCGCCGGAGTAGAGGCCGCGGGGGTCGTGGTCGTTGCGGAAGACGGAGTCGACGCCCGCCTGCTTGGGGATGCCGGAGGCGGTCACCGAGGGGAACAGGACCGCGAGGGCGTCCCAGCTGGTGCGGCCGGGGGCCAGGGTGCCGCGGACGGTGGAGGCCAGGTGCTGGACGCTGCCCCGCTCCCGCACGGCCATGAAATCGGAGACGGCGGGCGTGCCGGGCACCGACACCGCGGCGATCTCGGCGAAGGAGGTCTGCACCGAGATGGCGTGCTCGACGATCTCCTTCGGGTCGGCCAGCAGGTCCGCGCGCGCGGCCACATCGGCTTCGGCGCCGAGGCCGAAGGCGCGGGTGCCCGCCAGCGGTTCGGTGGTGACGACGCGGTCCTCGTCCACCGAGGCCACCAGCTCCGGACTGAACCCGGCCGCCTCCAGCCCGCCCAGCCGCAGCAGGAACGAGCGGGCGGGGGTGTTGTTGGCGCGGCCGAGCCGGTAGGTGGCTGGCACGTCGACCGCGAACGGCAGGTCGACCTTGCGGGACAGAATCACCTTCTGATACCCGCCGGAACGGATCTCGGCGACCGCGGTGGCCACCCGCTCCTGGTAGCCGGTGGGGTCGAGGCGCACGTCGACCGGGGTCGCCTCGGGCAGCTCGGCGCCCTGCGACTCGGCGATCAGATCGTGGATATCGCAGGCCTCGGTGGGGGTGGCGCCGCTGATCCGCACGCCCGCCGCGTCGATGCGCACCTCGATGCGCGGGACCATGAGATTGACCAGCGGGGTGCGCTGGTTGAGGTAGGCGGTGGCGGCCAGCGTGTAGGCGCAGAACTCGAAACCGATCCAGCCGTAGGCATGGCGGCCGTCGAGCGGGAGTTCGGCCAGCGCGGCGTCGACGACCTCGGCGGGACTGCCGGTCCAGGCGCGGGCGGTGGTCTCGCCGTTCCAGTGCACGCGCAGTTCCCCGGCGTCGAGCTCCACCCCGCCGAGCGGATCGGCCGCGAACACCCACTCGCCCGGCTGCTCGTACATCACGTACTCACCGAATCGATCGGCCGCGGCCAGCCGCGCCATCGCTGCCGCCGGATCGGTCACATACTCCACCCGCACGGGCTGTTCCGTCGATGACACCGATCCTCCAAGGTAACGCTGACCTAACTTTGCCGAGTTAGGTTAGCATTACCTCGTGGGTTGACCAGCTCCATAATGGGTATTCTTCGCCACTCTCCAACGACGCAATGCGCTGTGGTCGAAGTTCGGTGCGCCGAGGCCGAACTGCGGCTTGAATGGAGGGATGATCGACAACGGTGGGCGGCGTGGCCGACGTGCGGGATCGTCGGCGGACTCGGTGGTCGCCCTGGTCGACGCGGCCTCCGGCGTGGAACGCGAAGTGATCGGCAGCTGGATCGCCGAGGGTGGGCTCAGCACCGAGATCGGCGCCACCGCACCGGTGACCCAGCTCGACCTGGACGCCAAGGCCATCACCAAACGCCTGGTCGGCAGGCAGGACGACCCGCTGGTGGTGCCCGTGCGGGTGCTGTGGCTGCCACCCGAACGCGACGGCGTGCGCCGGGTGACCTTCGCCGACCTGGCCATGCTGACCAACCCGCGCAAACCCAACCGGCTCGTCCAGCGCAGGCTGCTGCGCACCGAACCCGACCGGCACCGGGTGCTGGTGGGCGCGCCCGCCCGGCTCAGCGAGCTGCGCGCCAACAATCCCGAGGCGGCCGCGCTGCTGCGGGCGGGCACCGCCGACCCGTTCGCGCGCGCGGTGGTGCGCGCGGCGGTGGTGGCGCTCGAGCGCGCCGAACGCACCGTCATCGGGGATCGCTACAAGGTGCCCCAGCTGGTGGCCGAGGAGATCCTGGACTCCCCCGAATTCCAGCGCAAGCTCGACTACATCGCCGACGAGATCGGCTCCGAGCCCGACCAGGTGTATCGCAATGCCGAGAAGGCGCTGCGCGAACTGGTGGCCGCGCAGAGCAGGCTGGTCTCGGATCTGTTCACCCAGGCCATGCGCCCGGTGCACGCTTCGACCTGGAAGGTCGACACCGACCTGGGCGGCCTGGACGCGCTGCGCACGCTCAACCGCAAATACCCGTTGGTGTTCCTGCCCTCGCACCGCTCCTATGTGGACGCGTTCGTGCTCGGTGATGTGCTGGCCCGCAACGACTTTCCGCCCAATCACGTGATCGGTGGCGCGAATCTGAGTTTCTGGCCGATGGGCCCGATCGCGCGGCGCACCGGCACGGTGTTCATCCGCCGCAGTTTCGGCGACGACGAGGTGTACAAGGCGGTCGTCGAGGAGTACTTCGCGTATCTGCTGGCCAAGCGCTTCAATATGGAGTGGTACTTCGAGGGTGGGCGCACCCGCACCGGCAAGCTCCGGCCGCCGCGGTACGGATTGCTCAATTACCTCGCGGCCGCGGTGCGTTCGCGCCGGGTCGAGGACGTGATGCTGGTTCCGGTCTCGATCACCTACGAGCGGCTCAACGAGCTGGGCGCGATCGCCAGTGAGCAGTCCGGCGGCACCAAGAAGGCCGAGGGTATCGGCTGGCTGGCCAGATACGTGCGCAGCCAGCAGCATTCGGCCGGGCGCGTGTATGTGCGCTTCGGCGAACCGATCTCGGCGCGCGAGGGACTGACCACCCACGGCGACCCGCTGGACCAGCGCCCGACGACCATCCCGCTGCGCGACACCACCACCGGTGCCACCAGCAAGCCGGATGAGACCGAGCTGGGCGAGGTGGAGCGAAAGGCCGTGCAGCGGTTGGCCTTCGATATCGCGGTCGGCATCAACGAGGTCACCCCGATCACGGTGAACGCGCTGGTCACGCTCGCGCTGCTCGGCGTGCACGAGCGCGCGCTGACCCTCGGCGAGGTGCGCACCGTGCTCGACCCGGTGCTCGGGTACATCGACGCGCGCGGCCTGCCCAGCGGAGAGCTCGGCGCGCTGCGGGACGAGCAGGGTCTGCGGGTGGTGCTCGAGCAGCTCGCGCTGGCCGGGGTCGTGACGGTGTATCGCGGTGGGCTGGAACCGGTGTACGCGATCGAGCCGGGCGCGCATCTCGAGGCCGCGTTCTATCGCAACAGCGCGGTGCACTGGTTCGTCAATCGCGCCATTCTCGAATTGGCCGCGCTCACCGCGGTGGAGGCGCCCGGTGACGATCCGCTGCGCTCGGCCTGGAAGGCGGCCTTCGCGCTGCGCGATCTGCTCAAGTTCGAGTTCTTCTTCCCGGAGCGGCAGGAATTCGCCGAGCAGATCATCGACGAGGTGCGCCTGATCGTGCCGGAATGGGACGAGCACACCCCCGACGACCGGCTCGACCGCCAATTCCTCAACGCGCTCACCGATTCCGGCTTCGTGATGGCGCATCGCGTGCTGCGCTCGTTCTTCGACGCGCAATTGGTGGTGGCCGAACGGCTGGTGGCGCGCGCGGCCGACGCGGTGATCGACCGCAAGGAATTCATCGACGAGTGCGTGGCCGTCGGCAGGCAGATGCTGTTGCAGCAGCGCCTGCACAGCCCGGAATCGGTGTCGTCGGAATTGTTCACCAGCGCATGGAAACTCGCGGCCAATCATGGCCTGATCGGCCCGGCAACCGGGGACGCCGCCGTCGAATTGCTGGCGCGGCGTGCGGAATTCGCGCAGCAGCTGCGGGAACTCGGTGACCGGATCGCGCGGGCGGCCACGCTGGACCCGTCCAACCGGACGGCCCTGTGATGAGCACGCTCGAAGCGGCGGTGGCCGCGATCCGCTCGGGACCGCAAGGGGCACAGGTGGTCGCCGCCTTCGATTTCGGCGGCACGGTGGTGGACGGAATGCCGCGCCGGGGGCTGGTGCGGCGGGTCGCGCGGCGCGGGGATGTCCGGCGGGCGGCGCTGCTCGGGGGGATCCGGCGCGGGGGTGGCGACGGCGATTACGGGCGGTTCCTCCAGGCGGTCGAGCGGACCTGGGCCGGGGTGCCCGCGGACGAGCTCGCCGAGCTGGGGCGCGGGGCGTTCCGGCGGGAGATCTACGGGCGGCTGTTCCCCGAGGCGTGGCGGCTGGTGCGCGAACATCAGCTGGCCGGGCACACGGTGGTGCTGGTCAGCGAGTTGTCGGTGTATCAGGTGGGTCCGGCGGCCGAGCGGCTCGGGATCGAGCACGTGCTGTGTACCGGGCTGGCGGTCGAGGACGGCATTCTCACCGGTCATCTCGACGGGGTGCCGCTGTGGCGCACCGGAAAGGCCGCGGCGGTGCGCGAGTTCGCCGCGGCATTCGGTGGCGAGGTGGGCTACGCCTACGCCGACAGCGCGACCGATCTGCCCCTGCTCGAGCTGGCCACCGTCCCCACCGCCGTCGACCCCGACCCGGCGCTGGCCGCCCACGCCACCGAACACGACTGGGCGAGCCTCACCTTCCGTCCGCGCCGCGCCCCGCGCCCGATCGACTACCTGCGCACGGTCGCCGGTTTCGCCGCGCTGCTCGGCGGTGCGCTGACCGGGGTGCTGCGCACCTCCTACACGCGGAAACGCCAGACCATGGCCGACGCGCTCATGCACGACGCCACCACGGCCACGCTGCGCGCGATCGACGTCCGGTTGCGGGTGGTCGGCGCCGAACACGCCCGCGCGCCCCGGCCCGCGGTGTTCCTGTTCAACCACCAGAGCCAGTTCGACGTGATCATCGTGCCCAAGGTGCTCGACGGCGCGGTGACCGGCATCGGCAAGAAGGAACTGGCCAAGCACCCGCTGTTCGGCCCGCTCATGCGCTTCGTGGGCGTCACCTTCATCGACCGCGCCGACACCGCCCGCGCCAAAGCCGCGCTGGCGCCGGTGGTCTCGACCCTGCGCGACGGGCTGTCCATCGCGGTCGCCCCCGAGGGCACCCGCTCGTATACCCCCGGCGTCGGCCCGTTCAAGAAGGGCGCCTTCCACATCGCCGTGCAGGCCGGGGTCCCGGTGGTCCCGGTGGTGATCCGCAATGCGGGCGAAATCGCCTGGCGGGATTCGCCGATCGCGCGGTCGGGGGTGGTCGATGTGGCGGTGCTGGCGCCGATCGATGTGTCGGGGTGGGATCCAGCCGAGATGGACGATGAGGTCGAGCAGGTGCGCAGACTCTACGAGCACACGCTGCTGAACTGGCCGCAGGACTGATCCGAAGCGCCGCTGACCGGCAGTCGGTGGCGGATGGGCGGCCGCGTGGGTGTACGCGGCCGCCCGACGCTCAGCGCTCGAACAGCTGTTGGCCGAGGTAGTGCCCTGGGCCGGGGACTCCGGGTGGGATGGCGAAGACCGCCGAGCCGATCGGGGTCGTCCACTCGTTGAGCGCGTCGAATTCCGCCAGGCGTCGCTGGACCGGGAGGAACTGGGTGTCGATATCGCGCTGGTAGGCGACGAACAGCAGGCCCGAGTTCGACAGTTGACCCGGGGCCGGGGGTTCGTCGTAGTTGAACCCCCGGCGCAGGAACCGTTCGCCGTCGTGGGTGTGTCTGGCACGGGCGACATGGGAGCCGGGCGGGATGACCGGGATGCCGTTGCGGTCTACGGCGGCCAGGTCGGGTTCGTCGTGTTCCCGGGTGCCGGTGAGCGGTGATCCGTCGGAGACCCGACGGCCGACGGTCAGTTCGCGGCCGTCGGTGTCGAGTTCGTCCCAGGTGTCCAGGTCCATGGCGATGCGGCGCAGGACCAGGCCGGTGCCGCCGGTCAGCCAGGGCTGCGTCGTGCCGTCGTCCCAGACCAGCCGGTCGAAGTCGGCGGGCGGGATGCCCGCGGTGCCGTCGAGCTGGCCCATCAGGTTGCGCGGCGTCTGCCCGGGTGGGGCGTCCCGGAAACCGCGCTGGACCCAGCGCACCCGCACCAGCGAGCGCACATGTTTGGACAACACTCGCGTGGCGTGCACGACCGTGGTCGCCTCCTCGGCGCAGATCTGGAGGACCAGGTCGGCGCCGGTGTAGGCGGGGTCGAGCCGGTCGATCGGGAACGGCGGGAGGGGGCGCAGCCAGCTCGGCTGCCGCTCGGGCAGGCCCGCGGCGGTGAACAGGCCGGGGCCGAAGCCGACGGTGATCGTCAGGCGGGCGGGGCGGGCGGCGAGTTCCGGTTCGGTGTCGGCCAGGGCCGGGGTGCCCTGGGTGAGCCGGTGGGCGTCGTCGGTCCAGATCCGGAGCAGGCCGATGATGTCCTCGCGCGCCACACCCGGGGCGAGATCGAAACCGGCGAAGGCGACGTGGGCGGGCGGTGGGGTCGCGATGCCTGCCTGACGCGGCCCGTAGAAGGCGACGACATCGCGCGCACTGTCGACCTCCGCGTCCGTCCGCGCGAATCCCGCCGCACCCCACCCGATCCCCGCGGCCCCAGCCACCCCGACCGCCGCCGCTCCCCCGCCGAGCAGCCGCCGACGGGAGAGCCCGGGCTGTCGATCAGCCACGGTGAGCGGGGTTCTCGTCACCCGACACAGCGGTCTCGGTGCTCGCGTCGGTAGCACCCGGTGCGGTGTGTGCGGCGGGATGGCCGGAACCAGAGGACGCGTCGGGGTGGTCGCCGCCAGGGGCGTAGTTCTCGTTGCCGCCCGCGAAGTCGCGGATCTGGGCGGTGACCACGGTGGCGGAACCGTCGGCGAAGGTCAGGGTGAGCGAGGTTTCCGCGCCGGTGCGCAGGGGTTGCAGCAGATCCATGAACATCAAGTGTTCGGCGCCGGGGCGGAGGGTCACCTCGCCATGGGCGGGGATGGTGATGCCGCCTTCCTTGGGGCGCATGGTCTTCGCGCCGGAGCTGTCGGGCACGACCTCGTGGATCTCGACGCGGGCCGAGGCGGGGCTGGTGGCGGCGACGAGGGTCACCGGTTCGTCGCCGGTATTGGTGAGCTGGCCGAAGGCCGCGGACATGCCGGAATCGGCGGCCTTGATCCACTGGTCGGTCAAGGTGATCCGGTCGCTCTGCGCGGCGGGCGATTCGGAATCGGCGCTGGTGCAGGCGGTGGCGAAGACGGTAAGGACGGACAGGGCGGTCGCGGCGCCGAGACGGCGCGCGAGACGAGGGGTACGCGGAAACGCGGACACGGAAGGACTCCGATCGTGAGTGTGTGGGCCTCGGACCGGTCAGCACGGCGAGAATGCCCGCCGACGGCGACGGGAGTCGACCGGTGATCGGTACGAGGTGAATCGAGGAGGTACTGAATGTGCCGTGGCACCGCGTGTCCGGACGCGGAGAAATACACCGACCGCCTCGCCACGAGCTTCGGCGGTGCGACGCGGTGGCACCACCGGACCGGCTGACGGGCGGCGAGATTGTCCCGCCTCGCAGGCAGACCAGCGCTGAACAGCGGCCCGCAGGCGAGACCGGTCGCGGCTACTCCGAACCCGGCCGCGGCGGTATTCGAGACACGGCACTCGCGCGCCGCTCGGCACACGATCGGGCGCTCGGCCGATCGGCCAGCTATGCCGGTGCGAGCTGACGCGCGGGATGGCGCGTGGGGGGCGGGGCGCGCAGGCCGATGCCGGGGCACAGGTGGAGCAGGCGCCGGATCGCACGGTCGTCGGGGGTGATCAGGTGGGGCGGCGATGCCGCCGGGGAGAGGAAGCCGCGCAGAGCGAGGACCACGCGGCGCACGCTGGTAACAGCCCGGCGCGCACCGGCTTCGGCGGCGCGGATGGCCAGCGCGCAGACCGGGACCGCCGACGCGTGCGCGAGCAACATGGCGGCGGAGAAGGTGTGGTGGTGGGTGTGCCCGAAGGTGAGGGCGGTGTGACCGAGGGCCTGGCCTGCGGTGAGCAGGGCCATGGTCGTGGCGGGACCGGCCGAGCGGGGCAGGGCGGCCGCGACGACGCCGATCAGGGCGCAGGCGGCCAGGAGCAGGGTGATCGCGGTGCCACCGGGGGCCATGCTCGCGCCACCGAGTCCGTGCGCCAGCACCGCCACCGCGCCCGCGGCAGCACCGACCGCCGCACCGCGCACACGCGCGGCCTGATCGGTGGGCACAGGCACCCCGCCATGCTACGACCATCTGTCGTAGTTGCGCCGCTCAGCACCCGTGACCAGCGGTTTCCCTTTTGCCCGAAACGAATTCGCGCACAACGCTTGACCTAAACCATTGTTTAGGTTGGATGCTCATCTCACCACCGAATGAGGGAGAACATCATGACCACCATCGCCGCCACCGCCGACCGCACCCTGCCCGCCCTGAACCGGCCCGTCGCCGTGCTGGGTGGCGTGGTCGCCGCCGTCGTGCTGAATCTGATCGTCTGGGGAATCGGCGCCGCGGCGGGCGGGTCGTTCCTGGTCACCGACGGGGACACCGTCACCGATGTCGCGCCCGGTGGGGTGGTGATCATGTCGGCGGTACCGCTGCTGATCGGCCTGACCGCCGCCGTGCTGGTGTCCCACCTGTGGACCGGGGTGCTGCGGGTCGCCGAGGTCGTCGGCTCGGTGCTGTCCGTCGCGACCATCGCGCTGACGGTCGCCGCCGATTTCGACACCGCCTCCACCGTCGCGCTGTCGGTGATGCACGTGGTGCTGGTGCCGGTCATCGTGGTCGCGCTGGAAGGCGTGCGGCGCGGTATCGCCACCCGGTGACAAAAAACGAAGGGCCCCGCCGAATCCCGGCGGGGCCTTTCGCGTCCGGCGCTAGACCGAGCGGCCGAACAGCAGCTTCCACGGCATCAGCGCCGACTCGATCTGCACCTTGAAGCTCATCTTCGACGCGCCAACGGTCCGCTCCTCGAACCGGATCGGCACCTCGGCGATCGTGGACCCCTTCTTGATCGCGCGGTAGTTCATCTCGACCTGGAACGAGTAGCCGTTGCTGCGGATCGAGGCCACGTCGATGGCGCGCAGGGTGTCGGCCTTCCACGCCTTGAAACCGGCGGTGGCGTCCTTGACGCCCAGGCGCAGGATCAGGTTGACGTAGAAATTGGCCCAGGCCGAGAGGGCCTTGCGGTACCACTTCCACTCCTCGGCGGTCGAGCCGCCGGGCACGTAGCGCGAGCCGAGCACCACGCCGACATCGGGCGAGCTCAGCTTGTCGAGCATGGCCGGGATGACCTCGGCGGGGTGCGAGAGATCGGCGTCCATCTGGATCACCACGTCAGCGCCGTCCGCGAGGGCCTGGGTGATGCCCGCGATGTAGGCGCGGCCGAGGCCGTCCTTCTCGGTGCGGTGCAGCACGCTCACCACGTTCGGCAGGTCGGCGGCCAGCTTGTCGGCCACCTCGCCGGTGCCGTCGGGTGAGTTGTCGTCCACCACCAGCACGTGCAGATCGGGGACCGGCAGCGCCGTCAGCCGCTCCACCGCCACCGGCAGATTTTCCCGCTCGTTGTAGGTCGGCACAACAACGGTAACCCTCAAGGGTCGCCCTCCCTGCTCACCTGGTAACGCCCGGCGACCCAGGTTGCAGGGCGCCGCGGCATGTCATCGATTCGTTATGACGGTACTCGATCGACCTGACAGGAAACCGATCGGCCGGGCCGGGCCCTCACCACAGCCGCCCGGCGTGGACCAGCGCGTCGACCACCAGCGCGACGCCGAACACCACGAACAGCACCCGCACCACCGGCGGCCCGAACCGGGTGATCCCCCGCACCAGCACCCGGTAGACCCGGCGGGCGCGCGGGGTCCGGCGCAGGGCCAGGGCCAGCACGATCAGTGGCAACACCAGCGCGACCAGGCAGTACGCGGCCACGATCACCGGCCAGGCCAGCGGCAGCGGCCGCTGCGCCGACAGCAGCGCCAGCGCCGCCAGGTACGGCACCGAGGTGGGCACCTTGGCCAGACCGAGAGTGAAGCCCACCACACCCATCAGCCACGGCCGCTCGCGCACCGGCCGCACCCAGCGACCGCCGGTGGCGACGGTGGTGTTCACCGGCAGGGCCGCGACCACGATCAGCACCAGGCCGATCAGCAGTTCACCCCAGTACCGCAGGGTCGGGGTGAACTGGAAATCGAGCAGCCGGACCAGGAAATCGATGCCGAGCACGGTGCAGACACCGAAGGCGAAGGAGACGGTGAAGACCCCGCCGATGAAACTGAGCACCCCGACCACCGGCGAGCGCCGGGTCAGCCGCGCGTCGGCGACCACGGCCGTGGTGATGGCCACCAGCAGCACGTCGAGCGCGTCCAGCACGGCGAACCCGAGCAGCGTGATCAGCAGGACACCCATGACTTCCGCGACCCTACTCGGCCAGACCCACCCACAACCGGCGCGACCTGGTTACGCTTTTGGGTGGGAGCACCCGCGATCGTGAAGGGGAAGACCTCGTGGCAGAAATGTCCTTCGACCCGGCAGCGCTCGACGCCTATCAGCGTGCGGCAGCCCGGGTTTCCGAACTACTCGGCACAGCGGCCACCGACACCACCACCGCGGCGGGGGTCGATCTATCCGGATTGGGCGTGCTCGGACGCGAATTCGCGGCCGCCTGGAGCAAGGCGGCGGGTGATCACGCCGCGACCCTGAGCACCGCGGGCAATCTGGTCACCACCTACCAGGGCATCCTGGATCGCTTCGGCACCGCGGTCGTCGGCATCGACACCGGGCTGGCGGGCGATCTGGGCGCCGTCGCGGACGAGGTGGCGTGATGCGCACGAAATCGCTGGTCACCGAGAACACCCTGAGCACGATCTCGCCCGCCGAGGCCGAGGCCAAGCTGGCGCCGGTGATCGCCCTGCTCGAGGTGCCGCTGCTGGAACTGCGGAAATCGCTGGGCACCAACACCTCCGCCGACCCCGATCCGTCGGTGGTCTCGGCGCTGACCTCGGCCGCCAACGCCACCACCGCCACCGAGGACCCGCACCGCCTCGGCCTCTACGCGCTGGAATCCACCGAGACCGCGGCCCCGGCCACCCCCGCGCTGCGCCAGACCGCCACCGAGGTCTCCGCCGCCGCCGATCGCGGCCAGCGGCTGAGCACCCTGCTCGGACAGGCGCATTCGACCCAGGCCACCGCGGCCGCCAAGGTCGACGCGATCATCGCCGACTTCCGGGCCAAGGCCAAGGCCGCCGCCCCCGCGGTGAACAGCAACAACCTCGACGCCATCGTCGAACTCGCCGAGGAGGCCATCTCCGAGGCGGTCGGGGTGGTCGGCGCGGCCAGCACCGACATGGACCAGTACACCCGCGACACCTTGGACCTCACCAGCGATCTCGGCGGGACCAACGGGGTCACGGTGCCGCCGGGCGCCACCGAGGTCGCGCCGGGCGTGTATGTCCTCGGGACCGGGGGCACCTCGAACAACTACGCCTTCGACGACGACACCACCTCCACCGGCGACCCGGCCACCGACGCCCAGATCGCCTTGCAGAAGGCGCTGATCAGCGGCGGGGTGACCCTCGGCAGCGCGGCGATCGACGCGGGCGTGGAATTCGGCACGCACCTGATCGACAAGATCGCCGAGGTCGCCATGTACGGCATCGATTCCGGCACCGAGCTGGCGACCACCGGCATCGACACCCTGGCGGCGGGGGTGACCGGCGACACCACCACCACCCCGGCGGGCACCGCGCCGACGGCGCCGTCGGGCACCGGCGGCAATACGAACACGCTGTTCGGCGGACTCGGCGGGACCACCGACAAACCGGCGGCCACCCCCACGCCCAGCAAGCCGGAAACGCCGTCCACGCTGACGCCGACCACGCCGGAGCCGACCTACCAGGCCCCCAAGACCGAGGCACCCTTCCAGGCGCCGAACACCAACCAGGCGCCCAGCACCCAGCAGCCGATGCAGGGCGGGGTCATCCCGCCCGCCTCGCGTCCGCAGCAGGATCAGGAGACCGAACGGCCGTCCACCGCGCCCAAGCACGGCCAGCCGGGGGTCGTCCCGGCACCGGCCTAGGAGGCGCGCGTGGACAACCCGTTCGGGGCCTACTTCTCGTCGCCGGACGCCACGCCGCCCGCCCGGCGCCGACCGCAGGGCAAGCGGCGGCGCAGGCGACGGCGCGAGGCCGAGCCGCAGACCATCGGCACCACCCCGGAGACCTGGCCGCCGCCGGACCCCGAACCCTTCGACGACCGGCCCGCCCCCGCGCCGGTCTATGTCGAGCCGGTGTATCGCACCGATGCCGACGACGACGGGTTCACCGGCGACTGGAACGACTGGCACGACGCCGAGGCCGCCGTCGAGGAACCGGCGCGCCGCGACGACGTGGACTGGAACGACTGGGCCACCACCACCGCCACCGAGCAGAGCGGCGACCACGTCGAGATGCCGGTGCTGCCGCCGCTCAAGGACTACGGCGGGGGCGGCACGATCACCCGGCGGCCGCGCCGGTCCTTCGACGACGAGCGCTACGACGATCCGCACGGGCGCGCGAAGGCGGCCGCCGCGATCAAGGGCGTGGTTGGCGCGCTGGTGTTCGTGGTCGCACTCGGGCTGGCCGCCAATATCTTCCTCGGCCCTTCCGACCGCGCCGACGAGGCGAAACAGGCGGCCCTGGCCGGGGTTCCGGCGACCACGGCCGCCGAGGAGACCCTGGTCTCCCCCGCCCCGCCGCACGCGGTGGACGGGTGTGAGTCGTTCCGCAGCTCCTCGATCACCATCAGTGCCGATCGCGGCGACACCGCCTCGCCCCAGGGCGCCATCCTGGGTTTCGAGTACAGCTACTACGTCGACCGCGACGCCGCCAAGGCCCGCGCCTACGTCACCGACGACGCCCATGTCGGCGACGAGGCCGCGCTGGCCGCGGGCATCGCCACCTTCCCGGCCGGGGTCAAGTACTGCATCCACATCACCCGCGCCGACACCACCGATCCGTCGGTCTGGAATGTCACCGTGCAGCAGCAGTGGCCCGGCGACACCGCCATCGAGAAGATCAACCAGACGATGCGGACCACCGAGGTGTCCACCGGGCGCTACCGGATCACCAGCATCGATCACCGGAACTGAAACGCGAGAAGTCCCCCGCACCCGAGGGTGTGGGGGACTTCTCGTGGCGACCCTGACGGGACTCGAACCCGCGACCTCCGCCGTGACAGGGCGGCGCGCTAACCAACTGCGCCACAGGGCCTTGAGGTAGTGCTGGTGCAGCGTACGCCAGGCGGGCGGTCCGGGCGTAATCGTGCTGGTCGGCGGGGTTTCCGGCACGATAGTTGACACCCACGTCAAGTCCGATGACACTGTGACCGTGAGCACACCGGGGGCTGAGTCGTCGAGGAATCCCGTGACATTGCTGATCGCCAATCGCGGCGAGATCGCCCTGCGCGTGCTGCGCACCGCCACCGAACTCGGGCTCGGCACCGTCGCGGTGTACGCCGAGGACGACGCGCTCACCCCGCACGTGCACCTGGCCGACGAGGCGATCGCCCTGCCGGGCACCGGCGCCGCCGCCTACCTCGATCAGGACGCGATCCTGGCCGCCGCCAAGGAATCCGGCGCGCGCCTGATCCACCCCGGTTACGGATTCCTCAGCGAGAACGCCGCGTTCGCGCGCGCCTGCGCGGCCGCCGGACGCGTCTTCGTCGGCCCCGACCCGGCGGCTCTCGACCTGTTCGGCGACAAATCCGCCGCCCGGCGCACGGCCGTCGCCGCCCAGGTGGCGGTGCTGCCCGCCACCGACGGACCCAGCGAGCTCGCCGACATCCGCGCGTTCTTCGCCGAACAGCCCGGCGGCGTCATGATCAAGGCGCTGGCCGGTGGCGGTGGGCGCGGGATGCGGGTGGTGCGCGCGGCCGAGGAACTCGACGACGCCGTCCGGCAGTGCGCCGCGGAGGCCCAGCTCGGTTTCGGTGACCCGGCCGTCTTCGCCGAGGCCCTCTTCGAGCACGCCCGGCACATCGAGGTGCAGATCGTGGCGGCCGACGGGGTGGCCCTGGCCGTGGGCGACCGGGATTGCAGTGTGCAGCGTCGTCATCAGAAGCTGATCGAGATCGCGCCCGCGCAGGATCTTTCGCCGGAGCTGCGCCGGGAGCTGCACGCCGCGGCGGCCCGGCTGTGCGCGAGCGTGGACTACCGGGGACTGGCCACGGTCGAATTCCTGGTCTCCGGCGGTGACTTCGTGTTCCTCGAGGTGAATCCGCGTCTTCAGGTGGAGCACACCGTCACCGAGGAGGTGACCGGGATCGATCTGGTCGCCGTCCAGCTCGCGCTGGCCAACGGCGCCCGCCTCGACGACCTCGACCTGCCGCCCGGCGTCCGCGGCGAGGCCACCGGTGTCACCGGCGAGCCCGCCGCGGCCGACGGCATCGCCGTCCAGACCAGGGTGAATATGGAGGCACCGGCCGCCGACGGTTCCACCGTGCCCACCGCGGGCACGCTGACCGGCTTCGCCCCGCCCACCGGCCCCGGCGTGCGGGTGGACACCTTCGGCCGTCCCGGCCTCACCCCGAGCCCGCGCTACGACTCGCTGCTGGCCAAGGTGATCACCCGCACGCGCGGCCGGTCCTTCGCCGCCGCGGCGCGCAAGGCCGAGACCGCGCTGGCCGAGTTCACCGTCAGCGGGCTGGGGACGAATATCGGCCTGCTGCGGAAGATCCTCGCCGACAACACCTTCCGCGCGGGCACCGTCACCACCGGATATCTCGCCGAACGCCTGCCCGCGCTGCTCGCCGGGGCCGACCGGCCCGAGGTCACGGGGGCGGCCGTGGAGCTGTATCCGGGACAGGAGGCCGTGCGCGCCCAGCTCGCTGGCACCGTGGTCGAGGTCGCCGGGGAGGACGTCGAGGTCGGCGCCGGGGCCCAGCTGGTGGTGCTGGAGGCGATGAAGATGCAGCACGTACTGGCCGCCCCGGCGGCCGCGCGAACCGTGCGGACGCTGGTGACACCAGGTCAGGTGGTCTCCCCCGGCGACCCGCTGCTGATCATCGCCCGCACCGGCGCCGACGACACCGGCGACGCCCACACCGACCTCGATCCCGACCGGCCGCGCGCCGATGTCGAGGAGATCGCGGCCCGGCACCGGGTGACCCGGGACGAATCCCGGCCCGATGCCGTCGCCAAACGGCACCGCCTCGGCCGCCGCACCGCCCGGGAGAACATCGCCGACCTGGTCGACGACGGCAGCTTCGTCGAATACGGCGCCCTCACCATCGCCGCCCAGCGCAGCAGGCGCGGCGAGGACGACCTCATCGCCAACACCCCCGCCGACGGCCTGATCACCGGCCTGGCCACCATCGGCGCCGACCGCTTCGGCCCGGCCGCCGACGCCGTGGTGATCTCCTACGACTACTCGGTGCTCGCGGGCACCCAGGGCAAGAACAATCACGCCAAGACCGACCGCGCCTTCGAACTGGCCGCGCGCAAACAGCTCCCGGTGGTGCTGTTCGCCGAAGGCGGCGGCGGCCGACCCGGCGACACCGACTGGACCGGCATGGGCCTGGACGTGCCCACCTTCCGCGCGCTCGGCGCGCTGCGCGGCCGGGTGCCGCTGATCTCGATCGTGTCCGGACGCTGCTTCGCGGGCAATGCCGCCCTGGCGGGCACCTGCGACGTGATCATCGCGACGCCCGACACCAATCTCGGCATGGGCGGTCCGGCCATGATCGAGGGCGGCGGCCTCGGCGTATTCCGCCCCGAGGATATCGGCCCGATCGACGTGCAGCGCCGCAACGGCGTGGTGGACCTGGTCGCCCGCGACGAGGCGCACGCGGTGGCGCTGGCCAAGCAGTACCTGGGTTACTTCCAGGGCAGTGTCGACGACTACGCGGAACCGGACCCGCGCCTGGCCCGGCACGTCGTGCCGGAGAACCGCTTGCGCGCCTACGACATCCACCGCGCCATCGAGGCGATCGCCGATGTGGGCTCGGTGCTGGAGTTGCGCGCGGACTACGGGGTGGGGATCGTCACCGCGCTGATCCGGGTGCGGGGTGTGCCGTTCGGACTGGTCGCCAATTCCAGTCATCACCTGGGCGGCGCGATCGACGCCGAGGCCGCCGACAAGATGGGCGAGTTCCTCACGCTGTGCCAGTCGTTCCGGCTGCCGGTCGTCTCGCTGTGCGACACACCGGGTTTCATGGTCGGCCCCGAGGCCGAGCGGACCGCCACGGTGCGCCGGTTCAGCAAGCTGTTCGTCCTCGGCGCGCAGCTCGACGTGCCGTTCGGCATGGTGATCCTGCGCAAGGGCTACGGGCTCGGTGCCATGGCCATGGCCGCCGGGCATCTGCGCGCCCCGGACTTCACCGTCGCCTGGCCGACCGGCGAGATCGGGCCGATGGGACTCGAGGGCGCGGTGCGCCTGGGCTTCCGCAAGGAACTCGAGGCGGTCGCCGACCCGGCCGAGCGCGAAACCCTGTTCGAGCAGCTGCTCACCCTGGCCTATCAGCAGGGCAAGGCGCTCACCGCCGCCACCGGCTTCGAACTCGACGACGTGATCGACCCCGCCGTCACCCGCGACTGGATCGCCACCCTCGCTCGCTAGTTGACGCTGACGTCAACTTCAAATAGGTTCGCTCCATGGCACTCTTCGAAGTCTCCGAACGGGCTGAGAAATACCGGGCTGACCTGCTCGATTTCATGGACAGCCACGTCTACCCGGCCGAACCCGTCTACGCCGCGCAGATGCGCGAAGCCGGTGATCCGCACTTCCAGCCGCCGATCCTCGAAGAGCTCAAGGCCGAGGCCAAGCGCCGCGGGCTGTGGAATCTGTTCCACCCGCACCCCGGTCGCGGCCCCGGCCTGACCAACCTCGAATACGCGCCGCTGGCCGAGATCATGGGCCGCAGCGTGCTCGCGCCGGAGGCGTGCAACTGCAACGCCCCCGACACCGGCAATATGGAAGTGCTCGAACTGTTCGGCACCGAGGAGCACAAGCGCAAGTACCTCGAGCCCCTGCTCGACGGCACCATGGCCTCCGCGTTCGCCATGACCGAACCGGCCGTGGCCAGCGCCGACGCCACCAATATCGAGCTGTCGATGGTGCGTGACGGCGACGAATACGTGCTCAACGGGCGCAAATGGTTCGCCAGCAATGCCCTGCACCCACTGTGCCGGGTGCTCATCGTGATGGGCAAGACCGATCCCACCGCGGCCACCCACCGGCAGCAGTCGATGATGGTCGTCCCGATCGACGCGCCGGGTGTCACCGTGCTGCGCGGGCTGCCGGTCTTCGGCTACCAGGACCGCGAGGGCCACGCCGAGATCGACTTCAAAGATGTCCGCGTGCCGGTCACCGATGTCCTCAAAGGCGAGGGCGAGGGGTTCGCGATCAGCCAGGCGCGGCTGGGTCCGGGCCGTATCCACCACTGCATGCGCAGCATCGGCATGGCCGAGCGCGCGCTGGAACTGCTGTGCAAGCGGGCCCTGAGCCGCGAGACCTTCGGCAAGCCGATCGCCGCCAATGCCAATATCCGCGACTGGATCGCCGAGGCGCGCATCGACATCGAGATGATCCGGCTGCTCACGCTGAAGGCCGCGCATCTGATGGACACCGTGGGCAACAAGGCCGCGCGCACCGAGATCGCCGCGATCAAGGTGGCCGCGCCGAGTATCGCGCTGAAGATCGTCGACCGGGCCATCCAGGTGCACGGCGCCGCCGGTGTCACCGACGATTTCCCGCTGGCCATGGCCTGGGCGCACCTGCGCACCCTGCGCCTGGCCGACGGCCCCGACGAAGTACACAAGCGCGGCATCGCGCACCAGGAACTACGCAAGTACACGGAGCAGAACTGATGACCGGACTCGATCTCACCGGCCGCGCGGCCATTGTCACCGGCGCCTCGCGCGGCATCGGCCTCGCCACCGCCCAGGCGCTGGCCGCCGCGGGCGCCGACGTGGTGCTGACCTCGCGCACCCAGGAATCCGCCGACGCGGCGGCCGCCCAGATCGGCGGCACGGCGCTGGGCGTCGGCGCCCACGCGGTGGACGAAGACGCGGCCCGCCGCTGCGTCGACCTCACCCTGGAACGCTTCGGCCGCATCGACATCCTGGTCAACAACGCGGGCACCAATCCCGCCTTCGGCCCGGTGATCGACCAGGACCACGCCCGTTTCGCCAAGATCTTCGACGTGAATCTGTGGGCGCCGGTGCTGTGGACCTCCCTGGTCACCAAGGCGTGGATGGGTGAGCACGGTGGATCCGTAGTGAACACCAGCTCGATCGGCGGGTTCACCATGGAGCCGAATATCGGCCTCTACAACGCGTCCAAGGCCGCGCTCATTCACCTGACCAAGCAACTGGCACTGGAACTCTCGCCGAAGATCCGGGTCAATGCCGTCGCGCCGGGTGTGGTGCGCACCAAGCTGGCCGAGGCGCTGTGGCGCGAGCATGAGCAGGCCGTGGCGGGCGCGACCGCGCTGGACCGCATCGGCGAACCCGACGACATCGCCGCCGCCGTGGCGTTCCTGGTCTCCGACGCGGCGAGCTGGGTCACCGGCGAGACCATGGTGGTCGACGGTGGCCAGAAGCTCGGCCATGCCGGGATGTTCCGGCCGGGTTCGGTGTTCGGTGGCTGAGGACGTCGCCGGGATCGACCCGGCCGCGATCGAGAAGTGGTTCACCGCGCTCGGCCTCGAGCACACGGCACCGCTGCGCTTCGACCGGATCGGCCTCGGCCAATCGAATCTCACCTACCTGGTGCGCGACGGCGCCGACCGCCGCTGGGTGCTGCGCCGCCCACCCCTGGGACACCTGCTGGCCTCGGCCCACGATGTGGTGCGGGAGGCCAGGATCATGGCCGCGCTCGCGCCGACCGACGTACCCGTCCCCGCGGTGCTCGGCGTGCTCGACGACCCGGCCGTATCCGAGGCCGCGCTGGTGCTGATGGAATTCGTCGACGGCCAGGTGCTCGACACCATGCCCGCGGTCGAGGCGCTCACCCCGGCCCAGCGCGCGGCCGTCGCCACCTCGTTGCCGCGCACTCTGTCCCGCATCCACGCCGTCGACCTCGACGCGGTCGGCCTCGCGGACCTGGCGAGCCACCAGCCCTACGCCGCCCGTCAGCTCCGACGCTGGGGCGGCCAGTGGGAGCACTCCCGCACCAGGGACCGCCCCGAGATCGATGACCTCACCCGCCGCCTCGCCGCCGCGATCCCGGAACAGCGCGAGGTGACCCTCGTCCACGGCGATTTCCACCTGCGCAATGTGATCACCTCCCCCACCACCGGCGCGGTGGTGGCCGCCCTCGACTGGGAACTGTCCACCCTCGGCGACCCCCTGGCCGATATGGGCAGCTTCCTCGCCTACTGGGTGGAACCCGGCGAGGACACCGGCGGCGACTTCCCCGCCTCCGCCCTCCCCGGCTTCCCCACCCGCGCCGAGATGTCCCGCCTGTACCTGGACCAGACCGGCCGCGACCCCGCCGCCCTGCGCTACTGGCACACCCTCGGCCTGTGGAAACTGGCCATCATCGCCGAAGGCGTCCTCCGCCGCGCCCAAGACGACCCCCGCAACAAAGCCGCCGCGGGCACCCCCACCCCCGAACGCATCGACGCCGTCATCCACCAGGCCCGCACGGTCGCCGACGAAGCAGGCATCTAGCCACCAACGAAAAAATCCCCTCACCAGAATCTGGTGAGGGGATCGTGGTGGCCAGAGCCGGGATCGAACCGGCGACCTTCCGCTTTTCAGGCGGACGCTCGTACCAACTGAGCTACCTGGCCGCAGGCACCCATACTGAATGCCAAACGCGAAGCGCCGGAACGAACTCCGGCGCTTACTTGCGACCCTGACGGGACTCGAACCCGCGACCTCCGCCGTGACAGGGCGGCGCGCTAACCAACTGCGCCACAGGGCCTTGCTGTACTGCTACACAGTCCGAAGACTGTACCCCCTACGGGATTCGAACCCGCGCTACCGCCTTGAAAGGGCGGCGTCCTAGGCCGCTAGACGAAGGGGGCTCGTCCCGGATCTCTCCGGACCGGCTTTCAACGTTTCCGTTGGGAGCTCGCATAGCTTATGACAGGTGTGCGCAGACTTCCAAATCGGCTGGTCAGGCGCCCAAACCGAGGTCGTCGAGGCGCGCCTGCGCACGCCAGCCGTCGCTGCGGAAGCTCTGGATCCACAGCGGGGTCGCCATCGCCTCCACGATAACCTCCAGCACCTCGGCGAAACGTGCGCGCAGGTCGGCGGCCGAGCCGTTGGCGATCGGGTCGACCAGATAGCGCTGGCCCGCCAGGGCCGCGGACAGGGTGCGGGTGAAGCGGTCGGGGTCGGCGTCGGCGCGCAGCTGGCCGTCGTCGATGGCGCGCACCGCCAGCACCCGGGTGGCCCGGCCGACGATGCGGCCGCCGCCGTTACCCGCGTCGCGGTGGAAATCGGGCTCGATCACCAGGCGGTACTCGGCCTGCACGATGGTGTCGTGCTCGAGCCGCAGGGCGATCTCGTCGACCATGCCGTGCAGCACGTCGAGTGGGCCCAAGTCGGCGCGCGCGAGCCAGCGCTCCGCACAGAACCGGTAGCGCTCCACCGCGGTGTCCAGCACCGCGCGCGCGAGGTCCTCCTTGGAGTCGAAGTGGAAGTACATCGCCCCCTTGGTCGCCCGCGACCCTTCCAGAATGCGGTTGAGCGACGCCGCCGCGTATCCGCTCTTCCCGAACTCGACGGCCGCGGACTTGATTATCGCCGCGCGTGTCCGGCGCGCCCGCTCTTGCTGCCGTGCCATGCTCGAAACGCCTCCGAACGTTCGCTGACGCGAATAGTTGTTTAATTAGCCGGTACCCCGCCGACTGGTATGGTTCGCCGGCCCGGGTGCGCCGCAGGGGGTGCACACTCGGGCTCCACTACCTGTGCGAACCGTCTCCTCCTGCGGTGCCGATTACCCCTTTGCCAGAAGTTCGCGTGCCCATCGTGATCACCCCGGCACCCGAACCCTCGGTGAATTCCCCGGCCTGTCGCACCAGGCACATCCCGAAATTCACCAGGCGATCACCGTACCCGCATTCAGGGGTCGACACGCGGCAAATGAGGCACCCATCCGAACATCCGGTCCGGATATCCACCACAGCAACCGGACAGCGACCGAAATGGTTACATCGGCTACCAATTCCACAGGGGCACAATCCGGTTGACCTGGCCTTCTCCCCTTCGGCGAACCCCCCCGCGGTTCGCCGGAAGATCGCGAGACCGGCACCCCTACCGGACCACCTCATCGACCGGACACTCCTACCTCTACCAAACTTGTTGTCCGGCAACAGTATTCGATACACCACCGAAACGCGAAGTCCGAACGGCGATGAGTACCAGTCGTTTACCGCCCCATCCAGACCCTCGCGAGCCCCGCGCACCAGCGTCCACCAGCCCCGATCCCCGCCCGCGACGGCACCGGAAGACGGCTATTCGGCCCTCCGGCGCGACGTCCGCTAGACTCCCCACCGCGCCCCTTTAGCTCAGTTGGTAGAGCTGGTGACTTTTAATCACTAGGTCGTAGGTTCGAGTCCTACAGGGGGCACCACGGATACCCTGGGCGCGACCCGGGCACTACCGGGCACCCCTCTACCCAGGCGGAGCCGATGACCTCTTTCGACGATTTGCTCTCCCAAGTTCCCATCGCCCAGATCGCCGACCAGCTCGGCGTCGACCAGGCGACCGCGACCACCGCCGTGCAGGCGGCCCTGCCGACGCTGCTGGGCGGCCTGCAGGCCAACGCGGCCGAACCGCAGGGCGCCGCGTCGCTACTGGGCGCACTCGACCAGCACGGCGGCCTGGTCGAAGGCGCGGGCGCGGTGGATCTGAACCAGGTCGACGTGGCCGACGGCGCGAAGATCGTCGACAACGTCTTCGGCACGGAGAAGAACACCGTCATCAGCGCGCTGGGCGCCACCGGCGAGACCGGCGGCAACGACCTGATCGGCAAGCTGCTGCCGATCCTGGCCCCCATCGTGCTGGCCTACCTGGCCAAGCAGCTCACCGGCGGCGGGTCCGCACCGGCCCCGCAGACCCAGCCGCAGGCCTCCGGCGGCGGTCTGGGCGACCTGCTGGGCGGGCTGCTCGGCGGCGCCGGGTCGACCGGCGGACTGGGCGGGATGATCGGCGACGCCCTGTCCAAGAACGCGGGCGGAGCGCTGGGCAGCGTGCTCGGCGGCCTGCTCGGCGGCAAGCGCTAACACCCCGCGGCCCGCAGCGATAGTCCCTACGCTGCGGGCCGTACACCTACACTCGTCAGCAAGACCAACCGGCATCTGCCGACGATGTGGCCGCGCACGACAATGTTTCGCATCACACCTACGGTGCCGTAAGGTATGGCCGCATCGCGAGGTTCGACCGCAAGCACGACAGCGAAGGGTTTTTACATGGCAAGGGATCTGACTCAACTCGAACTGCTCACGGAGTTGGAGCCGGTTGCCGAGGAAAACGTCAACCGGCACCTGTCGCTGGCCAAGGAATGGCACCCGCACGACTACGTCCCGTGGGACGAGGGCCGCAACTTCGCGGCCATGGGCGGCATCGACTGGGATCCGGAGCAGTCCAAGCTCAGCGAGGTCGCCAAGGCGGCCATGATCACCAACCTGCTCACCGAGGACAATCTGCCGTCCTACCACCGTGAGATCGCCGAGAACTTCTCCCAGGACGGCGCCTGGGGCACCTGGGTCGGCCGCTGGACCGCCGAGGAGAACCGCCACGGCATCGTGATGCGCGATTACCTGGTGGTCACCCGCGGCGTGGATCCGGTCGCGCTGGAGAACGCCCGGATGATCCACATGACCAACGGCTTCGCCTCCCCCGCCGAGGTGGACGCGGGCTTCCTGCACTCGGTCGCCTACGTGACCTTCCAGGAGCTGGCCACCCGCGTGAGTCACCGCAACACCGGCAAGGTGTGCGACGACCCGATCGCCGACCGCATGCTGCAGCGCGTCGCCGCCGACGAGAACCTGCACATGATCTTCTACCGCAACCTGTGCGGCGCGGCCCTTGACCTGAGCCCCGACCAGGCGATCGAGGCCATCTCGCTGATCGTCGAGAACTTCCAGATGCCCGGCGCTGGCATGCCGAACTTCCGGCGCAACGGCGTGCTGATGGCCAAGCACGGCATCTACGACCTGCGTCAGCACCTCGAAGAGGTGGTGCAGCCGGTGCTCAAGAAGTGGAACGTCTTCGAGCGGACCGACTTCACCGCCCGCGGCGAGGCCACCCGGGAGCGGCTGGCCGGGTTCCTGGACAAGCTGGGCCAGGACGTCCTCAAGTTCGAGGAGCAGCGCGACAAGATGCTGGCCCGCGAGGCCAAGAAGCGCGAGCTGGCGGGCGTCTAGCCCCACCGACGACGAACGCCGCCCGCCGAGTGATCGGCGGGCGGCGTTCGGTGTCGCGGGGGGTTACTTCACCGGCAGCATGCTGTCGGTGCCGCCGACATCGGTGATCTTCCAGTCCTGGCCCGCGTCCACGGTGATGGTGAACAGCACGGTGTTGCGCTGCGGCTCGGGGTTCTGGGCGTTGGTGGTGCTCACGTCGATGAACGCGTCGACCCGGTAGACCTCGCCCTCCTGCGAGATCACCTTGGCGGTGATCGGGGTGGCGGCGGAGGTCCACTTGAGCACCGCGAGGATCTGCTCGAGCTTCGGGCTGGCGGCGTCGAACTTGTCGGCGACGGGCTTGGACGTGTTGGCCTTGAGGTTGGTGAGCCAGGCGTTGTAGTCCTGGTAGTTCACGTTGCCCGAGCCCACGGCGTAGTCCAGGGCGATCTGCTCGGCCTTGGCGTTGTCGGCGGCCTGCGCGTCGCGGTCGGACAGCTCCGAGCGCGCGGAACCGAGCAGCACGCCGAGCACGAGGGCGATGATCGCGAGCACGGCGATCACGCCACCCCCGATCAGCGAGGAGACCCGCAGCGCGACGGTGCCCTTCCGCGGCTCGGTCTGCTCGGCCTTCTTCGTCAAGTCGGTGGCGCCTTCGGTGCTGTCGGGCATGGCTAGTCGCTTTCGATTACGGAGGTGTCGGCAGACACAGGCTACTGACGACCGACCCGGATCGAGACATCGCGTCCCAGGTATTTCCGGTCGCCGCGGCGCTCAGGAGCAGCGCAAACCCCGAAAACGGGCCCACGGGCGATATCGATCACACCGGCTGGTTTTCGCCGCCGAAGCGCTCGCTGGGCCAGGTCGGGCCGCGACACCGATCAGCGGCGACGCGTCCCCTGCTCGGTGTGACGGACGGTACGCGGGTAATTTCGGCTGCTACCTCGGGCAATGAGACAATGGCGTGCGTGACTATCACGATGCCCCAGGCCCCCGCGGCGCTGCGGATCGGGCCGTACGCGGTCGATCCGCCGGTCGTGCTCGCACCGATGGCGGGCATCACCAATCTCGCGTTCCGCAAACTCTGCCGAGAATTCGGCAGTGACACCGCTATTTACGTCTGCGAGATGATCACCGCGCGGGCGGTGGTGGAGCGCAACGAGAAGACGCTGCACATGATGGCCTTCGACGCGGACGAGCATCCGCGCTCGATGCAGCTCTACGGCGTCGACCCCAAGACGCTCGGTGAAGCGGTGCGCATCGTGGTCGGCGAGGGCTGGGCCGATCACATCGACCTGAATCTGGGCTGCCCGGTGCGCAAGGTCACCCGGCTCGGCGGCGGCTCCGCGCTGCCCTACAAGCGCAGGCTCTTCGCCAATATCGTGCGCGAGATGGTCGCGGCGGCCGAACCGGCGGGCGTGCCGGTGACGTTCAAGTTCCGCATCGGCATCGACGACGACCACCACACCTACCTCGACACCGGCCGCATCGCCGAGGCCGAGGGCGCGGCCGCGGTCGCCCTGCACGCGCGCACCGCCGCCCAGCTGTACTCCGGCGCGGCCGACTGGTCGGCCATCGCCCGGCTCAAGGAAGCCGTCACCACCATCCCAGTGCTCGGCAACGGTGACATCTTCACCGCCGAGGACGCGCTGCGGATGATGTCGGAGACCGGCTGCGACGGCGTGGTCGTCGGGCGCGGCTGCCTGGGCCGCCCGTGGCTGTTCGCTGAGCTCAGTGCCGCCCTGCGCGGCGAGCCGATCCCGGCGGGGCCCACCCTGGGCCGGGTCGGCGAGATCCTGGTGCGCCACGCCACCCTGCTCACCGAGCACGACGGCGAGGACAAGGCCATGCGCGATATCCGCAAGCACATGGCCTGGTACCTGATGGGCTTCCCGGTCGGCTCGCAGCTGCGCCGCAGCTTCGCCACCGTCTCGCGGCTGTCCCAGATCGAGGAGCTGGTGGCCCAGCTCGATCCGGCCGTGCCCTTCCCCACCGACGCGCTCGGCCCCCGCGGCCGCCAGGGCTCGCCGCAGACCAAGGTGGTGCTGCCGGAGGGCTGGCTCGACGATCCCGAGGACGACACCGTGCCGACCGCGGCCGATGTGATGCACAGCGGCGGCTGAAACCCGCCCAGGTCGCGCGGGAAAAGTCATCGGTGCGCAACGAGATCGCCAGCGGTTCGTTTGCGCACAGGAGTGGCCTCTCGTGGCGGAATCGTTATCATTGCGGACATCGTTCCTCTCCGGCCCGACCGGAGCCGGGCCGATGACGCGCAGGCTGCGCCAGAGTGAGAAGTGAGGTTCGTTGGTGGGTGACGATCGGCGCGGGCGTACGCCCAGGTCCGGAGGTCGCGCCCCCTGGGAGCGCTACCCCACGGCAGAACCCACCGAGACCGAGAGCACCGGCAGACGGTCCCGGCACGCGGACGCGAGCCCGGACTCCGGTTCCGCGCCGCTGACCGTGCAGGATCTCGTCGACCGCGTCGACAGCGAACGCACCCGGCGCCGCCGCCCGGCCCCCGGACCCGAGCCCACCTCCCGCGCGGGCCGCCGCGCCCGCGAACAGGCCCCCCGCCCCACCCCGCGCGCCGATATCGCGCCGCGCACCGAACCGTCGCCGGTCGCCGAGGACATCGCGGGCACGGCCCCCTCCCCCGCCGACCGCACCGCGACCACCGCGCTGCCCGTCGGCGTGGTCAACGACCCGACCGACCCGGTCACCGACATCCTGCCCGCCATCACCGACAGCACCGCGCCGCCCAAGCGGGCCAGACCGGCCAAGACGGCCCCCGCCGACCCGCCCAAGCGTCCCGGCGGTGCCGACCGCTCCGGCGCCGACGGACACCGCCGCAGGCAGCTACGCATGGCGGGCCGGGTCTCGCTGACCTTCATGGCGGTGCTCGCCCTGGTCATCACCGGTGGCGGCTGGAGTTATCTGCAGGCCACCAACAACGGCTTCACCCAGGTCTCGGCGCTGGACGGCTCCACCGACGATGTCCTCGACGGTGACCTACAACTCGGTGACGAGAATTATCTGATCGTCGGCACCGACACGCGCGCCGGCCTCAATGCCAACGTCGGCGCGGGAACCACCGAGGACGCAGAGGGTGCGCGCGCCGACACGGTCATGCTGGTGCACATCCCGGAGAACCGTTCGCGGGTGGTCGTCGTGTCGTTCCCGCGTGATCTGGATGTCTCCCGGCCGCAGTGCAACGCCTGGGACAACGACAAGGGCGTAAACACCGAAGAAAAGGTCGCCCCATTCATCGGCGATAAGCTCAATGCCGTCTATGCCGTAGGCGGGCCGCGCTGCCTGGTCGACGTGGTGCGCAAGATGTCGGGCCTGAACATCGGCCATTTCATCGGCATCGATTTCGCCGGGTTCGAGGCCATGGTCGATCACATCGATGGTGTCGAGGTCTGCTCCACCAAGCCGATCATCGACGGTGTGCTCGGCACCGTGCTCGAGACGTCCGGTCGCCAGGTCATCGATGGGAAGACCGCGTTGAACTACGTACGTGCACGACACGTGGTCGGCGAGGAACGCAGCGACTACGACCGCATCCATCGTCAGCAGCAGTTCCTGTCAGCTCTACTGCGCGGGGCGCTGTCGAGCAAGGTGATGCTCGATCCAGGCAAGCTGCAAGGCTTCGTGGAGGCCTTCCGCAATTACACCTTCGTCGACCGCGTAGAGACCCAGGACCTGATTCTGCTCGGCCGCTCGCTGCAGAAGGTGAGCGCGGGCGCGGTCACCTTCATCACCGCGCCGACCGCGGGCACCACCACCTACGGCAACGAGATCCCGCGCGAATCCGACATCAAGGCGATCTTCCGCGCGATCATCGACGACCAGCCGCTGCCCGGCGAGGAGACAGCCCCGCCGATCACCTCATCGACCGCCCCCGCCCCCGCCACCGAGGCGCCCAAGATCTACGCGGTAAGCCCCGGTTCGGTCTCGGTGCGCGTATCCAACGGCTCCGGCCTCGGCGGTGTCGCCAGGCAGACAGCCAACCGGCTCGGGGCCGAAGGTTTCGGCATCTACCACGTGGGCAATTACGCCCTCGGCAGCAGCGAGACCACAAAGGTCCGTTACGCCGACGGTAACGAGGCTGAGGCCGCCACCGTCGCGAGCGCGATCCCTGGCGCCACGATCGAGCGTGCCGACGATCTCGAAGGCGGCATCGTCGACTTGGTCCTCGGCGAGAATTTTGCCGGTACGGTCCGCAACCCCACCTCGGTCGGCACCGAGATCACCGGCGCCACCTCCGGCGAGCCGATCACCGCCGCCCCGGTGGCCCTGCCCTCGGATCTCGAGCACATGAACGCGGCCGACACCAGCTGCGATTGAGCAGCCACGACGCCATGCGCCATTAACCCGGCGTTGGGTGACAGCGCTGCTGGTACCCACTAGGGTCAGCTTTCATGCGTGTGATCTACAACGAGCAGATGGCCGATCTCGCCAACCTCCTCGGCGAGATGGCCGGTCTCGCCGGCCAGGCGATGGAACGGGCCACCCAGTCGCTGCTGCAGGCCGACCTCACGCTGGCCGAGCAGGTGATCGGGGAGCAGGACCGGATCTCGGTGATGATCAGCGAGGCCGAGGAGAAGGCCTTCGCGCTGCTGGCCCTGCAGGCGCCCGTGGCGGGCGATCTGCGGCAGGTGGTGAGCGCGATCCAGATCGTCAACGATGTGAACCGGATGGGCGCGCTGGCGCTGCACGTCGCCAAGGTGACCCGTCGCCGCCACCCCAACCACACGCTGCCGGAGTCGGTCAACGGCTACTTCGCCGAGATGGGCCGGATCGCGGTGAACATGGGCGCGGGCGCCAAGGAGGTGCTCGAGACCCGTGATCCCGAGCGCGCCGCCCAGCTCAACCAGGACGACGAGGCGATGGACGACCTGCACCGTCACCTGTTCACCCTGCTGATGGACCGCGAGTGGAAATACGGCGTGGCCTCCGCCGTCGACGTCACCCTGCTCGGCCGCTACTACGAGCGCTTCGCCGACCACGCCGTGGAGATCGGCCGTCGGGTGATCTTCCTGGTCACCGGCGTGCTGCCGTCCGACGAGGACCTGGAGAACTGACGCACACGCGCAAAAAGGCCCGTGCAATCGCCCGGGCCTTTTGCTGCTTGCGCACTGAACTCGCACGAACATGGGTAACTCACCGGGTACGAGCGAACCCACCCACATCCACAGTCTTGCCGCCAACGCAAACCTCCCCGCGCCTCAGTCTGGCCTGAAGTCGCGGGGAGGCGGGACAGCTAGCCGAAGCGGCCGGAGATGTAGTCCTCCGTGGCGCGCTGGGTGGGGTTGGAGAAGATCTTCTCGGTGTCGTCGATCTCGATGAGCTTGCCGGGCTTGCCCTGCGCCTCGAGGTTGAAGAAGCCGGTCTGGTCACTCACGCGCGCGGCCTGCTGCATGTTGTGGGTGACGATGACGATCGTGAACTCCTTCTTGAGTTCGGTGATCAGGTCCTCGATCGCCAGCGTGGAGATCGGGTCCAGCGCCGAACACGGCTCGTCCATCAGCAGCACGTCGGGCGAGACCGCGATGGCGCGGGCGATGCACAGACGCTGCTGCTGACCGCCGGACAGGCCACCGCCGGGCTTGTCGAGCCGGTCCTTGACCTCGTTCCACAGGTTGGCCCCGCGCAGCGAGCGCTCGGCGACCTCGTCGAGTTCCTTCTTGTTGCGCACGCCCTGCAACTTCAGCCCGGCCACCACATTGTCGCGAATCGACATGGTGGGGAACGGATTCGGGCGCTGGAAGACCATGCCGATGGTGCGGCGGACACCGACCGGGTCGATGGCCGAGCCGTAGATGTCCTCGCCGTCGAGCAGCACCGCGCCCTCGACGCGCGCGTTCGGGGTCACCTCGTGCATGCGGTTGAGCGAGCGCAGCACGGTGGACTTGCCGCAACCCGACGGACCGATGAAGGCGGTGACGCTGCGCGGCAGCACGGTCAGGTCCACGCTCGACACGGCGTGGAAACTGCCGTAGTAGATGTTCAGATCTTTGACGTCGATCCGCTTGGCCATGGGAGTTGTCCGTTCGCTTCTATCGGTTGCGGGTGAGCAGCTTGTTGACACCGGCGGCGGCCAGGTACAGCACCGCGATGATCAGGATCAGCGTGAGCGCCGCACCCCAGACTCGTTCGCGGCCCGCGGCCTCCGGGTTGGCCAGCTCCTGGTACATCATCAGCGGCAGCGAGGCCATATTGCCGTCGAAGATGTTCTGGTTGATCGACTTGCTGTAGCCGACCAGCACCAGCACCGGCGCGGTCTCGCCCATCACGCGGGCGACCGAGAGCAGGATGCCGCTGATCATGCCGGGCGCGGCGGTCGGGATGACGATGCGCACGATGGTCTTCCACTTCGGCACACCGAGCGCGTAGGAGGCCTCGCGCAGCTCGTCGGGCACCAGCTTGAGCATCTCCTCGGTGCTGCGCACGACCACCGGCAGCATCAGCAGCACCAGCGCCAGCGAGACGGCGAAGGAGCTCTGCGGCATGCCGAGGGTGGCGATCCAGAGCGCGAAGATGAACAGCGCGGCCACGATCGAGGGCACACCGGCGAGGATGTCGACCATGAAGGTGGTGACCTTGGCGAGCTTGCCGCGCCCGTATTCGACCAGGTAGACCGCGGCCATGATGCCCAGCGGCACCGCGATCACCGAGGCCATCGCCGACTGCACGATGGTGCCGTAGATGGCGTGGTACACACCGCCACCGGTCTGGTCGGGCAGGATGCCCTTCTGCGAGTTGAACCACCAGTCCGCGCTGAGGATCGCGGTGATGCCCTTGCTGACCACCAGCCACAGCACCCAGGCCAGCGGGATCAGCGCGATCACGAAGCAGGTGGTGACCAGCGCGGTCGCGAGGTTGTTCTTGACCCGCCGTGCGGTGCTGACGTGACGGAACGTCGGCGCCTTGACCGGCTTGTCGAGCAGCGTCGTGGTGGCCATCAGCCGTTCACCTTTCCGCCGGAGGCCAGGCGGGCCAGCGCGTTGACGAGGAAGGTCAGCGCGAAGAGAACGAAGCCGGCGGCGATGTAGGCGCCGGTCGGCAGCGGGGAGCTGAACTCCGAGGCCGCCGAGGCGATCTTGGAGGCGAAGGTGTAGCCGCCGTCGAACAGCGACCACTCCCCGGGCACCGCCGCGACGCGCAGCACGACCAGGACCGCGATCGTCTCACCGAGGGCGCGGCCGAGGCCGAGCATGGAACCCGCGATCACGCCGCTGCGCCCGTAGGGCAGCACGGTCATCCGCACGACTTCCCACTTGGTGGCGCCCAGGGCCTGCGCGGCCTCGATGTGGGCGCGCGGCGTCAGCGCGAAGACCTCGCGCGCGACCGAGGTGATGATCGGCAGGATCATCACCGACAGGACCACACCGGCGGTGAAGATCGTGCCACCGCCGCTGATCGAGATCCCGCCCTCGGTGTGCGAGAACAGGAAGAACCAGCCGAGCTTCTCGTTGAGGAACTCCTGCACCGGCGCGATCTGCGGCGCGAGCACGAGGAAGCCCCACAGACCGAACACGATCGAGGGCACCGCGGCCAGCAGGTCGATCAGCATCGTGAACGGCTTGCCGAGCCGCGAGGGCGCGTAGTGGGTCAGGAACAGCGCGATGCCGACGCCGATCGGCACCGCCACCACCAGCGCGAAGATCGAGCTCAGCACGGTGACCATGAACAGGTCGCGGATACCGAACCGCAGGTTGTTCGCGTCACCGGTGGCGAACTCGGTGCTGGTGAAGAAGTTCGCTTCGTTGGCCATGAGCGAGGGGACCGCGCGGATCAGCAGGAACAACGCGATCAACGCGATGGCCGCGACGATCGTCGCGCCCGCCGCGGTGGCCATCCACCGAAAGATCGTCTCGGCATTGATACGACCGGTACGACCCGCATCCGGGGTCTTGTCGATTTTCGGTTCGGGCATAGTCGCAGTATCTCCGGCCGCCCGCGGGCCCGTCGAATTCGACGAGCCCGGCGCGGTCACCTCGGGGTGCATGGTCATGGCCGATTCGGCGATCTCAGGAGATGGCGTCGATCGCGGTGGTCAGCTTGGTCTTGAACGCGTCCGGCAGGGGCACGTAACCCGAGTCGGCGAGTCCGCTCTGGCCGTTGGTGACGACCGAGGTCAGGAACGCCTTGACAGCCTTGCTGGTGTCGGCGTTGGCGTACTTCGAGCAGACGATCTCGTAGGTCGCCATCATGATCGGGTACGCGCCCGCGGCGGTGGGCTTGTAGAACGAGCTGGTGTCGAGCACCAGGTCGTTGCCCTCGCCCTTGATCTTCACGCCGTCGATCGAGGCCGCGGCGGTCTCGGCCGACAGGGCGACCGGGTCCTTGCTGGCCGAGGTGATGATCTGGGCGATCGAGAGGTTCTGCGCCTTGGCGAAGGACCACTCGTTGTAGGTGATCGAGTTCTTGGTGCTGGCGATGGCGGCCGAGGTGCCCTCGTTGCCCTTGGCACCCTCGCCGACGCCACCGTTGAAGGTCTTGCCACCGCCCTTGCCCCACGCGCCGTCGGAGGCCGCGTCGAGGTAGAGCTGGAAGTTGTCGGTGGTGCCGGACTCGTCGGAGCGGAAGATCACGGCGATCTTCTCCGACGGCAGCGTCGCGTTCGGGTTGAGCGCCTTGATCTCCGGGGCGTCCCAGGTGGCGACCGAGCCGTTGAAGATCTTGGCGGCGGTCGGGCCGTCGAGCACCAGGTCGGTGACGCCGTCGATGTTGTAGGTGATGGCGATCGGGCCGAAGACGGTCGGCAGGTTCCACGCCGGGGCGCCGCAGCGGTCCTGGGCCTTGGCGGGCTCGTCCTTCTTGGAGCTCAGCGGGGAGTCGGAGCCACCGAAATCGGTCTGGCCGCCGATGAACTCGTTGACACCAGCGCCCGAACCGGACGAGGTGTAGTTGAGGGTGAAGCCGTCGCAGTTGGTCTCGTACGCGGCGACGAAGCGCTCCATGGCGTTCTTCTGCGAGGAGGCACCCGAAGCCTTGAGTGCCTGCTTGCCACCACATTCGATGTTGGTGTTGGCGACGGTGCCGCCCGCGGTGCTGTTGTCATCGCTGCCACAGGCGGCCAGGGTCATCGCGCCGACGGCGACGGCGCCGACCAGGGCGCTGGTGCGCTTGAAGTTCACTTTTCCTCCGACATTGCTGACAACTCGCTCGGTCCCTCACCGGCCCGGGCGAGTAGGGCGATGCGCGGCGCGGACAGCGCGCACATCAGGCGACGACTGTGCCGCCCAGAAGAAACGTAAGGTCGCACGGTTGACAGTTGGCCCGACGCGGGTGAACGGAGAATGAACAGCCCGGCGCCAACAGGATCACGGATGTGACGTTTGCCCTATTTTCACCGCGTGGTACCCGCTCAGCCGCGCGTTATTCAGCCACGACGCGGAATTCACCGTTGCTGTGAGGTGTCTCGCACTCTCACGCGCGGGCGTACGCGACGTCCACATGCGCCGGGGCGAAGCCGAGTTTCGTGTAGGTGCGCACGGCGGCGGTGTTGTCGGCCTCGGTGTAGAGCAGCACCTCGGTGAGCCCGGTGTCGTGCAGGTGGCGCAGACCGGCCAGGGTGAGCAGTCGGCCCAGGCCACGGCCCTGCGCGGCCGGGTCGATGCCCACCACGTAGACCTCGCCCGCTGGCGCGGCGTCGGGGTGGGCCTTGGTCCAGTGGAAGCCGAGCAGGCGGTCGGGATCGGCGGCGTCGAAGGCCAGGAACAGCCCGTTCGGGTCGAACCAGGACTCGGCGCGGCGGGCGGCGATGTCGCGCTCGGTCCAGCCGCCCTGTTCGGGGTGCCAGGCGAAGGCGGCGTTGTTGACGCGCAACAGTTCGGCGTCATCGGCGGGGCCCGTGTAGGTGCGCAGGACGAGGTCGTCCGGGACGGTCAGCTCGGGTAGCTCCGGGGTAGCCAGCGAGCGGCGCATCTGCCACAGTTCGCGGGCGGTGGCCAGGCCGAGGCGGGCCGCGAGGGCCTTGGCGGCGGGCAGGTCACCGTGTGCCCAGACCCGGGCGTCGTCGCCGCCCTCGGCCAGCGCGGCGCCGACGAGTTCGGCGCCGATGCCCGCCCGGCGCGCGGCCGGGTCGACGGCGACTTCGGCCATGGCGGGGTGTTCGTCATGCGCCGCAACGAGATTCGCGTAGCCCACCAGTTCGCCGTCGCGCTCGGCGAGTAGATGGCGGGTCGACGGGTCGGATTCGGCGAGGGAGAGCACGGCCTGCTCCGAGACCGGGGCGACCCCGTCGGCGGTCTTGGCCCGGTCGAGCAGCGCGCGCACCAGGGCGGCGGTGTCCTCGTCGACCCGATCGGTCCAGGTCGGATTTGCTGCGCCCATCCTCGCTACACGCTGCCGTTGTTGACCGGTGGTGACAGCGGCGCCTCGTCGTTGTCGACATCGTCGTCCGGGAAGCTCACCGCATCGCCCTTGGCGGGGGTCCGGGCCGGGCGCACCGCCTTGTAGCCGACATTGCGCACGGTGCCGATCAGCGACTCGTACTCGCTGCCCAGCTTGGCGCGCAGGCGCCGCACGTGCACGTCGACGGTGCGGGTGCCGCCGAAGAAGTCGTAGCCCCACACCTCCTGCAGCAGCTGGGCACGGGTGAAGACCCGGCCCGCGTGCTGGGCGAGGTACTTGAGCAGCTCGAATTCCTTGTAGGTGAGATCGAGCGGGCGGCCGCGCAGCCGCGCGGTGTAGGTGCCCTCGTCGATCACCAGCTCACCCAGGGTGATCTTGCCGGTGTTCTCCGGGCTGGCCACGCCACCGTTACGGCCGACCAGCAGCCGCAGGCGCGCGTCGAGTTCGGCGGGGCCGGTGCCGGGCAGCAGGATGTCGTCCAGGCCCCAGTCGGCGTTGACGGCCACCAGACCGCCCTCGGTGAGCACCGCGACCACCGGCACCGAGGATCCGGTGCTGCCCAGCAGCCTGCACAGGCCGCGCGCGGCGGCCAGATCGGTCCTGGCGTCGACCAGCGCGACATCGGCGCTACCCGCCTCCAGCAGCGAGGACACCTCGGTCGGCGCGGGCCGCACGTTGTGCGCCAGCAGCGCCAACGACGGCAGCACCGCGTCCGGGTTGGGGTCGGAGGTCAGTAGGAGCAGCTCCACCGGGCTCTCCTCCTATCTCGTGGCTGTCGCGGACGACAGCAGCCGCGTAGCTACGTCGCCGAAACACAGGTCAGTCGTGTGCAACATTAGCGCCTGGAAGGCCATGACCTCGCACCATGTGCCCGAGCCGATGTGTCGGCAGCTATAGAGTCACCCCCATGCGCAAGCTGATCATCGGGCTGCTGTGCCTGGCCGGGTTGGCGGTGGTCATCGATTTCGGCGCCGCCGCCTACACCGAATACGACGTGTCGCGGCAGTTGCGGGCCGGAGCCGAACTGTCGGCCGACCCCGAAGTGACCTTCCACGGTTTCCCCTTCGCCGCCCAGGCCATGAGCGGCCGCTACGACGAGGTCACCATCCGCGCCCGCAGCATGCGCCCGGACATCCCCGGCGAGATCGGCATGGAGGCCACCCTCAGCGGCCTGCACGCCCCGATCGGCCAGCTGCTCGACGGTGCCGCCCGCAATGTGCAGGTCGACCGGGTCGACGCCCGCATGCGCATCGAGCCGACCGAGCTGGGCAGGCTCTTCGGCATCCCCGACCTGCAGGTGCACACCCGTCCCGCCGACAAGTCCGACGGCACCGGCGGTTCCGGCGGCTCCGGCATGACCACCGCGGGCGCGCTCGTGCTCACCGGCACGCTGGCCACCGCCCCCAACGGCCGCGTGCTCGGCACCGGGGTGGTCCCGTCCAGCACCAGCACCCGGGTGCCCGTGCAGGTGCAGGCCGATCTGCTGCTCGACGGCGACCAGGTCCGCATCCAGGCCACCGGCTTCTACCGCGACACCAGCGGCCCCACCGACACCACCACCACGACCAAGAACGAGATCCCCGAGGCCGATCAGGCGGCGGTGCTCGAGCGCTTCAGCCGTACGATCGATACCAAGGAGTTGCCGTTCGGTGTCACGCCGACCGAGGTGTCGGCGCTCGGCGGCCAGATCGTCGTCGAGGGGATCGGCCGCAACGTCACCATCGACCTGGACCGATTGCAACGCAGATGATCGAACTAGCCATTCTCGCCGCCGTGGTGGTGGCCGCCGTCGTGGTCGGGCTGCTGCTGCGGCGCGGTCAGGGCCGGGTCCGCCCGGCCACCCTTGACCCGCAGACCGAACAGCGCGCCCGCCTGCTCGGCGCGGCCGGGGTCACCGGTTCGGCGCCCGCCGTGCTGCACTTCTCGGCCGACTGGTGCGGCCCGTGCGACGCGGTCCGCCGCGTGGTCGCCGGGGTCACCGCCGACCTCGCCGAGTCCCCGAACGCCCCGCGTGACATCGAGATCGACATCGACGCCGACCCCGCGCTGGCCAAGGAACTCAACGTCCTGTCGCTGCCCACGACCTTCGTCTTCGACGCCGAGGGCAAGGAGCGTTTCCGCATCTCCGGCGTGCCGAAGGCGGGCGATCTGCGCACCGCCCTGGAACCGCTGACGGTGTGATCTGACTCCCGGTTCCGGGGGGCCGGGACATTTCCCGGGCGGACCGGGTAAACTACTCCTCGTGCAATCCGACCACGAGCTGATGCTCACCCGACGCCGCACAGTTGACCTGTGTCGCCTCGGTGGTTGTTGCTGCCTGTGCCGCTGATCGGTCGGCATCTCGTTTCCCGAGATTCCTGACGCCGACCTCTGTTCGCCGCGCGAGTGATCGTCTAGATCCCCCGGCGAACTGGCAGATCCGAAGTCAACAGACTCATCTCAGCGCAGGAGTTCGCACCATGACCACTTCCCTCGATGCCACACCACGTGTCGATGTCCGCGGGCCACGCTTCGTGGCCTGGGTGACCACCGGCGTGCTGGTACTTGTGCTCGTCGCCGCCGCCTTCTCCCCCGTCGCCGCCGCGATCCTGATCGGCCTGCAGGCCGTGGTGTTCGCGATCGGCGCGTCCGGCGGCCCGGCCAAGCACCCCTACGGCCGGATCTACGCGGCGTTCGTGGCGCCGCGGCTGGGTCCGCCCACCGAGACCGAGCCAGTGCCGCCGCTGCGTTTCGCGCAAGCGCTCGGCTTCGCGTTCGCCGGTCTGTCCCTGCTGGGCTTCGCGCTCGGCTCCCCGATCGTCGGCGCGGTGTTCGCCGGCTTCGCCCTGTTCGCGGCGTTCTTGAACGCGGCGTTCGGGGTCTGCCTGGGCTGCCAGATCTATCCGCTGGTGGCCCGCTTCCGCCGGTCCACTGCCCCGGCACCGAACTGACCCCCTGCAAGTCATCTCTGAAAGGAACAACATGGCTCGCTCCGATGTCCTGGTCTCCGTTGACTGGGCCGAAGAGAACCTCAACGCCCCCGGCGTCGTCTTCGTCGAGGTCGACGAGGACACCTCCGCCTACGAGGGTGGCCACATCGAAGGCGCCGTTCGCCTCGACTGGAAGACCGACCTGCAGGATCAGGTTCGCCGCGACTTCGTGAACCAGGAGCAGTTCTCCGACCTGCTCTCGGCGCGCGGCATCAGCAACGACGACACCGTCGTGCTGTACGGCGGCAACAACAACTGGTTCGCCGCCTACGCGTACTGGTACTTCAAGCTCTACGGCCACAACGACGTCAAGCTGCTCGACGGCGGCCGCAAGAAGTGGGAGCTCGACGGTCGTCCGCTCTCGCGTGACGCGGTCGCGCGCCCGGCCACCCAGTACAAGGCCGCCGCCCCCGACACCTCGATCCGCGCCTTCCGCGACGAGGTCATCGCGGCCATCGGCACCAAGAACCTCGTCGACGTGCGTTCGCCCGACGAGTTCTCCGGCAAGATCCTCGCTCCCGCGCACCTGCCGCAGGAGCAGAGCCAGCGTCCCGGCCACATCCCGGGCGCGATCAACGTGCCGTGGAGCAAGGCGGCCAACGAGGACGGCACCTTCCGTTCCGATGCCGAGCTCGCCGAGCTCTACAAGGATGCGGGCCTGGACGGCGAGAAGGAGACCATCGCCTACTGCCGCATCGGCGAGCGTTCCTCGCACACCTGGTTCGTGCTGCAGGAGCTGCTCGGCCACCAGAACGTCAAGAACTACGACGGCAGCTGGACCGAATACGGTTCGCTCGTCGGTGCACCTATCGAGTTGGGAGCGTAATTCCATGTGTGCAGCACCTACCCAGGGTCAGGCCATCCCGTCCGGCGTCGACGTGGAGAAGGAGACGGTCATCACCGGTCGTGTCCTGAGCACCGACGGCCAGCCGGTGGGCGGCGCGTTCGTGCGTCTGCTCGACGGCAACGGTGATTTCACCGCCGAGGTCGTCGCCTCCGGCACCGGTGACTTCCGCTTCTTCGCCGCGCCGGGTTCGTGGACCCTGCGCGCGCTGTCCTCGTCGGGCAACGGCTCGGCCGAGGTCCGCCCCGAGGGCGCGGGCATCCACTCGGTGGACGTCGCGGTCGCCAAGTAGTACCGCCGCACAGCGGCCCTGGTAGATCTCCTACCAGGGCCGTTTGCGTATCCGTCGCCCGGGCTGACTAGACTTTCGGTCGTGGTCTCATCTTCCGATCCGGCCGAGCAAGCCAGTGACGTGACCGACGCGGCCGCCCCGCGGCGCAGCGGTGACGAGGCGGTCAATGTCGCCGCCGAACGAGCCAAGGAAACCGGTGTCCGCAACATCTCGGTGCTGCCGGACCTGCCGCTGCCGCCCGATACCGCGAATCTGCGCGAGGGCCCCGATCTGAACCACGCGATGCTGGCGCTGCTGCCGCTGGTCGGCGTGTGGCGCGGCGAGGGCGAGGGCAACCACCCCACCGAGGGCGACTACCGCTTCGGTCAGCAGATCATCGTCTCCCACGACGGCGGCGACTACCTGGCCTGGGAATCGCAGACCTGGAAACTCGACGCCGAGGGCGCCTACGCGAGCCCCGATCTGCGCGAGAGCGGCTTCTGGCGGGTCGGCACCGACGGTGACGACGAGATGCTCGAACTCCTGCTCACGCACAGCTCCGGCATCGTCGAACTGTTCTACGGCACCGCCCGCACCCAGTCGTCCTGGGAGCTGGCCACCGACGTGGTGATCCGCAGCCAGTCGGGCGCGGTCGTCGGCGGCGCCAAACGCCTCTACGGCATCGTCGAGGGCGGCGACCTGGCCTATGTCGAGGAGCGAGTCGACGCCGACGGCGCCCTCGAACCCCGCTTGTCCGCCCGCTTGCAGCGTTATATCGGCTGATCCCGTTCGCCGAAGGCCCCGTACACCGTGCGGGGCCTTCGCCGTGTCAGCCGGAAAATGGAGCGACCCCCGAGCCATTCGCGGGGTTCCGGAGAACTCCGCGACCCGGTCGGATGGGCCGGGGGCTCGGGGGTCGGGTGACTGCTTGGGATTCGCTCTCAGCGCACCGCTGGGGGTGATCCCACAGTGGGGCTGCTAGCGGGCAGCCACCTCACGCATCCGTTGAACATACATTCTTCAGACCACCTCCTCTCTTGTGTACTGATGAATCTATCGGGGTGCAGCGGGGTCGGCAATTGATTAAATCGCCGCTCTGACCTGGGTGGATTCGCGATCTCGGTCAGGCATTGCGGTGGGCTGCCGGGTCGATGTGGACGATGCCGGTGGATGTCACCGTCACCACGGCGTCGGCGCGGTGACCGGCGGGGAGCTGGTGGGTGACCACGACGACCGTGCGCTCCGGGCTCACCAGGTCGCTGTCCGCGTCGAGCAGGTCGCGCAGTAGACGCTCGCCTTCGGCAGCGTCGAGGTGCTCGGTCGGCTCGTCGAGCAGCAGGGTGTGCGCCGGGGAGACCAGGGCCCGCGCCAGCAGGATCCGCCGCCGCTGCCCACCCGAGACCGCCGCCGCTCCTCCCGTGAGCGTGGTGTGCACGCCCTTCGGCAGTCCCGCCAGCCAGTCGCCGAGACCGACCGCGCCCAACGCCTCCTCGGCCGCCTCCTCGGTGAGATCACCCCGCGCGACCCGCAGATTCTCCAGCAGTGAGGTGCCGAAGAGGTGCGCGTCCTCGGCGAAGAACGTCACCCCATCACGCGGTGTATCGAACAACCCCGCCCATTCCATCAACAACGTCGTCTTCCCGGCCCCGCTGGGCCCGACCACCACCACCCGCCGCCCCTCCGGCAGGTCAACCGCTGATCCGACGGGATCAACCTCCGGATGGGCGGTACCGGTGGCCGCAGTGCCTCCAGCGGTGGTGGTGCCGCGCTCGGCGTTCTGGAGGCGGTGGAGTGCCGCGCGGGAGGTGGTGAGGGTGGTGGCCGCCGTGGGGAGGGCGGCGACGGCTTCGAAGGCCGAGAGGGGGACCAGGACCAGGATGGTGAGGGCCATGGGGGTCATGCCGCCGGGGAGGCCGCCGGTGGGGCCGTAGGCGGCGATGCCGACGAGGAGGGCGCCGAGGGTGCTGACGCCGATCGAGAGCGGGGTGGCCGCCGCCGCCCAGGCGCTGTGCGAGGCAGCCTTGTCCTCGGCCGCCACCGCCCGCCGGGAGGCGTTGTCCGCCTGCTCGAGCGCGGCATCCAACCGGCCCGCGACCCGCAATTCGGCGGCGTGATCGAGCACCGTCATGGCCTCGGCCGTGAACTCGCCACGATCCGCCCGCACCGCCCGCTCGGCCTCCCGCCCCGCCACCGCCGACAACCACGGCGCCAGCACTCCCGAAACACCCAGCGCCACAGCCAGAATCACCGCCGCCAGCGGCGAGATGATCGCGATCAGCCCGACGGCCGCCACCGACAACACCACCGCGACCGCCACCGGCACGAACACCCGCACCACCACGGCCCCGAGATCATCGATATCGGCCCCCACCCGAACAAGCACGTCCCCACGCCGCAATTCCCGCCCACTCCCAGCAGTCACCCCACCCTGACCACCGAACATGTCCGCATGCGGCGACGCACGACTGCCCTCGCGCCCAGGTCGACCATCGCGCCGACCAGCCGCGTCATCGGCTGCCGGACCCAGCTCGGCGGCTCCTGGCAGCCCGATCGTCCGGCCTGCGACCGCATCGCCGGACACGGTCCGGCCCGACACGTGGCTGAGGACGCCCGTGGCGCGGTCGGGATCGCGCCACCACCAGATGTCCGAATGGGCCAGTGTGCGATAGACACTGGTGCGGGCCGAGGTCATCGCCCGCAGCGCCACATCGTGCGTCGCGAGACGTTCCAGATACCGGCACAACCCCCGTGAGATCCCGAGCGCCCGCACCGCCACCACCACCACACTGAGATCCAGCACCGGCGGCATCTGCCACGCCCGCGCGATCAGCCACGCCGCCAGCGCGGCCAACCCGAGCCCACTCCCCAACGCCACCACACCCCACGCGACCGCCACCGCGACCCGCCACGGCGACAACGCGAGCAGTCCCCACATCTCCCGAACATCCGACACCAACGCCCCACGCCCACTCACGACAACCCACTTTCACCGGGACCGAAGCCTGAGACCGGGCCCGCGTTCACCCGCACCACGACGTCGGCGGCCGCCAGGACGGTGGGGCGGTGGCCGACGATCACCACGGTCGCGCCGCGCGCGGCGATGTCGCGGAGGGCGGTGAGGACGCGGTGTTCGCTGGCGGTATCGAGGTGGGCGGTGGGTTCGTCGAGGAGCAGGATCGGGCGGTCGGCGGCGAGGACGCGGGTGAGTGCGAGGCGCTGGCGCTGGCCGAGGGAGAGTCCGGTGCCACCCTGCCCGACGACGGTGTTCCAGCGGTCCGGGAGTTCATCGAGGACTTCGTCGAAACCGGTTGCAGCGCTGACATGTTCGAGGCGAGCAAGGTAGTTCCCGGATCGCCGACCCGTGCCAGTCGCATCGCCGTCATCGACCTGGGCTCCGAGCAACTCGACGTTCTCCCGCAAGGTCCCCGGCACCAGCACCGGCCGCTGCGGCAACCACGCGATCCGCCCCCACCAGCGCTCGGAATCGAGCGCACGCACGTCCACCCCGTCGACCAGCACGCTCCCGCGATCGGCCTCGATCAGCCCCAGAATCGCCTGGAGCGTGGTCGATTTCCCGCAACCGTTGGGGCCGGTCAGCACGGTCACCACGCCGGGCACGAGTTCGGCGTCGAGCCGATCCGGCGCCGCACCCGACCGCGCGGCCAACGTCAACCCACCGAGGGTGATCACCGAGCCCGTTCGCGGCACCGGAGCCGTACCGGCAACAGCAGTGCCCGAGACCAGCGCAGCGCCAGCCTGCGTCACCGGAGCCAGCGGATCGGAAGCGCCGTCGGACCCGCACACCGCAGCCGAGGGACTATCGCCACCGCGTCGCTCGTCGACCTGATGCCTCGAGGCGGAACCACCGACTATCGCGTCCGACGCCGCATCGCGGTCTCGATCGGCAGACCCCGGCGCGGGACATCGCCTTCCCGCTCGCACATCGCCGACCGGCACCGGGTGCGGTTCCAATACCGCGAATGCCTTCTCAGCGGCCGCCATCCCGTCCTGCGCCGCGTGGAACTTCTCCCCCACCACCCGCAGCGGCCAGTACACCTCCGGCGCCAGGATCAGTGCCACCAGCCCGGCGTACAACGTCATCTCCCCGTAGACCAGGCGCAGGCCGATGGCGACGGCGATCAGGGCGACACTCAGGGTGGCGAGGCTTTCCAGCACCATCGAGGACAGGAAGGCGATGCGCAGGGCCTTCATGGTGCGCTGGCGAAGTGAATCGCCCAGGGCGCGGACCTGATCCACCATGGTCGGGCCGGTGGGGCCCTCGCGGCCCAGGGCGCGCAGGGTCGGCATTCCGGCGAACAGGTCGAGGATCTGGTCGGAGAGGCGGGTGGTGGCGGCGAGGGTCGCTTCGGCGCGGCCCTGGGTGAGCAGGCCGATGAGGATCATGAAGATCGGGATCAGCGGGACGGTGATCACGGCGATCAGGGCGGAGGTCGGGTCGTGGAACGCGATGACCACCAGCACGATCGGCGGGACGAGGCAGGCCAGCAGCAGGGCGGGCAGGTAGCCGGTGAACCAGCCGCGCAGGCCGCTGAGACCATTGCCCACCACGACCGCGATCTCGGTGCGCCGCGCGTCGAGCTCGCGCGGCGGCAACTCGGCCCCGGCCCGCAGCACGGCGTTCTCCAGCTCCGCCACCACCGTGCTGCCCGCCCGATGCGCCAGCCGCGCCTGCCACCAGCTCGCCGCCGCCCGCACCGCCACCGCGACTCCGAGCAGCACCAATTCGGTCGTCCACGAGGCGAATTCACGCTTGGCCGGATCGGTGATCACCCCAGCGAGCACCCGCCCGAGCAGCAGCGCCATAGCCACGATCGACCCCGTGATCACCAGCGCGAGCCCCACCGCGATCACCAGATGCGGCCGCGCCGACCGCGCATACCGCCACAACCGTGGATCGATCGGCTTGCGCCCACCATCCGGCCGCGCCGACACCGGCTCACCCGCCCCGACATCAACGCGCCCGGGCACCCGCTCACCCGCCCCGGCACCAACGCGCCCCGACACCCGCTCACCCGCCTCGGCACCAACCGGCGCAGACCCCGCCGCACGGCCACCGGATCGCTGCCCCGCGCCGCGCCGATCCTCGACCGACCGCGGCGGTCTCCCACCCGGCTCGCCGACCACGCGTCCGCCCGTCGACCCCTTGTCGACCGAATCGCGATCCACCGGGCCCACCGGGGTCAGTCCTTACCGGTGAACGGCAGCCCGATCGGCGCCGGAATCTGCTCCACCCGGATCCGCTGACGGAACACCCAGTACGTCCAGCCCTGGTAGATCAGCACCACCGGGGTCGCGAACAGGGCCGCCCAGCTCATCACCTTCAGGGTGTAGGGCGTGGAGGAGGCGTTGTAGACGGTGAGGTGGAACAGCGGGTCGATCGTGGAGGGCAGCACGTTCGGGAACATCGAACCGACGATGAGCACCGTCGCCGCGATCACCGTCAGCGTGGTGCCGACGAAGGACCAGCCGTCGCGCCCGGCCGCGTTGGCGGCACCGGCCAGCACGAACCCGGCCACCGCGAGGGCCACCATCGCCCAGGTCCAGCCGGTGCCGTAGGCGAGCTGGGTCCACAGCGCGAACCCCCCGACCACCACCGCGGCGGGCACCAGCAGCAGCCGGGCGACGCGCTGCGCGTCGGCGCGCACGTCACCGGCGGTCTTGAGCACCAGGAACACCGCGCCGTGCAGGGCGAACAGGATGGCCGTGGCCAGGCCGCCGAGCAGCGCGTAGGGGCTGAGCAGGTCCCAGACCGAGCCGACGATCTGCTTGCGCTCGTTCAGCGGAACCCCGCGCACCATGTTCGCGAAGACCCAGCCCCAGGCCAGCGCCGGAATCCAGGACCCGATCCCGATGCCGATATCGCACCACTCGCGCCACTTCGGGTCGTTGATCTTGCCGCGGTACTCGATCGCGCACACGCGCAGGATCAGCGCCACCAGCAACAGCAGTAGCGCCAGATAGAAGCCGGAGAACATGCTCGCGTACCACTCGGGGAAGGCCGCGAACAGCGCACCGCCTGCGGTGATCAGCCACACCTCGTTACCGTCCCACACCGGGCCGATGGTGTTGAGCACCACACGCCTGCGGGTGTCGGAGCCCTTGCCCAGGATCGGCATCAGCATGCCGACGCCGAAGTCGAAGCCCTCCAGCACGAAGTAGCCGGTGAACAGCACGCCGATCAGTACGAACCAGAATTCCTGCAGATTCACGGCGGGCTCCTAGTAGGCGAAGGACAGTTGTTCGACGGACGGCTCGTCCGGGGTGTCCGGCGTGGGTTTCGGGGTGTCCGGCCCGGCCACCACATACCGGCGGATGAGGTAGAACCACACCACCGCGAGCGCACCGTAGAGCAGGGTGAACACGATCAGTGAGAACAGCACGGTGGTGGCGGAGTGTTCGGAGACCGCCTGCTGCACCGTCATCCGGATATTCGGATCGCCGGTGGGATTGGGCACCACCGCCCACGGCTGACGCCCCATCTCGGTGAACACCCAGCCCGCGGCGTTGGCCAGGAACGGGGTGGGGATGGCGAGCAGGCTCAGCCAGGAGAACCACCGCTGATCGGGGACGCGGCCACCGCGCGTCACCCAGAATCCGGCGAACACCAGCAGCATGGCACCGGCCGCCAGGCCGATCATGGCGCGGAAGGACCAGTAGGTGACGAACAGGTTGGGCCGGTAGTCACCAGGGCCGTATTTCACGTTGTAGGTCTGCTGGAGGTCCTGCACACCGGCCAGCGTGACGTCGCTGAACTCGCCCTCGGCCAGGTACGGCAGCACGTACGGCACCTTCAGCACGTGGATCACGCTGTCGCAGTTGTTGTGTGTGCCGACGGTGAGCACCGAGAAGTCGGGGTCGGTCTCGGTGTGACACAACGATTCCGCCGACGCCATCTTCATCGGCTGCTGTTCGAACATGAGCTTGCCCTGGATATCGCCGGTGAACACCAGCGCGATCCCCGCGAGCACGACCACCACCAGCGAGGCCCGGGCGGCGGGACGCCACATCGTGCGCGCCTCTTCGAGTTTCGCGGCGTCACCACTGCGCGCGTTGCGCACCATCCACCAGCCCGCGACCCCGGCGACGAATACGCCCGCGGTGAGGAAGGCCCCGGCGACGACGTGCGGGAACGCGGCCAGCGTCGTGTTGTTGGTGAGCAGCGCGAAGATGCTCTCCAGTTCCGCGCGTCCGGTTTCCGGGTTGTAGCGCGCGCCGACCGGATGCTGCATGAACGAATTCGCGGCCACGATGAAGTAGGCGGAGGCGTTCACGCCGAGCGCGACGATCCAGATCGTCGCCAGGTGAACGAGTTTCGGCAATCGGGTCCAGCCGAAGATCCACAACCCGATGAACGTCGACTCCATGAAGAACGCGATGAGCGCTTCCAAAGCCAGTGGGGCACCGAAGATGTCACCGATGAAGCGGGAGTATTCGCTCCAGTTCATCCCGAACTGGAATTCCTGCACGATGCCGGTGGCCACGCCGAGGGCGAAGTTGATCAGGAAGAGTTTGCCGAAGAACTTGGTGAGCCGGTACCAGCGTTCGTTTCCGGTAACGACCCAGGCGGTCTGCATCATCGCGATCAGCGGTGCCAGACCGATGGTCAGCGGAACGAAGATGAAGTGGTAGACGGTCGTGATCCCGAATTGCCACCGGGAGACATCGAGCGTGTCCATCCGACCTCCAGCTTCCACTACGACGACTTGTAGTAGATGTTACGCGGAGGACGCCGCTGATCAAGGGTGACGACGGACACCACGCCGAAACCCCGCAGGGGCACGCCCACCCGTGCCCCTCACACGGCTCACCAGTCGCCGATGGCACCCGGTCGTTCGATGCCCTGGTCCACCAGGTCGATGATCTCCTGCGCGTTGTCCGGCGCCGACATGCGCACGCCGTCCAGCTGATTCACCCGCGCGGCCAGGGTGATGCTCGACAGTAGCCAGATGCTGTCGCAGTCGAACAGATCAGCGGTGAACAGCGACTGGTACTTGCACTCCCAGCCCGCCTTCTCCGCCGCCGCGAACAGCGAGCGCTGCGTAACCCCCGGCAGCACACCGTTTTTCGCGGGCGGAGTGATGAGCTGCTTGTCGCGGGCGATCACCACCGTGGACCGCGGGCCTTCCAGCACACGGTGTTCGGTGCTGTGGAAGATCACGTCCTCGGCACCCATCCGGCGGGCGAACCGCAGCGCGGCCATGTTCGTCGCGTAGGACAGCGTCTTCGCGCCGAGCAGCTGCCAGGGCGCGGCCTGCGCGAGATCGATCGAGATGCCCCTGGCCAGCGACATCACCTTCACGCCTTCGGCGCGGGCGGTCGCGACACGATCGGGGACCGGGGAGACGAGCACGTACGCGGTGGGCTTGGGATCCTCGGGCACCAGTTCCGAGCGCGGCGCGTCGAATTCCGAGTCGCGACCGCGCGAGTAGACCAGCCGCAGCATCCCCTCTTCCTCGTCACCCCACTCCTTGACCGCGAGCTTGACGGCCGAGCGCCATTTCGTCAGTCCCGGCTCCGGCAGTTCCAGTGCCTGCGCGGAGCGGCGCAGTCTGGCGAGGTGGTATTCCAGCGCCATGGCGGTGCCGTTGCGCACCAGAATCGTTTCGAAAACTCCGTCTCCCCGCAGTGCTCCGATGTCGTCGGCATAAAGCAACGGCGCATTCGCATCAGCGAACGCGCCGTCGAGTGTCACAAGTACCCGTTCTCCCATGTGCCGAGCGTAGGCGTTATCGGTCCGTTATGCCTATGGCTGCCCCGAAACGGCCCTTCGGATCAGCCTGTCGCACCGCCCGCCTGCGGCGCGTGTCGGTGCACGCGCCTACAGTGGGTGTTGTGTCGCAGGTCGTCGCCCCCAGTCCTGTTCTCCATACTCCGGGTGCCGTCGCGGGCGCACCGGGCTCCCCCGACGCCGCGGTCGCCTGGCATTACGGCGATCCGTTCGGCGAGCAGAAGGCCGCCGCGCGCAAGGTCGCGGTCGTCGACCGGTCCCATCGCAGTGTGGCCACCATCACCGGCGCCGAGCGCCTGAGCTGGCTGCACACCATCACCAGCCAGCACATCGCCGCCCTGCCCGACGGGCACAGCGCCGAGAACCTGGATCTCGACCTCAACGGCCGCGTCCAGCACCACTTCGTGCTCACCGACCTCGACGGCACCGTCTGGCTCGACACCGAGGCCGAGCGCGGCGCCGAGCTGCTGTCGTTCCTGCGGAAGATGGTCTTCTGGGCCGACGCCAAACCCGCCGCGGCCCCCGAGCACGCCGTGCTGAGCCTGTTGGGCCCCCAGGTGGACACCCTGCTGCCCACCCTGGGCATCGAGGCGCTGCCCGGGGTCTACGAGGCCGTCGCGCTGCCCGGCGGTGGCTTCCTGCGCCGGATGCCGTGGCCGGGCGAGCACGCCTTCGACCTGATCGTGCCGCGCGCGTCCCTCGGCGACTGGTGGAGCAAGCTCACCGCCGCCGGGGCGGCGCCCGCGGGCATGTGGGCCTACGAGGCGCTGCGGGTGGCCGCCCTGCGCCCGCGCATCGGCCTGGACACCGACGAGCGCACCATCCCGCACGAGGCCCGCTGGATCGGCGGCATCGACGAGCGGGGCGCCGTCCACCTGAACAAGGGCTGCTATCGCGGCCAGGAGACCGTCGCCCGGGTGCACAACCTCGGCAAGCCGCCGCGCAACCTGCTGCTGCTGCACCTGGACGGCTCGGCCGACGAACGCCCCGCCCCCGGCGACGACGTGACCGCGGGTGGGCGCACGGTCGGCCGCCTGGGCACCGTCATCGACCACTACGAACTCGGCCCGATCGCCCTGGCCCTGGTGAAGCGCTCGGTCCCCGCGGGCACCGAACTGGTCGCGGGCACCATGGCCGCCGCCATCGACCCCGACTCCGTCCCCGCCGACGACGGCGTGCAGGCAGGCCGCGCCGCCGTCGACCGTCTGCGCGGGCGATGATCGACGAACCCGAGCTCGACGACGAGCCGACGCCCGGCCGCCCCGTCATCGGCCGCTCCGGCGACGACCCAGCGCCCGGCCGCGCCAACCCGGGCCGCTCCGGCGACGAGCCTGCGACGGCTGGTCGCACGGCGAATCGGGAATCCCCGCCCAGCGAGGCGTCTGCCGGGATCGCGCGGTCGGCGCAGGACCAGACCCGACGCGATAGCGAGCTCGCGACGGCGGGTCAGCCGGGTCCCGCGCTGCGCGTCGGTGACACCGGCCGGGTCGAGGCCGTGTGTGTGGTGCACGCCGAGATCGAGGTGCGCACCCGGGTCGGGCGCTCCGCGATCGACAAGCGACCGGTCGAGGGTCGCGTCCCGGTCCGCGCGCTCGGGCTCGCGGGCGACCACGTCTGCGATGTCGAGCACCACGGCGGTATCGACCAGGCCGTCTACGCCTATTCCGACGCCGACGCGGACCGCTGGGGCGGCGAACTCGACCGCACCCTGCCCCCGGGCTGGTTCGGCGAGAATCTGCGGCTGAGCGGGTTGCCGGTCAGCGACGCGGTGCTCGGCTCGCACTGGGCGATCGGCGACACCCTGCTCGAGGTCAGCGGGCCGCGCGTCCCGTGCTCGGCGTTCGGCCAGTGGTCCGGCGAGCCGCGCTGGGTCAAGCGCTTCACCCTCCAGTCCGATACCGGGTGCTACTTCCGGGTGCTCACCGAGGGCAGCATCGGCGCGGGCGACGAAGTCCGCGTCGTACACGTGCCCGAACACGGCATCACCGTGCGCGACCTGTTCACCGGTGCCGACCACGCGCGGCTGGAGCGCCTGCGCGCCGAGGAACCCACTATCTCCGCCGATGTCCACATGCAGATCGACCGGCACCTCCGCTCCCGGCGCACTCTCGCGCCCGCGGGCGAGGCCGCGAACTCCGTCGCACAGGAGGCTCGATGAGCGTCGAACTGGTCGAGGTCGTCCGTTCCGGTTTCCGCGAGTGCGTGCATCGCGGGTCGGTCGTGGTGCTCGATCCCGACGGCACCCCCACCCTCGAGCTCGGCGAGGTCCACGGCCCGATCTTCCCGCGCTCGACCAACAAGCCCATGCAGGCGCTGACCCTGCTGCGCAACGGCTTCGACCCGGTCGACGACGCCGAACTCGCCATCACCACCGCCTCGCACTTCGGCGAGCCCGACCACATCGCGCTGGTGCGCCGCCTGCTCGAGCGTTTCGGCCACACCGAGGCCGACCTGGCCTGCCCACCCGACCTCCCCTTCGAGGAGCAGGCCCGCGCGCTGGCCCGCACCGGCTCCGGCCCGAGCCCGCTGTATATGAACTGTTCGGGCAAACACGCGGCGATGCTGGCCACCTGCCTGATCAACGACTGGCCCCGCACCGGATATCTCGACGTCGAGCACCCCCTGCAGCAGGCCGTTCTCGCCACTATCGCCGACGTCACCGGCGAACCCGAGACCGACCTGGGCATCGATGGCTGCGGCCTGCCGATCGTGCCCGTCTCGCTGATCAATCTGGCCCGCGCCTTCGCCGGCTTCACCACGGCCGAACCCGGCACAGCGCCGCGCCGGATCGCCGATGCCGTGCGGGCGAATCCGCGAGTGATTTCGGGCACCAACGGCCCCGACCTGCTGGCCATGTCGAGCACCCCCGGACTCTTCTGCAAGATCGGTGCCGACGGCGTGCACGCGGGCGCGCTCCCCGACGGACGCGCCTTCGCCTACAAGATCGACGACGGCCACGACCGGGCCAGGATGCCGCTGACGCTGGCGATTCTGCGCCGCCTCGGCGTCGACTGGACCGATGCGCACACCGACCTCGCCGCCACCGCCGTCACCGGTGGCGACGCCAGAGTCGGTGTGATCCGCGCGATTCCGGGGGTGCTCTGAGACCGGGCGGACTCGGCGAAGAAGGGGCAAACGGTCGCGGTTCGGGAGTTCTTCACCCACTCCTGGGAGCGCGACCGTCTAACACACGCTAAAGTGTCTGTCAGGAAGAGTATTAATTCGAACGGGGCCGCCAACAAACCCCAGGCCGCCCCGCAGTGACGCGAGGGGGTCAGCCATGGGCCGTGGCCGGGCTAAGGCAAAGCAGACCAAAGTCGCACGTGAGCTCAAGTACAGCTCCGCGCCGACCGACTTCGCGAGCCTTCAGCGCGAGCTGTCGGATAGCACTCCGCTCTCACCACCGAGGAGCGGCGGAGTGATCTCCGATGAGCACGACGCAGACGAGTCGGCGTCCCGTTGGAACAACGAGGACGACGACTACGACAGCTGGCGCCGCTGACCGAACGTCGGTGAAGGGGGAGGCCACGCGCGGCCTCCCCCTTCAGCCGTTGTCACTCAGCGTGCGTCGGGCTCGCAGCAGTACGGCGAACATCCGAATAGACGACGAGCGTCCTGTGCACACACAGGACGCTCGTCGTGTTCGCCGCCTCGAGACCCCGACCTTCCCGAGCCGACGGGCACCTTCCCCTTCCCATACGGGATAGCCGCTCCCGCGTCAGCACAAACCCCGCAAACGCGGTGAGCCGGGTCGCGATGAACGCGACCCGGCTCACTGCGTAGCGGGATGTCAGAAGCGCGGGTGGTCACCCAGCAGGAAGGCGCGCGGCGCGTCGGCGTCGGCGGCCTTCTTGACCTGGCCCAGGGTCCAGCAGTCGATGTGGCGGGCGGTGAGCACCGCCAGCGCGCGGTCGGCGTCCTCGGGGGCCACGATCGCGACCATGCCGACGCCCATGTTGAACGTCTTCTCCATCTCGACGCGCTCGACGCGGCCGCGCTGGGCGATCATCTTGAACACCGGCGCGGGGTTCCAGGTGCCGCGGTCCAGCTCGGCGACCAGCCCGGCGGGCAGCACACGCGCCAGGTTGGCGGCGAGGCCACCACCGGTGACGTGCGAGAAGGTGCGCACGTCGGTCTCGGCGATCAGCGCAAGGCAGTCCTTGGCGTAGATGCGGGTGGGCTCGAGCAGTTCCTCACCGAGGGTGCGGCCGAATTCCTCGACGTAGCCGGTCAGCGACATGCGGTCGATGTCGAGCAGCACCTTGCGGGCCAGGCTGTAGCCGTTGGAGTGCAGGCCCGAGGAACCCATCGCGATGACGACATCGCCCGGGCGCACCCGGTCGGGGCCCAGCACCGAGTCGGCCTCCACGACGCCGACGCCGGTGGCGGACAGGTCGTAGTCGTCCGGGTCCATCAGGCCCGGGTGCTCGGCGGTCTCGCCACCGAGCAGCGCGCAACCGGCCTTGATGCAGCCCTCGGCGATGCCGGAGACCAGCTCGGCGACCTTCTCCGGGACGACCTTGCCGATGGCGATGTAGTCCTGCAGGAACAGCGGCTCGGCGCCACAGACCACCAGGTCGTCGACGACCATGGCGACCAGGTCGAGGCCGACGGTGTCGTGCTTGTCCAGCGCCTGCGCGACGGCGATCTTGGTGCCGACGCCGTCGGTGGACGCGGCCAGCAGCGGCTCGCGGTATCCGCCCTTGAGGGCGAACAGGCCGGCGAAGCCGCCGAGCCCACCCTGCACCTCGGGTCGGCTGGCCTTCTTCGCCAATGGTCCGAACAACTCGACGGCGCGGTCACCGGCTTCGATGTCCACGCCGGCCGCGGCGTAGGAAGCGCCGGCACCGCTGGGGGTCTGTTCAGTCATTGTGGGGGAAAGCTCCAAACCGAATCGGCGGATAGATGCCTAGTAACTCTAAGTGATCCGCCTGTCCAGCTGACGTGCGGCTCCGGGCGGACGGAAACCTACGGGCGGCTCAACGCGTCGGCGTTGATGTTCTCGCCCAGCAACCGCGCCTCGGGCTGCCCGGAGAGCATCCCCTCCAGCACGTTCTTGCCGATCGCGGCCTCCTGCGGCAGCGGGATCGGGTACTCGCCGGTGAAGCAGGCGGTGCACAGGCGCGAGGCGGGCTGCTCGGTGGCGGCGATCATGCCCTCGGTGCTGATGTAGCCGAGGCTGTCCGCGCCGATCGAGCGGCGCACGTTCTCCACCATGTCGTCGTAGCTGTCGTCGGCGCCGGTGCCGTTGGCGATCAGCTCCGCGCGCGAGGCGAAGTCGATGCCGTAGAAACACGGCCACTTCACCGGCGGCGAGGCGATGCGCACATGGATCTCCAGCGCGCCTGCCTCGCGCAGCATGCGGATCAGCGCGCGCTGGGTGTTGCCGCGCACGATCGAGTCGTCGACCACGATCAGCCGCTTGCCGCGGATGACCTCGCGCAGCGGGTTGAGCTTGAGCCGGATACCCAGCTGACGGATGGTCTGGCTGGGCTGGATGAAGGTGCGGCCCACGTAGGCGTTCTTCATCAGGCCCTGGCCGTAGGGAATGCCCGAACCCTGCGCGTACCCGACCGCGGCGGGGGTGCCCGACTCGGGCACCGGGATCACCAGATCGGCGTCGATCGGGTTCTCCTTGGCCAGTTTGCGGCCGATCTCCACGCGGGTGGAGTGCACCGAACGCCCGGCGATGGTGGTGTCGGGGCGGGCCAGGTAGACGTACTCGAACACGCAACCCTTGGGCTCGGGGTTGGCGAAGCGCATGGACCGCACGCCGTCGGCGTCGATGGCCAGCAGCTCACCGGGCTCGATCTCGCGGACGAAGGCGGCGCCGACGATGTCGAGCGCGGCGGTCTCGGAGGCCACCACCCAGCCGCGGTCGAGCCTGCCCAGCACCAGCGGGCGCACACCGTGCGGGTCGCGCGCGGCGTAGAGGGTGTGCTCGTCCATGAAGGTGAGGCAGAACGCGCCGCGCAGTTGCGGCAGCAGCTCCATCGCGGCCTGCTCGATGCTCGAGTCGGCGGCGGCGTGCGCCAGCAGCGCGGTGACGATATCGGAATCGGAGGTCGCCCCGGTCATCTGCGGGCGGCCGTTGATCACGCCCGCGCCGATCAGGCCCAGTTCGCGTGCGCGACCGGCCAATTCGGCGGTGTTGACCAGGTTGCCGTTGTGGCCCAGCGCCAGGCCGGAACCGACGGCGGTGGTGCGGAAGATCGGCTGCGCGTTCTCCCAGGTGACCCCACCGGTGGTGGAGTAGCGACAGTGCCCGACGGCGATGTGCCCCGGCATGGCGCCCAGGGTCTGCTCGTCGAACACCTGGGAGACCAGGCCGAGGTCCTTGAACACCAGGATCTGCGAGCCGTCGGAGACGGCGATACCGGCCGCCTCCTGGCCGCGATGCTGCAGCGCGTAGAGGCCGTAATAGGTGAGCTTGGCGACGTCCTCGTCGGGAGCCCAGACGCCGAAGACGCCACACTCCTCGCGGGGCTCGTTCTCGGGCTCGTCCGGAAGTGTGGATGTGCTGTCGATCGTGCGATCGGCGTCGGTCACCGTGTGCTCCCTGTTCGGGCGGGCTGGGGGCACCCGTCATTCTACGGGTGATTCGGGCGTCGACGTGCACCACGGCGCAAACCCGGCGCAATCGAGGGTGGTGATCGCCCGAATTCCGGCGGAACAGCTGTTACGGTGCCGATCGTGACCACCGATGACAGTGCGCACGAACCAGCTGATTCCCCAGCGTCTCCCCCGGACAACACCGCGTCGGTGCCGAAGGATTCCGATTCGTCGCCCCGGGGGGAAGCGACGTTGGACACAGTCCGGCTCCCACCGCGACGGTGGGCCCGGATGGTGCTGGCGCCCACGGTGGTCCTCGCGGTCGTGTTGTCGCTGCTCGGTGTGATGTATCTGGCCTACATCTCCGATCCGGAGGGGAATCTGCACGATTTCCCGATCGCGCTGGTCAACCAGGATGTCGGTGACACCATCGACACCGGCGACGGCACCGAGCAGGTGAACTTCGGCAAGCAGGTGGCCGACGCGCTGGTGGCCGGGATGCCCGCCGACCAGGTCGATCTGCGGGTGGTCGGGATCAGCGAGTCCGAGCGGCTGATGCGCACCGCGCAGATCTACGGCGCCATCATCATCCCCAGCGACTTCAGCAAACGGCTGGGCATTCTCGGGGTCGGCAGCGTGGTCGGCGGCGAGATCGAGCGCCCGATCATCACCGTGCAGACCAATCCCGGGATGGGCCCGTACTCCGCGGGCATCGTCAACCGCATCGGCGGGCAGGCGATGGCCGAGGTGAACAAGCAGGTCGGCGACCAGCTGACCACCCGCGTGCGCGACACCCTCGCCGCGAGCCCGGCAGGCGCGCCCGCGCCGGAGATCTCCGGCGCCGCCCAGATCACCCTGTCCCAGCCCGTCCACGTGGTCGAGCAGGAGTGGCGGCCACTGCGCGACGGCGCGGGCCTCGGCCTGACGGCCTTCTTCTACGCGCTGCTGATCCTGATGGCGGGCGTGGTCGGCGCGATGGTCGTGCACACCATGGTCGACGCGCAACTGGGCTTCCAGCCCACCGAGTACGGCCCCTGGTACGTGCACTATCCGCCGACGCCGATCTCCCGCTTCCACACCCTGCTGATCAAGTGGGGCGTGATGTGCGTGGTGGCGGTGGTGATCTCGCTGCTCTATCTGCTGGTGGCGAAGATCCTGGGCGTGGCCGGGGACCAGCCGGTGCAGCTGGTGCTGTTCTCGATCCTGGCGCTGATCGCGGTGGGCCTGACCTGCATGGCCTCGCTGGCCGCCTTCGGCACCGCGGGCCTGCTGATCAACCTGGCCGTGTTCGTCATCCTCGGCCTGCCGTCCTCCAGCGGCACCGTCCCGATCCAGGCGACCCCCACCTATATCGCCTGGCTCGCCGAGTTCGAGCCGATGCACCAGGTCTACCTGGGCATGCGCTCGATCCTGTACTTCGAATCCGATTACGCCGCCGGTCTGGGCCGCGGGATCTGGATGTCGCTACTCGGGCTGCTGATCGCGCTGGTCGGCGGCGTCGCGATCACCAAGTACTACGACTACAAGGGCCTCCACCGCGAGAACCTGGTCAACAAGAAGAAAACCGCGGCCTGATTACGGCCGGTCGTATATTCCATGGTCACCGACCCGACGCCACACCAGTAGTGGCTCGCCGTCGTCTGTCTTCTCCAAGTGAAAGGTCGCACGGCCGTCCGGAGAGGCGAAGTTCCAGGTCAACGAGTAGACCTCGGAGTTGCTGAGCCGGTGCACCCGCAGGCGCCGCGGCCAGCCGGGCGTGCCGCTGAACGCCCCGGCGTCGATGGCAGGCAGGAAATGCGACCGGAGAGCCTGTTGGAACATTCGCTGATGCGCGGCGGGCAACCGCTGAAAGTCCCGGTCGAACGACGCGAGCGTCCGGTATTTCACTCCACCGCCTCGGCGGGACCCGCGGCGAGTGAGTCCAGATGCGCGAGCAGTGCCTCGGCATCGTCGAAGGTCGTGTGCCGCCCTGCCTCGACATCGGCTTCGGCCGCACGCTCGGCGGATTGATGTCCTGGCTCCCAGAACCACATCTCGTCGACGGGAACAGGCAAAGTCGGCCGCAGCTCGATGACACCGTCGGCGCGCTCGGTGATCTCCAGTTGCGCGCCTGGCTCGTCCAGCCGGTACTTCTTGCGCAACTCGGCCGGGAGCGCGACCGTCCCCCGCCCCTGAATAGCCGCGTAACCCCGGAATGTGCCCATACCCCCAGGGTCCTCCGCTGCCGCTATACAGTCAAGCAGCAAAACAGCAATGCGGCTTCACTTTGGCTTGATCGGCACGATCGGCAGCCAGTCGGCGATTTCGCGCGCTCGCAGACCGGAAACCGACAGCGCACCGGAGTCGACGGCGGCCTCGAACTCCAGTAACCCGGTAGCCAGCAACAACCAGGTACGCGGATCGGTCTCCACCACATTCGGTGGCGTCCCCCGCGTGTGCCGTGGCCCCGCGACACACTGCACGGCCACGAACGGCGGCACCCGCACCTCCACCGAATGTCCCGGCGCACTCCCCGCCAACGCCCGCGCCGTCCCCTTCACCGCCGCCCCCAAGGCACTCCGCCCCGGCACCGCCACCCGGTCGTCCCGCAACCACTCCTCCACTACGAGCACCGCGGCCCGCACCTGTGCGGGATCCACCGCATTCCGTCCAGCCATGGCCGAAACGCTACCGACCGGCACCGACGACGAATGCCGGACGGGCCACCGCCATCAGTCCAGTGGGCGGACGGTGAGGGTCTGCTGGGCCACGCCGACCGGGCCTCGGGTGTCGTGCAGGACGGTGCTGGTCAGGCCCTGGCCGGTGTGGCCGAAGGTGACGGTGGTGTCCAGGCCGGTCCAGGCGGGGTCGGGGCGGCGGTAGAGGTGGATGGTGAGGTCGAGGTTGGGGAACATCCACTTGGTGGGTTCCTGGCGGACGGCGATGCCGTTGGCGGTGTCGACCAGGGCGAGGAAGGCGGCGACGGGGTCGGCGGGTTCGTCGGCGATCAGGTCGATCGGGGTGGCGATCCAGGCGGTGGTGCGGCCGGGCTGGGGGGTGCCGACGGGGCGGGCGTCCAGGGAGGCGATGTAGCCGCCGGTCCAGGTCGAGGTCAGCGGCCAGGAGGCGAGGGAGTCGGGGGCGGGTAGGCGGTCGGGTTCGCCGCCCGCGACGGCGGCGGTGTCCTGCTCGCTCAGGAACCAGGCGCGGGCGCTGACCACCGCGCGCCCGCCGATAGTGACGGTCGCCTCGACCAGCTCGATGGTGCGGCCGGGGCGGACGATCCGCACGTCGACGTCGAATTCCTCGAAGCCGATCTTGCCAAGGATGTCGAAGCTGATCCGGCTCAGCGCCAGCGCGGGACGCCCGGCCCTGGCCTGCTGGATCTCGTGCGCGATGAGGCCGCCGACGGGGCTGAAGTGCTGCTCGTCGGGGTTCCACGCGCCACCGGCGTGGACGGTCGGCGCGAAACGATGCGGGCCGACGCGATGGAAATAGCTGGTCGCCTGTGTATCCGTCACGTTTATCAACCTACGGGTCGAGTTTTGATCCCACAAGTCGGCAGATCTTCCGAAAGGTCGGCCGGATGACCCACCTGGCTATGATCGGCCGATGACTACGGACGACGCCGTCGCGTCTCCCGGCCGTGCGGCACGGCGCCGCGACCGCCGCAAGGCGGAGATGATCGAGACCGCGCTGCAGATCCTGTCCGCGGGTGGGTACCAGGGCATGCGCTTCGAAGACGTCGCCGAGCGCTGCGATATCGCCAAAGCCACGCTGTACCACTACTTCCCGAGCAAGGACGCGCTGGTCTCGGCCGCGCTGGAGAAGCTCACCACCGATGTCCTCGTCCAGCTCACCGCCGCCCTCGACGCCGCCGCCGGGCAGTCCGCCACCGAGCGCCTGCGCGGCCTGATCGGCGAGCAACTGCGGGTGCTCACGGTGCTCTATCCCGAGGTGGGCACCCTGTTCTCGTTCCCGGCGCCCTGGCCGGAGGAGCACAACGAGGCGATCAAGACCATGCGCCGCCGCCACGACCGCCTCTTCCGCGAGGTGGTCGACGAGGGCGTCGCGGCGGGCGAGTTCGACTGCCCCGATCCCGCGGTGGCCCTGCACTGCCTGCACGGCATCCTCAACCACGCCTCCATCTGGCTGCGCCCCGACGCCGACCCCGACGGCCGCACCCGCGCCGCGGTCGTCGACGAGTCCCTGCGGTTGTTCACCCGGTAGCGGCGTGGCGTGCGCGTCGCGCAGCCGGAAGGATGGGGCGATGTCGACCCGGGAGCTGCTCGTGCTGGGCACGGCGGCGGCCGTCCCCACGCGCCGCCGCAATCACAACGGATACCTGTTGCGCTGGGACGGGCAGGGCATCCTGTTCGATCCCGGTGAGGGTGTCCAGCGGCAGATGTCGCTGGCGGGCGCCTCGGCGACCGAGCTGCGCTGGCTGTGCGTCACCCATTTCCACGGCGACCATTCCCTGGGCGTCCCCGGCATCGTGCAGCGCTTGGGCCGCGACCGGGTCCCGCACGACGTGCACGCCGTGTTCCCCGCCGAGGGCGCCGAATACTGGGCCCGCCTGAAACACGCGACCAGCTACCACGACGCGCCCTCGATCGTGGAGCACCCGGTGAGCGGCGCACGGGAAACCTTGCCGGGCAACGGTTTCACCATCACCGCCCTGCCCCTGGCCCACAGCATCCCCACCTACGGCTACCGCCTCGCCGAGCCGGACAGCCGCGCCTACCTGCCCGAGAAGCTGCGCGAACACGGCATCACCGGCGCGGCGGTCCGCGAGCTCTCGGGCGACCTGCTCGCCGAATGCACGACCCCCAAGCCCGGCCAGAAGGTCGCCTTCGTGATGGATACCGGCCTGTGCGACAACGTCTTCGCGCTCGCCGAGGGTGTCGACATGCTCGTCATCGAGTCCACCTTCCTCGACACCGAAACCGAACAGGCCGCCGACCGCGGCCACCTCACCGCCCGCCAGGCAGGCGAGGTAGCCCGCGCCGCAGGAGTGAAAACCCTTGTCCTGACCCACTTCTCCGAGCGCTACACCGAATCCCACGACCCCCTTTTCCTCGAACAAGCGGACTTCCCCGACGCCGTCCTGGCCCACGACCTCGCCCGTATCCCCCTCCCCACCCGTCGCCCGGGCCGCATCGCACCACCCGCGGAATAGAGTGGTAGCCATGCGAAGTGCGCCCGCCCTGATCGCGCTCTGCGCCATGGCCACTGCCTGCCAGGCCCCCGACGACACGACCCCGCCCGAGCCGTCTCCGCTGGTCGCCGCCTGCGCGGGCAAGCAGCCGACCGGACCCCAGACCATCGCGGGCCCCGACCTCGCGCGCTTCCTCGCCGCCACCCCGCTCCCGGCCGATGTCCGGGTGGCCGGTGGCCAGCTGGCGTTCTCCCCGCAGGCACCCGGACTGGTCGACCTGTCGCTCGACCTCTGCCTGCCCGGAACGGCGGGCATCGACGACCTGCGACTGGTCGCCACCGCCCTGGCCCACGACCTCGCCGACCACGAGCTCGGTGGACGCACCGCCGCGCTGACGGTCGCCTGCGTGTGCCCGCACAATCCCGGCGCCACCGCCGTGCGCGACCCGGCGTTCCGGCAGCACCCGTGGGACGGCACGCCCACACCCGAGACCGAGCTCCTGAACTGGGAAATCGTGACCGGCTAGGCGCCTGCCCGGGAAGAAGTCGTACATTCGTCCCATGGGTGTGATCGATCCGGAACCGACGACGTTGCGGCTGCGCAGCAGCAGTGACGGGCTGACCCTCGCCGCCGACAGCTTCGGCCCCGCCGACGGGCCGCTGGTCGTGATGCTGCACGGCGGCGGGCAGACCCGGCATTCCTGGAAGCGGACGGGGCGCGCGCTGGCGGCGGCCGGGATGCGGGTGGTCGCGGTGGACGCGCGCGGGCACGGGGACAGCGATTGGTCGCCGGATCGCGACTACTCGCGCACCGCCATGGTCGCCGACCTGCACACCGTGCTCACCCAGCTCGGCGCGACGGCGTCGGCGGGTGCCGTGGTGGTCGGGGCCAGCATGGGCGGGATCACCGGCCTGCTCGCCACCGCCGACCCGGCCGGGGCCGCCATTCGCGCGCTGGTGCTGGTCGATGTGGTGCCGCGCGCGGAGTCGGCGGGCGTGGAGCGGGTGATGGACTTCCTCGGCAAGCACCGCGACGGCTTCGACACCCTCGAGCAGGTGGCCGACGCCGTCGCCGCCTACATGCCGCACCGTCCCCGCCCCGAGAACGCCGACGGCTTGCTGCGCAATCTGCGTCAGCGCGAGGGCCGCTGGTACTGGCATTGGGACCCGGACATGATCGGCGACGGCGACCTCGACACCGACGCCCGCATCGCCGAGATGGAGGCCGCCGCCGAGGCCCTCACCATCCCCGTCCTGCTGGTGCGCGGCGGCAAGTCCGATGTCGTCAGCGACGAGGGCACCGCCGCCTTCTTGGCCCTGGCCCCGCACGCCCGCCTGGCCGAGATCAGCTCCGCCGCCCACACCGCCGCGGGCGACGACAACGACGCCTTCACCGACGCGGTAGCCGACTTCGTCGCCACCGCCTGACCCGCGCCGCACCGCCGAATCGCACCGGCCGCTCCGCCGACCACCGCCTCGCCTTCTCGCTCGGCAGCCGAGTTCCTTCGAGCACGGTGGATGGCCACCGAATCGGGAACGCCGGGCACGCGCGCTACGGTCTGCGCGCCGCGATCCACCGCGCCGCGATGGGAGCCAGCGCACCTCCGGCGTTGATCGCCAAGTGCACCAGCGCGGGCGCGGTGGCGCTGCCGGATCGGCGCCGCAGCCAGCCGAAACCCAGCCCGGCGAGGGTGGTCGCCGCGACAGTCACCGCCACGGGGTCACCTGCCGCGCGGGCTGGTTCGATGTGCCAGAGGCCGAAGTCGATGGCACCGGCCACCGGCGCGACCGGGCCCAGCGCGTCGTCGAGCAGCGGATCGAGGGTGCCCCGGAAGACCGCCTCCTCGGCCAGCACCGTGCCGACGGGGATGTGCAGCGCGATCCACTCCAGCGTGGATGTCTCCGGCACCCGCTCGGCCACTTCCAACGGCAGCCGCCGCAATGCCGGAATCGACAGCGCCACACCGTAACCGGCGAACACCAGCGCTGCCCCACCGATCCCCCAGCGAAACCCAGTGGCCGACAGCCACTTCGGACGCCCGCCGAAGACACCGGCGTACCCGGCGGCGAACACGACATTCGCCACGGTCCGCCCCCGTATCGGCAGTTCGAGCGCGGGAAGCACGCGATTGCTCCACAGGGGCGGAATCGACAAGGCCAACGCGGCGCGCAACGACCGCACGAAACCGCGCTCCCGCGAACACACTTCACGCTGACTCGCCGTCCAGCCGGTGTGCGCCGGATGATCGAGCTCGCCTGATCCGCGCCGCGGACCCGTCCGCTCGCCCTCGGCCGCCCAACCGGCCGATGACAGCCCACACGCCCCCGCCCTCACTTCACCTCCCGCTCATAGACCTCCGCCGCCTCCAGCGCCGCCCGGATCCGGTCGACCTCCACCGCCGTCACCCCAGGCGGCGCCGCCACCGCCAGCCACCCGTCCAGCACCAGCGTCCCGTACCGGTGCCCGTGCCCGTCGACCACGCCTTGCGCATTGGTGAGATCGGCCGTGACCTGCCAGAACGTCACGAACGGCGCCCACCGCATCTGGGTGGACACATCGGTGCCGCGCGGCTCGCTCAACCAGTCCGGCTGGGTGAAGATCAGGTCCGCCGACCACCACACGATGGGGTCGGAGGGGTGCTGGAGGTAGGCGATGCGGGGTGCGCGCCAGGTTTCGGGTGGGCCGAGGTCGGTGGCGTCGTCGGCGAAGCGGACCACCAGCCCGTCCGCGTAGACCGGCTCCACCTGCGGTGATCCCGGGTCGCGCCGGTCGACGAACTGTTTCCAGAGCCGATTGGAGTTCGGCGGCCCCACCCACAGCGCCCCGTCGACCTTCTCGCGCAGATCGCCCAGCCCCTCGAACGCCTCCTCGGAGCCCTGCGAGCCCAGGCTCTCGCCGTAGACGAACAGCTTCGGCCGCTGTCCCTCCGGCTGGGCCAGCCATCGTTCGTACACCGCGTCGAACAGCTCCTGGCTCGCCGCGGCGGCCTTGTCCCGGTCGGACAGGAACGACAGCACGCTGGGCAGATACGAGTACTGGGTGGCCACGATGGCCGTGTCGCCGCCGTAGAGGTATTCGATCGCGCCCGCCGCCATCCCATTGACCCACCCGGTCCCGGTGGTGGTCACCACCACCATGGCCTCCCGCTCGAAGGCCTTGGTCCGGTCGAGTTCCTCGACGGCGAGCTGCGCGGCGGTCTGGTCGCCGTGGGTCGATTCGAGTCCGACGTACGCGCGAATCGGTTCGCGCGCGGGCTTTCCCGTCACCTCGGCGATATCGTCGGCGCTTGGCCCGTTGGCCACGAACCAGCGGCCCTCGAAGCCGAGGGTCTGCCAGGCCGCCAGCGAGGCCGGGCTGCCGGAGCGTTCGGGTTTCACCGGCTGCACCGCATAGGGCGTCTCGCGGTCGTTGCGCACGCTGAACGCGGAGTTGGCGACGGCGAAGAACGCCCGCGAGGCCACGCCGTTGAACGGCGTGGCCGCGAACACCACCAGCACCAGCGCTCCGGCGGCGGGCGCGAGCTCGCGCGGCACCTTCACCCAGCGGTTGAGCTGGCGGGCCAGCACCAGCACCAGGATGCGCAGCGTGCGATAGGCGGCCACCACCGCCACCCCGACCGCCACACTGAGCAGCCCGGTGCGCAGGTAGGCGGGGGTGGTGGTCCCGGCCATCCCCATCAGTGAGGTGATCTCGCGCTGCCAGCGCGCCGACTGCACCAGCATGAGCGCCGCGACCAGCGCGCATCCCACCAGCACGGTGGCCTTGATGCCGTAGCGCAGCCGGTCCGAGGGGCTCGGGATGGGGAGCCGCGCCCGCACCCAGCGCCGGAAGATCCACTCCAGCACGCAGCCCAGCCCGTATCCGATCGCGGCGTTGATTCCGCTGATCAGACCCTGGAACAGCCAGTCGCGCGGCACCAGCGAGGGCGTCACCGACAGCGCGAAGAACAGGGTGGCCAGCACCAGGCCGGGGTAGTTGAGGTCGATGATGTCCTCGGCACGGCGCAACAGCGCGGCGCCGCGCGCACGCAACGTCACGAGGGTCGAGCCTGCCGCAGACACTCCAACAGTATGGCTGGCCCGGTTCGGCCCAGCAGGCTGTTGTGAGTGGCGGGTCGGTCACTATCGGCGGCAACTACCCATCGCACTCGAGTAGTTTCACGCGCCCGCGAGACGGCCCGGATCCACAGACTTGTTCCCATGAGCACACCCAATGCCAAGCCGAAGAACACCTCGGCCTACATGGCCCAGGCCGCGATCGCTTTCGCCGTCAGCCTGTTCGGGACCGGTGCCGGGATCGCCTATCTGCCGCTGGACGGCTGGCAGCGCGCCTTCCTGGCGATGTCGGGCCTGTTCCTGGTGACGAGCTGTTTCACCCTCGCCAAGGTCGTGCGCGACCAGCAGGAGACCCAGTCACTGATCGGCCGGATCGACGAGGCGCGGCTGGAACAGCTGATCGCCGAACACAATCCGTTCAAATCGGTGTCGTGAGGGAACCGGGTCGGCCCCGATCGAGGGGTTCGGGGCCGACCCGTTCTCACTTGAGCTGACGCTCGGTGGCCATCGATTCGATCAGATACGCCTTGATCCGTTCCGCCACTTCCGGTGTGTAGTCCGGAGGTTGGGCCACCGCAGCCCAGGCGTCGGGAACGAGATTGCCGTAATTGTGGCCGTGCCCGTCCGAAACCGTCTGCGCGCGTGGCAGATCCGCCGCGACCTGCCAGAAGGTGACGATCGGATACCACGACATCGACGGCGACACATCGGGCCCGCGCCGTTCACTGAGCCAGTCGGGACGGCTGAACAGCAGGTCCGGCGACCACCACACCACCGGGTCGGAGGCGTGCTGGAGGTAGACGATGCGCGGATCGGTCCAGTTCGGCGAGGGTTTCGCCAGCTGATCGGCGCTGGCCGCGAAGCGCACCGACAGTCCGTCGGCGAAGGTCGGCGTGATCTCCTCGGTGCCGGGATCGCGGCGGCTGACGAATTCCGACCAGAGCCGGTTGGAGTTGGGCGGTCCCACCCAGAGCACGCCGTCGGTGCGGTTGCGGATATCGGCCAGCCCGGAGAACGCGCCCTCGGAGCCCTGCGAGCCGAGGCTCTCCCCGTAGACGAGCAGCCGCGGCCGGTTGTCCTCGGGCAGCGCCGACCAGCGCTCGTAGACCTTGTCGAACAGCAGCCTGCCCATCGACATGGACTTGTCCCGGTCGGACAGGAACGACAGCGCGCTGGGCAGATACGAGTACTGGGTGGCCACCAGCGCGGTGTCGCCGTGGAACATCAGCTCGATCGCCTCGGCGCTGGTGGTGTCGACCCAGCCGGTGCCGGTGGTGCTGATCACCACGAGCACCTCGCGCTCGAAGGCCTTGGTCCGGTCGAGTTCGGCCACCGCCAGGTCGGTCTGGGCCTCGAAACCGTCGGCCGACTCCAGCCCGGTGTACACCCGGATCGGTTCGCGCGCGGGCTTTCCGGTGACCTGCTCGATGGCCAGCGGCGTCGGCGCGTTGGCCACGAACCAGCGGCCCTCCGACCCGAGGGTGTCCCAGGCCGCCAGCGAGGCCGGGCTGCCCGAGCGTTCGGGCAGCGTCGGCTGGATCGCGTGCGCGGAGGTGTGACTGTTGCGGGCACCGAAGGCCGAATTGGCCACGGTGAAGAAGGTTTTCGCGAGCACGCCGTTGAACAGCAGCACCGCGGCCACCAGCACGATCACCACGCCGAGCGGCCGCGCGATCGAGGACGGAATGCGCACCCATTGGTTGAGCCCGCGGGTGATCCACCGCACCAGCCGCACGACCCCGCGCGAGATCCAGATCAGCAGCCCGACCACCACCGCGCCGAGCAGAGTGGTGCGCAGATATCCGGCGACCGAGTCCGAGACCGGCGCCATCTCCATGAGATCGGTGATCTCGCGTTGCCAGCCCGCGGATTTCGCGGTCATCAGGATCGCGAACACCAGGCAGACCAGCACGATGGCGATCTGCACGGCCAGCCCGGTCCAGCCCGGCCGCCGCGCCCAGACCGCCCGCGCCCGCGCGGGCCAGGCGATCTTGGGCAGGACCCAGCGGCGCCAGGCCCAGGCCAGCGCGCAGCCGAGGCCGTAGCCGATGGTGGCGTTGATGCCGCTGATCAGGCCCTGGAAGAACCAGTCGCGCGGCAGCAGCGACGGCGTCATGGACCAGCCGAAGAACATGGCGGCCACCAGCAGGCCGGTGTAGTTCGGATGAAAGAACCTCTCCACCAGGTGGATCCCCCGGAGCAAGAGGTTGTCGGGCGGGGTGGGAGTCGAGCTCGTGTCCTCGATGGTCAAGCCCGACTCCTCATCCCTGCGTCGCTCAGGCGGTATGCGCTCCGAACAGCTTAGGCAGCGTGCCCTCGAACGCCTCGCGCAATTCGGCGAGTGTCACCGAGAACTGGCCCTGCACCTCGACCGAATCCGAGCCCTGGTCCACCACGCCGATGCGCGCCCACGGCAGCTGCCGCGCGTCGCACATCTTGGTGAAGCGGGTCTCCTCCGAGCGCGGTACCGCGACGAGCACGCGCCCGGCCGACTCGGAGAACAGCTGCACGAACGGGTCCGAACCCTCGGGAAGCACGATGCGGCAACCGGTCTCGCCCGCCAGCGCGGCCTCGACGACGGTCTGCGCCAGGCCACCCTCGGACAGGTCGTGCGCGGCCGAGATCATGCCGTCGCGCGAACCGGAGGTGAGCACCTCCGAGATCAGCTGCTCGCGGGCGAAGTCGACCTTGGGCGGCACGCCACCGAGGTGATCGTGCACGACCTGCGACCAGATCGAGCCGTCCAGCTCGTCGTGGGTCTCGCCGAGCAGGATCAGTGACTCGCCGGGCTCCAGGCCGAGGCCGGTGGGGATGCGGCGGTGCACGTCGTCGATCACGCCGAGCACGCCGACCACCGGGGTGGGCAGGATGGCGTCCTTGCCGGTCTGGTTGTAGAAGCTGACGTTGCCGCCGGTCACCGGAATGCCGAGGGCCGCACAGCCGTCCGCGAGACCGCGCACGGCCTGCTGGAACTGCCACATCACGCCCGGGTCCTCCGGCGAACCGAAGTTGAGGCAGTTGGTGACGGCCTTGGGGGTGGCGCCGGTGGTGGCGACATTGCGGAAGGCCTCGGCCAGCGCCAGCTGCGCGCCGGTGTACGGGTCGAGCTTGGTGTAGCGGCCCGAGGCGTCGGTGGCCAGGGCGATGCCGCGGCCGGACTCCTCGTCGATGCGCACCACGCCCGCGTCGGCGTGCTCGGCCAGCACGGTGTTGCCGCGCACGTAGCGGTCGTACTGCTCGGTGATCCACTTGCGGCTGCACAGCTGCGGGCTGGCGATCATGGTGAGCAAGGTCTCGCGCAGCTCGTCGGCCGTCTTGGGCCGGGTGAGGTTCGCGGTGGTGTCGGCGATCAGGTCGTCCTGGGTGTCCGGACGCCGCACCGGGCGCTCGTAGACCGGGCCCTCGTGGGCGACGGTGCGCGGCGGCACGTCCACCACGGTCTCGCCGTGCCAGGAGATGACGAGGTGGTCGCCGTCGGTGACCTCACCGATGACGGTGGCCAGCACGTCGTGGCGCTTGCAGACGGCCATGAAGGCGTCCACGTTCTCGGGGGTGACCACCGCGCACATGCGCTCCTGCGACTCGCTCGACAGGATCTCGGCGGGGGTCATGTGCTTGGCGCGCAGCGGGACCTTGGTCAGGTCGATGTGCATGCCGCCGTCACCGGCGGCGGCCAGCTCGGAGGTGGCGCAGGACAGCCCGGCGCCGCCGAGGTCCTGGATGCCGACGACCAGTCCGGCCTTGTAGAGGTCCAGACAGCACTCGATGAGCACCTTCTCGGTGAACGGGTCACCGACCTGCACGGCGGGCAGCTTCTTGCGGCCGGTGCCGGTCTCCTCGCCGGAGAAGGTGTCCGAGGCGAGCACGGACACGCCGCCGATGCCGTCAAGGCCGGTGCGCGCGCCGAACAGGATGATCTTGTTGCCCGCGCCGGAGGCGAAGGCCAGGTGCAGGTCCTCCACGCGCATGGCGCCCGCGCACAGCGCGTTGACCAGCGGGTTGCCCTGGTAGGAGGCGTCGAAGACGGTCTCGCCGCCGACATTCGGCAGGCCGAGGGAGTTGCCGTAGCCGCCGATGCCGCGGACCACACCGTCGACCACGCGCCGGGTGTCGGCCGCGTCGGCCGCGCCGAAGCGCAGCTGGTCCATTACCGCGATCGGGCGCGCGCCCATCGCCATGATGTCGCGCACGATGCCGCCGACGCCGGTGGCCGCGCCCTGGTACGGCTCGACGTAGGACGGGTGGTTGTGGGATTCGACCTTGAAGGTGACGGCCCAGCCGTCACCGATGTCGACCACACCGGCGTTCTCGCCGATACCGGCCAGCATGGAGGCCTTCATCTCGTCGGTGGTCGTCTGGCCGAAGTAGCGCAGATGAACCTTCGACGACTTGTACGAGCAGTGCTCACTCCACATCACCGAGTACATCGCCAGTTCGGCGTCGGTGGGCCGACGGCCCAGAATCTCCTTGATGCGGGCGTACTCGTCGTCTTTGAGACCGAGTTCCTTGTACGGCTGCGGAGCATCCGGGGTGGCTGCGGCGGTGGCGACGGTGTCGACCTGCAGTGTCACGGGAGACCAGGGTCCTTTCGGCCGGGGGGAACTTACCTGCAGAGTCTAATCGGCCCTGGACGCGCGCCCGCCGACGCCCCGTCCCTGCCCAGCTGATCACACCCGCGCTTCGACCAGGCGTTGACCCGTTAGTCTGACGCCGTGAACGAGAGTCCGGGGGTTGCCGAGCAGGTCGAGCCGCCTGTTCCCGCGCGCGGGGTGGAATCGAGCGCCACTTCTTCCGGTCAGGACCGCCCGCCCGAGCCGATCGATCCGGACCGGCAGCGGCGCTGGCTGGCCGCGGCCATCGGCCTGTTCGTGTTCTCCGCGGCGGTCGCGCTGCTGGTGCACTGGTGGCACGGCTACATCGATTTGCAGGTCTACCGCAACGGCGCCCGCGTGTGGCTCGACGGCGGCGATCTCTACGGCCCGATGCCGCCGGTCTACGGCCTCGGCCTGCCCTTCACCTATCCACCGCTGGCCGCGATGTTCTTCGTGCCGCTGGCGCTGATGCCGCTGGTGGTGGCCGAGATCGTGGTGCTGGCCAGCTCGCTGACCAGCCTGGGGATCGTGCTGTGGCTGGTGCTGGTGCGGGTGCGTCCCGAGCTCGACCGGATCTCGGTGCTGACCGTGGTGATCGCCGGGCTCGGCCTGGCCCAGTACCTCGAACCGGTGCGCCAGACCTTCAACTTCGGCCAGATCAACCTGGTGCTGATGGCCGTGGTGGCCATCGACGTGCTGGTGCGCAAGCCGTTCTGGCCGCGCGGCATGCTGATCGGCATCGCCGTGTCGATCAAGCTCATCCCCGCCGGATACCTGCTCTACTTCCTGCTGCGCCGGGACTGGAAGGCCGCGGCCACGCTGGTGGTCTCGGCGGCGGGCGCGGTGGGCATCGGCTTCCTGCTGTTCCCGAACGATTCGGTGCAGTACTGGTTCCACACCGTCACCGACACCGGCCGCATCGGCACCCCGTATTTCGCGGGCAACCAGTCCATCAAGGGCACCCTGTTCCGGCTCGGCCTCGACGAGACGATGGCGACCGGGCTGTGGATCGCGCTGTCGCTGATCACCGTCGGCCTGGCCGCCATCTGGATGGTGCGGCTCATCGACGCGGGCTCGCACGTGTCCGCGCTGCTGGTGAACGCGGCCGCGATCCTGCTGGTGTCGCCGGTGTCGTGGTCGCACCACTGGGTGTGGGCCGCGCCCGCCCTGGTCGTCGCGGTGGATCAGGCCACCCGGCGCCGCTCGCGTGGCTTCACCGCGGTGGTGGCGCTGTTCACGCTGATGTTCATCGTCGGGCCGCAGTGGGTGCTGCCACACTCCGAGGACAAGGAACTGGCCTGGAGCTGGTGGCAGCAGATCATCGGCAGCAGCTATGTGTGGGCCACGTTCGCGGTGATCGTCTACGCGGTGTGCACGTACCGCCCGGCCAAGCCCGCCCCGGAGCTCGCGGCGGCCTAGGACCGCGGCGGTCAGTCCAGCTCGACCGGGGTCAGGAAGGCGGCCAGCGCGGCGGCGTAGGCGGGCACGTCGGCGGCCGCCATGAGTTCCCGGCAGGAGTGCATGGCCAGCTGCGGGGCGCCGATGTCGACGGTCGACATGCCGGTGCGCGCGGCGGTCATCGGGCCGATGGTCGACCCGCACGGCAGATCCGCGCGATGCACATACCGCTGCAACGGCACTCCCGCCTGCGCGCAGGCCAGCGCGAACGCGCCCGCGCCCGCCGCGTCGGTGGCGTAGCGCAGGTTCTGGTTGACCTTGAGCACCGGCCCGCCGCCGATCTCGATCCGGTGCGCGGGCTCGTGCCGCTCGGGGTAGTTCGGGTGGGTGGCGTGGGCCATGTCCCCGGAGGCGACGATCGAACCGGCCAGGGCGGCAAGGTAATCCGCACGACCGCCGCCGCGCTCGAGCACGATCCGCTCCAGCACCGCGGGCAGCAGGTCGGACTGGGCGCCGCGATCGGACTGGCTGCCGACCTCCTCGTGGTCGAACATCACCAGCACCGGCGAGGCCGCGCCCGGCTCGTCGACGGCGGCCAGGAACGCTTGCAGACCGGCGTAGCAGGTGCCCTGGTTGTCCAGCCGGGGCGCGCTGACCAGGTCGTGCGCGCGGCCGACCAGCGTGCTGGGCGCCAGGTCGTGGGTCATCAGTTCCCAGCCGAGCACATCGGTACCGGCCACCCCGGCCCGCTCGGCGACGAAGTCCAGGAACGCCAGGTCGGCGTCGCCGATGCCCCAGATGGCGTTCACGTGCCGCTGCGGGTCCAGCGTCACTCCGCGCCGGTCCTCGGACAGGTGGATGGCCAGCTGCGGCACCCGCAGGATCGGCTCGTCGATACGGACCAGCAGATCGCGCATCCGGTCGCCCTCGCGCACGCTCAGCCGCCCCGAGATGCCGAGTTCACGATCCAGCCACGAGTTCAGCCAGGCCCCGCCGTAGGGCTCGAGCCCGACCAGCTGCCACCCCGCCGACGACAGATCCGGATGCTGCTTGACCCGCAGATTCGGGCTGTCGGTATGCGCCCCGACCACCCGGAACGGATCGGTGGGCGCGGCGTCGAAATCGGCCCACGCGATCAGCGAACCCCCGCGCACCACATAGTGTTTGCCGCCCGCCGACTCCCACGGCCGCGTCTCCGGCAGCGCCGTGAACCCGTTCGCCTCTAGTTCGGCGGCCACCGTCGCGCACACATGGAACGGCGACGGCGAAGCATCGATGAAGGCACACAGTCCGCTGGCAGTGGCCGCTGTCAGAGATACAGGCATGCGCCCGATCCTAGGGGCTAACGTTCGGCGATGACCCCGAGCGCGGTGACCAGATCGCCGTAGCGGCGCACCCCGAGCCGCGCGCGCAGTTCCTCCTCGGCCAGTTGTTCCTCGGCGCGGATCTTGGCGACCAGCTTGGCGCCGAGGCTGCTGAGCCCGATCAGGATGCGCCTGCGGTCGTCGGTGGCGGCGACGCGGAAGATCAGCCCGCGTTCGGCGAGATGGTCGGCATGGCGGGTGGCCGAGGACGGGGCCAGCCGCGCCTGGGTGGCCAGCTCCGACATGGTGATGCCCTCATCGGTGGACAACTGCGACAGAATCGCCCAGTGATCGGCCGAGAGATTGTCGGCGGTGAGCGCGGAATCCAGCCGCCGCACCCAGTTCCGCTCGGCGCAGCGCAGCGCAGCATGCAATGTGGAATACCCACTTATGATGGACACCGAATGCTTTCCCACCTGCCGAAATATCCGTCGAACGACGCCGTTCGCATCAGTCGATAGAGTACCGAATGCCCACGTTCCACGAGCGCCGGGAGGAGACGATCGAGATACTCTCGATCGTCCCGACTCAGGGTCCGGGTGGCATCATCGCCCCATCGTGCACCGCCGCGATCTCCCTCGCGGTCGACGAGATCAACAGCGGCACAGGGATTCTCGGCCGGGAGATCCGGCTGACCACGATCGATGGCGGGCGCCCGCCGCACGAGGTCGCCACCGAGATCGAGGCCTTCCTCGCCACCGGTATGGTCGGCGCGATCACCGGCTGGCACACCTCCGCCGTGCGCCGTGCGGTCGCGCGGGCGGCCGCCGGACGGGTGCCCTACCTCTACGCGACCGATCACGAGGGCCTGCCCGACGAACGTCCCGGCGTGCTGCTGGTCGGCGAGCATCCCGATCACCAGACCGTGCCCGCCGCCGCCTGGATGGCCAGGGAACTGGGTGTGCGGCGCTGGGCGGTGATCGGCAACGACTACATCTGGCCCCGCCAGACCGCGCACGCGCTGCGCCGCGCGCTGCCCGCCCCCGCCGACATCGTGCTCGAACGCTACGTGCCGCTGGGCACCACCGATTTCCACGCCTTCCTCGACGAACCGGCGCTGCTGTTCGCCGACGCGGTCCTGGTGCTCATGGTCGGCGCCGACACCGCGCGCTTCAACCGGCAGTTCACCGCCACCGGCCTGCCCACCGTGCTGCCCCGCCTGAGCCCCGCCGTGGACGAGAACGTGCTGCTCAGCGCGGGCCCGAAAGCCAATGACAATCTCTACGTGGCCTCGGGCTTCTTCCTCGACGACCACACCGCCGACGGCCGCGACCGGCGCGCCCGCTACCGCAGGCACCAGGGCTCCTTCGCCCCCGCCCTGACCACCTTCAGCAATTCCGCCTACGAGGCGGTACACCTGCTCGGCGCCCTCGCCGACACGGTCGGCACCCTCGATGTGGAGACGCTCTCGGCCCGGCTGGCCGACGGCATCACCCTGGACGGCCCGACCACCCGGCACGGCTTCACGGGCAATCAGGCCGTCGGCCCCGCATACCTCGCCAGGGCCGACGGAGTCGACTTCGACATCATCGACAAACTGCCCTAGCAACCACCACGCCCCGACCTCAAGGAGGGGCAGGCCGCGAAGCGGCCGTCGCGGCCCCCCAGGGGCCGCGACCTCGAGCGCGCCAGCGCTCCAAAAACTCAAGCGTTGATCAGGGTGTCCAGCACGGAGTAGAACATCCCCAGGCCGTCGTCGCTCGGGCCGGTGAGGGCCTCGGTGGCGTGCTCGGGGTGCGGCATCAGGCCGACGACCCGGCCGTTGGCCGAGGAGATACCGGCGATCCCGCGCTGCGAGCCGTTCGGGTTGTCGCCCGCGTAGCGGAACACCACGCGACCCTCGCCCTCGAGCTCGTCGAGCACGGCCTCGGAGGCCTGGTAGCGACCCTCGCCCGACTTCAGCGGGATGAGGATCTGCGCGCCCTGCTCGTAGCGCGAGGTCCAGGCGGTGTTGTTCGCCTCGACCTGCAGCCACTCGTCACGGCAGATGAAGTGCAGGCCCTCATTGCGGGTCAGCGCGCCCGGCAGCAGCCCGGCCTCGCACAGCACCTGGAAGCCGTTGCAGATGCCCAGCACCGGCAGGCCCTGACCGGCCGCGCGCACAACCTCACCCATCACCGGCGCGAACCGGGCGATGGCGCCGCAGCGCAGGTAGTCGCCGTAGGAGAAGCCGCCGGGCACGATCACCGCGTCGACACCCTTGATGTCGGCGTCGGCGTGCCACAGGCTCACCGCCTCGCCACCGGCCAGGCGCACCGCGCGGGCCGCGTCGACGTCGTCGAGCGTGCCCGGAAACGTAATAACGCCGATGCGTGCGCTCACGAGACCCGAACGACCTTCCAGTCCTCGATCACCGTGTTGGCCAGCAGCGCCTCGGCGATCTGCTCGAGCTCGGCGTCGGAGACGGACTCGTCCACCTCGAGCTCGAATCGCTTGCCCTGCCGCACATCCGAGATTCCGGCGAATCCCAGACGCGGGAGCGCGCCGACCACGGCCTGCCCCTGGGGGTCCAGGATCTCGGCCTTCGGCATGACCTCGACCACGACTCGTGCCACGCGTTGCTCCTCATGTGGTGTGGGGGTTTACTCCAGAAATCGTAGTTGACCCGGCCGTCGTGCCCGCGTTCCGGGGTCACCGGCGCTTAGCATCGGCATATGCGCATCGCCCACTTCGGTCATTCCTGCATCCTCGTGGAACTGCACGGTGTGAAAGTGCTGTTCGATCCCGGCACCTTCGCGCACGGCTTCGAGGGCATCACCGGACTGGACGCGATCGCGGTGACCCACCAGCATCCCGACCATATCGATCCCACCCGCATCACCGCCCTGATCGAGGCCAACCCCACCGCCCGCCTGCTGTCCGACCCGCAGACCGCCCAGCAGCGCAGCGAGGGCTGGGAGCCGGTCTCGGCCGGGCAGGTGCTCGAATTCGGCGAATTACAGATCACCGGCGGTGGTGGACGTCACGCGGTGATCCACCCCGATATCCCCGTGATCGATAACACCGTCTTCCAGCTCGGCACCGCCGCCGACCCGGCCCAGCTCGTACATCCCGGCGACTCCCTGTGGGTCCCGCCGGTGCCGGTCGGCGTGCTGGCCATTCCGGCGGTCGCCCCGTGGATGCGGATCTGGGACACCGTCGACTACCTGCGCGCGGTGAATCCGCGCACCGCCATCCCGATCCACCACGGCATCATCGACCCATCCGCGCACGGCATCTACTTCGGCAGGCTCAGCGAGATGGCCCCGGCGGGCACCGAGTTCCGCGCGATGGCCCCGGAGGATCAGGCCCAGTTCTGAACGCTCAGCGATAGGTGCTGAGGAACAGTGCCTCGGCCAGCGCCATGTGCTCGATCTCGCTCGGGTCGACGCTCTCGTTGGGCGCGTGGATCAGGCACTTGGGCTCTTCCACGCCGAGCAGCATGATCTCGGCCTTCGGGTAGGTGTCGGCGAAGACATTGCACAGCGGGATCGAGCCGCCCTGCCCCTCGGTGGTGATGGGCCGCCCGTAGGCGGTCTCCATCGCCTGACCCATGGCCGCGCGGGCGGGCCCGTGTTCGGCGGCGACGAAGGGCTCACCCATCGATTCCAGTTCGATGTCGAGCTGGGCGTTCCACGGCACGTGCGCGCGCAGGTGTTCGGTGAGCAGCTCGTAGGCCCGCTTCGGTTCGGTGCCCGGGGGGATGCGCAGATTGAGCCGGGCCCGGGTGCTCGGCTGGATCGCCGCCGAGGAACCGACGACGGCTGGCACGTCCATGCCGAGCACGGTCAGCGCCGGGCGCGACCAGAGCATGTCCGAGACGGTGCCGCCGCCCACCACGTCGACGCCGTCGAGAATGCCCGCGTCGGAACGGAAGTCGGCATCGGGGTATTGCGCGCCGGTCCACTTCTGGTCGTTGGTGAGCCCGTCGATGGTGGTGTTGCCGTGTTCGTCGCGCAGGGTGGACAGCAGCTGGATCATCGCGGCCAGCGCGTCGGGCGCGGGACCGCCGAACATGCCCGAATGCATCGGTCCCGCCAGGGTTTTCACGGTGAGTACCACGTTCACCATGCCGCGCAGGGTCTGGGTGAACGTGGGCACGCCGACGGCGAAGTTGCCGCAGTCGGCGACCAGGATGGCGTCGGCGGCCAGCAGCTCGGGATGGGCGACGACGAACTTCTCCAGCCCGCCGGTCCCCTGTTCCTCGGAGCCCTCGGCGACGACCTTGATGCCGATCGGGAAGTCCGGTCCGATGGCGCGCAGGGCCGTCAGGTGGGTGACGATATTGCCCTTGCAGTCGGCCGCGCCGCGCCCGTACCAGCGGCCGTTCTTCTCGGTGAGTGTCCAGACCGGGGTGTGCCAGGCGTCGTCACCGAGCGGCGGTTGCACGTCGTAATGGCAGTACAGCAGCACCGTCGGGGTGCCCGCCGGGCCGGGCTTGTGCCCGATGACCGCCTTGCTGCCGTCAGGTGTCTCGTGCAGGCCGACCTCGGTGAGCCCGGCCGCGGCGAAGGCGTCGGCCACCCACTGCGCGGTCTGCTCGCACCCCTCCGGCGGGAACTGGCGCGGGTCGGCCACCGACTTGAACGAAACCAGCTGGGCCAGATCCTGTTTCGCCCGGCCCATCAGCCCGGAGACCTTGCTGCGCAACTCTGCTTCGGTGGTCATCGATCACGCCTCACTTGGTGGTGTCGTCCAGCTTCAGAGTGTCCAGATGAGAAAGGTAGTCCGGCAGGCGATCCGGGCAGTAGACGCCGATGGTGATGGCCACCGCCCGGGTGGAGTCGTTGGCGCCGATCACCGGACGCTGCCCCGGTCCGGCGGCACCATTGGTGATCGAGGCCTGGTATTTCGCCCTGATCAGCGGGGAGCTCGGGTCCTGGCAGACCGACCCGCCGTCCTCGCCGAGCGCGTCGGCGATCACCCGGGTCTCGGGGGCGGGCAGCCCGGCGGCGAGCAGCTCGTCGTGCAGCTGTTCGGCTTTCGCGGTGGCCTGGGTGCTCTCGCGGATCTCGCTGAAGGTGAACAGGCCGATCAGCGCGAACACCACGAGCAGCACCCCGGCGGTGACGTAGATCCAGCGGCGCTTGTGGTCGGGAGCGTCTCCGGTCGTCATGCCTTCTCTCCCTCCGGAACCTCACGTTTCCAGCTCTCACTGCGGTTTCGGTAGAACAGGTACGGGATGAGCAGGCCGACGATGCCCATGCCGCCGCCGACGATCAGCACATAGATCCACGGACTGCCCGCGCCGAACTGCGAGGGTGGCACGAAGCCGATGGCGAACGCGGCGACCGAGGACACCGCGCCGAGCCCGCACAGCGCGAACAGCATCGGCGCCCGGTACCCGCGCGGGTGATCCGGATTGTCGCGGCGCAGCTTGGCGGCCGCGGCGAACATCAGCACATACATGATCAGATACACCTGCGTGGTGATCACCGACAGAATCCAGTACGCGCTGGAGACATTCGGGATGAAGGCGTAGAGCAGCGCGATGATCGTGGTGAACACGCCCTGGGCGACCAGCATGTTCTGCTGCACGCCGTGTTTGTTCAGGGTGGTCAGGATCGGGGGCAGATACCCCTCGCTGCGCCCGATCAGCAGCAGCCCCTTGGACGGTCCGGCCAGCCAGGTGAGCATGCCGCCCAGCGCCGCCGCCACCAGCGCGATGCCCACGATCGGGGTGAGGAAGCCGATCCCGAAGTGGCTGAAGAATCCGTCGAAGGCCTGCATCACCCCGGCGGTGAGGCTCAGGCTGGCCGAGGGCACCACCCAGCTGATCGCCAGCGCGGGCAGGATGAAGATCACCAGCACCAGGCCCATCGCCAGGAACATGGCCTTGGGGAATTCCTTGGCGGGATTGCGCAATGAGGACACGTGCACCGCGTTCATCTCCATGCCCGCGTAGGACAGGAAGTTGTTCACGATCAGCACCAGGCTCGCCAAGCCGGTCCAGGCGGGCAGCAGATGATCCGAATCCATCGGCGCCGCCGACGGATTGCCCTGTGCCAGGAATACCAGGCCGAGCACCACCAGCACCGTGCCGGGAATGAGCGTGCCGATCACCAGGCCCATACTCGACAAACCGGCCACCGTCTTGGTGCCCTGCGAGGACACATACACCCCGGCCCAGTAGACGGTGATGATCACGATCGCCACATACAACCCGTTGGACGCCAGCGAGGGATGAATGATGTAGGCGAAAGTGCTTGCCACATAGGCGAGCAGGCTCGGGTAGTAGAAGATCGTCATGGCGAACTGGCACCAGACGGCGAGAAAGCCGAGCGGCTTGTTCAGCCCGTCCCCGACCCATTTGTAGATGCCGCCCTCCCAGCCCGACGCCAATTCCGCGGCGACCAGCGAGGTCGGCATCAGGAACAGGATCGCGGGAATGACATAGAGGAACACACAGGCGAGTCCGTAGACCGCCATGGTGGGCGCCGAGCGGAGGCTGGCCACCGAACTCGTGGTCATCAGCGCCAAGGTGACCCAGGACAGATACTTCGTCGTCGTCGCGGCTTTCGTCGCGGTGCCCGTCATCAGCGCTGCCTCCTGCTGTGTACCGCACAACCAAGGGAAACTCGCCCATGCATAGTAACCGCTGAGCATCCCGCCGGTAAGCTCGAAACGAGCGCTTATGCCATGGAATCGTCGCTAGATCACGACAGAGCAAACACCCGGCAGTGCACCCTCTCCCTGGAGGCAGACAGTGGCCGAGAACCCGGACCGCGATGACCTTTTCAGTCTCCCCGGCTTCACCCGTCCCGCTCCACAGGGCGATTTCCCCGCCCACGAGCTCACCCCCGATGTCGCCTACGAGATCGTGCACGACGAATTGATCCTCGACGGCGTCGCGCGGATGAACCTGGCGACGTTCTGCACCACCTGGATCGACGATCAGGCACACCGGCTGATGGCCGAATCGGTGGACAAGAACATCGTCGACAAGGACGAATACCCGCAGACCGCCGAGCTGGAGAAACGCTGCGTGCGCATGCTCGCCGATCTGTGGAACGCCCCTGATCCGGCGTCCACGCTGGGCACCTCCACCACCGGGTCCAGCGAGGCCGCGATCCTGGGCGGGCTGGCGGCCAAGTTCCGCTGGCGGGCGGCGGGCGGGACGGGCACGCCGAACCTGGTCAGCGGGCCGGTGCAGGTGTGCTGGGAGAAGTTCGCGCGCTACTTCGACGTGGAACTGCGCCAGGTGCCGCTGCGCGCGGGCAACTACACCCTGCACCCCGACGATCTGCCGAAGTACTGCGACGCCAACACCATCGCCGTGGTGCCGACCTTCGGCCAGACCTTCACCGGCCTGTTCGAGGACGTGGCCGCCCTCAGCGCGGCCCTGGACCGCCTGCACGCGGGCGGCGGCCCCGACATCCCGATCCACGTCGACGCGGCCAGCGGCGGTTTCCTCGGCCCATTCACCGCGCCGGACCTGGTGTGGGACTTCCGTTTACCCCGGGTGAAGTCGATCAACGCCTCCGGCCACAAGACCGGCCTGGCCCCACTCGGCGTCGGCTGGGCGATCTGGCGCGAGGCCGCCGATCTGCCGCGCGAACTGGTCTTCGACGTCGACTATCTGGGCGGCGATATGCCCACCTTCAACCTGAATTTCTCCCGCCCTGGCGGGCAGGTGATCACCCAGTACTACGACTTCATCCGGCTGGGCAGGCCCGGCTACACCCGCGTGCAGGCGGCGATCTACCTCGTCGCCCAGCATTTCGCGCGCGGCCTGGCCGAGCTCGGCCCGTTCGAGCTCATCCACGCCGCCCACCCCGACAAGGGCATCACCGCGGTGGCCTGGCGGCTCACCGACGGCGCGGCCTACAACCTCTACGACCTGTCCGACCGCCTGCGCGCCCGCGGCTGGCTCATCGCCGCCTACCCACTCCCCGCTGACCGCCAGGACGAGACCATCATGCGCGCCGTCTTCCGCCACGGCTTCACCGTCGACATGGCCGAACTCCTCCTCGCCGACATCGCCCGCGGCCTCCACCAGCTCACCGACAACCCGTGGCGCACCCCCCTCACCCGCGAACAGGCGGGCGGCTTCACCCACGACGCGGCCCCCGAGGTCCCCTGAGCAGGCCACCGCCGCGCTCGATCGCCCGCGCGCGCGGCGGTGGCGGCCTCAGGCAGCCCTGATCGCCGGGAAGGGTTCCCAGCGGTAGACCTCGCTGCGCGCACCGTGATACAGGGCCAGGTCGACCGCGTCGAGCATGGCCTGGCGGGGGCCCGGGCGCTGTAATTGCGCGGCCGAGATGGCAAGTCGCAGGACGCCGCCGCGGCGGGCGGTGCGGGCCGCGCCCATCACCAGCGCGCGACACCACCACGGTTCGGCCCGGAAGCCCTCGCCGATCCCGTAGACCCGGGCGCGCTGGGCCGTGTCGCGTTCCAGGTCGTGGATGCTGAACAGGCCAAGGGCGAGGCGGAAGCCGACATCCGGCAGCGCGTCCAGCGCGCCCGAGGAGGCGTCCCAGCGGGGCGCCGCGAACAGGCGGGTGCGCAGCTGCACCCGCTCCATCACCCGGTCGGCCGCCGTGAGCCGCAACCCGGCCTCGTGCCGGGGCAGACTCGCGAACTCCGCGCGCCGCGATTTGGTGGCCGCCTGGTCGTAACCGTGCAGCACGATCGCGTCGCCCTCGTGCCGCCTGCCCCGCAGCCACGATTGCGTCGCCGGATCGTCGACCAGCCGGTACTTGCCCTTCAATCGGGGCGCCACCAGCAGCGACAACCGCACCGCCCGACGATCCATCTCCGCCGCGAACTCGATCGCCGCGTCCCGGGTGGTATCCCGGATCCCCGACACCGAAACGATCAGCTCAGCGTTCATGACCTGACGATGTCAGCCCGAGATGACACCCACGTGCTCCCCCGATGACACCGCGACGAACAGCACCGCACACCTCACCACCTGCTCGGCAAGCTCGTCGCGCCGACCGGTCCGTGAGCACGGCAGACCGCACTTCTACTGTCGACGGGCACGGCATCCAGCGGCCTCGGCGCGCGCCCGTCCGCACCACTACTACCGCCGACGGCCGCGACGTTCAGCCCCGTCGGCGCGCGCCCGACCGGAAACGAGAAGCGGGCCCGCGCGTTTGGTGCGCCGACGGATCAGAGCGGTTTCGACACGGGTGATGGCGGGATGGGCGGCGAGGTCGACGGTGACGAATTCGTGCAGATCCGTGGCGCTGGGCAATTCGAGGATCACGAATACCGACCAGGAACCCGTGACGGTGGCCGCGAACGCGACGCCGGGGTGGGCCCGGAGGGCATCGAGCACCTCGCCCAGCCCCGCCGGAGCCACCGCCAGCCATACCAGCGCTTCCTCGGTGTAGCCGAACAGCGCGGGATCGATCTCGACCTCGAAGGCGAGCAGACCCGCGGCCCGCCATGCCGCGAGCCTGCGCCGGACCGTCGGCTCCGACCAGCCGGTCCGGGCGGCCAGCCGGTGCAGGTCGGCGCGCCCGTCGTGGGCGAGTTCGTCAGCGAGCACCGCGTCGCGCTCGGTCCATTCGCCCTGCGGCACTTCCGGTTCCGGGTCACCGGCCGGTGTGGCGAGGGCCGCCTGTTCCGAAGCGGTCAGTGCGTTCGTGCGGCCCGGCCAGCCCTCGGTCCCCGCGACATAGCGCAGGACGGTGTCGACCGAGAGCGCGCGGATGTCAGGGAGCCGGGACAGGGCCGCGGTCAGGTCGGTGCCAGCCGGGGTGGCGAAGATGCAGGTGAGTTCGGGCCCGCCGGTCATCAGCGCGACCCAGGAGGTGTCGGGGCGGCGGGACAGGGCGGCGGCCAGCTGCTCGTCGGTCCCCGGCACGCAGCGAATCAGGACCACCGTGTCGACCAGCCCGGCGCGGGCGCTGTCCACCCGGCCGACGACCCGCAGCACCAGCCGGGAACGCAACCGCTGATAGCGCCGGGCGATCGTGCGCTCGGAGACCCCGAGCACGTCGGCGATCCGCCGGAAGGGGGCGCGGCCGTCGAGCTGCAGGGCATGGACCAACCGGCGATCGAGATCGTCGAGGTCGACGGATTCCATCACGTTGGGCCCACCAGGTGTCGGATTCGGAAAACCTGGTCCGACTTTAGCGTCCGTTCCCGTACCGGTGCGCCGATGCTGAGGACGGTCCCGATCCGAAGGAGCACGAAATGCTGACCGTTCTTCCCATCCGCTACGTCGCCGATGTCGAGGCCACCCGCGCGTTCTACGCGGGCCTCGGCCTGACCTTCCGCCCGGAACTCAGCGTGCCGGTGTGGGCGCATCTCGAGGCCGGTGCGGGCGCGCTCGGCGTCCACGACGCGGCGGTGTCGAAGGGCAAGCCGCCCGGCACCACCGAACTGAACCTGGCCACCGACGAACCGCTCGAGGAGGTCGCCGCCCGGCTCGGGGCCGCGGGGTACGCGATCACCCTGCACGACGAGGACTTCGGCCGGAGCCTGCGCGTCACCGATCCCGACGGCGTCGTAGTGCAGATCCAGCAGCTCGTCGTCGAGACCATGCGCGACTCGGCCGACGCGGTCGCCCGGTCCTGAACGGCCACCGGCCCCGCACGCGAGCGGGGCCGGTGCCGAGATCAGGCGTCGGCCAGGCCGACCTTGTCCAGCACCCAGGCGTACTCGAAGCCGACTTCCTTCCACTTCTCGTAACGCCCGCTCACGCCGCCGTGACCCGCGGTCATCTCCGTCTTGAGCAGCAGCTCGCTGTCGCCGGTTTTGGTGGCGCGCAGCTTGGCGACCCACTTGGCCGGTTCCACGTAGAGCACGCGGGTGTCGTTGAGACTGGTGATGGCCAGGATGGCCGGGTAGTCCTTGGCCTCGACGTTCTCGTACGGCGAGTACGACTTCATGTACTCGTAGACGTCCTTGTCCGCCAAGGGGTTTCCCCACTCGTCCCATTCGATCACCGTCAGCGGCAGCGACGGGTCCAGGATCGAGGTGAGCGGATCGACGAAGGGCACATTGGCGAGGATGCCGGTGAACAGCTCCGGTGCCAGGTTGGCCACCGCGCCCATCAGCAGCCCGCCCGCGCTGCCGCCATCGGCGATGAGCCGGTCGGCGGCGGTGGCGCCGGTGTCGATGAGATGACGCGCGCAGGAGACGAAATCGGTGAAGGTGTTCATCTTGAGCAGGGTCTTGCCGTGCTCGTACCAGAGCCTGCCCATCTCGCCGCCGCCGCGCACATGCGCCACCGCGAACACCATGCCGCGATCGAGCAGCGACAGCCGCGACACCGAGAACGACGGATCGATGCTGGCCTCGTAGGACCCGTACCCGTAGAGCAGCATCGGCTTCGGCCCCTCGGGCAGCCCACGCCGCTTGATGATCGAGATCGGGATGCGGGTGCCGTCGTCGGCCACCGCCCAATCCCGGTGCTGCTCGTAGTCGTTCGCGTCGTACCCGCCCAGCACCGGCTGCTCCTTGCGCAGCAGCAGCTCGCCGGTGGCGGGCACGTAGTCGAATACCTGCATCGGGGTGATGAACGAGGTGACGCCCACCCGCAGCGTCGGCTGCTCCCACTCCGGGCTCGAACCCGCGCCCGCGGCGAACAATTCGAGGCCGAAGTCGAGTTCGGTGAGCTCGCCGTAGCCGTCGGCGGTGAGCGGCCAGACCGCGATGCGCGGCAGCGCGTCACGGCGGTAGCCCAGCACCAGGTGATCCGCGAAGGCGTCGATGTCCTCGAGCCGCACGTCCTCGCGGTGCCCGATCAGGATGGTCATGTCCGAGGGGTCGGTGGCGGGCGCCGCGGCGAGCACGAAGTTCTCCGCCTTCACGCCGTCGACCACGTCGTTGTGCAGGATCAGGAAGCGGTCCTCGCCGCCGATCACCGCGTGCTCGGCCGAGTACTCCACGCCCTCGCGGCGCTCGAGCAGCACCCGGAACTGGCCCTCGGGATTGTCGGACTCGAGCACCCAGCCCTCGGTGGTGATCTTGGAGCCGAGCCAGATCATCAGGTACTTCTCGGAGCGGGTGGCGCCCACGCTGACCCAGTAGCGCTCGTCGGGCTCGTGGAAGACCGTCACGTCGGCGTCGGAACCGGTGCCGACGCGGTGGCGCCACACGGTGTCGGGGCGCCAGGACTCGTCGACGGTCTGATAGAAGATGTGCGTGCCGTCCAGCGACCAGGTCGCCCCCGGCGCCGCCCCGGCGACCTCGTCGGGGAGCAGTTCGCCGGTGCTCAGGTCCTTGATCCGCAGCGTGTAGCGCTCGTCACCGGTGCTGTCGACGGAGTAGGCCAGCAGCTTGCCGTCATGGCTGAGCGAGAACGCGCCGAGCGCGAAGAAGTCCAGGCCCTCGGCCAGGACATTGCTGTCGAGCAGCACCTCCTCGCCCTCGATCACGGTGTCCACCTCGAGCTGCGGCGGAGTCCACGCGTCGATGCCCGCGGCGTCGGCGTCGATCGGACAGCGGCAGTGCACGCCGTACTGCTTGCCCTCGAAGCTGCGCGAGTAGTACCAGTACTCGCCCAGCCGGGTCGGGACCGAGAGGTCGGTCTCCTGAGTGCGCGCCTTGATCTCGTCGAAGATCTTGTCCCGCAGCGGCTGCAACTGGTCGGTGCGTGCCGCGGTGTAGGCGTTCTCGGCCTCCAGGTACGCGATGACCTCGGGGGATTCCTTGTCCCGGAGCCACTCGTACTCGTCGACGAAGGTATCGCCGTGATGCACCCGTTCGGCGGGTACTTTCTTCGCGATCGGCGCCGACACCGCCACAACATTCTCGCCAGCCATGCGCTCCACCGTAGCGGCCGCACTCCCCCGCGGCCCGCCAACTCACCCGGGCCCGCCCCGACACGCGACGGCCCGGCTCGTGCGTACGAGCCGGGCCGTCGCGGAAAATCAGGCGCCGAGCGCGGGACCGATGGTCGGCCAGGAGGCGTGCAGCGCGTCCTGCCAGTACGACCAGGAGTGCGTCCCGACCGGGTGGTAGTCGATCTTGGCGCCGATGCCCGCGGCGCGCAGCCGCTGGTCGAAGGCGACCATGCAGGTGTTCACACCCAGCTCGATCGGACCGCCGAGGAAGATGTTCTCGGCCAGCTGCGGCTTGAGCTCGGCCTCGTGCGGGCCGGGGATGCCGGTGCCGGTGGACAGGTACAACGCCTTGCCGCGCAGCGCGTCGACCATCAGCGCCGGGTCGTGCGCGGCCCACTCCGGGCTGCCCGGGGCGCCCCACATGTTCACCGGGTTGCCGCCACGATTGGCGATCGAGAACATGATCGCCGCGGCCGCCATCGCGCTGTCGGGACACGCGCTGTACCCGGCGACGGCCCGGTACAGACCCGGGTGCCGCGCGGCCAGCACGTAGGCCGCGTTACCGCCCATCGACAGGCCGCCGATGCCGTTGACGCCGTTGCCGTTGAACTGCCCGTCGATCAGGCCGGGCAGTTCCTGGGTGAGGAAGGTCTCCCACTTGTACCGGCCGAAGTGCGGGTCGTCGCTGATCCAGTCGGTGTAATAGCTGGCCTGCCCGCCCATCGGCAGCACCACATTGACGTTCTTGCCGCGGAAGAAGGCCTCGGCGTCGGTGGCGTTGGTCCAGGTGCTCTGGCCGATGCCCGGGTCGAGCCCGTCGAGCAAGTAGTACGTGCCGCGCGAACCGCCACCGGCCGGGTGCAGCACCTGCAGGTCGACATTGCGTCCCATCGCCGGTGAGGTCACCGTGATGGCCGTGCGGGTGGGACTCAGTTCGTTCACCCCGACGATCTGCGCCGCACCGGCGGATGCGGGGTGCACCACCGCCGGTCCGATCAACGCGATGGCGAAAGCCAGCACTGAAGCAGCAACACCTGTACGACGCACGTCCCACCCTCCATTACCGCATGCCAATGACAGTCCAAGGTAACCCATGAGTGCGGTAAGTCACAGCATTCGGCGTTTCGGGCGTTTCTTCAGCAAACTTGCCGGTTTGCAATGACCGGTTCGCCCGAAAATGCAGGTCAGCGGGTGAGTGCGCCCCGGATCGAGCCCGCCAGATAGTCGAGATCGGCGCGCGCGGGCGAACTCGGCCGGGCGCGTAGGCCGAACCCGTCCCCGGGGCGGCGCGGGATCACGTGCAGGTGCACATGGAAGATCTCCTGCCCGGCCGTGACACCGTCGGCGAGAAAGAAATTCACGCCGTCGGCGGCGACCTCGCTGTCCCGCAAGGCGGCGGCGATCCGCTGGCCGACCTGGAAGAGCTTGCCGCCCAACGCCGGATCGAGATCGGCCAGGCTCGGTGCGACGACCTTGGGCACCACCAGCACATGGCCGGGCGTCACCGGGCGAATATCCATGAACGCCAAAACATCGTCGTCCTCATAAACATTGGACGACGGCGCCCGGCCCGCGATGATGTCGGCAAAGATCGTGTACGGATTCACGCCCGTACGGTATCGAAACCGGCGCACGAACCCCCGCCACCGGCGCCACAGCGGCGGCAGCGGCGGGCTGGTCCGCACGGTCGGCTCAGAGAATCGGCGACGGCGTGTAGCGCGCGGCCTCGGGGTTGGCCTCCACCAGCTTCTGCACCTGCGCCACCACCTCGGACACCTGGTCCGCGGCCGCGCCGATGAACGCCGACTTGTCGGCCAGCGCCGCGTCCAGCTCCGCGCGGTTCAGCGGCATCCGGTCGTCGGCGGCCAGGCGGTCCAGCAGGTCGGGCTCGCGGCCCTGCTCGCGCATGGCCAGCGCCACCGCGACGGCGTGCTCCTTGATGACTTCGTGCGCGGTCTCGCGCCCGACGCCCGCGCGCACCGCCGCCATCAGGATGCGGGTGGTCGCCAGGAACGGCAGGTACCGGTCGAGCTCGCGCGCGACCACCGCCGGGTAGGCACCGAACTCGGCGAGCACGGTCAGGAAGGTCTCCATCATGCCGTCGATGGCGAAGAAGGCGTCCGGCAGCGCGACGCGGCGCACCACCGAGCAGAACACGTCACCCTCGTTCCACTGCGCGCCCGAGAGCTCGGCCGCCATCGAGGCGTACCCGCGCAGCACCACCTGCAGGCCGTTGACGCGCTCGCAGGACCGGGTGTTCATCTTGTGCGGCATTGCCGAGGAGCCCACCTGGCCCGGCTGGAAACCCTCGGTGACCAGCTCGTGCCCGGCCATCAGCCGGATGGTGTGCGCGAACGAGGAGGGCCCGGCGCCCAGCTGCACCAGTGCGGAGAGCACATCGAAGTCCAGCGAGCGCGGATACACCTGGCCGACGCTGGTGAACACCGACGCGAAGCCGAGGTGGGTGGCCACCTGCTGCTCGAGCGCGGCGAGCTTGCCCGCGTCACCGTCGAGCAGGTCGAGCATGTCCTGGGCGGTGCCCATCGGGCCCTTGATCCCGCGCAGCGGGTAGCGGTCGATCAACTCGCGCAGCCGGGTGAGCGCGACGAGCACCTCGTCGGCGGCCGAGGCGAAACGCTTGCCCAGCGTGGTGGCCTGTGCGGCGACATTGTGCGAGCGCCCGGCCATCACCAGCGCCTGGTACTCGGCGGCCCGCTCGGCCAGCCGCGCCGCGATGGCGATGCCGTGCTTGTAGACGTGCTCGAGCGAGAGCCGTACCTGCAGCTGCTCCACGTTCTCGGTGAGGTCGCGGCTGGTCATACCCTTGTGCACGTGCTCGTGCCCGGCCAGCGCGTTGAACTCCTCGATGCGCGCCTTCACATCGTGCCGGGTCACCCGCTCACGCTCGGCGATCGAGGCCAGATCCACGTGATCGATGACCCGCTCGTAATCCTCGAGCACCCCCGCCGGAACCTCGATCCCCAGCGCGCTCTGCGCCCGCAACACCTCCAGCCACAGCCGCCGCTCGAGCACGATCTTGTTCTCGGGCGACCAGAGCGCGACGAGCTCCGGGCTGGCGTATCGGGTGGCGAGGACATTCGGGACGAGGGTCACGAACACTCAGTCTAGTTGCCGCACCCGCTCGGGTTGCTGGGGCATCAGGTTCGGGACCACGGGTGGGGCGACGATGTCGATCATCTCCAGCAGACCGGCCCTGGCGGGGCGGCGGGGTTCGGCGTGGCCTTCGATCAGCGCGCCCACCACCGCGCTGTCGACCACGGCGACCAGCCTGCGTAACTGCTCGGGGCGCACCACTCGGTCGGAGCGGCGCAGCACGTCGGCGAGCAGGTCTTCGAGCTGGCTGCGTAGTCGGAGCTGGACCTCGCGTAATTCGGGGTGCCGGGCGGAGGCGACGGAGCGTTCGTAGCGGGCGATCAGCTGGCCCCGGGCGTCGAGGTCGCTGTCGTCGGGGCCGACGAGCAGGTCGAGCACCAGGTCGACGGTCGCCTCAGCGCCGCGTCGGCGGTGGCTCACCTCGCCGACCCGGCGGCGCATCGCGTCCAGCTCGATCGCGCCGCTGAACTCGACGGCGCGGGCGATCAGATCTTCCAGGGACTCGAAGTAGTAGGTGGTCGAGGCGAGCGGAAGATCGGCCCGCGACGCCACCGACCGATGTCGCACCGCATCGAAGCCGCCTTCGAGCAAGAGTTCAGCCGCCGCCGCCACCAGTGCCTGGCGACGTCGTTCGCCTTTGGGGGTCGTTGCGGTGGTCACCGTGCCATCGTGCCAGTCATCATCAGTTCAACCGTGCGCAATCGTCATCGGGGAAACGCTGGGAAATCGGGATAACTGATTTTTACCGCATCGTGGCACCGAAGTGTTCGTACTAGGGAAAGTTGTTGTCGCACATCACTGTTGACAGATGAACTGGTCAGTCCTTCAGGAAGCGTCCCAACCGGTCCAGCGCTGCGGCGATGTCATCGGTGGCACCGGCGAAGGAGAACCGGACTGTTCGGTCCCCGTGCACGGTGTCGAAGTCGAGCCCCGGCGCCAGCGCGACGCCGGTCGCGGCGAGCACCTCCGCGCACCAGGCACGCGAGTCGTCGGTCAGATGACCGATATCGGCGTAGGCGTAGAAGGCGCCGTCGGCGGGAGCCAGATCGGTGATGCCGAGCGTGGGCAGACCCTCCAGCAGCAGTGCGCGGTTGGCGGCGTAGCGGCGCACGTGCCCGTCGAGTTCGTCCTTGGCCTCGGGGCCGAAGGCGTGCACCGCCGCATACTGCGAGATCGCGGGCGGGCACACGGTCATATTGGAGGCCAGCCGCTGCAGCGCCGGGCGCAGGTCGGCCGGGGCCAGCATCCAGCCCAGCCGCCAGCCGGTCATCGAGAAGTACTTCGACACCGACCCGATCACCACCGCGTCGCGGGAGAACTCCCAGGCAGAGGAGGTCGGCGTGCTCGCGCCGTAGGTGATGCCGTGGTAGATCTCGTCGGAGATCAGCAGCGTGCCGTGCTGTTCGCACCAGCGCGCCAGCGCGGCGAGTTCGGCCGGGTCGATCATGGTGCCGGTAGGGTTGGCCGGGCTGGCGACCACGAGCCCCGCGGGCGGTTCCGGCAGCGCCTCGAGCATGGCGACGGTCGGCTGGAAGCGGGTCTGCGGGCCGCAGTCGAGTTCGACGACGCGACAGCCCAGCGCCGTCAGCGTATTGCGGTAGGCGGGGTAGCCCGGCCGGGCCACCACCACGGTGTCGCCCGCGTCGAAGGCGGCCAGGAAGATCAGCGTGAACGCGCCGGAGGACCCGGTGGTCACCACCACCTCGTCCGGGTGCACGTCGTAACCGTAGGTCTCGCTGTGGTGCCCGGCGATGGCCTCGCGCAGCGGCAGGATGCCGAAGGTCTCGGTGTAGCCGAGCAACTCGTGGTCGATCGCGGCCCTGGTGGCGCGCAACACCGGCGCTGGCGCCTGGGTGGAGGGCTGCCCCGCGGCCAGGACCAGCACATCTCCGTGCGACCTGGCGCGTTCGGCGGCCGCTTTCCACACATCCATCACGTAGAAAGGGGGGATGGTCGACCGGCGCGATTCTCTGGACACCCGACAGACGGTAGAGCACCCGATTGCGCGCGTTCACGGATATGGTCGGCACAATGGCTTCGACAGCGAACACGCGGCCACCGACACAGCCGGTCCGGCCGCGTCGGGGACGGGGCGCGGGGGCAGTATGCGGACATCGGTGAGTGCGTGGGCGTGGGGCGGCGAGGTCCGGTGAAGCCGCTGCTGAGAACCCGACGCGGGCCCGCGAACGCGGCGGATGGGGCTGGTCGGTCGGCACGCGCTGACACCTCGCCGTCCGAACCCGAGGACCCGGTAGACCGCCCGCGCCGCGTCCTCGTCAACGGCCGCCTCCTCCCCGCGAACTGGCGCACCGAGCAGGCGAAACCTGGTGTCACGGAACGCTTCTCCACGTGGGCCGCCAGGTACCCCATCGTCGGCGAGGTCGCCGGTGAGCTGCGCAGCGGCGAAGTCCGCAAGGTGTTCTGGCAGCGGCCCCGCGCCACGGCCGAAGCGCTGTGGTCACGCAGGCCGAATCCGGAGCAGCTGCGCGAGGTCGTGATCGAACGACGGGTGCTGATCGCCGCGGTCGCCGCCGTCGCGGTGTTCGCCGCGGCCGACGCGCACCTCGGCGGCGGACTCGCCCAGCACCCGCCGCAGCCCGGCGAGGCCCAGCGCGTCGCCATCGCCTATCCCCCGCAGGTCCCACCCAACCCGCAGTCGGCGGCGCGCATGCTGGCCGCCATCGCCAAGGGCGAGAAGCGCCGCGAGGCAGCCGTCGTCGCCGCGGCCACCCTGGCCACCCTCGAACGCGCCAAGGCCGAGGCGGCGGCCGCGGCCTCGGGCGAGTGGCAGCCGTGGATGGGTGAGCGCGCGCCGGTGGTGCCGGGCGTGCTGGTCCCCGGATCGACCCCGTCGACCGGCGGTTTCAGCCTGCCCGCCAAGGGCGTGTTCACCTCGGGTTTCGGTTCCCGCTGGGGCACCATGCACCGCGGCATCGATATCGCCGCCCCCATCGGCAGCCCCATCTACGCGGTCGCCGACGGGACCGTCATCGAGGCGGGCCCGGCCCAGGGTTTCGGCCTGTGGGTCCGCATCAAGCACGACGACGGCACCATCAGCATCTACGGCCACATGTACGACTTCATCGTCTCGCCGGGCGAACGCGTCCCCGCTGGCATGCAAATCGCCCGCATCGGCAACCGCGGCGACTCCACCGGCCCACACCTGCACTTCGAGATAGTCCAGAACGGCCAGCACGTCGACCCCCAGGCCTGGCTCGCCCTGCACGGACTGAGCCTGACCTAGGGTCGCGCGGGTCCTACTTCGCGCGCTCCGGCACCACGACCTCGGTGGCGCCGATATCGGTGCGGAAGTGGCTGCCGGGCAGCTTGATCTGCGCCAGCCGGGCGTAGGCGCGCTCGCGGGCCTCGGCGAGGTCGGCACCCACGCCGACCACGTTCAGCACGCGGCCACCCGCGGAGACCAGCGCCTTGTCCTCACGCAGCGCGGTGCCCGCGTGCATGACCAGCGTCTCGCCCTCGAGCGCGCTGTCCTCGGCACCGCTGATGACATCGCCGGTGCGCGGCCGGGCCGGGTAGTTCTCGGCGGCCAGCACCACGGTGATCGCGGCGCCGTCCTTCCAGCGCGGGGCGTCGACCTCGGCGAGGCGCCCGGTGGCGGTGGCGTGCAGCAGCTCGGCGAACGGACTGTCGAGCAGGGCCAGCACCGCCTGGGTCTCGGGATCGCCGAAACGGCAGTTGAATTCGACCACGGCCGGACCGTTGGTCCCGATCGCCAGCCCCGCGTACAGCAGGCCGGAGAACGCGCTGCCCCGGCGGACCAGCTCGGCCGCGACGGGTTTCACCACGTCCTCGACGATCTCGGTGAGCGTCTCGGCGGGCAGCCACGGCAGCGGCGTGTAGGCGCCCATGCCGCCGGTGTTGGGCCCGGAGTCGCCGTCGCCGACGCGCTTGTGGTCCTGCGCGGGCAGCAGCGGCACCACGGTCTCGCCGTCGACCAGGCAGAACAGCGACACCTCCGGCCCGTCCAGGAACGATTCCAGCAGCACCGGATGTCCCTGCTCGAGCAGTTCGGCGCCGTGCTCGCGCGCGGCGGCGCGGTCGGCGGTCACCACCACGCCCTTGCCCGCGGCCAGGCCGTCGTCCTTGACCACCCAGGTCGGGCCGAAGCGGTCCAGGGCGGCGTCGAGCTCGGCGGGGTTGTCCACGATCTCGCTGTGCGCGGTCCGCACGCCCGCGGCGGCCATCACGTCCTTGGCGAAGGCCTTGGAGCCTTCGATCCGCGCGGCGTCGGCCGAGGGGCCGAACACCGGGAAGCCCGCCGCGCGCACCGCGTCGGCGATGCCGAGCACCAGCGGCACCTCGGGACCGATCACCACCAGGTCGGCGGCCACGTCGGTGGCCAGCGCCACCACGGCCTCGGCCGAGCAGGGGTCGACGGCGCGCAGCTCGGCGTGCTGGCCGATGCCCGGGTTGCCGGGGGCCGCGATCACCGCCGTCACCGAGGGATCCCGGCGCAGCGCCAGGACGAGGGCATGTTCACGGGCTCCGGAACCGATGACGAGTACGCGCACGCAGACAGATTAATCGAGCACAATGGAGCCAAGAGTCATCGGGGCGAAGGGGACACCATCATGGGACTGCTCGACGGAATGATGGGCAACGCGGGGCGCGTCGACCCCGCTGCCGCGCAACAGGAGTACGCGAAGCTGTTCGGTCAAGGCGAGCAAGTGTATTCGGCGTTCCTGCTGGTCCGCGATGCCATGCTGTTCACCAATCGCCGCCTGATCATGGTCGACAAGCAGGGCGTCACCGGCCGCAAGGTGAGCTACCACAGCATCCCCTACCGCTCGATCACCCGCTTCGCGGTGGAGACCGCGGGCACCTTCGACCTCGACGCCGAGCTCTACATCTGGGTCGGCAGCAGCCAGGAGCCGCTCAAGCAGCGCTTCAACCGCCAGGTCGACATCTACGAGGTGCAGGGCATCCTGTCGCACTTCGTCGCCATCTGACTCAGCGCCGCGCCGCCCGCGCCGCCGCCACGGCGAGCAGCACCGCCAGCAGCCAGAGCACGATCCCCATCGGCACCGCCGGAAACCACGGTCCGACGCCGTCGGGGAACTCGGCCACGCCCGGCACCAGCGATCCGAACGCCACCTGCGCGGCCCCACTCGCCGCGACCACGACCGGCCACCAGCCCCGGCGCCGCGTCCCCGAGGCACGCAACCACAATGCCGCCGCCACCGCGGGCGCGGCCATCACCACCGCCGTCCCCGCGACGATCCACGGCCGCTGTCCCACGACCGGCAGTGTCACGGTGGTCAGCTGCACCGCCCACACCGCGACGAGCAACACGGGGGCCACCCCGTACCCGAGCGCGAGCCACACCACCGCCCACTGCCCCGCGCGCCCCCACGACGCCCCCGCCGGAATGTCATTCATCTCCGGCGGAGCCTACGAGACCGTCGCCGAGACCGGCAAGGGCCGCGCTCCCCGGACGCGGCCCCCGACGACCCTTTAGGCTCGCCCGTATGGCATCCGTTTTCAGCGCGATCATCGCAGGCCAGCTGCCCGGGCGGTTCGTCTGGTCCGACGACGAGTTCGTCGGCTTCCTCACCATCGCCCCCGTCACCCAGGGCCACACCCTCATCGTCCCCCGCGCGGAACTCGACCAGTGGCAGGACATCGACCCCGAACTCATGGCCCGCATGACCGGCGTCGCCCAAAAGGTCGGCCGCGCCGTCCGCCGAGCCTTCGACGCCCCCCGAGCCGGCCTCCTCATCGCCGGCCTCGAGGTCCCCCACCTGCACACCCACGTCTTCCCCGCCTACACCATGGGCGACTTCGACATCTCCGGCGCCGACCCCGCCCCCACCCCCGAATCCCTCGACGAAGCCCAAACCAAGATCAAGTCCGCCCTCCGCGACCTGGGCTACGAAGCCAACGTCCCCGACTGACCCGAGGGACCGGATCGGCCGCACCCCGGTCGAGGCGCGACGACGACCCGCGATTCAGCCCCGACCAGACGAAGACTGATGGAGAAGTATGCCCAGCGCAGCGACACCGGGTAAGCGTGTCCTGGCCTACGTGATCACCGGTGCGCTGAGTCTCTGCCTCGCCTCAGTGACCCTGTTCTCGGCGATCCAGCCGATCAATGTGCTCGCCTACTGGCTCGGCTACGGCGAGTCGTCGCAGGTGCTGGTCACCAAGGGTTCGTCATCGAGCTCGAGTATCGGACGGAGTGAGGCGGGAGAGGGCCGGATAATCGCCGACGACAGAGTGGTCCGGCTCTACGGCGCCTCCGTGGGTGACACCGTCACCGCCCGCCCACGCCTGATTGCCCTCGGCGCCAAGCAGTACGTCTACCACAGCCCCCTCCGCGCCGCCGAAGACCTGGTCTGGTTGATCCCCACCGCCCTCTTCGGCTTCCCACTCGCGATGATGCTCTTCGCGGTCATCTCCCCCACCCGCGCCCAGAACTTCAGCCAACGCCTCAAGGCGCGCAACGAGCGCTGACCCAGGTATTCAGCTTCGAATGCCCGGACCGGACAACAGGTTCCGCCCTCCTACCTGGAAGTTCACGAATTCTGTGAGGAGTCGATCAGGACTACCTGGGTTCCTGGATCCTCACCCTCGCTTGATCACGCGAAACCCTGTCAGGATCTATCCACAATTCCTGACAGGGGCCGGGTTCAGTGGTGGATAACCTCGCCCAACCGCGGCAGCAGCGAACGCTTCCAGCCCCGCTCCATCGCGTTGCGCAGCATCTTCTGCCTGCGGTCGGTGATATCGAAGCCAGTTTGGGTGAGGAGCAGGCGGGTGCCGTGGCCCTGAGGGAGCAGCGTCCAGTCGATGGTCCAGCGTTCCGGGTGGTCGGTGCGCAGGTAGCGCCAGGTGTAGGTCAGCTGGTGGTGTGGGTGCACGGCCAGGACTTCGCAGTGGATCTCCTGGCCGGGCTGCTCGGGGATCGCGAAGTGGAAGCGGGCGCCGACGGTCGCGACGAGGCCGATCGGACGGAACAGCCAGCGTGCCAGTAGGTCCGGGTCGGTCAGTGCGGGCCAGACGGAGTCCGGCGGTTGGGGGAAGAAGGTGCCGAGTTCGATCACGGCCGGGTCCAGTGCCGGGTCAGCGATCAATTGTCTTGGCCTTCCCGGAATTTCGCTTCCATCTCGGCGGCGAGTCGCGGCCGTTCGGCCTCCATCTTCTGCACGTAGACCACCGCGTCGCCGACGGTACGCAGGGCGGAGAGGTCCTCGTCGGGGATCTTCACGCTGTACTTGTCCTCGAGCTGCACGGCGATCTCCACCAGCGACAGCGAGTCGATATCGAGGTCCTCGATGAAGGACTTCTCCAGCGTCACCTCGTCGGCCTCGATACCCGTCACCTCCTCCACGATCTCGGCGATGCCCGCGACGATCTGTTCTTCGGTAGTTGCCATGGGTCAGTACGCTAAAAGCTCCACCCGGGTGGAGGTGCAAGGAACTGTGACGGACGACACATACATAACCATCGGCGAACTGGCCCGCCGCACCGGACTTTCCGTGCGCACGATCCGGTTCTATTGCGACGAGGGAATTCTGGCACCGCGCCGCAGCCCGGGCGGCCATCGGATTTTCGAGGCGGGCGCCGCCACTGAACGCGTGCTGACGATCCGGCGGCTCCGCACCTTCGGCCTCGGCCTGGACGCGATCACCGGCGTGCTGCGCGGCGAGCGGTCACTGGACGACGCGATCGCCGCCGAGACCGCCTGTCTCGATGCGGAATTCACCTCGCTGGCCTGGCGTCGCGCTGCCCTGCGGGCCGTCACCGCAGCACCGGCGACCGAGCGCACCGCACGACTCATCCTGCTCGCCGCCGCCCAGGACGGCACCACCGCACACGATCACCTGGTGCGTTTCTGGCGGCGCGTGCTCTCCCCGATTCCCCAGCAGGAAATCGAACGCTACGTGTCCTGGAATGTCCCTGAACCGCCCGTCGACCCGTCCGTCGACGACATCGTCGCGTACGCCGAATTGACCGCTCTCGCAGTCGAACCCACCACACACGACGCACTGAAGCGCTACGTCTGGCGCACCCGACCCGAATTGGTGCGCAACCCACACCACCTCTACACCGCAATCGACGAAATCATGGCCGACGTCGTCACCCGCATCACCAACGAGATAAGTCCCTACCACGGAACCGAACTCGATCGCTTCGTCCGCGCACACGCCGACGCCAGGGGCATCCCCGATTCACCGCGATTCCGTCAACACCTGCGCACCGACACCACCGACCAACGAGCCCACCGATACTGGTCGCTGACAACGCAACTGCTCGGACCCCGTATCACCGTCGGCCGAGCCCTCCAATGGATCAACGGCGCGCTGATCGCGTCAGCGTAGAGAGCACCGCGTCATCGTCAGCGGACGCGACAGGGAGACTCGTCAAATGCGAAGCAGTGCGAGTGTTGTCATCGATGGTCCGACCTTCGAGATTATCCGACAGGTCACGAAAGAGATTCCCAACTTCCGCGGGCCGCTGATGTCCGAGCGAGGTTGGACGTACGACATCGATCGGTTTCTGTGCGGGGTAGTGCGGTCGCTCCCCAGAGCTCTCGACCCAGGCTCATGGGTGAGGACTTCGATTGTCGGGGACACCGAGACATTGCCGGGGGTGCCGCCCCGTCCCGAACGGCCGCTCGGCGCAGGCGAGGAAGCGGTTCGATATGTTCCCGGGCACATCTGCGAGCTGTGGCCCCGCCTCCTCGGCGTCGCATGGGCGGGCTTGGGCCCACTGGAAGCCCGCTACCGAACTGGCTACCGTGAGCCGGAAATCATGGCCGCGTTGTCGAGCTTCTCCAGCGGTGTCGATTCGGCCCGCAAAGGCTGATGGCTCGGAGTCGGCGGCATCGACACCGGTCAGCTCGGACCGCGCGTCACCGTCGAATGGATCAGCGGCTCGGTGATCGTGTGGTGCCGATCGCCGACTAGGCCGTCGTCAGTACGAGTCTGTGTTGTGCAGAACCAGCTCCCGGACTCCGCTCGTGTCGGCCGCCACGGCGTCGCGGACGGATTCGGCCAGCGCCGTCACCATCCCGGCGACCCGCGCTTCGTCCAGACCCGACGTTCCGGCGAGCTTTCGCCAGTGCGCGGTCGTCACCTCGGCCGACCGTCGCGCCCCGCCGATCCGCATCACCAGCTGCTGGTCGAATTCGGGATACAGACCCACCGGCACGACGTCGTACATCGGCGAGAGCGAAACCGCCTCGGGCCGGAGCAGCAGTGAATAGTTCTTGGCATGCGCGTCGGCGTTGCCGAGGAAGACGTTCACCGCGAGCTGGCGCACGAACCCGTAGGCGAGCTCGTCGTCCGAACGCTCGCGCAGCAGGCGGATCACCTGCTGCGCCGAGATGTTGTATTTGTCTTCCGGCGATGCGCCCATGGCCTGCGCGATGTCTTCGGCATGCACCCGGGTCGAGATCTGACCGGTGCGCACTCGATCGAACCGTTCGACCAGGTAGGCGCTCTGATCGAGCACCTGCATCACGCGGGCCTCTGGTGCGCCGACACCGACCGCCGCAGCCAGCGCGAGTGCCATCGCTTCCGCTTCCTCGAGGCCGGGGAGGTCGGGGCGGGCAGGCTTGACGATGTGCGTCGACGGCACAGTCGCATTCGACCAATACCACTCGCCGCCGATCTCGGCGAGCGCGAACTTTCCCTGCGTGCCGGCCAGGGAGAACCGGGCAGGGTTACCCGCGCCGGCCCATTGGTCCGGCGAGCGCTTCACTCCGGCAATGCGTGCGGCGATGTCCTCGTCGGTGGCCGGATCGAGCCGGAGTGGACCGGCCGTCGGCGGCTGGTCACTTGCGGTGAGCACCAGTCCACCCGCGACATCGCCGCCCGCCTCGGCCAGCAGATCGAACGTGTCGACCGACTCGGCCCCGTACACGGCAGCCATCCGGTGCCGGGCGGCGGTGTTGTCGGGCAGCAGATTGTCCAGGAAATTGGCCGCCGCGCGCCGGGTCGCGCCGCCTTCGCGCGGCAAGGACAGCGAGATCGGAACCGGCGGGGCGTCGTCGCTGTACTCGAACCGGATCTGCCTCGATGCGTGCTTGGTGAAGACACCCGCGTATCGACCCTCCAGCCAGGCATGCAGGACATCGGTCATCGCAGCTCCATCGCGGGCAGGGCGGTCGGCTCGACGTTCAACGCGCGGAGCACCTTCCGGACGCCGACGAGATCACGCAGGGTCGTGGCGCGCTCGATATCCGCCACCAGACGAGCATCGACTCCGGCGAGGTCTGCGAGGTCGGTGCGGGTCAAAGCCTGGATGGCGCGTTCGTCCCGGACCACCCGGGCGAGGGTCGACGGGTACCGCAGATATTCCTGGCGAGGACGATGCAGCACGTCCCACACCCGGTCGCTGTTCCCCGCGATGGCATGCACCACCAGATTCGACCCGCCGTCCAATTCGGGTGGCGGTTGCCCGGCCCACCAATCGACCAGCAGCTCCGCCGGATCCTGCACGGTGCGCAACAACCGCAATCGCTCGGCCGTCCGCGCCCGCATCTGGCCGGTCAGGCCGTTCAGCGATCGGGAATGCAGCGCGCGGGCCAAGGCGCGCTGCGAGGAGTACGACAACGGGCGTCGCCGGGCGCGGCGAACCGGCTGCGGCGCGGTGATGACCCACCGGCCACCCACCTTCTCTGCCGGTATCGCTCCCGAGCGCGCGAGCACGCGAACCCGCCGAGGGGACACCCCGGCGAGCTCGGCGTACTCGGCGACATTCATGACACAAGTGTACCGATCCGCCGGCGCCACTCCGTCAGCAATCCGCCGTGTCCGGCCAGGGTTCGCAAGGCCAGCGCGGGTCGTCGCGGCGGAGTGAGGCGGTCCAGCCGTCGGTGGGTTCGCCGCGTTGGACGATGATGTCGGGGATGATGCCATCGAAGCGGAAACCCTGGTGCCATACCGTTTTCCGGCTCGCCCAGTTGCCGACGACCGCGCGCCAGTACATGGTCTCGACGTCCTCGGCGAAGGCGTAGTCGAGGACCAGGGCGACGGCGCGCGACATCAGGCCCGCGCCACGGGCAGCCGGGTGGAGGCCGAAGCCGAGCGACGCTGATCCGGAACCGTCGGGGCGGTAGTCGATGGTGCCGCAGAGGTCGCGGTGTTCGGTGCTGATGGCCCAGGTGCGGATCGCGGTCGGGTCGTCCGATTCCCAGGCGCGGGCGACGCGGGTCAGGAATTCCTCGGCGTCGGCGCGGCCGTACGGGGACGGGACGGTGGTGTAGCGCAGCATTTCGGGGTCACGGCACTGTTCGACCATGGCGTCGAGGTCGGCCGGTCGGTGCGCGCGGAGGGTCACCACACCGTCGGTGCGGACGGGCACGTCGTTCGGGAAGTGGAAGGCCATGAGCTATGGCATCAGGAACGGTTTCGCGCCGCAACGAAATTAGCGACCGGCGCTGGCTTCGTTCAGAAGTGGCGCGCTAGGCGGGCGACGAGGTCAGCCAGGCCCTGGTCGTCGATACGCGGGCCGTCGGGCCACGAGTCGACGTCGAACCAGTACGTTTCGGTCGGCGTTCCCGCCGGGCGCGCGAAGATATGCTGGTGGAAGTGGGCGATGCTGCGGCCCGCGATCGCGGAGAAGACCGATTCCGGCGCGAGTTCGGCGCGCAGAGCGGACGCCGCCCGGCGGGCGGCCCAGCCGACGACCGCGGCCTCGTCGTCGGTGAGGTCGGCGAAAGTGGGTGCGTGGCGGGTGGTTTCAACGAACAGGTAGCCCGGTAGTGGCGGGTTCTGAGTCAACGGACGATGGCTTACCGTCACGAGGTCATCGGTGAAGATCACCGGGCCGACGAGTGGGCCGTCGCCGCGATGTTTGTCGCAGATCGGGCAGGCGGTGTTCACGGTCGTCAGGGTAGTGCCGCGGCGAGCTGACTGGTGCGCAGGGCGGTCATGGATGGTCTCCGATCGTGGTGCGCGCGGCGACGGCGTCGAGCACCTCGACCTGCGCTTCGGGGACGCCGACAGCCATGAGAAGCCCGTCGGCGGTGCTCGCGAAGTCGAAGGTGAAGAACGAGCAGCAGCTGGTCTCCTTGGCCGCGAGCTCGCGGGCGAAAGGCTCGACCTCGGGATCCAGAACCAGCTCGAGCCGGACCGGACTGGGTCGGCGCGACCCCCGGACAGCGGCGAACAACTGATCGAACTCGGCGACCCGCACCGGCCGCTGCACGGTGGGCAGGGTGCACGCCGCAGGCACCCAGTCCCCCTGACCTGGTGAAATCCTCATATGTCCACGGTAAGCCTGTACCCGGGTACCGGATGCAACCCGACCGGGAGCAGTCCAACGCGAGGAATCGCTCCCACAGACAGGTCGAGCCTGTGGTCAGGTAATGACCACAGGCTCGACCTGGAAGAGCCCCCTGTCAGGATTGAACTGACGACCTTCGCTTTACAAGAGCGGTGCTCTACCACTGAGCTAAGGAGGCGGGTTCTAGCTGGGCCCCGGAGGGCAGCGACCATCATAACCGGGCGCGGCGGCCGCGGGCATCGGTAGTGCCACGCGGCCGACGCGCTCGGTGAGTGCGGTCCCGGCGCAGTATCGGAAGTTACTGCTCAGGACTGGGCGCGGGCCGCATCGTCGGCGGCCATCGCGTCGCGCAGGCTCTTGGGACGCATATCGGTCCAGTTCTTCTCGACGTACTCGACGCACGCGGCCCGGCTCTCTTCGCCGAACACGACACGCCAACCCGCCGGGACCTCCGCAAACGCGGGCCACAGGGAGTGCTGCTCTTCATCGTTGACCAGAACGAAGAAGCGGCCGTCCTCGTCGTCGAAGGGGTTGGTGCTCAATTTCACCTCACTGGATACTGGCGCTGTGTACGGGATCGCACCGGGTGCGAACCCCCGGGCGTTGTGTCGACCCTAGCAAGGGAGACGTTACGTCTGGGCGGTTACCTCGGCAGTGTCCGTTTCCGCGCGGTGCGCGGTGTCAGCCCGCGAAGAAGTCGAGGAGGATCTTGTTGACCGCCTCGGGCCGCTCCAGGTAGCCGTAGTGGCCGGTGTCGGGGATCTCCTGGTACCTGGCGCCGGGGATGGCCTCGGCGACCTCACGCGACAGGTAGGGCGGGATCATCCTGTCATCGGCGAAGCCGATTGCCAAGCACGGGACGGTGATCGCCCGGTAGGCGGCCACCCGGTCGAAGTCGTGGTCCATCGCCCGCTGCGCCCGGATGCCGGGGGTGGCGGGGCCGCCGGTGAACTCGAACAGGTCGAGCCAGTCGCGGGCGGCGTTGGTGTCGGCCATCGTCGCCGGGGACAGGTTCATCACCGCGGTGAGGGCGGCCTCGAACTTGGCGGGCAGCTGCACGCCCGCGGCGTCGAGGTCCTGCTCACCGGCCGAGAGGGTCTTCTGGAACTGGTCGAGGCGGCCGTGACCGGCCATGAACACCGCCTTGCGGACCAGATCGGGCCGGGCCAGCGCCAGCTCCTGGGCCACCCGGGCGCCCATCGAGGTGCCCGCGACCAGGGCCGGACCCTCGCCGAGGAACTCGATCAACGCGGCGGTGTCGGCGACCAGCTCCTCGATCCGCATGCCACCGGCGGCCTCGTGCGAGGGCGCGATGCCCCGGTTGTCGAAGGTGCAGACCCGGTATCCGGCGGCGACCAGCGCGGGCACCTGGTGCAGTTCCCACACCCGGCCCGGCGAACCGGTGCCCATGATCAACACCACCAGCGGACCGCCACCTGCGATATCGGTGCCCTTGGTACGGTCGCCCTTGACCTGATAATTCAGCGCGATCCCGTTGACCGTGGCCAGTGGCATGAAACAAACCTCTCTGCGGAGTTGAGCTGTCCGACCCCACGGTAACGGGACAACCACGACACGGCACCGGGGCGGGGTGATCGGACCAGGAGTTCATCGGCCGTCCACGGGGGCCCGATAGTATTGACTACTCGCACGCGAAGCGTTTGAAAACCGGGAGGACGAACCATTATGGCCGCGAAGAGCAGCGCCAACGACATCGCCGACGACGAGCTCGAGCCGCTGGCCGACGAGACCGCTCGCCAGGCGCAGCGCGTCGTCGCGGCATACGCCGACGACGCCGACGAGTGCCGCATGCTGCTGTCGATGCTCGGCATCGGCCCCAGCTGAGCCGACCCGGCGACCACAATCTCAAAGCGGGACCCTGCGACGCGCAAAGGATGCGTGAGTGGACCAGATGATCGATAAACAGTCCAACGACCGTCCGTCCGAGAACAGCGAAGCCGTCGCGCCCGCGCCGAGCGGATCGGGCTCGGGGTTCGTGGTCGTCGCCAACCGGCTGCCGGTCGACCTCGAGCGCCTGCCCGACGGCACGACCAGGTGGAAGCGCAGCCCCGGCGGGCTGGTCACCGCCCTGGAGCCGGTGCTGCGCAGCAACAAGGGGGCGTGGGTCGGCTGGGCCGGGGTGCCCGATGTCGAGGTCGAGCCGATCATCGAGGACGGACTCGAACTGCATCCGGTGCCGCTGTCGGCGCAGGAGGTCGAGGACTACTACGAGGGGTTCTCCAACGGCACGCTGTGGCCGCTGTATCACGATGTGATCGTCCGGCCGGTCTACGACCGGTCCTGGTGGGCGGCCTATGTCGAGGTCAACCGCCGGTTCGCCGAGGAGACTGCGAAGGTGGCGGCCGAGGGCGCCACGGTTTGGGTGCAGGACTACCAGCTCCAGCTGGTGCCCAAGATGCTGCGAATGCTGCGGCCCGATCTCACCATCGGCTTCTTCCTGCACATCCCGTTCCCGCCGGTCGAGCTGTTCATGCAGATGCCGTGGCGCACCGAGATCATCGAGGGCCTGCTCGGGGCCGATCTGATCGGTTTCCACCTGCCCGGCGGCGCGCAGAACTTCCTCTACCTGGCCCGCAGGCTGGCCGGTCAGCCGACCTCGCGCGGCACCGTGGGCGTGCGGTCCAAGCTGGGTGTGGTGCAAGTGGGCTTCCGCACGGTGCGGGTGGGCGCGTTCCCGATCTCGATCGACTCCGCCGATCTGGACGAGCTCTCGCGGCGCCGCTCGGTGCGCGAACGGGCGGCCAAGATCCGCGCCGAGCTGGGCAATCCCAAGAACATCATGCTCGGCGTCGACCGCCTCGACTACACCAAGGGCATCGACATCCGCCTCAACGCGCTGCAGGAGCTGCTGCAGGAGGGCCGGATCGACCCGGCCGACACGGTGATGGTGCAGCTGGCCACGCCCAGCCGCGAGCGCGTGCAGAGCTACATCAAGATGCGCGGCGACATCGAACGCCAGGTGGGCCGGATCAACGGCGAGTTCGCCCGGGTGGGCTATCCGGTGGTGCACTACCTGCACCGGCCGATCCCCCGCGACGAGCTCATCGCGTTCTTCGTGGCCGCCGACGTCATGCTGGTGACGCCGCTGCGCGACGGCATGAACCTGGTCGCCAAGGAGTACGTGGCCTGCCACAGCGACCTCAACGGCGCGCTGGTGCTCAGCGAGTTCACCGGCGCCGCGGCCGAGCTGCGCCAGTCCTACCTGTGCAACCCGCACGACCTGGACAGCGTCAAGGACGCCATCGTCGGCGCCCTCGACGACGAACGCGACACCCGCCGCCGCCGGATGCGCTCGATGCGCCGCCAGGTGCTCACCCACGATGTGGAGCGCTGGGCCCGCGCCTTCCTCGACGCGCTCTCCCAGGGCAATGTCGCCGGGGCCGCGCTGCTCAGCGACGAGGACGTGTACCCCGAAACGCGGCGCTGAACGGCACACAGCGACCTCACAGCGTCGGTCCAGCCACTTCCCAGCCGGGTGGTGGAGCATTGCGGCATGAACGGTCAGCGGCCGGAGGCGGTAGCGCAGCGTGACCACGCAGGCCGCCCGGGCATGCCGAATGGAGGCAGCATGAGTGGTGTGCCGCAGGCACCCGAGGCGCGGGTGCTCGTCGTCGACGACGAACCGATGATCGTGGAACTGCTGTCGGTGAGTCTGCGTTTCCAGGGCTTCGAGGTGGCCACGGCCGCCGACGGCGCCGAGGCGCTGGACCGGGCCCGCGCCTTCCGCCCGCAGGCGCTGATCGTCGACGTGATGATGCCCGGGATGGACGGCTTCGGGCTGTTGCGCAGGCTGCGCAGCGACGGCGTCGACGCGCCGGTGCTGTTCCTGACCGCCCGCGACGACGTGGACGACAAGATCACCGGGCTCACCCTGGGCGCCGACGACTATGTCACCAAGCCGTTCAGCCTCGAGGAGGTGGTCGCCCGGTTGCGGGTGATCCTGCGCCGGGCGGGCCAGGCCAAGCCCGAACAGGCGAGCACCCGGCTGCGCTTCGCCGATATCGAACTCGACGACGACACCCACGAGGTGTGGAAGGCGGGCGAGCCGGTGGCCCTGTCCCCCACCGAGTTCACGCTGCTGCGCTATTTCATGGTCAACGCGGGCAGTGTGCTGAGCAAGCCGCGCATCCTGGATCACGTGTGGCGCTACGACTTCGGTGGTGAGGTGGGCGTGGTGGAGACCTATGTGTCGTACCTGCGCAAGAAGGTCGATACCGAGCAGCGGTTGATCCACACCCTGCGCGGGGTCGGTTACGTGATGCGGGAGAAATGAGCGCCGCGCTGCGTGCCCGGCTCGCGGCGATCCCGCTGCGGGTGACGCTGGTGCTGATGCTGGTGCTGCTGGCCGGATTCGGTTTGGTGGCTTCGGGTTTCGTGGTGACCACCGCCATGGCCAACTCCCTGCGGAACCGCACCGACCAGCAGCTCACCGACGCGGCGATGGAATGGGAACGCCGGATGACCCTGCCCGCGCCGCCCGGACCACCGCAGAACCCCAGTGGTCAGCCGCCGAGCCGCTACTACCTGCGCGCCGAGACACTCGACGGCTCGCGCACTTTGGTGCTGGACCACGTGTTCGGCACCGACGCGAAACCGGCACTGCCCGATCCGCCGGTGACCGAGCCGGTCACCGTGGGCTCGACCGGTGACGCCACCGAGCAGTGGCGGGTGCTGACCGTGTGCGGGCCGGTGTCGCAGGCGACGGTGGCGCTGCCGCTCACCGAGAACATCGACACCGTGCGCAATCTCGTTGTCGTGCAACTGATCGTGGGCGCGCTGGTGCTCACCGCGCTGGCCGTGGCCGCCTATTTCGTGGTGCGCGGCAGCCTGCGGCCGCTACGTAGGGTGGAGGCGACCGCGGCGGCCATCGCCGAGGGGCAGCTGCATCGCCGGGTTCCGGTGCGCGGCAACGACACCGAGGTCGACCGGCTATCCCGCTCACTCAACAGCATGCTCACCCAGATCCAGCAGGCCTTCGCCGCGACCGAGGCCTCCGAGGCCGCCGCGCGCGAATCCGAGTCGCGGATGCGGCGATTCGTCGCCGACGCCAGCCACGAACTGCGCACCCCCCTCACCACCATCCGTGGCTTCGCCGAGCTCTACCGTCAGGGCGCGACCGGCGACCCGGCCACCTTCATGAACCGCATCGAACACGAAGCCCAGCGCATGGGCCTGCTGGTGGAGGACCTACTCATGCTGGCCCGCCTGGACGCCCAACGCCCCGTCGACCTGCGCCCGGTGGACCTGCTGGCCCTGGCAGGCGACGCCGTCCACAGCGCCCGCGCGGTCACCGCCGCCGAGGGCACCCACCGCCCGATCACCCTCGACATCGCCGACGGCACCGGCACCCTGGAAATCCTCGGCGACGACCACCGCCTGCGCCAGGTCCTGACGAACCTGCTCAGCAATGCCCGGGTCCACACCCCGGACGGCACCGCGATCACCGTGCGGCTGACCCCAGCCGACGACGAAGTGCGGCTCGAGGTAGCCGACACGGGCCCTGGTCTAGCCCCCGAGGACGCCACCCTGGTCTTCGAGCGCTTCTACCGCGCCGATGCCTCGCGCACCCGCGGCAGCGGGGGAACCGGCCTCGGCTTGTCGATCGTGGCGGCGCTGGTCGCGGCACACCGCGGCACCGTGCGGGTCGAGCAGACGCCGGGCGGCGGCGCGACCTTCGTGGTGCTGCTACCGCGGGGTGATCTCCCCCGATCCACCTGACGACTCCGGCATTTTCGTGCGATCGGAAGGCCGCTGGTAGGAAAACTGACTGGGCCGCATCCGAATGCGCGAAAACACCGGCGTCTCCGGCCGGGTCAGACCGGGGTGACCTGGGAGACCAGCCAGCGGTCGTCGGACTTGTCCAAGGAGACGCGCACGCGGCTGCCCGAGGTAGTGCCGTCGGGGGTGTCCTTGCTGGTGGTGAGCTGGTTCAGGTAGAGCAGGACCACGGCGTGGTCGGGGTCGGCGGAGACGACGCCCTCGGCCTGGGTGGTGGCCTTGACGGTGAGCTGCTTCTCCTTGGCGCCGGGGGCGATGGCCTCGGTGATGAGCTTCAGGTAGTCGGCGCGGAAGGATTCGGTCAGGCCCTCGGCCGCCTTGGGGAGTTCGGTGTCGACCGTGGCGGGCTCGTAGGTGAACATGGCGCTCACCGTGCGGCCCGCGGTGGTCATGGCGTCGGAGCGGGCCTGTTCGGTGCGGTCGTGCTGCCAGAGCTGGTAGCCGCTGACGCCGAGCACGATGGCGGCGATCAGGCCTAGGGCCGCCAATGTGCCGAAAACGATCTTGATTGACTTTCCAGTCACCGAGCCGCTCCTATCATCCATAGCGATACCGGCTTGATATCGGTTGTACAGTCCACCAGCAACGTAGCGGCGCGAAACCGACGTTCGCGCATCTGTCCAAGATGCTGACCGCCGCACGAAGTCGAACTGCGTGGCTGCGCGCGGGATCGCAAGTCGCCCAACAGCAAACCCTGCGAACTTACGCTATTGCCCTGAAGCATTCGTTCACGATCAAAAGCAGAAGCCGACCGACTACCAAGTCGCGCAAGACGTCCCTGCCATCGCTGGAGTACACAACGCGGGGATTTTCGATCCGCGATCGCCGATTGCGGTTGCCGAACGGCGTGTCGGTACCAGTTGTGTGGTCGCGTGAGCTGCCCTCCACACCAACATCTGTTCGTGTCTACCAAGACTGCCTGGGACATTGGTACGCGTCGTTCGTAACTCGCCGCCCGCTGGCGCCAGCGCCAGCGACCGACGCCGCGATCGGGATTGATTGGGGAATCGCTACAACCGCTACGACAACAAGCTTCGCCCACGACCTGCCCTATTCTGGCTACCGTCGTCGGTGCGCTGCGGAGCTGGCCCGAGCGCAACGGAAGATGGCGCGCCGTCGCCGCCCCCGTGGACAGACCCCGTCGCGGGGCTACCAGTGCGCGCGCCGTGAAGTGGCTCGCCTGCACAAGAAGGCAGCCCGTCAGAATACTCATACTGCTCGTGTGTGGGCCCGACGGGTTGTTGCCGACCATCACACCATCGCAGTCGAGGATTTCAAGCCCTTGTTCCTGGCTCGTTCCACTATGGCCCGTAAGGCGGCTGATGCCGCGATCGGGATGACGAAACGTGAACTGATCGAGCGTGGCAGGCGGGCGGGCCGAAAGGTGGTGTTGGTGCCACCCGCTTACACAACAATGACCTGCGCGAACTGTTCTGCGAGAGCCAAGCGGCCGCTCGCGTTGGGTACTCGAATCTTTCGGTGTGAATTCTGCGGGCATACCGCAGACCGAGACCGGAACGCTGCCCACGTAATTCTGGCAGCCACGGTAGAACTCGACCGTGCCAGTGTTGACGACGTAAGACACCAGCTGCCTCCTTCCAAGGATGCGTAGAAGCGTGCGGTCCGAGCTGGGAATCTCCAGGCTTCGTCCACGGAGAGGGGCTAACCGACGAACTCCACCTTCGACACGGTCATTCCGGAATCGGCGTTAGCCACGGTGACCCGGAAGCGGTACTGACGGGACTGCGGTTCGGGGGAACCGTTGTTGCTCACCATCTGCTTGGCGGCGACGAGTACCTGCGCGGATTCGTCGTCCGCGGTGACGATGCCCGACTCGACGACCTCGCCCGTGGAGACCACGTTGGCCTGCTTGACGATGTCCATGAACGGGTCGACGCGGCCGTCGAACTCGGTCTTGAAGTCGCCGGAGGCCACCGCGAGGATGCGGTCGATGTCCTCCTTGGCGGACTCGGCGCGGATGGTGGTCAGGTTGAGCACGGCCTGGCGGGCGGTCTCGGTGTACTGGGCGCGCAGGTCTTCGTCCTTGTTCACCGAGTAGGCGGTGAAGGCGGCGAAACCGGCGCCGACGACGAGGCCCAGCACGAGCAGGATGGCGGCGGCCAGGGTAAGGATGCGGCCGGTCGAGATCGAGGAGCCGGGCTCGGCGGGTTCGGTCGCGGAGTCGTTGTCGAGGCGCACGGTGTCGGTGTCGAGCCGCGCGGTGTCGGTGTCGAGCCGCGCGGTGTCGGTGTCGAGGCGCACCGAAGCGGCGGCGATCTTCGCCGTGGCCGCCTCGGTCGTCGCCGGAGCGTTGGCGAGCTTGTCCGTCTTGTCGACCACCGCCGTCGTCGCCGTGGCCTCCACGTCCGCGACCTGTGATGCGGTTTCGCTCTTACCGAGCGTGACCGTAGCGGCCGTGGCGTCCTCGACCGGGGGTCCGGCCGAGCGTGCGGCCCGCCTGCGCGGGCGGCGGTTGTCGTTGTCGTTCATCGTTGCTGCTCCTCCAACATCGCCTGCCAGCTGGCCGGGACCGTGCCCGAACCGTCCGTGGCGATATCACCTTGGCGGTAGGTACGTCCGTCGGTGCCCAGATAGCTGCCTGTCGACGGATCATAGGGGCGCGCTGCGGCGGGGGTCACACCACCCGTCGATGCGCCTGCCGGGGCCGAGGCCGGGGCGACCGGCTGAACCGGACCGAACGGCGGATTGTTGCCTTCCGGCACGAACCCGGTCCGGCACAGTTCGGGGGTGGGCGCCCGGCGGCCGGGGAACTCCATGCACGGGGTGTTGCGGATGCCGCGCACGGCGATGTTCGAGTCCTGGGGCACCTTGCAGTACAGCCCGGGCGGTGTGTCGACCGCGTTCAGCTCGCTGGGCTGGCGCCACTGATCGGCGGGCAGGAAGCCGGTGGTGCAGGCGGGCGGGTCGTTGAGCACGGTCATGAAGTCGACCATGACGCCGTACTGGATCGGCCCCCGGATCGCGGTGCGCAGCGCGGCGATCAACGGCGGGAAGACGACCAGAAGCTGTTCCACGCTGGCGTTGTACGTCACGCCGACCTGCCCGAGGCTCACCAGATTGCGAGCCAGGATGGGCAGCGTGGGGCGCAGGTCCTGGAACTGCTGGTTCACCGTCTCCATCGCGGAAGGGCTGTTGTTCAACAGGTTTCGCAGGGCGGGATCGTGCTCGCGCAGCGTATCGGTCACCGTGGCCAGATCCGCTGTCCAGGAACGGATGTCGTCGGCGGAGCGGGTCTGGGTGTCGAGGAGCGGGCCGATCTGGTCGAGCAGCTTCTTTGTCGGTTCGATGTCGTCCTCGGCCTGTTGGACCAGCAGGGCCGCGGAGTCGATGAATCGCTGCAGGTCGGGTCCGGCACCGTTGAAGGCGTGGAAAGCCTCGTCGATGACCTGCTTCAGGCGGGTGTCGGCGACGGTGGCCAGCAGCTTATCGGCCTGGTCGAGCATCGCGCCGACATCCTGGGGCAGGTGGGTGCGCTGCACCGGGATCACCGAGCCGTCGCGCAGATGCCCGTCGGCGGGCTGGTCGGTGGGCACCAGGTCGACGTACTGCTCGCCGATCGCCGAGACACTGCGCACCCACGCGCTCGAATCCTTGGGCACCTTGTAGTCGCTGTCGATCGATAGATCCGCCTCGACACCCTCCGGGGTAAGCCGCACCGCCTCGACCTTGCCGATGTTCTGGCCGCGGTAGGAGACATTGGCGGTGGGATAGAGCCCGCCGGTGGCGGCCAGTTGCACGGTGACCGCGTACCGGCCGATCCCGAACATCGCGGGCACCTGCAGGTAGGTACTGCCCATCACGACGAGACCGACCACGGTGAGCACCGCGAAGATCGCGAGCTGGGCTCGCACGAACCGGGTGAGTTTCATCGACCCGCCCCTTCCTGGCCGGGCAGCGGCGCGGTGATGCCGGGGATGGCGGGCAGACCTGGAATCGTGGGCAGCCCAGGCAGATTCAGAGCCGGTGCCGGAGCCGGTGCCGGGGCGAACGGCGCGGTGGCCGGGTCGGCGGCATCGGTGGCGGTCGTCGGCGCGAACGAACCGACGACACCCTCGACGCCACCGAAGCGTCCGCCGAGCGGGGTGCCGGTGAGCCAGTTGCTGTCCAGCCTGCTGCCGGTCAGGTCGAGGGTGATGAACAGGTTCATGTAGTCGCCCATGATGGCGTTGTCGATGTTCTTGATCGGGAACGGGAAGGTCGGCAGGATGCCCATCGCCTGGACGAGGTTCTGGCCGGTGTCGGCCAGGGTCTTCAGCACCGGGCCGAGGCTGCGCAGATTGGCGACCAGGTTGTCGCCGCTGGTCTTGATCAGCCGTTCGCTGACATCGCCGAGCTCACCGAGCGCGGTGATCGCGGCGGTGATGTTCGCCGACCGGTCGGCCAGCGCGGTCAGGGCGGGGTGGATCTGTTCGATCGCCTCGGCGATCACGTCCTTCTGCCCGGCGAGTTTGCCCGCGAGCTGGTCCAGGCCCTCCATGGCGGCGATGATGCTGCCGGTCTGGCGTTCCAGGCCGGTGGTCAGCTCGTTGAGTTGGGGCAGCAGGTCGGCGATCTCGTCCTCGCGGCCAACCAGCATCGCGTTCAGTTCTGTGGTGATGGTCTCGAGTTGCGCGATACCACCGCCGTTGAGCACCACCGACAACGAGGACAGCACCTGTTCGGTGGTCGGGTAAGCCCCGGCCCGATCCAGCGGGATGGTGTCGCCGCCGCGCAGTTGCCCGACCGGCTCGACCGTGGTCGGCGGGGACAGCTCGATGTGGTTGCTGCCGAGCAGGCTGGTCTGGCCGATCTTGGCGACCGCGTTGGCGGGCAGGTGCACCTCGGGGTTGAGCGAGACCGTCACCAGCGCGTGCCAGCCCTCGACCTCGATCCCGGTGACATTGCCGACCTCGACGTCGTCCACCCGTACCGGCGAATTCCGGGTCAGGGTGGTGACATTGGGCATCTGGATCCGCACGGTGTACGAGCCGGGTCCGCGTCCCTCCGAGCCCGGCATGGGCAGGGAGTTGAGCCCGTCGAACTGACAGCCGGTGGTGCCGAGCGCGACGGCGATGCCGACAGCCAGCCCGGCGAGAGTGCGTCGCCGCCGCTGACTCACGGCCGCCTCGATTCTGGACTGACTGATGTTCACCGCTGTCCTCCTGGAACGGCCAGACCGGCGAGTCCTTCGGGCACGGTGATCGGCGCGGCCGTGGGCGCCGGGGCCGAAGTCGGCTGGCCCGCGCCTTCGAGGCTCGGGTCGCTGTAGACCAGCTGGTCGGGGAAGGCGGTGACGCCGCTGGCCGGGTTGGTCATGATCGGCACGTAGTTCATCGCCAGGGAACTGATCACCGGCGCCAGGAACTCCGCGCACAGATCCGCGGACTTGTCGGAGTTGTTGTTCTCGAGTGCCCGGATGGACCCACACAGGAAGCTGAGTGGGTTGGCACTGTTGTTCAGCGCGATCGCGCCGGTGAGCGAGCCCTGGGCGGGCTTGTAGAGCTGATAGAAGTTGACCATCGCGGTCGGCCCGGAGTGCAGGACACGCTCGATCTCGGGCCGCTTGTCGACGAGGGTCTGGGTGACGTCGGCGAGCCGTTCGACGCCCTCGGTGAGTTCACCGCCGGTTCCCTCGAGGAACCGTTGCACATCCGCCAGCGCCACGTCCAGGCTGTCCAGCCCGGCACCGAGGTCTTCGGACGCACCGGCCAGCACCGACGACACCGACGCCAGCCGCCCACTGAACTGGACGATCTGCTCATTGCTCGCCGAGAGCACCTCGACGAACTTCTGCAGGTTGCGGATGGTGCCGAACAGGTCGGTGCGGCCGTCGGAGAGGGTGGTGAGGGTGGCCGACAGTTCGCGCAGGGTGTCGCGGAACTTCTGGCCGTTGCCGTCGAGGTTGTCGGCGGCGGTGTCGACGAAGCGGCCGAAGGAGCCCTGCTGGTCGTCGCCGACTGGGCCGAGTGCGGTGGAGAGCTTGGTGAGCTCGGCCTTGATCTCGTCCCACTCGACCGGCACCGCGGTGCGTTCGAGCGGAATCTGGGCGCCGTCGGCGAGTTTCGGGCCACCGGAGTAAGCGGGCGCGATCTGCACGAACCGGGCCGAGACCAGCGACGGCGCGATGATCACAGCACGCGCGTCGGCGGGCAGGGCGACGCCGCTGTCGATGCTCATGCGCACCTTCACCTGGCCCTTCCCTGGCTCGATGGAATCGATGCTGCCGACGGTCACGCCGAGCACCCGCACCTCGTCGCCCTCGTACAGGCCGGTGGTCGAGGTGAACGCGGCGGTCACGGTGTTCTTCCCGCCGCCGGTGACGAGGTAGACGCCGAGCGCGACCAGCGCGGCGACCACCACGACCGCCACCGCGATCGTCCAGCGCGGCAAGCCGCGCACCTGCTGGGTGATGCTCATCGCGGCGGATCCTCCTCGGCGGGAGCGATGTAGGGCGTTTTGGGGTTGGTGAAGATGTCGATGAGGTCTTGGGGCACCTGTTCGGGCCAGACCAGCGCGTCGACGAGCGGGCGCAGTTCGGTACTGCTCGCGTTCACCACGTAGGCGTTGAACCAGGGACCGTTGCCGACCTGCTCGCCGAGGGCGGCGGCGTAGGGGCCGAGACCATCGAGAGCGTCGCGCAGGTTCTGCTCGTTGCGCTGAAGCAGGCCGAGCACCGAATTCAGCCGGTCCAGGACGGGCTGCATCTGCGGTTCGTTGTCGGCGACCAGCCCCGACAGCTGCCTGGCGACATCGTCGACGTAGACGACGAGCTGGTTGATCGCGGCGCGGCGGCGGTCGAGCTCGCCGAGCAGTTCGTTGCCATCGAGCAGCAGGGTGTTGAGCTGCGTACTGCGGTCGGCGAGGATCTTGGTGACGTTCTGCGCCCTGGCCAGCAGATCGGTGAGCGCCTGATCACGGGTGTTGATGCTGCGCGAGAGCGCAGTGACGCCGTCGAGGGCGTTGCGCAGCGGGCCCGGGGTGTCGGCGAAAGCGGCGGAGAGGGTGTCGAGAGTCTGGTCGACCTGGTCCAGATCCAGATCACGCACCGTGCCACCGAGATCGCTGAGTGCCTCGTTGAGCGAGTACGGCGAGGTGGTGCGCTCGACCGGGATGGTGTCGCGGGTGCCGAGGGCGCCGGGGCCCGCGGGCACCACGTCCAGGGACTTGCGACCGAGCACCGTATTGGTCTTGATCGCGGCGGTCGTCTTCTCGCCCAGCACGATCGACTCGTCGAGGTCGAACTTCACCAGGACCTTGTCACCGTCGAGCGAGACCTGCCGCACCTCCCCCGAACGCACGCCAGCCACGTGCACGGGGTCGCCCGGGACGAGTCCACCCGCGTCGAGGAAGTTCGCGGTGAACGTCGCGCCGGAGCGGATAAAGGGCAGTTCGGTGAACTGCAGGGTGGCGAGCGAGATCGTCACCGCCAGCACGATGCCGACGATGCCGATCGTCGCCGCCGAGGATTTGTTCTCATTCATTGGGCGCGCACCTTCCGGTCGCCTGCAGACCCGGCGCGTGCACTTCCATCGGCTGACCGTCCGGGCCGGTGATCAGGAAGTTGGTACCGCAGATGTACAGCTGCAGGAACGAGCCGTAGGCGCCGATCCGGATGAGCTTCTTGTAGGTGTCGGGCAGCTTGCCGAGCACCCAGTCCAGGTGGTCGGAACCCTCGTCGAGGTTGGTGGCCAGGCGACCGGTCTGCTCGATGGTGTTGCGCAGATCGGGGCGGGCCGTGACCAGCAGGTCGTTGAGTTCCTGTGTCGCACCAGCGATCCGAGGCAGTGCGGCACCGATCGGGTCGCGCTGGGCGGACAGGTCGCTGACCAGGCGCTGCAATTCGTCGATGGTGGTGGCGAATTGGTCGCCGCGGTCATCGATGGTGGCCAGCACGGTGTTGAGGTTGTCGATGACACTGCCGATCAGCGCGTCGCGGTCGGAGAGGGTCTTGGCGAAGTTGCCGCCGCTGTTGAGCAGCGAGACCAGCGTGCCGCCCTGGCCCTGGAAGATCTGCAGCAGCGCGCCGGTCAGGTCGTTGACCTGCGCCGGATCGAGTCCGCGTAGCAGCGGCTTGAAGCCGCCGAGCAGCAGGTCCAGATCCAGTGCGGGAGAGGTCTGTTCGCGGCCGATGGTGTCGCCGTCGGAGAGCCGCCGGGCCGAGCCGGGGCCCTCCTGCAGTTCCAGATAGCGATCGCCGACCAGGTTCTCGTACTTGATCGCGGCCCGGGTGCTGGCCAGCACGGCGTACTTGCTGTCGACATCGAACTCCACGTGCGCGAAGTTGTCGTCGCCGACCTTCACCGAGGTCACCGAACCCACCGGCACACCCGCGATGCGCACCTTCGCCCCGGGCAGCATGCCCGAGGAGCTGGTGAAGACCGCGTTGTAGCCGGTCTCGCGGGAGAAGCGCGCCTGGCTCAACACGATCGCCAGGCCCGCGAACACCAGCGTCATCACTACGGTGAAGATCGCCAGCTTGACCGTAGTGCCTGTGTTCCTCACCGCGTCACTCCCGGCAGTCCGTCCAGCAGCAGCTGGAATACCTTTGGCGCCCCGTGGAAGTCGTGCTGAGTATTCGGCGTGTATACCGAACCCTCGCTGGTATCGGTCACCAGATAATCCGAGTGGCTGTTCGGCACCCGATCCACCACACCCTCACACCGCGGGCCGCCGGTCGCGTTCACCTTGGGCAGGTCGTTGGGGTAGGAGTACGGCTGGGCGCCGAGCATGAAGCTCGCGTTCATACCGACACCGGGCAGCCTGCCGCCCATCATCTCCTCGGCGATCGGCATCAGCGGGCCGAGGCCGTCGATGACACAGCCCAGCGCGGGCGCGTATTCGAACAGCAGGGCGGTCGTGGGCCGCAGCAGATCGAGCGCGGTCACCAGATCGTGCTCGTTCTCCCGCAGCACCGAACCCACCGTGTCGGACAGCCCGATGACATTCACCAGCACATTGTCGAGCTGGCCCTGCATCTCGGCGATGGTCTGCGAGGTGACCGTCGCATTGTCGACGGTGCGCAGCAGCGGGTCGGTGACTTCGCTGTAGAGGTCGGTCACCGCGGCGGTCTTGTCCAGGTCCGACTGCAACGTGGGCAGGTACGGGTTGAGTTCGCGCAGATAGCGATCCGAGCGGACGAGCAGGTCGCCCATCTTGTCGCCGCGGCCCTCGAGCGCGGTACCCAGCGCGGTCAGGGTGGCGTTGAGTTTCTCCGGTTCGACCTGGGCGAGCACGTCGGACAGGTGCTGGAACAGGGTGTTGAACTCGACGGTCACCGAGCTGGCGGCCACCGTGGAGCCCGGTGCGAGCGAGGTGGTGGCGGGCTGGTCGGGGACGATGAAGTTGACGTACTTGGCGCCGAAGACCGTGGTCGAGCGGATGTCGACGCCCGCGTTGGCGGGGACCAGCTTCAGCTGGTCGGGGTCGACCGCCAGCCGCAGCTGGGCGCCGTCGTCACGCAGGTCGATGTCGGTGACCCGGCCGATCTCGACGCCGCGCACCTTCACCTTGGCGTCGGGGTCGAGCACCAACCCGGTGCGCGGGGTATCGATCAGCACCACCGCGGTATTGGTGAACGCGCCCTGGAACAGGGCGATCGCGAGCGAGGCGCCGGCGACGAGCAGGCCGACCAGCGCGAGCGCGGCGAGCTTGCGCCCGAGCCCGCCCTGCAGTGCGGCAACGATCCGTGAGGTGTCCATCGCGCTATCCCGAGAGGTGGAAGTTGCCGGAGGTGCCGTAGATGGCCAGCGAGATCAGCAGGGTCACCGTGACCACCGCGACCAGCGAGGCGCGCACCGCATTACCTACCGCGATCCCCACGCCGACCGGACCGCCCGCGGCGGTGAAGCCGAAGTAGGTGTGGATCAGCATCACCGCCAGCGCCATCACGATCGCCTGCGCGAACGACCAGAGGATGTCGCTGGGAATCAGGAAGGTGGAGAAGTAGTGGTCGTAGACGCCCGCGGACTGGCCGTAGATGACCACGGTCGCGAAGCGGCTGGCGAGGAAGGAAGCGATCACCGCGAGCGCGTAGAGCGGCACGATCGCGATCATGCCCGCCAGCACCCGGGTGCCGACCAGGAACGGCACCGGCCGGATGGCCATCGATTCCAGCGCGTCGATCTCCTCGGCCACCCGCATCGCGCCCAGCTGGGCGGTCGCGCCCGCGCCGATGGTGGCGGCCAGGCCGATGCCGGAGATCACCGGGGCGGCGATGCGCACATTGATGAAGGCGGCGAAGAAGCCGGTCAGCGCCTCGACGCCGATATTGCCGAGCGAGCTGTAGCCCTGCACCGCGATGGTGCCACCGGCCATCAGCGTCAGGAACCCGACGATGACGACGGTGCCGCCGATGACGGCCAGCGCGCCACTGCCCATGCTGATCTCGGCGATCAGCCGGATGGTCTCGGTGCGGTAGTGCACCAGGGCGCGGGGCACCGAGGCGAGCGCCTTGACGAAGAAGATCGCCTTGTCGCCCAGCGAATCCACGGATTTCGAGGCCCGCTCGAAACGGCGGACCGTGCGCGGGAACTTACTACGAACAATGAATGCCATCGTGGTCACCGCACCGTGAATTTCAGGCCGATCGCGGTGACCACGACGTTCACCACGAAAAGGGCCATGAAGGCGAATACCACCGTTTGGTTCACCGCGTCACCGACACTCTTGGGCCCGCCTTTCACCTGCAATCCCAGATAGCAGGCGACCATTCCGGCGATCAGGCCGAACAGGCCCGCCTTGATCTCGGAGATGATCAGTTCGGGCAGATTCGTCAGCAGCGGAATGCCGTTGACGAACGCGCCGGGATTCACGCCCTGCAGAAAGACCGAGAAGGCGAAGCCGCCGACGATACCGACGGTGCACACCAGGCTGTTGAGCATCAGCGCCACGAACATCGAGGCGAGCACGCGCGGGACGACGAGCCGGGCGACCGGGTCGATGCCCAGCACCTTCATCGCGTCGATCTCCTCGCGGATGGTGCGCGCGCCCAGGTCGGCGCAGATCGCGGTGGCGCCCGCGCCCGCCACGATCAGCACCGTGACGATCGGCCCGACCTGGGTGACGGCGCCGAAGGCGGCGGCCGCACCGCTGAGGTCGGCGGCGCCGATCTCGCGCAACAGGATGTTGAGCGTGAACACGACCAGCACGGTGAACGGAATCGCCACCAGCAGTGTCGGCACGATGGAGACGCGGGCGACGAACCAGGACTGGTCGACGAATTCACGCCATTGGAAGGGTCGGCGGAAGGTGGCCCGAGCCACTTCCGCGCCGAGTTCGAAGAATCCGCCGACCGCCCGCAACGGGACAGCAAGGAGGTCGTTCATGCGGATTCCTCCTTGTTCGACGGGCGGGCCGAGAGGCCCGCGTACCCGTACTTCACCGCCACCCCGATCTGAAGACTGCCCAAAGACTAGAACACGTTCCCGCTAATGTCTGCCGTTTCAGAAGACTTAGAGCAGGACTTTTTCTCGCGTATCGGGACCAAAACTGAAACGAATGCTTATCGAACTCAACCGGCCTCCTGTGACTCGCCACACACCCCGACGCTCATGTCTACCAACAGCTGGACCGGCGTACAACTGCACAGAGGTCAATGTTTCGTCGCGGCACGCGGCGAGCCAACATCGGGCAAATCGCCGACGGGAAGATCAGCCCAGATCGCGTAGGGCGCGGGCCGAGAAGGTGTGGTCGGCGGGGCGCTCTGCGAAGTAGCCACCCAGGGTGGCGGCCAGATCGGCCGCGGACCACTCGGCGCCCGCCGCGTCGAAACGCTGCTCGACGGTCGGGGCGGCCATCAGGGCCACCATCGGGCCGTAGACGACGAACACCTGGCCGTTGACCGCGTCGGCCGCGGGCGAGGCGAGGTAGGCGACGAGCTTGGCCACATGCTCGGGGGCCAGCGGGTCGACGGTGCCCTCGGGCGCGGAGGCGAAGACCGCTTCGGTCATCGCGGTCCTGGCCCGCGGGCAGATTGCATTGGCGCGCACGCCGTAGCGCGCGAGGCCGCGGGCCGCGGTGAGCGTGAGGGCGGTGATGCCCGCCTTCGCCGCGCCGTAGTTGGCCTGGCCTTCCGGACCGAGCAGGCCCGCCTCCGAGGAGGTGTTGACCAGGCGGCCGTAGACCGGCTCGCCCGCGGCCTTGGCGGCCGCGCGCCAGTAGGCACCGGCATTGCGCGAGAGCAGGAAGTGCCCGCGCAGATGCACCGCGATCACCGCGTCCCAGTCCTCGTCGGACATGTTGAACAGCATGCGGTCGCGGGTGATACCCGCGTTGTTGACCACGATGTCGAGGCCGCCCAGCGATTCCTCGGCGGTCGCGATCAGCGCGTCGGCGGTGGACCGCTCGGCGATCGAGCCGCCGACGAACTCGGCCTTGCCGCCGAGCTCGCGAATCGCGGCGATGGTCTCGGCGGCGGCGTCCTCGGTGAGGTCGTTGACGACCACCGCCGCGCCCGCCGCGGCCAGCGCGAGGGCTTCGGCCCGGCCGAGACCGGCCCCGGCGCCGGTCACGATAGCGACCCGGCCCTCCAGTGAAGTCTGCATCACACTCATCGGGCCGACTTTAGAACGTGTTTCACTATCCGACAAGAGGCGATCACGCCAACCGCAGCGCGGCCTTGGGGCACTGCGCCACGGCTTCCTCCACGTCGGCGACGCGATCGTCGGCCACATCGCCCTCGAGCACGTGCAGGTTGTCGTCGTCATCGAGTTCAAACATGTCAGGGGCGATTCCGACACAGACGCCGTTCGCTTCGCACCGGTCGAAATCGACGATGATCTTCATGAGAGCTTCCTTCCACGCGGTCTCGGCGACACTAACCCAGACAGTGGGCACCGCGGAGCGGAACGGCCGCCGAATCACTGTCAATACTGGAACATGTTCCAGTTGATATGCAATGATCGGTTTCGGCGGGGCTCATCCCCTGCGTCCCGCCACCCACTGTTTGGCCGCGAGAGACCGAGGTAGCAACGATGCGCGTCGCGTATACGCCGCAGCAGGAAGAACTCCGCGCCGAGCTGCGCGAGTATTTCGGCACGCTGATGACGCCGGAGCGGCGCAAGGCGCTGAGCCTGCAGACCGGCGAGTACGGCGAAGGTGACGTCTACCGCGAGGTCGTGCGGCAGATGGGCCGCGACGGCTGGCTCACGCTGAGCTGGCCGAAGGAGTACGGCGGCCAGGACCGCACCACGATGGATCAGCTGATCTTCGTCGAGGAAGCCGCCATCGCCGGCGCCCCGGTCCCGTTCCTCACGCTGAACTCGGTCGCGCCGACGATCATGCAGTACGGCACCGAGGAGCAGAAGAAGTTCTTCCTGCCCAAGATCGCCTCGGGTGAGCTGCATTTCGCCATCGGCTACTCCGAGCCGGGCGCGGGCACCGACCTGGCCTCGCTGCGCACCTCGGCCGTGCGCGACGGCGACGACTTCGTGATCAACGGCCAGAAGATGTGGACCAGCCTCATCGCCTACGCCGACTACATCTGGCTCGCCGTGCGCACCGACCCCTCGGCCAAGAAGCACAAGGGCATCACGATGTTCATCGTGCCCACCGATACCGCGGGCTTCTCCTGGACGCCGGTGCACACCATGGCCGGGCCTGACACCTCCGCCACCTACTACCAGGACGTGCGGGTGCCCGCCTCGGCGATGGTCGGCCCGGAGAACGGCGGCTGGTCGCTGATCACCAATCAGCTCAATCACGAGCGCGTCGCGCTCACCTCGGCGGGCCCGCTCTCGCTGGCGGTGAACCAGACCGTGGAGTGGGCCAAGCAGACCACCGGTCCCGACGGCAAGCGCGTCATCGACCAGGAATGGGTGCGGCTGAATCTGGCCCGCGTCTACGCCAAGGTCGAATACCTCAAGCTGCTGAACTGGGAGATCGCCAGCCGCGCCGATCAGGGCGGCGAGGCGGCACCCAAGCCGTGGGACGCCTCGGCCTGCAAGATCTACGGCACCGAGCTGTCGACCGAGGCGTATCGCCTGCTGATGGAGGTCGTCGGCGCGCACGGCTACCTGCGCCAGGACTCCCCCGGCGCCGCGATGCTGGGCAGGCTGGAGCGGATGCACCGGGCCGCGCTGATCCTCACCTTCGGCGGCGGCACCAACGAGGTGCAGCGCGACATCATCGCCATGACCGCCCTGCGCCAGCCCGCCTCCGCCCGCTGATCGACGAAAGCCGGTATCCCCTCATGGATTTCACTCCCACCGAAGCCCAGCTCGATCTCGCCCGGCTGACCGGCGAGATCTGCGCCAAGCTGGTCACCGCCGACCGCCTGCGCGAACTCGACACCGCGGGCCGCTTCGACGAGCAACTGTGGAAGGCCCTCGCCGACGCGGGCGTGCTGGCCGCGGCGCTCCCGGAAGACCTGGGCGGCAGCGATTTCGGCGCGCTGGAACAGACCGCGATCCTGCGGGAACTCGGCAAGGCCGCGGCCGCGGTGCCCGCGCTGTGGTCGGTGGTCGTCACCGCCGACGCGCTGGCCCGGTTCGGTGACGCGGATCAGCGCGCGCTGGCCGCCCGCGCGGGCACCGGCGAGATCGTGCTCACCGCCGCGCTGGCCGAGCCGCTGCGCGCGACCACCGACGCACCCGGAATCGTCGCCACCGAGGGCGACGGCTGGACCGTCACCGGTACCGCGACCACCGTCCCCTTCGCCGATCGTGCCGCGCGAATCCTGGTGCCCGCCACCGTGTCCGGTCAGCCCGCGGTGTTCGTGGTCGACCCCGAGCACGCCTCGGTGACCCGCACCGCCCAGCAGGTCGTCGACCTGGCTCCGGAGTTCCTCGTCGAATTCGCCGATACCCCGGCGCGACTGCTCGGCACCCTCGACACCGGCGCCGAGGTGCTCACCCGGTTGCGCGAGCATGCCTGGCTCGGCCTGTCGGCCCTGCAGCTCGGCACGCTCGAGCGGGCGCTGGAACTCACCGCCGAGCACACCCGCACCCGCGAGCAGTTCGGCAAGCCACTCGGCTCGTTCCAGGCTGTCGCCCAGCGCCTTTCGGACGCCTACATCGAGATCGGCGGCCTGCGCCTGGCCGTCACCCAGGCCGCCTGGCGGATCACCGAGGGCCTGCCCGCCACCGAGGCCGTGCACATCGCCAAATTCTGGGCGGCCGAGGCGGGCCACAAGGTCGCGCACACCGTCATCCACGTGCACGGCGGCCTGGGCATCGACCGCGACCACATCGTGCACAACTACTTCACCGCCGCCAAGCACCACGAATTCGCCCTCGGCGGCGCCACCCCCCACCTCCTCGCCCTCGGCGCGGAACTGGCGGGCTGACCCGACTCACCCCGCCCAGCGCCCGTGCCGGTTGCCTTCCCTACGCATCCGGCACGGGCGCTGTCCGCGTTCAGAGTGGAGCGGGCGGGGTCGAGGTGAGGTAGCGCTGGAGGGTCGGGGCGATGTCGGCGACGAGGTCGTCGGGGCGCATCTCGACGACCGGGGGTAGGCGCAGGATGTAGCGGCACAGGGCGATGCCGAGGAGCTGGGTGACGATGAGGCCGCCGCGGCGGGGGGCGTCGGCCGGGTCGCCGACGCGCAGAACGGCGGGCAGGACCTGTTCGGCGAAGATGACGCGGAAGCGGTCGGCGACGGAGTCGTCGGTGATCGAGGAGCGCAGCAGGATCAGCAGGACCGTGTTCTCGCGGCCCTCCCAGATGGCCAGGAAGCGGCGGACCAGGGTCTCGCCCAGGGCGTCCGGGGGCGCGGCGGCGAGGTCGGGCAGGTCGAGGTCGATCGCCACGGCCGCCGCGAACAGGCCGTCCTTGCTGCCGAAATATCGCATCACCATGGACGGGTCGATCTCGGCGTCGGCGGCGATGGCGCGAATGGTGGCCTTGGCGTAGCCGTCGACGGCGAAGCGCGCGCGGGCCGCGTCGAGGATGACGGCTTTGGTGGCGTCGGAGCGACGCACCGGAGGGTTCGGCGTCTTCATGCCAACAAGTGTAGGCCAACAACTGTTGACTTGCCGCCACCGGCGGGTCTACCGTTATGCCTACAAGCGTTGGCAAACAAGCGTTGACCAGGAGTCGCAGATGTCCGCCACCCAGCTCCCCGCCTTCACCTCCGTCGTCATCGTCGGCGCGGGCCCTGCCGGGCTCACCGCCGCGATCGTGCTCGCCGAGGCCGGTATCGACCATGTCCTCATCGACCGGCTCGGCGAGGGCGCGAACACCTCGCGTGCCGCCGTGGTGCATGCCAGGACCCTCGAAGTTCTCGCGGAACTGGGCTTGGCGGACGAGCTCGTCGCGCGCGGTATCAAGGTGCCCACCTTCAAGATCCATGACGGCCCGAAGACCCTGGCCACCATCGGATTCGGCGACCTGCCGACCGAATTCCCCTACACGCTGATGATTCCGCAGGATGTCACCGAGGCGGTCCTGCTCGAGCGCCTGCACCGGGCGGGCGGCACGGTCCACCGGCCCTGCACGGTGACCGGGCTGACCGACGAGGACGGCGGCGTCACCGTCGAATACACCGATGCCGACGGCACTCCGGGCACCATCACCGCCGCGTATGTGATCGGCGCCGACGGGATGCACAGTGTGGTGCGCGAGCAGGCGGGCATCGGGTTCACCGGCGACACCTACCCGGCCTCGTTCGTCCTGGCCGACGTGCGGATGAGCTGGCCCACTCCGCGTACCGAAGTGTCCCTGCATCTTTCGCCCGAGGGTGTCACCGTGGTGGCTCCGCTGCCCGATCCCGCGCAGGAGCGCTACCGCGTGGTCGCCACCGTGGACGACGCTCCCGAACGCCCGTCACGCACCGACATCCAGCGGCTGCTCGACGCCCGCGGCCCCGGCGGCGAGGTCCGGGTCGACGAGGTGCTGTGGAGCTCGCGCTTCCGCGTGCACCACCGCGTGGCCGAGCGGTACCGCGCGGGTCGCGTCCTGCTCGCGGGCGACGCCGCGCATGTGCACAGCCCGGCGGGCGGTCAGGGTATGAACACCGGCATCCAGGACGCCGCCGCGCTCGCGGGCCTGCTGGCGAAAGTGGTCGCGGGCGAGCCGGATTCGCTGCTCGACAGCTACGAGACCATCCGCAGGCCGATCGCCTTGGACGTCGTCGCCTTCACCGACCGCATGACCCGCATGGCCACCCTGCGCTCGGCACCGGCCCGCACCGCGCGCAACACCGCCCTGCGCCTGCTCACCAGCATCCCCGCCGTCCGCAACACACTCGCCACCCGCCTCGCCGAACTCACCACCCGCTAGCGGGCCGATCACCGCGCTCTGGTGGCGCCCGAGTGGCCAGGGGCGTGGCGGCCCGAACGACGCGCCACCTCGTCCAGCCATTCCATCCGAGCAGGAACGCGAATCGGCCCGCCCGGGGTGCCGGGCGGGCCGAGTCGTGGCGAGTTACGCGGAGCCCGCGTCGGCGTGCTCGTCGGCGGGGCGCTCGTCGGTTTGCGCCTTGGCCCAACGGTAGTCGGGCTTACCGGCGGGCGAGCGCTTGATCTCGTCGACGAACCACAGGCTGCGTGGCTGCTTGTACGAGGCGATCTCCTGAGCGAGCACCGGCTTCAGCTCGGCCAGGCTCGGGCGCTTGCCGTCGCGACACTGCACCACGGCGACCACGCGCTGACCCCAGCGCGCGTCCTCCACACCGACCACGAGCGCGTCGAAGATGTCCGGATGCGCCTTGAGCGCGCCCTCGACCTCTTCGGGGTAGATCTTCTCGCCGCCGCTGTTGATGCTCACCGAGCCACGGCCGAGCATGGTGACGGTGCCGTCCTCCTCTACGCGCGCGTAGTCGCCGGGGATCGCGTAGCGGACCCCGTTGAACTCCTTGAACGTCGCGGCCGACTTGACCTCGTCCTTGTAGTAGCCCAGCGGGATGTGGCCGCTGCGCGCGAGCAGGCCGATCACGCCCGAGCCGGGCTCGACCGGATTGCCCTGCTCGTCGAGCACCTGGGTGGCCGCGTCGATCTTCACCCGGGGGCCACCGGTGTGCGTGGCGCCCTTGGCGACCAGTGACAGGCCGCCGAAGCCGGTCTCCGAGGAACCGATGGAATCGGAGATCATCCGGTTGGGCAGCAGCTCCAGGAACTTGTCCTTGAGCGGCGGCGAGAACAGCGCCGCGCTGCTGGCCAGCACGTACAGCGTCGAGAGGTCGTAGGGCTCCCCGGTTTCCGGGTTGCCCTCGTCGAGCGCGTCGAGCATCGGCCGGGCCATGGCGTCACCGGTGATGAAGATCAGGTTGATGCCGTGCTTGTCGACGGCCTGCCAGACCGCGTGCCCGCTGAACTCGGGGATCATCACGGCCTTGCCGCCGCCGAAGAGGCTGTGGAAGGTGGCCCACTGCGAGCCGCCGTGGATCATCGGCGGGATCGGGAAGCGCACCATCTGCGGGTTGGCCGCGCCGACCTTGGCCAGCTCCCACTCGTCCTTGACGTATTCGCCGGTGACGAAGTTGATGCCCGCGCCGAGCACCCGCCACACGTCCTCGTGCCGCCACATCACGCCCTTGGGCAGGCCGGTGGTGCCGCCGGTGTAGAGCATGTAGATGTCGTCGGGCGAGCGTTCGCCGAAGTCACGCTCGCCCGAGGAGGCGGCCAGCGCGGCTTCGTACTCGACGGTGTCCGGCGGGGTCGGGGCATCGGTGCCGTCATCGACGACGACCAGCGTCTTCAGGCCGGGCACCTTGGCCCGCACGGCTTCGACCTTGTCCGCGTAGCGGCGCTCGTAGATGAGCGCGGCCATGTCGGAGTTGTCGAAGATGTGCAGTAACTCGTTCTCGACGTAGCGGTAGTTGACGTTGATCATCACCGCCCGCGCCTTGAAGATGGCGACCATCGCTTCGACGGCCTCGACGGTGTTACGGGAGTAGATTCCGACTTTGTCGCCGGGACGCACACCCTGTTCTTGCAGGTAGTGGGCCAGCTTGTTGGCCCGCTCCTCCAGTTCGGCATAGGTCGACTCACGATGCTCGCCGACCAGCACGATCCGGTCGGGCATCAGGTCGACGGCGTGTTCGACGAGATCGGCTATGTTGTAGCTCACAAAGTCAAAAATAGAACGTGTTACTGTTTCTGACAAGGTTTCGGCGAGACTCGCTCGCGAGTCTCGGAAGTCAGGAGAATTCGGATGGCCCACTGCCTGGTCGAGAAGCGCGACCATGTCCTCATCGTGACCATGAACCGGCCGGAGGCGCGCAACGCCCTCTCGGGCGAGATGATGGCGATCATGCGCGACGCCTGGGACCAGGTCGACAGCGATCCCGAGATCCGCGTCGCCATCCTGACCGGCGCCGGAGGCGCGTTCTGCGCGGGCGCCGACCTCAAGGCGATGACCGCCCAGCACCCCGGCGACTCCTTCAAGGGCGGCGGCTGGGACCTGTCCCGCATCGACGCCCTGCTCAAGGGCCGCAGGCTCACCAAGCCGCTCATCGCGGCCGTGGAGGGCCCGGCCATCGCGGGCGGCACCGAGATCCTGCAGGCCACCGATATCCGGGTGGCGGGCGAGAGCGCGAAATTCGGTGTCTCCGAGCCGCGCTGGGGCCTGTTCCCGCTCGGCGGCTCGGCGGTGCGCCTCCCCCGCCAGATCCCGGCCACCGTGGCCGCCGATCTGCTGCTGACCGGCCGCCACATCAAGGCCGCCGAGGCCAAGGAGATCGGCCTGATCGGTCACGTCGTCCCGGACGGCACCGCTCTGGACAAGGCGCTGGAACTGGCCGAGATGATCTCCGCCAACGGCCCGCTGGCCGTGCAGGCGATCCTCAAGACCATCCGCGACACCGAGGGCATGCACGAGAACGACGCCTTCAAGGTCGACGCCGAACTGGGCGCCGCCGTCTTCAAGTCCGCCGACGCCAAGGAAGGCCCCAAGGCCTTCGCCGAGAAGCGCAAGCCCACGTTCACCGGCTCCTGAACGGCCGCGAGGGCGCCGGGCTGTCCGCCCTGCGCCCTCGTCGACAAGGGGAAACTCAGCCCGGGTAGTTCATGAAGAACGGCTCCCACTGGTGCCCGTCCGGGTCGATGAACGTGCGGCCGTGCATGCCGACCTGGGCCTCCTGCGCGCGCTTGTCCTCGTTGACCTCCTCCTTGGCGCCCGCGGCCACGGCGGCGTCGGTGAGCACGTCGACCTCCTCGGCGCTGGCCAGCGACAGGGCGTAGCCCGCGGCGGTCTGGTTGACGGTGTCGGCGATCGGGCGCTTGCTGAAGGTCGAGAAGAAGTCCTTGGTCAGCAGCATCAGGCAGATGTTGTCGTCGATGACGATGCACGACGCGTTCTGATCGGTGAAATCCTCGTTCACCTTCCAGCCCAGCGCCTCGTAGAAGCTCTTGGAGCGGTCGAGGTCGGCGACGGGGAGGTTGATGAAGATCATCTTGCTGCTCATGGGTATCGGCCTTTCGGGCGTCGTTGCGGTCTCGAACATGTAGACGCGGCGCCCGCGCGGGATTCATCGGTCGGCGGCGAAATCGTTTTCGCCCCTGTCGGGTGTCGGACCCCTGTGGCATGGTGAGGAACTATGACCGACGCCACAACCGCGACCACCGGCCCGGACCCCGCCGTCCTCGCCGAATTCGAATCCCACCGGCGCGAGTTGTGCGCGTACGCCTACCGCATGCTCGGCTCGTCCTTCGAGGCCGAGGACGCCGTCCAGGAGACCTTCACCCGCGCCTGGCGCTCCTACGATTCCTTCGAGGGACGCGCGAGTCTGCGCTCGTGGCTGTACAAGATCGCCACCAATATCTGTCTGGACATGCTCGACCGGCCACAGAGCCGGGCCAGACCGATGGACCTCAACGGGCCGGGGCGCCCGGATTCCCCGCTGCCGCCCCCGCAGCCCGATTACGTGTGGATCGAGCCCATCCCCAACGGCCTGGCCTTCGGCGCCGACCCGGCCGAACACGCCTCCACCAAGGACACCCTGCGCCTGGCGTTCGTGGCCGCCTGTCAGCATCTGCCCGCCACCCAGCGCGCGATCCTGATCATGCGCGAGGTGCTGCGCTTCTCCGCGAGCGAGACCGCCGAGGCGCTGATGATGTCGCCCGCGTCGGTGAACTCCGCGCTGCAGCGGGCCAGGGCGACCATGTCGAAGGTGCAGCCCGCGGTCACCGACGGGTTCGACGAGACCGACCCCGATCAGCGCAAGCTCGTCGACGATTTCGTGCAGGCCTTCGAGGCCTACGACATGGACGCGCTCACCACCCTGCTCAAAGCCGATGTGGCGCTGTCGATGCCGCCGTTCGAGCTGTGGATCTCCGGGCCGGAGAACGTGGCCGCGTTCATGCTCGGCACCGGCAGCGCGTGCCGCGATTCGCGGATGGTGCCGCTGGCGGGCGCGAACGGGCTGCCCGCCTTCGGGCACTACAAGCCGAGCGAGGAGCCCGGCGTCTGGGTGCCGTGGTCGATCACGGTGCTCGAGCTCGACGGCGGCACCATCGCCGGGCTCAACTTCTTCCTCGACACCGATCGGCTGTTCCCGCTGTTCGGCCTCGCGCCGGAGCTGCGCGAGGCCGTCTAGCGGCGCCCGCTCAGAGCAGGCGGCGCTTGTACAGCTTGCCGTTGGGGTCGCGCGGCAGCTCCGCACGGTATTCCACCGTGCGGGGCAGCTTGTACTTGGCGAGCTGTCCGGCGGCGAATTCGGTGAGCTCGGCGGTGAGCGCGTCGTCGCCCTCGGTGCCCTCGACGGGCTGCACGAACGCCTTCACCTGCTGGCCCCAATCCGGGTCGGGCACACCGAGCACCGCCACGTCGGCCACCTTCGGGTGGCTCATCAGCACGCCCTCGATCTCGGCCGGGTAGATGTTGACGCCACCGGACAGGATCAGGTCCGAGCGGCGGTCGCACAGGTAGAGGTAGCCGTCCTCGTCGAGGTAGCCGATGTCGCCGACGGTGAACAGGTCACCGACGCGCGCCTCCTCGGTCTTCTCCTTGGCGTGGTGGTACTCGAAGCTGGAGGCGCCCATCTTCATGTAGACCATGCCCTCCTTGCCCGCGGGCAGTTCGGAGCCGTCGGTCTCGTCGAGGATCTTGATCACCGACCACGGCCATGCCTTGCCCACCGAACCGGGCTTGCGCAGCCACTCGGCCCCGTTGATCACCGTGCCGCCGCCCTCGGTGGCCGCGTAGTACTCGGTGACGACCGGGCCCCACCAGTCGAGCATCTGCCGTTTGGTCTGCTGCGGGCACGGCGCGGCGCCGTGCACCATGCTGCGCAGCGAGGACACGTCGTAGCGGGCGCGCACGTCCTCGGGCAGGGCCAGCAGGCGGTGGAACTGGGTGGGCACCATGTGGCTGTGGGTCACCTTGTGCCGCTCGATCAGGGCGAGCATGTCCTCGGCGTCCCAGCGGTCCATCAGCACCAGCTTGTGGCCGAGCTGGATGGAGATGGTCGAGAAGTTGAGCACGGCGGTGTGATAGAGCGGCGAGCCGCAGATGTGCACGTGATCGTCGTAGGGGGCCAGTTCGAACAGGCCGAAGAACGACTTGTTCGGCGCCGGAACCACATCGGGATCGGCCCCGGTGAGCGGGCGGCGCACGCCCTTGGGGCGGCCGGTGGTGCCCGAGGTGTAGAGCATCGGGGCGCCCACCGAGCGCTCGTCCGGGCGGCCGGTGTCGGCGGCGCCCAGCCACGACACCGGCCGGAAGCCGGGCACCATACCCACGGCGAAGCGCGCGTCGGCGGACAGTTCGGCCAGGTCGGCGGCCTCGGCGGCGGTCGCGGCGAAGCGCTCGCTGGCCAGGAAGGCCGAGGCCTCGCTGTCACCGAGGATGTAGGCGATCTCCGGCGCGGTGAGATGCCAGTTCACCGCGACGATGTAGAGCCCGGCCTGGTAGGCGGCGAAGTACGCGGCGATGGCCTCGACGCCGTTGTGCAGCATGCTGACGACGACGTCCCCGGTCCGCAAGCCGATCCCGCGTAGCCCATTGGCGTAGCGGTTGGCCAGGGTGGCCAATTCTCGATAGCTGATCTCGGTGCCGTCCGGGTCGACGACGGCGATCCGCTCGGGATCGGCCGCGGCGATATTCCACAGTCCGAGGACTTCCGTTGTCTGCTGGCTGCTCATCTCATCGAATTTAGAACGCGTTCTACCGTTCTACAAGGGGTGCGATGCGACGCAGTTGATCCGCGTCGGAAACCGAGATCAGCATCATGGTCACCCCGGCGTCCTCCCATTCCTTCAGCCGGGCCCGGACGTGCGCCTCGTCGCCGAAGATGGCGGTGTCGGTGATCAGCTCGTCGGGCACCGCGGCGGCGGCCTCGGCCTTGCGGCCCGCCTGGAACAGCGCCGTGATCTCGTCGACCTCGGCGGCGTAGCCCATCCGCTTGTACACCTGGGCGTGGAAGTTCAGCTCGGGCGCGCCCATGCCGCCGATGTAGAGCGAGGTGACCCAGCGCATCCGCTCGATCTCACCCGCCGGATCGTCGGTGACGACCACCTGCGCGCTCGCCGCGATCTCGAAATCGGCCCGGCTACGCCGTGCGCCCGGCCGCGCGAAGCCCTCGTCGAGCCACTCGTTGTACATCCCGGCCAGGCGCGGGGCGTAGTAGATCGCCAGCCAGCCGTCGGCGATCTCGGCGGTCTGGGCGACGTTCTTCGGGCCCTCCGCGCCCAGCCAGATCGGCAGATCCGCGCGCAGTGGGTGCACGATCGGCTTGAGCGGCTTGCCCAGTCCGGTGGCGCCCGGACCGGTGTAGGGCAGCCCGTAGTGCTTGCCGTCGGAGGTCACCGGCGCCTCGCGCGCGAGGATCTTGCGCACGATGTCGACGTACTCCCTGGTGCGCCGCAGCGGCTGCGCGAACGGCTGGCCGTACCAGCCCTCCACCACCTGCGGGCCGGAGACCCCGAGACCGAGGATGGCCCGGCCGCCGCTGAGATGGTCCAGCGTGAGCGCGTGCATGGCGGTGGCGGCGGGCGTGCGCGCCGACATCTGCGCCACCGAGGTGCCCAGCCGCACCCGCTCGGTGCGCGAGCCCCACCAGGCCAGCGGCGCGAACGCGTCCGAGCCCCAGGACTCCGCCGCGAACACCGCGTCGAAGCCCGTCTCCTCGGCGGCGACCATCAGCTCACCGACGTTCTCGGGCGGCCGCGCACCCCAGTAACCGAGTTGCAGTCCGAATTTCATGAGGGCGCCCTTTCGGCGAATCCTTGCGAGCAGAATAAGAACCTGTTCTACTCGACATTGTGACCCAGGGGAATACCGCAGTGGAAGTATTGAGTGCACCCCTGAGGGTGCGATTCGACTACACCAGGTCCGTCGGACCCATCATCGGCGCTTTTCTGACCGGACTGCGCGAACGCCGCATACTCGGCGTCCGCGGCAGTGACGGCCGCGTCCTCGTGCCGCCCGCCGAATACGACCCGGCGACCTCGGCCCCGCTGGCCGAGCTCGTCGAGGTCGCGGCGACCGGCACCGTGACGTCGTGGACGTGGGTTCCCGAGCCGTTGCCGGGCCAGCCGTTCGACCGGCCCTTCGCGTGGGCGCTGATCCAGCTCGACGGTGCCGACACCGCCCTGCTGCACGCGCTCGACGTGTCCGATCCGAGCCAGGTGCACACCGGCCTGCGGGTCCGCGCCCACTGGGCCGCCGAACCCACCGGCACCATCCACGACATCGCCTACTTCGAACCCGGCGAGACCGCCGAAGCCGCGACACCATCCGGCGAGACCGCCGAACCCATCTCCATGCTGACCACCCCGGTGGACCTGAACTACAAGCACACCGCCTCTCCCCAGGAGAGCATCTACCTGCGCGGACTCGCCGAGGGCAAGCTCATCGGCGGCCGCTCCGAGGCGGGCGGGCGGGTCTACTTCCCGCCGCGCGGCGCCAACCCGACCGACGGCACCCCGACCAACGACCTGGTCGAGCTGCCGGACAAGGGCACCGTCACCACCTTCTGCATCGTCAATGTGCCGTTCCTCGGCCAGCGGATCAAGCCGCCCTACGTGGCGGCCTATGTGCTGCTCGACGGTGCCGACATCCCGTTCCTGCACCTGGTCCTCGGTTGCGACGCGAGCGAGGTCCGGATGGGCATGCGGGTGGAGGCGGTGTGGAAACCCCGCGAGGAATGGGGCCACGGCATGGCCAATATCGACCACTTCCGGCCGAGCGGTGAGCCCGACGCGCCGTACGAGTCCTACCAGCACCACCTCTGAGAGGCGACGTGACTACACCCGAAATCGCGGTGGTGGGCTTCGCTCACGCACCGCATGTACCGGAGACCTTCGGCACCACCAATGGCGTCGAGATGCTGGTCCCGTGCTTCCAGCAGCTCTACGCGGACCTGAACATCACCAAGTCCGATATCGACTTCTGGTGCTCGGGATCCTCGGATTACCTGGCGGGCCGGGCCTTCTCGTTCATCTCCGCGGTGGACGCGATCGGTGCCGTGCCGCCGATCAACGAGTCGCACGTGGAGATGGACGCCGCCTGGGCGCTCTACGAGGCGTGGGTGAAGCTGCTGTCCGGCCAGGCCGAGACCGCGCTGGTCTACGGCTTCGGCAAGTCCTCGGCGGCGGCGAACATCCAGCAGGTGCTGACCCTGCAGCTCGACCCGTATCTGGTCGCCCCGCTGTGGCCGGACGCCGTCTCGATCGCGGGCTTGCAGGCGCGCGCCGGGCTGGACGCGGGCCGCTGGACCGAGCAGGAGATGGCCGCCGTCGCAGGCGGTGACATCGAATCCCTGCTCGCCGCACCGTATGTGGCCGATCCGCTGCGCGCCCACGACATCGCGCCGGTCACCGACGGTGCCGCGGCCATCGTGCTCGCGGTCGGTGACCGGGCCCGCGAACTGTGCGAGCGGCCCGCCTGGATCACCGGAATCGCGCACAACATCGACGCCCAGGCGCTGGGTGGTCGCGACCTCACCCGCGCCCCTTCCGCCACCGCGGCCGCCGCGGCGGCGACCAAGGGCGACAACAGCTTCGACCTGGCCGAACTGCACGCGCCGTTCAGCCATCAGCAGCTGATCCTGGCCGAGGCGATCGGCCTGTCCGCCGACACCCCGATCAACCCGTCCGGCGGCGCTTTGGCGGGCAACCCGATGTTCGCGGCGGGCCTGGAACGCATCGGCAACGCCGCCACGGCCATCATCTCCGGCTCCGCGAACCGGACCCTCGCTCACGCGACCAGCGGCCCCGCGCTGCAGCAGAACCTGGTCGCCGTTCTGGAATCGGAGGCACGATGAGCTTCCCCGCCGCGGTGCTCGGCACCGGCCAAACTCATCACGTGACAAAACGGTCCGATGTCTCGATGGCAGGCATGTGCCGCGAGGCGATCGATCGCGCGCTCGCCGACGCGGGCCTGACGATCGCCGAGATCGACGCCGTCGTCGTCGGCAAGGCGCCGGACTACTTCGAGGGCGTCATGATGCCCGAGCTGTATATGGCCGAGGCGCTCGGCGCGGCGGGCAAACCGCTGCTGCGGGTGCACACGGCAGGCTCCGTCGGCGGCTCGACCGGTATCGTGGCCGCCAATCTGGTGCAGGCGGGCGTGCACGGCAAAGTCCTGGCGATCGCCTGGGAGAAGCAGTCGGAGTCGAATGCCATGTGGGCGTTGTCGATTCCGGTGCCCTTCACCATGCCGGTCGGCGCGGGCGCGGGCGGCTACTTCGCCCCGCACGTGCGCTCCTACATCCGCCGCTCCAACGCGCCCATGCACATCGGTGCCATGGTCGCGGTGAAGGACCGGCGCAACGGCGCGAAGAACCCGCTCGCGCATCTGCACCAGCCCGACATCACCGTCGAATCGGTGCTGGCCTCGCAGATGCTGTGGGACCCGATCCGCTTCGACGAGACCTGCCCGTCCTCCGACGGCGCCTGCGCGGTGGTGATCGGCGATGCCGAGGCCGCCGCGGCGGTCGAGGCGCAGGGCAAGCAGGTCGCCTGGGTGCACGGCACCGCCATGCGCACCGAGCCGACCACCTTCTCCGGCCGTGACCAGGTGAATCCGCAGGCCGGTCGCGACGCGGCCGCCGCGCTGTGGAAGTCGGCCGGGATCACCGATCCGCTCGAGGAGATCGACGTCGCCGAGATCTACGTGCCGTTCTCCTGGTTCGAGCCGATGTGGCTGGAGAACCTGGGCTTCGCCGCCGAGGGCGAGGGCTGGAAGCTCACCGACAAGGGCGAGACCGAGATCGGTGGCCGCATCCCGGTGAACCCCTCCGGCGGCGTGCTCTCCTCCAACCCGATCGGCGCCTCCGGCCTGATCCGCTTCGCCGAGGCGGCCAAACAGGTGATGGGCCGGGCGGGTGACTACCAGGTCGACAACGCCAAGAAGGCCATGGGCCACGCGTACGGCGGTGGTTCCCAGTACTTCTCGATGTGGGTCGTCGGAAGCGAGCGTCCGTCATGAAATTCACCGTCGGCGTCGCGCTGAGCCCGCTGGACCAGCTCACCGAGCTGGCCAAGACCGCCGAGGAATGCGGATTCACCTCCATCGGCCTGCCCGACTCGCTGTTCTATATGAAGTCGCAGGCCGCCGACTACCCCTATACCCCCGACGGCAGCCGCTTCTGGGGTCCGGAGACGCCGTGGGTCGACCCGCTGATCGCCGCGGCGTCCATGGCCGCGGTGACCACCGACCTGCGCTTCTACACCAATGTCCTCAAGCTGGGCTCGCGCAATCCGCTGCTGCTGGCCCGCCAGGTGGGCTCGATCGCCAATATGTCGAACAACCGCTTCGGCTTCGGCGTCGGGATCGGCTGGGCGCCCGAGGAATTCGAGTGGTGCGGGGTGCCCTACGAGCGGCGCGGCGCCCGCGTCGACGAGATGATCGAGGTGATCAAGCTCGTCCTCGACGGCGGCATGGTCGAATTCCACGGCGAGTTCTACGATTTCGACTCGCTGCAGATGAGCCCCGCGCCCAGTCAGCCGGTGCCGTTCTACGTCGGCGGGCACACCGGCCCGGCCCTGCGCCGGGCGGCCCGCATCGGTGACGGCTGGACCTCGGCCATGATGAAGTTCGAACAGTTGCAGACCACCATCGCGACACTCACCGAACTGCGCGCCGAATACGGCCGCACCGAGGTGCCCTTCGAGATCCAGGCCGTGTGCATCGACCGCTTCGGCCGCCGCGGCTACCAGGAGCTGGCCGACGCGGGCGTCACCGACACCATCGTGGTGCCCTGGATGATGGACGGCATCGGCTTCGACGGCGAGCTCGCCGCCAAGCAGGACTCGCTGCGCCGCTTCGCCGAGAAGTACATCGCCGATCCCATCGTGGCGGAGGTGCCCTGATGAGCGAGACCACCGTGGACCGTTCCGCCCGCGCCGCGGGCCTGGCCTCCCAGGCCGCGGTGCGCGCCAAGGACAAGGACGCCTGGGTCGCCCTGTTCGCCGCCGACGGCATCGTCGAGGACCCGGTCGGCCCTTCGGGTTTCGACCCCGAGGGCGTCGGCCATCGCGGCCACGCCGCGATCGGGGCGTTCTGGGACAAGGCCATCGCGCTGACCGACTCGATCGAGTTCCTGTTCGAGGACTCCTTCGCCTGCGGCGACGAGATCGCCTTCACCGGCCTGATCCGCACCACCATGGCGGGTCATGTCATCGACGCCGAGGGCGTGTTCACCTACAAGGTGGACGCCGACGGCAAGATCGCCGCCCTGCGCGCGTTCTGGGAAGTGGAGCGCGCGATGGGTACCACCCGCGCCGTGTCCTGACCCATCGACGAGATCGGCCCCGATACCTTCGCGGTATCGGGGCCGATTGCTCGAGGTCAGTGGGCGACCGGGCAGCCCTTGGTCTGGTAGTCGACGGGCAGTTCCTTGATGCCGTTGAGCCAGCCCGAGCGCAGGCGCTTGGGGTCGCCCATCTTGGTGATGTCGGGCAGGTGGTCGGCGATCGCGTTGAAGATCAGGTCGACCTCGAGGCGGGCCAGGTTGGCGCCGACGCAGAAGTGCGCGCCGGTGCCGCCGAAGGCCAGGTGCTGGTTGTCCTGACGCATGATGTCGAACTTCTCCGGGTTCTCGAAGACGTCCTCGTCGAAGTTGGCCGAGCGGTACAGCATCACCAGCCGCTGGCCCTTCTTGATCTGCACGCCGCCCAGCTCGGTGTCCTCGAGCGCGGTGCGCTGGAAGGAGGTGACCGGGGTGGCCCAGCGGATGATCTCGTCGACCGCGGTGGCCGGGCGTTCCTTCTTGAAGAGTTCCCACTGGTCGGGGTTCTCCATGAAGGCGATCATGCCGTGGCTGATGGCGTTGCGGGTGGTCTCGTTGCCCGCGACCGCCAGCAGGATGACGAAGAAGCCGAACTCCTCGGGAGTGAGCGCCTCCCCGTCGACATCGGCCTCGATCAGCGTGGTGACCAGGTCGTCGGCCGGACAGGCCTTGCGGGCCTCGGCCATCTGGTACGAGTAGCCGAGCAACTCCATCGACGCCTTGACCGGGTCGATGTCGACATTGTCGGGGTCGTCGTAGCCGGTCATGTCGTTGGACCACTCGAAGACCTTCATCCGGTCCTCCTGCGGCACGCCGATCAGCTCGGCGATGGCCTGCAGCGGCAACTCGCAGGCGACCTGGGTGACGAAGTCGCCCGTGCCCGCCTCGGCCGCGGCCTTGACGATGCGCTCGGCGCGCGCGGACAGCTCGGCGCGCAGACCGTTGACCGCGCGCGGGGTGAACCCCTTGGCGATCAGCTTGCGGAGCTTGGTGTGCTCCGGGGCGTCCTTGTTGAGGATGACGAAGCGCTGTAGCTCGATCTGCTCGCGCTGGATGTCGTCGTTGAAGCGCGGGATCGCGGTGTTCTCGTAGGTGGAGAACACATCGCTGCGCCGCGAGACCTCCTTGACGTCGGCGTGCTTGCTCACCACCCAGAAGCCGTCGTCATGGAAGCCGCCGACCTCCGGCGACTGCGAGTTCCACCAGATCGGCGCCGAGCGGCGCAGCTCGGCGAACTCCGCCACCGGGACACGCTCGGCGTAGATGTCCGGGTCGGTCACGTCGAACCCGTCGGGCAGGTTCGGCAGGGTACCCGTGGCTTCGTTGCGCGGATCTACCACCAGATGTCTCCTTCGACAAACTGAAACACGTTCTACAATCATTCAAGCACAGGGGGTTGCTGGTACGGAAGTACCTCGCGGTTTTACCCTGGGCTTGAGAACAGAACTTGTTGCAGTTACGAGGGAGAATCAGATGGGCACACCCGTGATCGTGGAGGCCGTTCGCACCCCGATCGGCAAGCGCCGGGGACAGCTTTCGGGACTGCACGCCGTGGAATTGCTCGGCCTGGCCCAGCGCGGGCTGCTCGACCGGGCCGGGCTGGATCCGACCGAAGTCGAGCAGGTGATCGGCGGCTGTGTCACCCAGGTCGGCGAGCAGGGCAACAATGTCACCCGCACCGCCTGGCTGCACGCTGGCCTGCCCTGGCAGACCGGCGCGACCACCGTCGACGCCCAGTGCGGTTCGGCCCAGCAGGCCAACCACCTCATCGCGGGCCTGATCGCCACCGGCGCGATCGACACCGGCGTCGCGTGTGGCGTCGAGGCGATGAGCCGGGTGCCGCTGGGCGCGAACGTCCCCAAGGACGGCGGCGCGCGCCGCCCGGCCAGCTGGTCGATCGATATGCCCGACCAGTTCGGCGCGGCCGAGCGGATCGCGCGCAGGCGCGGCATCACCCGCGCCGATGTGGACCAGTTCGGTTTGCGCTCACAGCAATTGGCCGCGCAGGCCTGGGCCGAGGGCCGCTTCGATCGCGAGGTGCTGACAGTCTCGGCGCCGGTGCTGGATTCAGAGGGACAGCCGACCGGCGAGAAGGTGGAGGTCACCCGCGACGGCGGCCTGCGCGCCACCACCCTCGAGGGCCTCTCGGCGCTCAAGCCGGTGGTCGAGGACGGCATCCACACCGCGGGCACCTCCTCGCAGATCTCCGACGGCGCCGCCGCCGTGCTGCTGATGGACGAAACCGTCGCGCGCCGAGAGGGTTTGCGTCCGCGCGCCCGCATCCACACCCAGGTGCTCGTCGGCGCCGAGCCCGAGTACCACCTCGACGGCCCGGTGCAGGCGTGCACGCGACTGCTCGAACGCTCCGGAATGTCGATTTCGGATATCGATGTTTTCGAGATCAACGAGGCATTCGCATCGGTTGCCCTTTCGTGGGCGTCTGTACACCAGCCGGACATGGATCGGGTAAATGTCAACGGCGGTGCGATCGCAATCGGGCATCCGGTCGGTTCCACCGGTTCGCGGCTGATCACGACCGCGCTGCACGAACTCGAACGCACCGGCGGCGGCACCGCCATGGTGCTCATGTGCGCAGGCGGGGCCCTCTCCACCGGCACCATCATCGAGCGCCTGTAGACTGGCCCTGACCGAAACCGGGCGCCCAGGTTGAACATTCATCCCAGGGCGCCCGGAACGTGTCGTACGCCACACAATCAAGGGGGCCGGGGGGACGATGACGTATCAGCTATCTTTGAGCTACCATGGGTCCATGGTGGAAGACCTCTGCGACGGGCACGAACTCGGACACCCTCCGGCTCCACAAGAGTCGTTGGCGTGGCCCGCAAACGCGACCGCCGCCGCCCCCGCACGCAGGTGAGGGCCGGAAATCGCAGAGAAATCCCGAATCAGGCGTAGGTTTTCAGTTACTGAGCCGCTAATATCAATGATACGTATCCGAGATAACGACTGTTAGTACAGTGAAGGGAATTGGGCGGCTCACAATGGCTGATTTCGCGGCGCGGCTGAACAAGCTGTTCGAAACCGTGCATCCCCCGGGGCGCAAGCCGCACACCAACGCAGAGGTTGCGGCTGCGCTGACTGCCTCCGGGCATCCGATCTCGAAGCCGTATCTCTCGCAGCTGCGGTCGGGACAACGAACCAACCCGTCCGACGAGACGGTGGCCGCCCTGGCGAAGTTCTTCAAGGTCAAGCCTGACTACTTCTTCAACGACATCTACGCGGCCAAGATCGATCACGACCTGGAGCTGCTCGCGCAGCTGCAGGGCTACGGGCTGCGTCGGCTGTCCAGCAGGGCATTCGACCTCTCGGAAGAATCACAGAATCTGCTCACCTCCATGGCGGAGAAGCTTCGGGCCAGCGAAGGTTTGCCCGAAATCCCGCCGGATGGAACGGAATAGGAACCACACGGCGGTCGGCCTGACGCACCTGATGGTGTCCTGGGACCGGCCGTAGAGGACCGGATACGCACAGAGAACGGGCCTGAGACGGTGCAACCCACCAGCTCAGGCCCGTTCTCTGTGTTATTTGGCGGCTGGCGCCGCGGTTCTCGGCCCTGTAACCCCGGTTCTTCCCTCCCTCCGGGCACTCCTTCGTCGCACCCTCCGGTCAGTCCAGAACCGGGGCGGGCCGAGAACACAACAGTTGGACCAGGCCAGGTCGGTGCTCAGCCTTTAGACGCCGCGGTCTTCGGTGCCGATCCCGCTGCGGCGACGGCTTCCTCGTACTTGCTGGCGAGGGCGAGGACCCAGCCACGGGGGCTGACGCCGGGGGGTGGGGCGATCCAGCGGGCGTCGACGAACAGCTCGCCCAGGGGATTCCGGGTCCACTCGGCCACCACGGCGGCGCGTTCGGGGATCGAGTTCGGGGGCTCACCTGCGGCCGGGATGACGATGCCGCTGCCGGAGAGCAGATACAGCGCGTCCATCACCTGGGCGACGTGGTCGGAGGCCTTGAGCTGGGCGGACGTGGCGTTCTGCTCGGGGGCGACCACCTCGGGGAAGCGGCCGACCATGAGTTTGTGCAGCGGGCGGATGCGGCGCAGCAGCACCCGAGCCCGCCACCACAGCTCGATCACGATGGAGACCGCGCCCAGCGAGATCAGCAGGCTCGCGATCTCCCAGGCGGCCCAGCCCCACAGCGGCTCACCGGGCGGCGGCGGGACGGCGCCCTGGAGCGCGCGGCCCGCGTTGGCCACGGCCAGCACGGCGACCAAAGCCGTTCCGGCGGTGTAGATCGCGATGCCACGGCCCAGGGTGGTCCAGTCCAGATTGCGCAGACCGGTGGTCACGATGAACACCGCGCCCAGCGCGACGAAGATCCAGCCGAAGGTGAACGACCACGCCAGGGTGATCGCGATGGCCAGCGCGCCGAGGCCGTAGACCACCAGCGCGACCTGGCGCAGATTGCGCCGCGAGACCACCGGCCAGGCCGCCGAGGCGACCACCGAGGTGGCGGTGGTGAACAGGATCCAGGCCGAGACGACGATGCCGGTGGACAACCAGCCGTTGTGCACGCCGCCGGGCAGCAAGTTGTCGACGGCGACCGCGATGTCGGGAATGGCGACGGTCGCGGCGAGCGCGACCGCGGCCACCGCGACGACAATGGCCACGCGGGCGGTCGTGGCGGGCTTGACCAGCACGCGACCCACTCGCGCACCCGCGGCAACCCAGACCAGCAGGGCTGTCAACCAGAGTGTCATCCGAGTGCCTCATCGAATCGAAGGACCGAGACGCCTGCGCCCCGGTTGTTGAACACGCGCAACCGGGTCATGAGCATGGCCGCGAAGGTCTCGGCCTCCCATTCGGCCAGGTCGTCGGAGCCGTCCTCGACGATCTGGGCGTGCGCGCGCTGGCTGAGCATGTAGGCGATCAGGTCGTCGCTGACCTCGAGGGTGGTCTCCACCGCGGGCGCGCCCTCGTGGTCGAACACGATGTGGCCGAGTTCGTGGGCGAGGGTGTGGTCGCGGCTGGGCAGGGCGTCGGCGAGCACGATGATGTCGCGTTCCGGGTAGAACCGGCGCTGACCACACACCCCGGGCCCCAGCTGCGCGCTGGTGATCTCGATCTCGCGGTCACGTTCCAGCGAGACCGCCGCCACCACCTCGTCGAGGGTGGTCGCGTCGGAGTCGGCGGCCACCGCGCACACGGCGTCGACGGCGGCGGCCACGCGCCGGTAGGACCGGGAGGTGCTCTGGGTCTTGCTCCTGCTCATCGAAGATCCCCTCACGACCTCGGTCCGAAGAACTCGGCACGCGCCGCGTTCACCCGTGCCTGGGCGGCCGCGGCACCTTGGAAACTCACCGCACCCGAACCGGTTCCGGCCAGGGTGAGCGCGATCAGGCCACCGATCACCGACAGCAGCTTCGGCTCGGGCAAGCCGCTGTTGTCACTGGTCGGCACGAACTCGTGGTTGGGCTTGGCGGCCGGGGCCGGGGCCGCGGCGGGCGGCGCGGCGGGCGCCGGTGCCTCTGGGGCAGGCGGCACGGCAGCCGGAACCGGTGCTGCCACAGCGATATTCGGCACCGAGACCGACGGCGCGGCGGGGGCTGGGGGGATGGCGATCGGCGGTAATGCGGGCGCCGCCGGGGCGCTCGGGAGCGGAATGAGCAGCAGGAGCAGCGGGCTGGCCGAGCCGACCGCGGCGGAACCCACGGCGGCCGAACCGGTCGCCGCCGAACCCGCGCCCGCCGAACCGACGGCGGCCGAGCCGATTCCAGCGGAACCGACTGCGGCGGAACCGGTTCCGAGAACCGCCGAGCCGAGTCCGAGCGCGGCGGAGCCGGTGCCCGCCGCCGCCGAACCGACGGCGGCCGAGCCGGTACCGAGAACCGCGGCGGCGCCCGCCGAGCCCGTTGCGAGGACGCCCGCCGCACCGGCGGAACCGGTGGCCAGGACCGCGCCGACACCGGCCGAGCCGGTGCCGAGGACCGCGGCGATGCCTGCCGAGCCCGTCCCGAGGACGGCTCCCACACCCGCCGAACCGGTGCCGAGCAGGATGCCGAGGCCCGCCGAGCCCGTGCCGAGCGCGAGGCCCGCTGCCGCGGAACCGGCGCCTGCCGCGGAACCCGCGGCGGCCGAGCCGGAGGCGGAACCGGAGCCCGCTACTTCCTTGGTGGGGATGGCTTGGTTGGGCTGGCCGGGGATGGAGAGCGGCTGCCACTCGTCTTCGGAGACGGGGGCGCCTGCCGGGTTGCCGCCGGGCTGTCCCCCGCCGGAGCCGCTCGGGACGCCGAGCTGGGCTGGGTCGCCGTTGTCCGGGCCGTTGTCCTGGCCTTGGTCGTTGCCTTGCCCCGGGCCGTTGCCCTGGCCCTGGCCCTGGCCCTGGCCCTGGCCCTGGCCCTGGCCCTGGCCGGGAGTCTGGTCGCTGTCGGCGCAGTTGTTGCCATTGCCGTTGCCGCCACCCCGGCCACAATTGTCACGCTGACGTTCCCCCGGCGCACCGGGCAACCTCAACTCGGGATGATCGCTACCCTGGCCGCTATCCCCCTGACCATTGCTCCCGGCCCCGCTACTACCGCTACCGGGCGACTGGGCGGCGGGTGTGGAGGGCTTGTCCGGGGCGGCGACAGCGACCGCTGGCCCGAGTAGCGCACAGCCCGCCAGCACACTCGCAGCGGCAAATACGCGCAACATGCGACCTACGGCCATGCGCTTGTCATCCCCTTCGTTCCCGGCGCAGCATTACCCCCGGTCGCGATTCATGCCGGGATCGACGAACAGTAGCCCATAGTAAACCCACCGCTGGTCCCCCGCAGCGGAGAGCAAAAGTCGTACAGCCCCCTGAACGCCCGTGAAATGGCAAAGCACAGGTCCCGGGAGATTCCCGGGACCTGTGCTCCGAAGTTTGCTATGCGCCGTAAACCGGCTCCGGCGGGGTGCTCTTCTCGATCAATTCGGCCACCACCGGGCCCAGCTCGGCCGGGTTCCAGCGGGCGCCGCGGTCGACCGGGGTGCCGTGGCGCCAGCCCTGGGCGAGGGCCACCTTGCCGCCCTCGACCTCGAACATCCGCCCGGTGATCCCGGCCGATTCGGTGCTGCCCAGCCAGACCACCAGCGGGGAGATGTTCTCCGGCGCCATGGCGTCGAAGCCGGATTCCGGCGCGGCCATGGTGTCGGCGAAGACGGTCTCGGTCATCCGGGTGCGGGCGGCCGGGGCGATGGCGTTGACGGTGACGCCGTAGCGGCCGAACTCCGCCGACGCGGTGAGGGTGAGCCCGGCGATGCCCGCCTTGGCGGCGCCGTAGTTGCCCTGGCCGACGCTGCCCTGCAAACCGGCACCGGAGCTGGTGTTGATCACCCGGGCGTCGACCGGACGACCGGCCTTGGCCTCCCCGCGCCAGTATTCCGCGGCGTGACGCATGGTGGCGAAGTGGCCCTTGAGGTGCACGCGGACCACCGCGTCCCACTCGTCCTCGCCGAGGTTCACCAGCATCCGGTCGCGGACGAACCCGGCATTGTTGACCAGCACGTCCAGCCCGCCGAAGGTGTCCACGGCCTGGCGGACGAGCCTGCGCGCGCCCTCCCAGTCGGCCACGTCGTCGTAGTTGGCCACGGCCTGGCCGCCCGCCGCGACGATCTCGTCAACCACCTGCTGCGCGGGCGTCTCGGCGGTCTCGGCGCCGTCGAGCGCGGTGCCCACATCGTTGACCACCACGCGCGCGCCCGCCGCGGCGAAGGCCAGCGCGTGCGCGCGCCCGATCCCCCGGCCCGCGCCGGTGACGATGACCGTGCGGCCTGCGCAGATCTGCTGGTCGTCCATGTTCGAAGCTCCTGTGTTTGTTGGCGGCTGGCGCCGCGGGTTTTCGGCCTCGTGACCCCGCATCCGAGGGGCGATACTTCGGCTTCGCCGTTACGTCTCGCCCCTCGGATGCGGGGCGGCCGAAAACCGTGGTGGTTGATGTGGTCAGTGGTTCGTCGTGGCGGCGTCCAGGAAGGCTGGGCGTTCGCCGCCGCCGTGGACGAGCAGGGTGGCGCCGCTGACGTGGGTGGCCAGCGGGGAGGCCAGGAAGAGGGCGGCGTTGCCGACGTCGGCGGGGGCGGCCAGGCGGCCCATCGGGACGGTGCGGGCGACCGCGGCCACGCCGTCGGCGTCGCCGTAGTGCAGGTGGCTGAGTTCGGTCTCCACCGGGCCGACGACCACCGAGTTCACCCGCACCTTGGGCGCCCATTCGACGGCCAGTGAGCTGGCGAGGTTGTCCAGTCCGGCCTTGGCGGCGCCGTAGGCGGCGGTGCCGGGCGAGGGGCGGTGGCCGCTGACGCTGGTGATCATCACGATCGAGCCGCCCGCGTCCTGCTTCCGCATGACCGCGTTGGCGTGCTGGGCGATGAGCAGCGGCGCGAGCAGATTCAGCTCGACGATCTTGGCGTGGAACTTCGGGCTCGCGGCCTCGGCGAGGGCGAAGGGGGCGCCGCCCGCGTTGTTCACCACGTGGTCGATCCGGCCGTGATCGGCCACGATCCGGTCGAACATGGTGGCGACGGCGTCGGGATCGCGCACATCACAACTGTGGTGTTCGGTGCCGCGATCACCGACCGTGATCGGCTCGTCGGCGGGCCTGCGCGCGCAGGTCAGCACGGTCGCGCCCGCGGCGAGGAAGGCCCGGCTGATCCCGGCGCCGACGCCGCGCACTCCACCTGTCACCAGAACGATCTGCTCGGAAAGGTCGATTTCTACAGCCACCGTGTTAACCTACCAAGCAATTGCTTGCTTTGTCTCGGGTTCGCCGAGGCGCGCACGATGGGACACCGCGATGGGGATCAACCGTCACACCGAGACCGAGGGCGTCGAAGTCGTCACGGTCGACTATCCGCCGGTCAACGCACTGCCCTCGGAGGGCTGGTTCGCCCTGGCCGAGGCCGTCCGGGCAGCCGGGCGCAACCCGGAGACCCGGGTGGTTGTGCTGCGGGCGGAGGGACGCGGCTTCAATGCCGGGGTCGACATCAAGGAGATGAACGCCGATACCGGCCACACCGCGCTGATCCGCGCCAATCACGGCTGCTTCGACGCCTTCGCCGCGGTCTACGACTGCGAGGTGCCGGTGGTCACGGCGGTCAACGGCTTCTGCCTCGGCGGCGGCATCGGCCTGGTCGGCAACTCCGACGTGATCGTCGCCTCCGACGACGCCACCTTCGGTCTGCCCGAGGTCGACCGGGGCGCGCTCGGCGCCGCCACTCACCTGGCCCGGCTGGTCCCCCAGCATCTGATGCGGACCATGTTCTACACCGCGGGCAAGCTCACCGCCCAGCAGCTGCACCACTACGGCTCGGTGTATCAGGTGGTGCCGCGCGCCGAACTCGACGCCGCGGCCATGGAGGTCGCCAAGAACATCGCCGACAAGGACGGCCGGGTGATCCGGGCCGCCAAGCGCGCGCTCAACGGCATCGACGTGCAGGACGTGCACCGGTCCTACCGCTATGAGCAGGGCTTCACGATGGAGCTGAACCTCGCCGGAGTCGCCGACGAGATCCGGGCGCGTTTCGACGACGATCTCGCCGCGCAGAAGAAGGAGAAGTAATCGCCATGCGCGACAAGACGATGACGCTCGACGAGGTGGTCGGCGAGCTGCGCAGCGGCATGACCATCGGCATCGGCGGCTGGGGTTCCCGGCGCAAGCCGATGGCGCTGGTGCGCGCGCTGCTGCGCTCGGAGGTCACCGACCTGACCGTGGTCAGCTACGGCGGTCCGGATCTGGGTCTGCTGTGCTCGGCGGGCAAGGTCCGCAAGGCCTACTACGGCTTCGTGTCGCTGGACTCGGCCCCGTTCTACGACCCGTGGTTCGCCAAGGCGCGCACCTCGGGCGCGATCACGGTGCGTGAGATGGACGAGGGCATGGTCAAGTGCGGCCTGCAGGCGGCCGCCGCCCGGCTGCCGTTCCTGCCGATCCGCGCCGGTCTCGGTTCCGCGGTGCTCGACTTCTGGGAGGGCGAACTGAAGACGGTCGCCTCGCCGTACCCCGCCGCCGACGGCCGCACCGAGACGCTGGTGGCCATGCCCGCGCTGAATCTGGACGCCGCCTTCGTGCACCTGGATCTGGCCGACAAGCACGGCAATGCCGCCTACACCGGTGTCGACCCGTACTTCGACGACCTGTACTGTCTGGCCGCCGAACGCCGTTACGTCACCGCCGATCGCCTGGTGGAGACCGAGGAGCTGGTGAAAGCCGTTCCGCAGCAGGCGATCATCCTCAATCGCATGCTGGTCGACGGCGTGGTGGAAGCGCCCGGTGGCGCGCACTTCACCTTCTCCGGCAGTTACGGGCGCGACGAGAAGTTCCAGAAGCACTACGTCGCCGCCGCAGCCACCGACGAGTCGTGGGCCGAGTTCAAGGCGCGCTATCTCGACGTCTCCGAGGCCGAATACCAGGCCGCCGTCCACGCTTTCGCCGAGGAGCAGAAATGAGTGCAGCATCGCTGAGCGATTCCGTGCGGGGTGGCGGCCGGGAGACGGGTGGGCATGTGACCCGTGCTGAAGTCTGCGTCGTCGCCGCCGCGGAAATCTTCCGTGGGGCGGGCGAGATCATGGCCAGCCCCATGTCGACGGTCACCACCATCGGCGCGCGCCTGGCCCGGCTCACCTTCGAACCCGATCTGCTGCTGTCCGACGGCGAGGCGCTGTTCTTCGCCGAGGTCCCGGCGATCGGCGCCAAGGCCGCGATCGAGGGCTGGATTCCGTTCTCGAAGGTCTTCGATGTGGTCGCCTCCGGGCGCAGGCACGTGGTGATGGGCGCCAACCAGCTCGACCGGTTCGGCAACCAGAACCTGTCGGCCTTCGGCCCGCTCCAGCAGCCGACCCGGCAAATGTTCGGGGTGCGCGGCGCGCCGGGCAACACCATCAACCACGCGACCAGCTATTTCGTGCCCCGGCACAGCAAGCGGGTCTTCGTCGATCAGGTCGACATCATCTCCGGTATCGGTTACGACCGTGTCGATCCGGCGAACCCGGCCTACCGGTTCCACCACTTGCACCGCGTGGTCACCAACCTGGGCGTGTTCGATTTCGGCGGTCCCGACCACACTCTGCGCGCGCTGTCGCTGCATCCGGGCGTGAGCGCCGACGAGGTCGCCGAGAACACCTCCTTCGAGGTCGCCGAGCTGGGTCAGGCGGGCGAGACCCGGCTGCCCACCGAGGACGAGCTGCGCATCATCCGGACCGTGCTCGACCCCAAGGGTTTCCGCGAGAAGGAAGTGGCGGCGTGAGCGGTCAGCGGCCGGAGGCGGCAACGGAGCGCAACCACGCAGGCCGCCCGAGCACGCCGAGGGGAGACAGCATGAGCAGGTTGCGTACGCCGCTGACCGAGCTGGTCGGGATCGAGCATCCGGTCGTCCAGACCGGGATGGGCTGGGTCGCCGGGCCGCGTTTGGTCGCGGCCACCGCCAACGCGGGCGGCCTCGGCATCCTGGCCTCGGCCACGATGACCTTCGAGGAGCTCGAGGCGGCGATCGCCAAGACCAAGTCGCTGACGAGCAAGCCCTTCGGCGTGAACATCCGCGCCGACGCGACCGATGCCACCGAGCGCATCGACCTGCTCATCCGCGAGCAGGTCAAGGTCGCCTCCTTCGCGCTCGCGCCGAAGCAGGACCTCATCGCCAAGCTGAAAGACGCGGGCGTGGTGGTGGTTCCGTCGATCGGCGCGGCCAAGCACGCGGTGAAGGTGGCCTCCTGGGGTGCCGACGCGGTGATCGTGCAGGGCGGCGAGGGCGGCGGGCACACCGGTCCGGTGGCCACCACGCTGCTGCTGCCCTCGGTGCTCGACGCCGTCGACATCCCGGTGATCGCGGCGGGCGGCTTCTTCGACGGTCGCGGCCTGGCGGCGGCACTGAGTTACGGCGCGGCCGGGGTGGCCATGGGCACCCGCTTCCTGCTCACCCAGGAGAGCACCGTGCCCGAGGCCGTAAAGCAGGAGTACTTGGCGCGCGGGCTGCAGGACACGGTGGTGTCGGTGAAGGTCGACGGCATGCCGCACCGGATGCTCAACACCGAACTGGTGGACAAGCTCGAGCATTCCGGCGGCTGGCGCGGGTTGTCGGCGGCGGTCGGCAACGCGGCCAAGTTCAAGTCCATGACCGGCATGAAGTGGTCGACGCTGGTGCGCGACGGGCTGGCGATGCGCAAGACCAAGGACCTCAGCTGGTCGCAGGTCGTGATGGCGGCCAATTCGGCCATGCTCACCAAGGCGGGCCTGGTCGAGGGCCGCACCGACGCGGGTGTGCTGCCCGCGGGCCAGGTCACCGGCATCATCGACAGCCTGCCGACGGTGGCCGAGCTGATCGACCAGATCGTCACCGACGCGGTCGCCCGGATCGACGCCGTCGCCGCGCTGACCGGCGAACCGGCCATCGACCAGCACTGAGAAGACTGGGCGGCCGAGTCCGCCCGCCCAGGCGACCCGACATCGCCTGGGCACCCGACCTGCCGTTGACCCGGCGAACCGACGCCATCCCCTCGCGCCGACGGACGAGCCACCGTCTGCGGGGAGGTGGCCGAGCACCGGGCCGGGTGCGCGCCCACGAAGTGCGCACCCGGCCCGGTGTTTTTCGTGCTGTCCCGGGTAACGGCGACGCTCTACAATGTGATGTATATCACGTAAGGGTGGGCCCGTCGGACCCACCGAACATCGACCGGCGCGGAGGCCTATCAGTGGTCGGGGCGTAGTCCCCCACGCTGATGGGAGGTTTGTGATGAGGGCGCTCGTCAGAAGGGCGTTGGTGAGCACGTTGGCGGCGGCGCTGCTCGGCACCGGTGTGGTGCTGGGTGTGGCGCCCGCGCAGGCGCAGTGGCAGCCGGGCTGTGCGGCGTACCCGGTGAACAACACCGCGGCGTATTCGCAGTGCTACTGGCCCGTGCGGCATCAGGTGCGGATCGAGTGCAGGCACTCGTGGGGCTGGTTCGGTGGCCCGTGGGGCACCTATCAGCGGTGGGGGAATGTGGCTTGGGACGGCCAGCAGTCCTGGGCGCGGTGCGATTTCCCCGGCACCCTGGTGCGGTGGGAGGTCGTGCATCCCTGGTGGTGAATCCGGACAGGGCGTGACGCTCGGGCGCCGCGCCCTGCTTCACCGTGGGCGCACCTCGACGCGGTTGTCGTGGAAGACCGCGCCGCCCGCGTAGTCGGCATCGCGTTCGGCGATGGTGGCGTTGACGGTCGCGCCGCCGGTGAGCTTGGCCCAGCGGCCCTTGGTGGTCGCGGCGACGCCGGGGCGGACGCGATCGGAGATCTCGGCGACGGCCTCGAAGGAGCCGCGGGAATTGGCGACCACCACCGGTGTGCCGTCGGTGATTCCGCGTGACTCGGCGTCGGCGGGGTGCAGGGTGATGCGGGGTTCGCCTGCGCGGCGGCGTAATTCGGGGTTGGAGCCGAAGGTGGTATTGAGGAAATAGTGGGAGGCGGCCGAGATCAGGACCAGACCGGAGCCGGTGTCGCCGGGTGGGGTGTAGCCGGGCATGGGATCGTGACCCGCCAGTTCCGCTCGGGTGGAGACGAATTGGAGCTTGCCCGCGGGGACCGGGCCCGGCTCGATCTTCAGGTAGCCATCGGTGCGGAGCCGGTCGAGGTCGTAGCCCTTCAGTAATTGCCGCATCAGTTCTTCGTCGGAGTCATAGAGCGCGGGCTCGGTGAGACCCAGGCGCCGCGACAACCGACGGAAAGTCTCTGTGGTGGATAGGCATTCGCCCGGTGCCTCGACGGCGGGTTCGTTCCAGACCAGGTAGAGGTGGCCGTATCCAGCGAGCACGTCGAGGTGCTCGGGCTGCATGGTCGCCGGTAGGACGATGTCAGCGTAGTCGACGGTGTCGGTCGAGAAGTGTTCCAGGACAACAGTGAACAGGTCATCGCGCGAGAGACCCTCGATGACGCGACCCTGGTCGGGATTGGAACCGACCGGATTGGCGGCGATCACGAATAAGGCTTTGACCGGCGGGTCGTCGGCGTCGAGCAGGGTTTCGCCGAGCCTGGTCATCGACAGGGTGCGCACCGGGTGTGGGAGCAGGTCGTCGCGGATCATGGCGTCGAGGTCGACCCGAAAGTGTCCGCTGGTCGAATAGTGCAGTCCCCCACCGGGAATCGCCCAGTCGCCGGTGACGCCGGGTAGGCAGGCGAGCAGCCGTAGCGCCATTCCGCCGCCCGCGTGCCGCTGCATCCCCTGGGAGGCGCGGATGGCGGTCGGGCGGGTGCGGGCGATCCGTTCGCCGAGCCCGACGATCTGTGCCTCGGTGAGGCCGGTGATCGCGGCGACCCGCGCGGGCGGATACTCGGCGATGCGCTCGCGGAACTCGGGCCAGCCCTCGGTGTGTTCGGCCAGGTAGGCGTCGTCCTGGGCGCCCAGCGACACGATCACGTGCAGCAGGCCCAGCGCCAGCGCCGCGTCGGTGCCCGGCAGCGGCGCCAGGTGCTCATCGCAGCGTTCGGCGGTCTTGGTACGCACCGGGTCGATGGCGACCAGATGCGCGCCGCTGTCCTGGATGAACTTCCAGACGTGATGGCCGGAGCTGAGCGGATTGGTGCCCCAGAGCAGGATCAGTTCCGAATGCGCGAGATCCTCGGGGTCCATGCCGCCAGAGGTGCCGAGGGTGTAGCGCACGCCCGCGCTGCCCGCGACCGAGCAGATGGTGGGCCGGTGGTGCGAGGCGCCGAGCACATTGAACATCCGGCGGCCGGGGAAGCCCTCCATCCCCTGGAGGTAGCCGAGACTGCCGGTGCCGTGGAAAGGCCAGATCGCCTCGGCCCCGAATTCGTCGATGATCCCGGTGAGCCGCGTCGCGATCTCGTCCAGCGCGGTCTCCCAGCTGATCCGCTCGAACCGCCCCGACCCCTTCGGGCCCGTCCGGCGCAGCGGATACCGCAACCGATCCGGGGCCCCGACCTGTTCGAGATACCGATTCACCTTCACACACAGCGCACCCCGGGTCACCGGATGCTCCTTGTTCCCCCGCAGACCGGTCGCCACACCGTCCTCCACGGTGACCACCCACGAGCACGCGTCAGGGCAATCGAGCGGGCACGCACCGAGCACCTTCACGCCACCCATCGTAGGCACCCACCTTGAATTCCCCCTGGAGCTCCGACCCAGCTCACGTGAGCACATCCCCCCGCATCAACCGCCCCACCACCTCGTGCGTCCTCAATTCGCCCCGCGCCTCGGGATGCCGCGTATAGAACCCGATCGCATGCAGTAACAGCGCGAAATCGACCGGGTACATATCGTGCACTTCGAGCATGCGAGGGCTTATCTTGAGAATCTTCGCCACCCGACGATATTTTCCGATATACCGAATATCAGATTCGGCCCGGGGAATTATCCGGATCACCGGCGCGTCATTTCTGGACTCGGCGTAGATCGACTCGATATCGGACCAGCTCAACTCCCTGCGCAGACCGATATCCGTCAGAGCGATGCAGTCGGGAGTCAACACCAGGCGGCTTCCGGCCAAGGTGCGGAGTACGGGAATCAGCACCACCATCAGCACCGCCAGAGTGACCATCAGCACCAGCTGAAGCCAGTTCAAAATCGTCCGAGCGGCGTCATCCGACGACGACACATACCTGGCGACCGTCACTCCACGGACCACGAAACCCGCCAGACAGACGATCGGAAAGCCGAACAGCAGGTATCGCCGGGCCCGGCGAACGCAGAACTCGAGCCCCTCAGCCGCCGTCCCCCGCGGAGCGGCAGCGGGAGCGAAGTACCTCCGCCGAACCCGGATCAGGACGAGCCCTGCCGCCGCCAGTAACGCACTACCGACAATCAACATGGCACCGTTGGCAACTCCGTACCAGCTATCTATCGCCCAAGCGGACGCGGTATAGAACGGGCCGACCAACACACAGCCGAGGAAGAACAGGGCGACGAATACGGCCCGCTTACGAAATCGCGACGGACCCCACTGATCGGGCCAGGGCATGAGCAGATTGGTGGGTAACGGCACGGCGTTCAGAATATGGCCCGGCGGGTGGGGCCACGGCCGGTGAACCGGTTCGGGGAACCGGACCACCGGCCGCTCACCGCGGGGGTCTACTCCCCTACTCGGTCTCGATGACCGGGTTGAGGATCCCGCAGACCAGCCAGCCGCCGTCCTCCTCGACCAGCTTGTAGGTCGCGGTCGTGGTCGTCTTCTGGCCGAGGATGGTCATGCTCATCGCGGTGGTGAAGGTGCCGGAACTACTGCCGGACTTGACGTCCACGCTCCTGAGGGTGGTGGTCGTCTTCGGGAGGTTGGTGTTGCCGGACGGCGCGGCGGTGGGCGTCGCCTGGTTCTTGTACTTGTTGATCTCGTCGCGATCGGCGGCGCACACGAGATCCTCGAGGTCGCCCTTCTGGTCGACCCAGGCCTGCGCGGCCTCGCGCGGGGTGTCGTAACCACCGCCGCCGATCGAGCCGCCACCGTTGACGAAGTACAGCGCGCCGACCGCGACCGCGGCCAGCACCACCACGCCACCGAGGAGGAGAGCGATCTTGCCGCCGCTGCCGCCGGACGGGCGGGGCGGCTGGCCGTAACCCGGCGCGCCGTACTGCGGCGCGCCCTGCTGGTACGGCCTTCCCGGCTGCTGATAGGGCTGGCCGGGCATCGGCTGGCCCGGCATGGGCTGGCCCTGCGCGTACGGCTGGCCGGGCATCGGCCCGCCCGCATACGGTTGACCTTGATACGGATTGGGGGGTTGGGGGTGACCCATTCGGAATTCCTGTTCCCTGTTCACGAGTGACACCCATCCGGCGTCACCTCAGCACATGGCTTACCCACTGCGCCCACACGTTAGGCAGCACAGGGATGAGCAACCCTTCAGCTTGGCGACCGAACAGTTGCTTGGCAAGACCCCGAACACGCCGTATACCGCACTACGGCCCGGTGCCGGATCCTCCAGCACCGGGCCGTGGTACGGCTTCGCGTCGAGTTAGTTCGGCGCGTCGAGACGCTCGATGATGGTGACGTTGGCGGTGCCGCCGCCCTCACAGATGGTGAGCAGGCCGTAGCGGCCGTTGACGCGCTCGAGTTCGTGGAGGAGGGTGGCGAAGAGTTTGGCGCCGGTGGCGCCGAGGGGGTGGCCGAGGGCGATGGCGCCGCCGTTGACATTGACCTTCTCCGGGTCGGCGCCGATCTCCTTGATCCAGGCCAGGACGACAGGGGCGAAGGCCTCGTTGATCTCGATGACGTCGATGTCCTCGATGGTCAGACCGGCCTTCTCCAGCGCCCACTGGGTGGCGGGGATGGGTGCGCTGAGCATGAAGATGGGGTCGGCGCCGCGGGCGCTGACGTGGTGGATGCGGGCGCGCGGGGTGAGGCCGTATTCCTTGACCGCCCATTCCGAGGCGAGCAGGGTGGCCGAGGCGCCGTCGGAGATCTGGCTGGCGACGGCGGCGGTGAGCGGGCTGCCCTCGCTCAGCGGCTGCAGCGAGGCCATCTTCTCCAGGCTGGTCTCGCGCGGGCCCTGGTCGACGGTGAACTCGCCGACCGGCACGATCTCGGCCTCGAACCGGCCCGCGGCGATGGCGGCACGGGCGCGCTCGTGGCTGCGCAGCGCCCAGCGCTCCATGTCCTCGCGGGTGATGCCCCACTTCTCGGCGATCAGCTCGGCGCCGCGGAACTGCGAGACCTCGCCGGTGCCGTAGCGCGAATCCCAGCCGGTGGCGCCGACGAACGGCGAGTCGAAGCCGTACTCCTTGCCCGCGAGCATGGCCGCCGAGATCGGGATAGCGCTCATGTTCTGCACACCCGCGGCGACGATCACCTCGGCGGTGCCGGACATGATGGCCTGCGCGCCGAAGTTCACGGCCTGCTGGCTGGAGCCGCACTGCCGGTCGACGGTGACGCCGGGGACCTCTTCGGGGTAGCCCGCGGTCAGCCACATGGTGCGGCCGATATTGCCCGCCTGCGGGCCGATGTTGTCGACACAGCCGACGATCACGTCGTCGACAACGGCCGGGTCGATCCCGGTGCGCTCGATCAGCCCGCGCAGGGCGGCGGCACCGAGATCGGCGGGGTGCACACCGGCCAGCGCGCCACCGCGCTTGCCGACCGCGGTACGCACCGCGTCGATCACGTATGCCTGGCGCAGCGGGGTGTAGGGCCGAGCGGTCATGGGAAACTCCTAGCTGGGACTGCTCCCGGGCACGGTGAGCCCGTCGAGCACGATGGTGAGGTATTGCTGGGCAAGGTTTTTCACGGTGATCGGGCCACCGGGGGTATACCAGCGCACCGCCACCCACACGGTGTCGCGCAGGAAGCGGAAGGCCAGTTCCACATCGAGTTCGGGGCGGAAGCTGCCGTCGGCGACGCCCGCGGTGAGCACCCGGTGCCACAGCTCGCGGAACTCGACATTGAATTCGCGGATGTAGCCGAAGCGTTCGGCGTCGCGCAGGTTCTTGGCCTCGGCCTGGTAGATGGCGACGGCGGCGTGGTGCCGGTCGAAGGCCTCGTAGGAGGCCAGCACCAGCGCCTCCAGGGTCTCGCGCGAGCTCAGCCCGGCCGCGGCGATCTCGCGGTAGCGGCCGAACAGGTCGTCGAGGAAGCCGCGCAGGATCTCGTCGACCATCGACTCCTTGGAGTCGAAGTGGTGGTAGAGGCTGCCGGAGAGGATGCCCGCCGAGTCCGCGATGTCGCGCACGGTGGTGGCGCGCAGGCCACGTTCGGCGAACAGGTCGGCGGCGAGGTCGAGGAGTTCGGCGCGGCGCGTGCGTTTCACGGTGTCGGGTGCGGTCACACCTGACATCGTACAACCAAGCAATTGCTTGGTTCCCTGAATGGGGAACCCCCGTGCCACGCCGAGCCGATCATGCTCGTTGACTGCTCACCGAGACCACCTCACCGGTCAGGTATGAGGTGTAGTCACTGGCCAGCATGGCGATGGTCGCCGCTACTTCCCAAGGTTCGGCGGCGCGACCGAAGGCCTCGCGCTCGCTGAGCGCGTCGAGCAGTTCGGTCGAGCTCACCTTGTCCAGGAACGGATGACGCGCGATGCTCGGCGCCACGGCATTGATCCGCACACCGAATTCGGCGGCCTCGACCGCGCTGCACCGGGTCAGCGCCATCACGCCCGCCTTGGCGGCGGCGTAGTGGGCCTGGCCGTGCTGGGCCCGCCAGCCCAGGACGCTGGCATTGTTGACCAGCACGCCACCGTGGCCCGCGCTACGGAAGTAGCCGAGGGCGGCCCTGGTGCAGCGGAAGGTGCCGGTCAGGGTGATGTCGAGGACCTGGTCCCACTGCTCGTCGGTCATGTCGACCACCGGCGTCTCACCGCCGAGACCGGCGTTGTTGACCATGATGTCGATGCGCCCGAGCGCGGCGGCGGCCTCGGTGAGCAGCCGGTTCACCTGGTCGGTGTCGCGGACATCGCAGACCACCGCGGCGACCTGACGCTCCGGGAACTCCTTGGCCAGCAGCTCGGCGGTCTCGGTCAGGCGACGCTCGTGCCAGTCGGAGACGACGACGTCAGCGCCCTCTTCCAGGAGCCTGCGCGCGGTGGCCGAGCCGATGCCGGTACCGGCGGCGGCGGTGATCACGGCCTTACGGCCGGTCAGCAGGCCGTGGCCGGGGATGGACGGGGGCGGGATGGACAGCGGGCCGGTCACGGGCGGGCCTCCCGCGGCAGACCGAGCACCCGCTCGGCGATGATGTTGCGCTGCACTTCGTTCGAACCTCCGTAGATGGTGTCGGCGCGGCTGAACAGATACAGCCGCTGCCATGCGGTCATGTCGTCTTCCCCGGTGATCAGCCCGGCGGCGCCCTGCACCGCCATGGCGAGTTCGCCCAGGTCGCGATGCCAGTTGGCCCACAGCAACTTCGACACCGACGCGCCGCCCGCGTCATCGGCGTCCTCGCTCATGGTGCGCAGCGCGTGCGCGCGCAGCACCCGCAGCCCGACCCAGGCGCGGTCGAGGCGATCGGCGAGGAGCGGGTCGTCGGCGGCGCCGGTGCGGCGGGCCAGTGCCTCGATATCGGCGAGTTCGCGGGCGAAGCGGATCTGCTGACCGAGCGTGGAGATGCCGCGCTCGAAGGTCAGCGTGCCCATGGCGATACGCCAGCCGTCGCCGGGTTCGCCGACGACCAGGTCCGCGTCGGTGACGGCATTGTCGAAGAACACCTCGTTGAATTCCGACGTGCCGGTGAGCTGTTCGATCGGGCGCACTTCGATGCCCGGCTGGTTCATCGGCACCAGCAGGTACGACAGGCCCTTGTGCCTGCTCGAGCCGCGCTCGGTGCGCGCGATGACGAAGCACCAGTCGGCCACGTGGGCGAGCGAGGTCCAGATCTTCTGGCCGTTGATCACCCACTTGCCGTCCTCGAGGCGCGCGGTAGTGCTCACGGCGGCCAGGTCGGACCCGGCGCCCGGCTCGGAGTAGCCCTGGCACCACAGCTCGCCGACCGAGCGCACGCCCGGCAGGAAGCGCCGCTTCTGCTCGTCGGTGCCGAAGGCGAGCAGCGTCGGCCCGAGCAGTTCCTCACCCACGTGCGAGACCCGCGCGGGCGCGTCGGCCTTCGCGTACTCCTCGTGGAAGATCACCTGCTGGCGCACGCTGGCCCCGCGGCCGCCGTATTCGACCGGCCAGCCCAGGCAGGTCCACCCGGACGCGGCCAGGTGCCGGTCCCAGGCGAGGCGCTCGTCGAAGAATTCGTGCTCGCGGCCGGGTCCGCCGGTGCCGCGCAGGTCAGCGAACTCACCGGCGAGGTTCTCGGCCAGCCAATCGCGTATTTCCGCGCGAAACTCCGCGTCGGAGGTCGCGGTATCGGAATCTGAGGTCTGGATCACGCCCACCCCGGTAGGATAACCTACCAAGCACTTGCTTTGTTAGCTGCTTCGGTAAGAACAGCAACCGCACAACGGTGAGGACCCCGTGACATCCCCTGCCCAAACCACCCCGCAGGCGCTGCGAGAGATCGCCGCGGCGCACCCGAACGAGCCCGCCCTTGTCGACGGCGCGATCCGCCTGACCTGGGCCGACCTGCTCGACCAGGTGCGCGTCGCCGCCCGCGCGCTGATCGCTCGCGGCATCGCCTCCGGTGACCGGGTCGCCCTGTGGGCGCCCAATACCCACCACTGGGTCGTCGCCGCGCTGGCCGCGCACTCGGTCGGGGCGGCGCTGGTTCCGCTCAATACCCGGTATGTGGCGGCCGAGGCGGTCGATGTGCTGGGCCGGGTCGGCGCCACGGCACTGTTCGTCGCCGGGCCGTTCCTCGGGCGCGACCGGGCGGCCGAGCTGCGGGAGCGGGTGCTGGAGCTGGGGATCGGGACGGTTGTCGTCATCCCGGTCGAGTCCGACGCGACGACGCCGCACGCGGAGCCTTCCCCGGTGACGCTGAGCTGGGACGAGCTGCTCGCCCAGGCCGCGACTGTCCCCGAGACAGTCGGCGAAGAGCGGGCCGCGGAGGTCTCCCCCGATGACATCGCCGACATCCTGTTCACCTCCGGCACCACCGGCCGCAGCAAGGGCACCCTGGTGGCGCACCGGCAGGCACTCGGCGTGGTGCGCGGCTGGGTCGAGTGCTCCACCCTGCGCGCGGGTGATCGCTACCTGATCATCCCGCCGTTCTTCCACAACTTCGGCTACAAGGCGGGCATTCTCGCCTGCCTGGTCACCGGGGCCACGATCGTTCCCCAGGCCACCTTCGATGTGCCCGCCGCGCTCGCGCTGATCGAGGCCGAGCGGATCACCGTGCTCACCGGACCGCCGACCATCTACCAGACCATCCTCGAGCATCCCCAGCGCGCCGAGCGCGACCTGAGCTCGCTGCGGGTCGCGGTGACCGGCGCGGCGACGGTGCCGGTGGTGCTGATCGAGCGGATGCGCGACGATCTCGATTTCGAGGTGGTCATCACTGCCTACGGCCTGTCCGAGTCGGCCGGATTCGGCACCATGTGCCGCCCCGAGGACGACGCGGCCACCATCGCCAACACCTGCGGCGGGCCGATCGCCGATTTCGAACTGCGCCTGTCCGAGGCGGGTGAGGTGCTGCTGCGCGGCCCCAATGTCATGCTCGGCTACCTCGACGATCCCGAGGCCACCGCCGAGGCGATCGACGCCGAGGGCTGGCTGCACACCGGCGATATCGGTGTCGTGGACGAGCGCGGGTATCTCAAGATCACCGATCGGCTCAAGGACATGTACATCACCGGCGGCTTCAATGTGTATCCCGCCGAGATCGAACAGACCCTGGCCCGGCTCGACGGCGTCGCCGAATCCGCGGTGATCGGGATACCGGACGAGCGGATGGGCGAGGTCGGCAAGGCGGTCGTCGTCCGCAAGGCGGGATCGAGCCTGACCGAAGCCGATGTGATCGCCTTCGCCACCGGTGAATTGGCCAATTTCAAAGTGCCCCGGCTCGTGGAGTTCCGCGACCAGCTGCCCTACAGCGCGGCGGGCAAGGTGCTCAAGCGTGAGCTACGTGAGGAGAAGTCGTGAGTCCCGAATCCGAAACCGACGTCGTCACCTATGAGGTGCGCGGACCGGTCGCCGTGGTCACCATGAACCGGCCCGATTTCCGCAACGCGCAGAACTCGAAGATGACCTACGCCCTCGACGCCGCCTTCGTGCGCGCGGTGGAGGACCCCGAGGTCAAGGTGATCGTGCTGGCGGGCAATGGGAAACACTTCAGCGCCGGGCACGACATCGGCACGCCGGGGCGCGACCACCACGTGCACTACGAGAACAAGGCCGCGCTGTGGTGGGACCATGTCGACCGGCCCGGCGGCGATCAGCGCTTCGCCCGCGAGACCGAGGTCTACCTGGGCATGTGCCGCCGCTGGCGGGAGATCCCCAAGCCCACCATCGCGATGGTGCAGGGCGCCTGCATCGCGGGCGGGCTGATGCTGGCCTGGGTCTGCGATCTGATCGTCTGCTCCGATGACGCGTTCTTCTCCGATCCCGTGGTCCGGATGGGTATTCCGGGTGTGGAGTACTTCGCGCATCCGTGGGTGATGGGGCCGCGCGCGGCCAAGGAGTTCCTGTTCACCGGTGACCGGTTCGGCGCTGCCCAGGCCAAGGAGTGGGGCATGGTCAACCGGGTCGTGCCGCGCGAGCAACTCGAGACCGAGGTGCTCGCGCTGGCCGAGAAGATCTCGGCCATGCCGCAATTCGGCCTCGCGCTCACCAAGAAGGCCGTCAACCAGGCCGAAGACCTGATGGGGATGCGCAGCGGAATGGACTCGGTCTTCGGGCTGCACCATTTCGCGCACGCCCACAATGCCGAAGTCGGCGCCGATTCGCTGGGCGGAATGAACGCTCGCTCGATGAAGGACAAAGCGTGAATCTCGAGATCGACCCGGCCGCGCAGGCGTTCCAGCTGGAGGTGCGCGAGTTCCTCGCCGCCAACGTTCCGCGGAAGCCGCTGCCGTCCATGGATACCGCCGAGGGCTTCGAGGCGCACCGTGAATGGGAGGCGACCCTGGCGGGCGCGCGCCTGTCGGCGGTGTCGTGGCCGCGCGAATACGGTGGCCGCGACGCCTCCATCCTGGAGTGGGTGCTCTTCGAGCAGGAGTACTACGCGGCGGCCGCGCCCGGCCGCGTCGCCCAGAACGGCATCTTCCTGCTCGCGCCGACCCTGTTCGAGCACGGCACCGCCGAGCAGCTCGCGCGCATCCTGCCGCGAATGGCCCGCGGTGACGACATCTGGGCGCAGGCTTGGTCCGAGCCCGAGGCGGGCAGCGACCTGGCGAGCCTGCGCTCGACCGCGCGCCGCACCGAGGGCGGCTGGATCCTCAACGGCCAGAAGACCTGGAGCTCGCGCGCGTCGTTCGCCGACTGGGCCTTCGGCCTGTTCCGCAGCGACCCCGAGGCCCAGCGCCACCACGGCCTCACCTACGTGATGTTCCCGCTCACCGCCGAGGGCGTGAGCGTGCGCCCGATCCCCCAGCTCGACGGTGAGCCCGGCTTCGCCGAGATCTTCCTCGACGACGTCTTCGTGCCCGACGCCGATGTGATCGGCGCGCCCAACGAGGGCTGGCGCGTGGCCATGGCGACCTCGAGCAACGAGCGCGGCCTGTCGCTGCGCAGCCCCGGCCGCTTCAGCGCGACCGCCCAGCGGCTCATCGACCTGTGGAAAGACACCGCCGACCCGGCCGACACCGCCGCGCGCAATGCCGTGGTGGACGCCTGGCTGGGCGCCGAGGCCTACCGCCTGCACACCTTCGGCACGGTCACCCGGCTCACCGACGGCGGCCAGCTCGGCGCGGAATCCTCGATCACCAAGGTGTTCTGGTCCGAGCTCGATATCGCCATGCACGAGACCGGCCTCGACCTGCTCGGGTCGGCCGCCGAGCAGGAGAGCAAGTGGACCGATGGGTACCTGTTCTCGCTGTCGGGTCCGATCTACGCCGGTACCAACGAGATCCAGCGCAATATCATCGCCGAGCGCATCCTCGGCCTGCCGCGTGAGAGCAAGCGGTGAGCGCGCCGTCGCGCGGGCGCGTGCACGGAACCGCCCGCCATTGCCCGCCCAGACCAGCGGCATCGGGGCCGTCTTCCCTGCGCGTGCGCGGAACCGCCACGGTACAGCCCGACCAGGCACGCACGGCAGCGCGCCGCACCGCCCGCCCCAGCACAGGAGGTCAGCGATGAGATTCGCGCTCAGCACCGAACAGCTCGACTTCGCCGCCGAGCTGCGCAAGATCCTCGACGCCGGGCAGGTTCCCGCCGCCGTGCGCGCGTGGTCCAGCGGTGACACCACCAAGGGCCGGGCGCTGCTGCGTCAGCTGGCCGAGATGGGGGTGTTCGGCCTGATCGTCGACGAGAAGTACGACGGGGCCGACGCGACACCGGTCGACCTGGTGGTCGCGCTGGTCGAGCTGGGCCGCGCCGCGCTGCCCGGCCCGGTGATCGAGTCGGCCGCGGTGATTCCCGCGCTGCTGCAACGTCTTCCGGATGCGGCGATCGCCGAGCGATACCTCCCTGCGCTCGCGTCCGGCGAGCAGCTCGGCACCATTACCTTCGAGGAACCGCAGCGCGGAATCACTCTCGACGCGGATACCGCCGATCTGGTGCTGGTCGCGGGCGGGCAGCGCGTCGGCCCGGCAGGCACGCCCGGCACCGCTATCACGTCCGGCACCGCTGCCACCTCCGGCACCGCCGCTACGCCCGGCACCACGGCCACGTCTGACGGAGCAGACGCATCCGGCGTGGCTGGGTCTGTGGGCGTGTGGATCGCCGACTCCAGCGGTGCCCAGAGCGGCGGCCGGACGACGGGTGGTGCGGAGTCCGCGGTTGCCTCGATCGACCCGGCTCGCAAGATCGCCCAGGTCACCGTGGGCGAACTGATCGCTGATGGGCCGGAGGCCGAGGCCGCCGTTGCCTACGCCTTCGACGTCGGCGTGCTCGCCTGTGCCGCACAGCTGCTCGGTGCCGGTCGCGCGATCCTCGAGCAGACCACCGCCTATGCCAAGCAGCGCAAGCAGTTCGGCCGCGCGATCGGTGAATTCCAGGCGGTGAAGCAGCAGCTCGCCGATGTGCTGATCGCCCTCGACCTGGCCGAACCGCTGCTCTATCGCGCGGCGCTCACCCTGGACACCGACGACCGCGCGCGTGACGTGTCGGCCGCTCTCGTGACCTGCGCCGACGCCGCCCACCGCGCCGCCCGCGCGGGGCTCCAGGTGCACGGCGCCATCGGTTACACCGCCGAATGCGATCTGTCGCTGTGGCTCACCAAGGTCACCGCGCTGCGCACCGCGTGGGGCACCGCCGATTTCCACCGCGCCCGCATCGCCGCCGCTCTGCGTTCCCCCGTGGCGGTGTGAGATGCGCGGACCCGATCACCCCTCGCGAGGAACCTGCCATGTCATCGACTGAACTGCTCGAATTCCGCGACTCGGTGCGCGCGCTGCTGGACAAGCACGCGAACTCCGCCGCCCTGCGCACCGCCATCGACACCGACCTCGGGTACGACCCCAAACTGTGGTCGATGCTGTGCGAGCAGGTCGGCGTCGCCGCGCTGGCCATCCCCGAACAGTGGGGCGGCGCGGGAGCGGGCCTGGTCGAATCACTCATGGTGGTGGGCGAATTGGGCCGGGTGCTCGGCTCGGTGCCGATGCTCGGATCGGCCGTGCTCGGCGTGCAGGCCATCCTGCTGGCCGGGGACGACGAGTCGAGCGCGCGATTGCTCCCCGACCTGGCCGACGGGTCACGCACGGCCGCGCTGTGCTGGGCCGATGCCGACGGCTGGGACTCCGCCGGGGTCACCGCCACCGGCGGGAATCTGAGCGGCACAGCACATTACGTGCTGCACGGGGCCCAGGCGGAGCTACTGCTGGTCCTCACCGACGCGGGCCTGTTCGAGACGACACCCGACGCACCCGGCGTCATCGTCACCCCGACCCCCGCCCTCGACCCCACCCGCAAACTCGCCACCATCACCTTCGCCGATACCCCCGCCACCCTGATCGGCACCGGCGACCCGGCCGCCCTGCGCACCCGCCTGCGCGAGATCGCCTGGGCCGCGTTGGCCGCCGAACAGGTCGGCGCGGCCCGTCGCTGCCTGGAGACCACGGTCGAATACACCGCCTCGCGCGTGCAGTTCGGTCGTCCGATCGGCAGTTTTCAGGCGCTCAAGCACCGGATGGCCGATCTGTACGTGCTGGTCGAGTCGGCGGATTCGGCGGCGCAGGCCGCCGCGCAGGCGGTCGCCGAGAACGCCGCGTCGGCCGCAGAGGACGTCTGGGTGGCGCGCAAGCACTGCACCGAGGCGTTCTCCACCGTGGCCGCCGAGACCATCCAGCTGCACGGCGGCATCGCCATCACCTGGGAGCACGACGCGCACCTGTACTTCAAGCGCGCCCATGCCACCAGCGAGCTCTTCGGCACCGGACGTCGCCCGGTAGCCGCCTGAGATTCACCCGAAAGCCCCGGTCACAACCTCGTGACCGGGGCTTTCGCCGGTCGTGCGACAGCTCACCGCGCCACCCACTCGATTTAGATAGTTAGCTTATGCAATAATGTGGAGCGTGCAGCAGAACGAGCAGCCCTCCGCAGACGACATCGTGGTCGACCTGTTGGTCACTGCCGGTCGGCTCACCCGGCTGGCCGGGGCGATCAGCGAGGACGACGTGCCAAGAGCGGTCCTGCGAGCCCTCGCCGTGCTCGACGAGCACGGGGGCATTCGCGTCAGCGAGTTCGCCCGGATCGATCGATGTTCACAACCGGCGGCAACGGCGCTGCTCGGACGACTCGTCACCGACGGACTCGCCACCCGCACCAGGGACCCGCAGGACTCGCGGGCGGTGCTCGTGGAACTCACCCCGGCCGGCCGCACCCGCCTGGCCACCGCGCGGCGCGCCTTCGCCGCGGCCATGGCACCCGGACTCGCCGATTTCCCCCTCGATCGGCTCATCCGGCTCGACACCGATATGAACGACCTGCTGACAGCCCTGCGCGCGGTTGCCCGCGGTCGACAGTGAAGCAACCAGGAGCTCTCTATGAGTAACGTGTTGACTCGCGACGACAACGCCGCAGCCACCACCGCCCCGGCATCCGGGCAGCCCAAGGCCGTCTGGGCCGTCGCCTTCGCCAGCGTGATCGCGTTCATGGGCATCGGCCTGGTCGACCCCATCCTCAAGCCGATCGGCGAGCAACTGCACGCCAGCCCCTCGCAGGTCTCGCTGCTGTTCACCAGCTATATGGCCGTCACCGGCGTCGCCATGCTGATCACCGGCGTCATCTCCAGCCGCTTCGGCGCGAAGAAGACGCTGCTGTCGGGTCTGGCGATCATCGTGGTGTTCGCCGGGCTGGCGGGGATGTCGTCCACGATCGGCGAGATCATCGGGTTCCGCGCGGGCTGGGGTCTGGGCAACGCGCTGTTCATCGCGACCGCGCTGGCCACCATCGTGGGCGCGGCCAGCGGCGGTGTCGCCAAGGCGATCATCCTCTACGAGGCGGCCCTGGGTATCGGCATCGCGACCGGCCCGCTGCTGGGCGGCCTGCTCGGCGGCATCAGCTGGCGCGGACCGTTCTTCGGCGTCTCGGTGCTGATGGCCATCGCCTTCGTCGCCATCGTGGTGCTGCTGCCCGAGATGCCCAAGCCGACCAAGCCGACCTCGATCACCGCGCCGTTCAAGGCCCTGCGTCACCGCGGTCTGCTGACGGTGAGCATCACCGCGCTGCTCTACAACTTCGGCTTCTTCACCCTGCTCGCCTACACCCCGTTCCCGCTGGACATGGGCACCTACGCGATCGGCTTCATCTTCTGCGGCTGGGGCATCCTGCTCGCGCTGGCCTCGGTGTTCCTGGCGCCGAAACTCCAGGCGCGCTTCGGATCCCTGCCGATGATGGCGCTGTCGCTGGGGCTGTTCGCCGTGGACCTGGCCGTGATGGGCATGTTCGCCGAGCACAAGATCGTGCTGATCGTCGGCGTGGTCATCGCTGGCCTGTTCCTGGGCGTGAACAACACCCTGATCACCGAGGCCGTCATGATCTCCGCCCCGGTCGAGCGTTCCACCGCGTCGGCGGCCTACAGCTTCGTCCGCTTCGCCGGTGGCGCGGCCGCGCCCTGGGTGGCGGGCAAGCTCGGCGAACACAGTGTCTCGCTGCCGTTCTGGCTCGGCGCCGCCTGCACCGCCGCCGCCGTGGGTGTGCTGGTCATCGGGCGCTCCGCCCTCGCCCACATCGACGACCACGACCCCGCCCCGCACAGCGTGGAAGAGGCCCAAGCCATCACCGTCGGCGACTGACCCGTCCCCGCCGGTGCACCCCGACGCCCCCGCTGCCACGAGCAGCGGGGGCGTTCGTGTCGGTGCCCGGGCGTAGCGTCGTGGTCATGACCGAAGACAAGCGTGGGCGGGTGCGGGTCGAGGCGTCACCGAAGCGGGTGCGGGTGTATCTGCGTGGGCGGTTGGTCGCCGATACGCCGCGGCCGCTGCTGGTCTGGGAGGTTCCCTATTATCCGACGTATTACGTGCCGCTGGTCGACGTGCACGCGGATCTGGAACCCAACGGGATCAGCGAGCACTCCCCCAGCCGGGGCGATGCCACCGGCTACGACGTGGTGATCGACGGTGTGCGCGCCGAGGCCGCGGCACAGCGATTCCTCGATTCCCCGCTCCCGGATCTGGTCGACGCCGTGCGCCTGGATTTCGCCGCGTTCGACTGGTTCGAGGAGGACGAGCCGATCATGGTGCACCCGCGCGACCCGTACTCCCGGGTGGACATCCTCGGCAGCTCGCGCACTGTCCGGGTGGAGATCGACGGGGTCACCGTCGCCGATTCCGCCGCGCCGCGAATCCTGTTCGAAACCGGCCTGCCCGCACGGTATTACCTGCCGCTGCCCGATGTGCGAATGGATCTGCTGACCCCGTCCGGCACCCACACCAGCTGCCCGTACAAGGGCACCGCCGACTACTGGAACGTCGAGATCGACGGCACCGAACACCGCGACATCGTGTGGATCTACCGCACGCCGCTGCCGGAGAGCCAGAAGATCGCGGGCCTGGCCTGCTTCTACAACGAGAAGGTCGACATCTACCTCGACGGCGTCTTACAGGACCGCCCCCGAACCCCGTTCAGCTGATCACTCGGGAATCTCGAGCACGCCCTCGTCAACCGCCCACTTGATGGACTTCTCCAGCGACGGGCACGATTCCGGCCTGCTCAGTCGTCGCGGCCGCCACAGTTAAGGACGCTCCACGATCTCGTCGGCGTCGAGCCAGTCCAGGTCCGCGCTGCCGAGCCCGGCGGCGATCGCCGTAGCTGTTTCTTTCCATGACGTCAGCTCGGCGATCGCCAGGTGCGGCTGGTCGGTGGAGAACGACGCGCGGGCCGCATCGACCAGATCCTGCGCGCAGGTCTCCCGGTCCGCCGGGGTGAGGGCGAGCATCCAGGGGAACGCCTTGGACATGCGATCGGCCAGCGAGCCATTGTCGTCGAGGGTGACCGTAATGAGCTGCGCGGCGAAGTTCAGCAGGCAGGCCCTGCCCTTCGCCTCACGCTGTGACATCAGCACCAGCGCTTCACCGTCGCGCCGGGTCACCGTCACGGGGTGGATTTCAGCCTCGGCGAAGACCTCGGCGGGGTGCTTGCTCAAGTCAGAGGAGCGCCGGGTCGCCGCGGGTAGGTCTGCTGCGAGGCTCATGAATCCATGGTATTCGGAACGTATTCGGAAGTCCAGCAGTCATCGCTGGACTTCGGCTTCACTCAGGAATCTCGAGGACGCCCTCGTCGACCGCCCACTTGATGGACTTCTCCAGCGACGGGCACGATTCCGGCCGCCCCGGCCGGGCGCCGTGAGCGCTGAGCTGGGCGAAGACCGGGCAGTGGGTGTCGGGGCGTTCGGTCCACTGCACCGAGGTCTGGTGCGCGCTGGACTTGCGCACCAGGACCTCGGCCTGGCAGGCCTGACACCGCAGTGGTGTCAGGCCGTTGTCCAGGTAGTGCTGCTTGTCGACCGTGGTCTGGGCACGCACCGCCGCTCGCCGCGCGGGCTGATCGGCGAAGTCGGGCGCTTTGGCCCAGGTCGGAGGCATGGTTACACGCCCGCTTCGGCTTCTTCGGCCTCAGCCTTGCGGCGCAGGTTCTCCGCCACCTCGGCCTCCCAAGCCTGGTTGGCCTTGGTGGTGTCGACCTCGAACTCGAAGCGCTGGGTCATCTTCTCGGTGACATCGGCGGCATCGACGTAGAACTGCTCGTACCAGCGGCGCAGCTGGTAGACCGGGCCGTCCTCCTCGCACAGCAGCGGGTTCTCGACCTTGGACTTGTGCTTCCAGATCTCGACGTCCTGCAGGAAGCCGTCACCGAAGAACTCCGTCATCGAGGCGGCCAGCTTCTCGGCGGTGGCGTCGTCGATGCCCTTGGGCTTCTCCACGGCCAGGCCGTACTGCAGCACGAAGGCATCCTGGCTGACCGGGTAGTGGCAGTTGATCAGCACGACCTTGATCTCGTACCCGCCGTAGATGTTGACCAGCGGATTGACCATGTAGGACGGCCCGAAGTAGGAGGCCTCCGACTTCAGCAGTGTCTCGCCGCCGTACTTGGCCGCCATGCCGATGTCCGGCCGACCCTTGGTCTCGAGGAACTGCGTGGCCACATGGCCCTCGAAGACGTTCTTGAAGTACGTCGGGAAGGCATAGTGGATGTAGAAGAAGTGCGCCATGTCCACGACGTTGTCGATGATCTCGCGGCAGTTGGAGCCCTCGATGTGCATCGTGTTCCAGGTCCACGGCGTCCAGCCGCTGTCATGAACCTCGCTGGGGTTGCCCTCCGCGTCGGTGTAGGGACCCTCGATGTGCGGGATCGTGACCTCGGCGGGCGGTTCGTTGCCCTCGTGGTCGTGCCAGATGAACAGCTGGCCGTTGCGCTCGAGCGTGGTCCACTTCCGGGTGCGGGCCAGCGGGGGAACGCGGCGCGCGTACGGAATCGAGGTGCACTTGCCGCTGGCGCCCCAGCGCCAGTCGTGGAACGGGCAGGCGATGTCGTCGCCCTTGACCGTGCCCATGCTCAGGTCGCCGCCCATATGCCTGCAGTAGGCGTCGAGCACGCGGATCTCGTCATTGGTGTCGGTCCACACCACGAGCTTGGTCCCGAAGATCTCGATCGCGTGCGGCTTGCCGTCGCGGAAGGTCTTCGCCAGACCGACACAGTGCCAGCCGCGCGCAAACCTGGTCGGCGTTGTGCCGACGTCGAGTTCCCTCACCTTGGGGTTGACTGCCATCCCGAACCCTCCTTGTTCACTAGAACACGTTACAAAACGAGGCCACTTCACGCCAGTTGTCCAGCGAACTTCTCTGTCGAGTCTTGTTATATACGAGGTAGGGCGTTCTTCTCGACAGAAATGAGAACCTGTTCTAGTCTCAGAGTCGAACAAGAACCGGTTGTCGATCCGACAAGGCAGGAGCGGGCTCCGAAATGACGCAAGAAGTGACCGAACGGGTCGAGGCACTGCTGCCGACGCTGCGTGAACGTGCGCAGGAGGCCGAGGACCTGCGCCGCATTCCCGAGGAATCCATCAAGGCGCTGCAGGAGACCGGCTTCTTCCGGTTGCTCCAGCCCAAGCAGTGGGGCGGCCACGCCGCCGACCCGGTCGTCTTCTACGACACCGTGCGCAAGATCGCCAGCGCCTGCGGATCCACCGGCTGGGTCGCTGGCATCATCGGCGTGCACAACTGGCACCTCGCGCTGTTCGATCAGCAGGCCCAGGAAGACGTCTGGGGTGAGGACACCGACGTGCGGATCTCCTCCTCCTACGCCCCGATGGGCGCCGGTCAGGCCGTCGAGGGCGGCTACATCGTGCGCGGCTCGTGGGCCTGGTCCTCTGGCTCGGATCACGCCACCTGGGCGGTGCTGGGCGGTCCGGTGATCAAGAACGGCAAGCCGGTCGACTTCGGCTCGTTCCTCATCCCGCGCTCGGACTACCGCATCGACGACGTGTGGAATGTCGTCGGCCTGCGCGGCACCGGCTCCAACACCGTGGTGGTCGAGGACGTCTTCGTCCCCACCCATCGCTTCCTGAGCTTCCGCGCGATGAGCGAGGGCCGCGCGCCCGGCCTCGAGCAGAACTCCGACGCGGTCTACAAGATGCCGTGGGGCACCATCCACCCCACCACCATCTCCGCGCCGATCGTCGGCATGGGCTACGGCGCCTACGAGGCGCACGTCGAGCACCAGGGCAAGCGCGTGCGCGCGGCCTACGCGGGCGAGAACGCCAAGGACGACCCGTTCGCCAAGGTGCGGGTGGCCGAGGCGGCCAGCGATATCGACGCCGCCTGGCGTCAGCTCTCGGGCAATGTCGCCGAGGAGTACGCGCTGCTGCAGGCGGGCGAGGAAGTGCCCTTCGACCTGCGCGTGCGCGCCCGCCGCGACCAGGTGCGCGCCACCGGCCGGGTGATCGCCTCGATCGACATGCTCTTCGAGTCCTCCGGCGCCACCGCGCTCGCCAACGGCACCCCGCTGCAGCGCTTCTGGCGCGACGCGCACGCCGGGCGCGTGCACGCGGCCAACGATCCCGAGCGCGCCTACGTCATGTACGGCACGCACGAGTTCGGCCTGCCCGTCACCGACGCCATGGTGTAGCCGATGACCCAGACCGCTGAACTCACCTACGAATCGACTTCCCGGTTCGCGCAGGTCACCCCCGATCTGCAACTGCACTATCACGAGGCGGGCGTCGGCAACGGCCCCACGATCGTGCTGCTGCACGGCGGCGGCCCAGGCGCCTCGGCGTGGTCGAACTTCGCCCGCAACATCCCCGTGCTGGCCGAGCGCTATCACGTGATCGCGCCCGATCAGCCGGGTTACGGCAAGTCCGACAAGCCCGTCGAGCACCCGCAGTACTTCGTGCACAGCTCCAACGCGCTGCTGGCCCTGCTCGATCACCTCGAGATCACCGAACGCGTGCACCTGCTTGGCAACTCGCTCGGCGGCGGCGCCTCGGTGCGCTTCGCGCTCGATCACCCCACCCGCGCGGGCAAGCTCGTGCTGATGGGCCCGGGCGGGCTGAGCACCAATCTGTTCGCGCCCGACCCGACCGAGGGCGTCAAGCTGCTCTCGAAGTTCACCTACGAACCGACCAGGGACAACTTGGAGAAGTTCCTGCGGATCATGGTCTTCGACCAGTCGCTGGTCACCGACGAGCTGATCGACGAGCGCTTCGCCCTGGCCAAGACGCCCGAATCGCTGGCGGCCATGCGGGCGATGGGCAAGTCCTTCGCCAGTGCCGACTTCGAGAAGGGCATGCTCTGGCGCGACGCGTACAAGCTGCGTCAGCCGGTGCTGCTCATCTGGGGCCGCGAGGACCGGGTGAACCCGCTCGACGGCGCGCTGGTGGCCACCAAGGTCATTCCGCGCGTGCAGCTGCACGTGTTCGGTGGCTGCGGGCACTGGGCGCAGCTGGAGAAGTTCGACGAGTTCAACCGGCTCACCATCGATTTCCTCGGAGACAAGCAATGAGCATTCGCGCACTGGGCTACATGCGCATCGAGGCCACCGACATGGCGGCCTGGCGCGAATACGGCCTCAAGGTGCTCGGCATGATGGAGGGCTCCGGGCTCGACCCCGACGCCCTCTACCTGCGAATGGACGATTTCGCCGCCCGCCTGGTGATCGTGCCCGGCGAGCAGGACCGGCTGCTGGTCTCGGGCTGGGAGGTCACCGACGCCCGCGGGCTGCAACAGCTGCGCGAGACCCTCGACAAGGCCGGGGTCGCCTTCACCGAGGGCACCAAGGAAGAACTCGGTGAGCGCCGGGTCGAGGGCATGATCCGGTTCCAGGACCCGTCCGGGAACACCCTCGAGGCGTTCTACGGCGCGCAGTACCTGGGCCGCCGCTTCGTGAGCCCCTACGGCCACAAGTTCGTCACCGCCGAGCAGGGCCTGGGCCATGTGGTGCTGACCTGCACCGACGATGCCGCCGCGCAGGCGTTCTACCAGGACATCCTCGGCTTCCGGCTGCGCGACTCCATGCGGCTGCCGCCGCAGATGGTCGGCCGTCCCGCCGACGGCGACCCGGCCTGGCTGCGCTTCTACGGCTGCAACCCGCGCCACCACGCGCTGGCGTTCCTGCCGCTGCCGAACCCGACCGGGATCGTGCACCTGATGGTCGAGGTGGAGAACTCCGACGATGTCGGGCTGTGCCTGGACCGGGCGTTGCGCAAGAAGGTCAAGATGTCGGCCACGCTCGGGCGGCACATCAACGACAAGATGCTGTCGTTCTACATGAAGACGCCCGGCGGGTTCGATATCGAATTCGGTTGCGAGGGGCTCGAAGTCGACGACGACGATTGGGTCGCGCGCGAATCCACCGCGGTCAGCCTGTGGGGTCACGACTTCACCGTCGGATTCAAGCAGCAGTAGGAATGGCGGCGAGGGATATGACCGAACAGCTTCCGGCGATCGACGGCCGGCAGTTCCGTAATGTGCTGGGGCAGTTCTGCACCGGCATCACCGTGATCACCGCGCTCGACCCCGACGGCGCGCCGATCGGCTTCGCCTGCCAGTCCTTCGCCGCCCTGTCCCTCGACCCGCCCCTGGTGCTGTTCTGCCCCACCAAGGGCTCGCGCTCGTGGGCGGCGATCGAGGCGGCGGGCAAGTTCTGCGTGAACGTGCTCGCCGAGGCCCAGCAGCCGACCTGCGCGCGCTTCGGCTCGCGCGAGACCGACAAGTTCGCCGGAGTCCCCTGGCACACCTCCGATCTCGGGGTGCCGGTCCTCGACGAATCACTGGCCACCATCGAATGCACCGTCGACTCCGTGGTCGACGGTGGTGACCACTACATCGTCATCGGCCGGGTCCAGCGGCTGGCCGAATCGGAGACCACCAACGGCCGCCCGCTGCTGTTCTATCGCGGGCAGTACACCGGCATCGAGCCGGACAAGACCACGCCCGCGCCCTGGCGCGCGGACCTGGACCACTTTCTCACGACCACCAGTCTCGATACCTGGTTGTGAGTTGTCGAAAGCCCCGCTCGTCGTTCGGCGAGCGGGGCTTTCGCATGTCTCCGGCTCAGTGCGCGGCGAGCAAGGCGGTGAGCAGCGCGGAGGACAGTGCGGCCGTGTTGGTTTCGGGGGTGGACCAGCTGCGGGTGGTGATCGTCATCGCGTTCGGGTCGGGGTCGCCGATGCAGTGCGGGGCGAAGGCTGTGAAGAAGCGGTCCGGGTCGAGCAGGGTCTCGGGGGCGTGGACGCCGGGCTTCGGGTCGGCGGCCAGGAGCAGTGCGCCGACGGCCAGGGGGACGCCGGTGTTCTCGGCCATCGACAGGCCGGGGACCTGGCACAAGGCCGTTGCCGCCGTCGCCGGTGCGCCGTCGCGGAGGCCGGTGGCGATCGCGAATAGGGGTGGGAGTCCGCCTGCCGCTATGAGTTTCGCCGGGTCGGCGGGGAGTAGGCGTTCGACGCGGGCGGCGAGGCTGGCCGCCCGGTCGAGAGTCAGCAGGCGGTGGTCGATGGTCCAGCGCAGAGCGCGCAGTGCGGCCGTCGTCATCCGATCGCCGACTACCACCGAGGTCGCGGCGCGGAGTCCGGGGAAGGCGAGCGGCAGGGTGATCGCCTCCGGGTGGCCGAAGCTGCGGCCCTCGCCCGTGCCGAGTCCCGGGTAGTCGAGCCGGAACCGTTCCAGCGCAGGGCGTTCGGTGCGGATGCCGTTGCGGGTGACCGGGATGTCGCCGCTGATCTGGCGCATGCCGTGCACCACGGCGGCGGTCGGCCCTGTTGCGGTTCGACCAATAGCGGTTCGACCAATAGCGGTTCGGCCAATAGCGGTTCGGCCAATAGCGGTTCGACCGGCAGCGGGCTGACTGGCAGTGGCTCGACCAACAGCGGTTCGACTGGTAGCGGCCTGCCTGGCAGTGGCGCGACCGGTGGCGGATGACCCAGCTGACGCGGGTCCGGCGGTGGGCTGCCCGGCGATGGGGGGTTCGGGGTGGGCGGAGTGGATGTTCCAGCCGGTGACCAGGTCGTCGACCCGGTCGAGTTCGGCGGCCGCGCGCAGGGCGAGCAGGTTGGCGATGCCGGGGCTCGCACCCATGCCGAGCAGGGCGGTGACGCCCGCCGCCTTCGCTCGCGCGTCCAGTTCCAGCATGTCGAGGGTGGGCTGGGGGTCGTCACAGATGTCGATGTAGTCGCAGCCCGCGTCGATGGCGGCGGACAGGATCGGTGGGCCGAAGCGGAAGTACGGGCCGACGGTGTTCACGACGAGGTCGGCCGCGCGCAGGGCCCGGGCCAGCGCCGGGCCGTCGGTGACATCGAGTCCGCGGGCTTCGGCGTCCAGGTCGGCGGCGACCTCGCGCGCCGCCCGCTCGTCCCGATCGGCGATGATCAGCGAGCCGACCCCGCTGTCCGCGCGCAGGACCCGCGCCGCCACGCGCCCCATCTCCCCCGCTCCACCCAGTGCCAGAACTCGCATGACAGCCTCCCCATCGAATATATTGACTATCATGACAGTAAATAAAGTCGGCCGCCCGAGCAAGGCCAAGGAGCGGATCGCCCAGATCCTGCGGGCGGCGCGGTCGGTGGTGGCCGAGGAGGGTTTCTCCGCCACGACGCTGTCGCGGGTGGCCACGGCGGCCGGTGTCCAGCGCACCCTGGTCCTGCACTATTTCGGCAATCGGGACGGGCTCATGCAAGCCTTCATCACCGATGCGGTGGCGGCCTACGGCGACGCGATGCTGCGGCTCGGCGCGGACGAGCCGATCGAGCGGCGGGTGGCGCTGATGTTCGAGCCGGGCGCCTACGACAGCCGCGACGACCTGGTGGTGTGGTGCGAACTCGTCGCCCTCTCGGCCAGGGAAACCCTTGTCCGGCAACGTTTGCACGAGCTCTGGACCGAGCGCTGGCTACCCGGTCTCGAACACCAGCTCACCCTCGCCTACCCGGCCGCGCCCCCCGAGCAGACAGCCACCACGGCCTACGCGCTCGCCTGCCTCTTCGAGGCCCACTGGGCCTTCCACCTGCAAGGTGTGGACAGCCCCGAGCGTGCCACCCAGGCACAACAGGCCGCCCGAACCCTCCTCGCCGCGCTCGCGCCCTGAGGCAACCACCGGCGCCTGATGGAGCAACTCGCGGAGTGTGGCCTGCCTGGAACGACGAAATACCACGCGGCCAGGCACGCGATGATCCACGCACGGTCGATGACTCTGGCAACCGCTCATAAAACTGCTCATTTGATGAGCACTTATGCGAGCAGGATGGTTCTCATGAACCCGATCGAATTCCTCACCTGCGCCGACGCCGCCGAATGGAACACCTGGCTGTCGGCCCACCACGCCGACACGAACGAGGTCTGGGTCCGCATCGCCAAGAAGGGCGCCCCGACCCCCTCGGTGACGATCACCGAAACCCTCGACGGCGCCCTCTGCTACGGCTGGATCGACAGCCACCGCCGCCGCCTCGACGCCAACCACTACCTCCAGCGCTACTCCCCCCGCCGCGCCCGCAGCCCGTGGTCCCAGGTCAATGTGGCCAAGGCCGAGGACCTCATCGCCGCGGGCCGCATGCGCCCGGCCGGGTTCGCCGCCATCGAAGAAGCCGTCGCCGACGGCCGTTGGGCAGGCGCCTACGAACGCCAGCGCACCGCCGAAACCCCCTCCGATCTGGCGGCAGCGCTGACCGAAGCCCCCGCAGCACAGGCCGCCTATAACGCGCTCTGCCGCTCCGGCCAGTACCGCCTCTTCCTGCCGATCCTCAAAGCCGCGAACCCTTCCACTCGCGCTACCCGTGTCGCACAGGTCATCGAGGCTCTCGTCAACTGAACCGCGTGGGGGCGCGACGACATTCATACGCGGCCACCACCACTATCCGCGATGGCGCCGCACAAGTTCGCAGTCGCCACCGCCATCCTCGACGTGCTGCACAAGATCCACGGCCCGGGTGATCAGCCCACTGTGCTCGGCCCGATCATGCCATCGGACCCGCCCGGTCGGGTCGGGGTCGGCCCGGGGGACCGATCACACCTCTTTGACCAGCACCGCACGCGTATAGAGCAGCGAAAACCCTCGCCCCTGCGCGTTCCGCTGCGACGTGGACCCGGGCTGCGTGGTGACCACCGCAAGCTCACAACCCGCCGCAGCGGCCTCCGCCAGCCGCGCCGACAGCAGCGCGGTCTGCACCCCGCGCCGCCGATGCTCGGGTAGTGTCGCCGCCCCCGCGAGCGCCGCCACCGCCCCATCGATCCGCATACTGGCCCCACCAGCGGCCACCCCATCCCGAAACGCGAGATAGCGCCGGGTGTTCCCGCTGGAAGCCATCGCCCGCATCACCGTCGCGAGAGCCTCCCGCGGAAATTCCTCGTGCGAGGCCACCCCCTCGTCATCGGAGTGCGCGAACCCCTCCACCACCACATCCAGCCACGCCCCCATCTCGTCGCCCTCATCCCTGCGCACCTCCACCCCGTCCGGCCCCGCCCAGCGCCGCCCACCCAACTCCACCCCGAGCACATCCTCGAACGACACCAGCCGATACCCCCGCCCCGTCAACACCGCCCCGATCCGCGGATCCGCCAGATGCGCCAACTCCACCTGCACCGGCACCCCCACCCCCGCATAGGCCCGCTCCACCGCCTCCCACTCCTCCCCCGCAGGCACCCCACCGAACCCCACCCCCACCACCTTGTTCAACGGCGACCCCACCCCCGCGAAACAAGCAGCCCCACCCCCGAACTCCCGCACAAACCCCGCTCCCTCCCGCCCCGCGGCCACCTCAGCCGCCCCGGCAATAGCCGCAGCCTCCAACCCCTCGACCCGAGCCGCCAACCCGACCCCACAGAACAATGTCCCGACAGATTCGCCCATGAGCCAGTTATAAACACCCTGTCCAGCGAGTTTCGTAGGGAATCAGGCGACGCGCGGGCGCACCTGTACGACCAGGTCCGCATCGAGGGCGCGAGCCAACCGCTCGAGCACCGGAATACTGGGAACGGTCCCACCGGCTTCGAACCGCGCGACTGCCGACTGGGTCATATCCGCCGCGGCCGCGAGTGTGGACTGACTCCAGCCACGATCTTCCCGCATTCCACGAATGGTTCGACCCAGCTCGAATGCCAGCCGCGCGGCATCATAGGCCTCAGCGGCCCCCGGCTCCTTCATCCGCTGATCTCGCAGGTCAGCCCACCCGCTACGCTCCGCCATCGCCATCCTCCTCCAGCACATGCCGCTCGGCTTCGCATCGACGCATCGCACCGCGCGCCCGAGCGACCTCACGCCTGCGCGGGTTGTCATGCATGAATCGAATGAGTCGCTTTCGGACGCGGATACGCGAACGGCGTGGCCCGGAGGTGCCGGGTCACGCCGTTGGGCTGGGTGGGTCAGGCCTTGGTGGCTTCGCGTTGGAGTTCGAGGGCGATGTCGATGAGTTGGTCTTCCTGGCCGCCGACGAGTTTTCGTTGGCCTGCGCGGACGAGCATTTCGGCGGCGGAGACGTTGTAGCGTTCGGCTTGGCGTTCGGCGTGGCGGAGGAAGCTCGAGTAGACGCCGGCGTAGCCCATCATGAGGGCCTGGCGGTCGAGGAGGCATTCGGTGGGCATGGCGGGGCGGACGACGTCTTCGGCGGCGTCGGTGACGGCGAAGAAGTCGACGCCGGTCTTGATGCCGAGTTTGTCGCAGACGCCGATGAAGGCTTCGACGGGGAGGTTGCCCGCGCCCGCGCCGAAGCGGCGGGCGGAGCCGTCGATCTGGGTGGCGCCCGCGCGCACGGCGTAGACGGAGTTGGCCACGGCGAGGCCGAGGTTCTCGTGGCCGTGGAAGCCGACCTGGGCGTCGTCGCCGAGTTCGGCGACCAGGGCCGAGACGCGGTCGGAGACCTGTTCGAGCACCAACGCTCCGGCGGAATCGACGACATACACGCACTGGCAGCCCGCGTCGGCCATGATGCGCGCCTGCTTGGCCAGGTTCTCCGGGGTGGTGGAGTGGGCCATCATCAGGAACCCGACGGTCTCGAGGCCGAGTTCGCGGGCGAGCCCGAAGTGCTGGATGGAGACATCGGCCTCGGTGCAGTGGGTGGCGATGCGGCAGATGGAGGCGCCGTTGTCCTGGGAGATCTTGATGTCTTCCTTGACGCCGACACCCGGCAGCATGAGGAAGGCGATCTTGGCCTGCTTGGCGGTCTCCGCGGCGGCCTTGATCAGCTCCTGCTCGGGGGTTTTCGAGAACCCGTAGTTGAACGAGGAGCCGCCGAGGCCGTCACCGTGGGTCACCTCGATGACCGGCACGCCCGAACCGTCCAGGGCGGCGACGATATTACGCACCTCGTCCACGGTGAACTGGTGGCGCTTGTGGTGCGAGCCGTCGCGCAGCGAGGTGTCGGTGACGCGGACATCGAGTTCGCCCGAGAAGGGCTTCAGGATATTGCTCATGGTCGAATCTCCTTACACCCGAGCCGAGATGATCTGATCGGCCAGCACATCGCCCACGCGGGTCGCGGCGGCGGTCATGATGTCGAGGTTGCCCGCGTACGGCGGCAGGAAGTCGCCCGCGCCCTCGACCTCGACGAAGATCGAGACCTTCGCCATGCCGCCGGAGACCACCGACGGGTCGTCGAACTGCGGGTCGTTGAGCAGGCGATAGCCGGGCACGTATTCCTGGATCGACTTCTCCATGCGGAAGATGCTCTCGGCGATGGCATCCCGATCGGCGTCCTCGGGAATGGCGCAGAAGATGGTGTCGCGCATGATCATCGGCGGCTCGGCCGGGTTCAGGATGATGATGGCCTTGCCGCGTTCCGCGCCGCCGATGGTCTCGACGCCCTTGGAGGTGGTCTTGGTGAACTCGTCGATGTTGGCGCGCGTGCCCGGTCCGGCCGACACCGAGGACACCGACGCCACGATCTCCGCGTACTTCACCGGCACGACGCGGGACACGGCCGCCACCATGGGAATCGTGGCCTGGCCACCGCAGGTGATCATGTTGACGTTCGGCGCGTCCCGCAGCGAATCGAGGTTCACCGGCGGGATCACCGCCGGGCCGACGGCGGCGGGGGTGAGGTCGACGGAACGGATGCCCGCGGCCTCGTATTTCGGCGCGTAGGCGCGGTGCACGTAGGCGGAGGTGGCCTCGAACAGCAGGTCCGGCTTCTCGTCGAGGGCCAGCAGCCAGTCCGCGCCGTCCGCGGAGGTCTCCAGACCCAGCCCGCGCGCCCGCTTCAGCCCCTCGGACTCGGGGTCGATGCCGATCATCCAGCGCGGCTCGATCTTGTCCGAGCGCAGCAGCTTGTACAGCAGGTCGGTGCTGATATTGCCGGACCCCACGATCGCGGCGGTGACTTTGCTCGTCACGGTGTACTCCTAGGGAAGATCAGCTGAAACGCAAACGGACGGAACCGAGCCCGGTGAACTCGGCGAGGAATTCGTCACCGGGGCGGGCGTCGATGGCGCGGGTGCAGGAGCCGGGCAGCACGATGTCGCCCGCCTTCAGCCGCACGCCGAAGCTCGCGACCTTGCGCGCCAGCCAGGCGACCGCGATCACCGGATCGCCGAGGACCGCGTCGCTGCGCCCCTCCGCGATGACCTCGCCGTTACGGGTGAGCACCGCGTCGATGGCCTTGATGTCGATGTCGCCGGGGGCGACGCGCTCCTTGCCGAGCACGAAGCCCGCCGAGGAGGCGTTGTCGGAGATGGTGTCGGCCAGGCCGATCTTCCAGTCCTTGATGCGCGAGTCGATGAGTTCGATGGCCGGGGCGTAGGCGACGGTGGCGGCGAGGACGTCTGCCTCGGTGCAGTCCGCGCCGGGCAGGTCGGCGCCGAGCACGAAACCGACCTCGACCTCCACCCGCGGCAGCAGGTACTTCGAGGTGTCGACGGGGACGTCCTCGAAGACCTCCATCTCGCCGAGCAGATGCCCGTAGTCGGGCTCGTCGACGCCCATCATCTGCTGCATCGCCTTCGACGACAGGCCCACCTTGTGGCCGACGATCGTGGCGCCCGACCGCAGTCGGCGCTGGATGTTGAGCAGCTGGATCTCGTAGGCGTCGACGACATCGATGTCGGGATACCGGTCGACCAGCGGCGAGACGGCGACCCGCTCGTCCTCGGCGCGGGCCAGTTCGTCGGCGAGTTGAGTTCGTACCGCGTCGGGCAGCACGCGGACCTCCTTGGCAGCACGGGCGGGGCAGGATCTACGGCAAAACTGTAACCGGTTGCGCACACCAGCGTCAGCCGTTCACCTGACACTACAACGAAACCAACGGTGATTTCTATAACATGTTCCACTTTTCCTGGGGATTCCACGGAGCCCACTGGAACGAGTTCCATTTTTGGTCGCCAAACTTCGGATCACTTCTATAACGTGTTCTACATGAGTGATCGGGAATACGATGTGGTGGTGGTCGGTAGCGGCGCCGCCGGGATGACGGCCGCCCTCGCCGCGGCCCACAAGGGACTGAGCGTCGTGCTGCTGGAGAAGGCCGCGCACTACGGCGGGTCCACGGCCCGATCCGGCGGTGGCGTCTGGATTCCGGGCAACAAGGCACTGAAGGCCTCCGGCCGTCCCGACGACCGCGAGGACGCGCGCACCTACCTGCACAGCATCATCGGCGATGTGGTGCCCGCGGAGAAGATCGACACCTACCTCGATCGCGGCGCCGAGGCGTTCGACTTCGTCCTCGACCACACGCCACTGAAGATGAAGTGGGTTCCCGGCTACTCCGACTACTACCCGGAGGCTCCGGGCGGGCTGGGCGAGGGCCGCTCGTGCGAGCCGACGCCGTTCAACGGCAAGGTGCTCGGCGCGGAACTGGCCAACCTGGAACCGCCGTACGCCAAGGCGCCGCTGAACGTGGTCGTCATGCAGGCCGATTTCGTGCGCCTCAACCTGATCAAGCGTCATCCCAAGGGCATGATGCGGGCCATGCGCGTCGGCGCGCGCACCTATCTTGCCAAGTTCACCGGCAAGCACCTGCTCGGCATGGGCCAGGCGATCATCGCCGCCATGCGCAAGGGCCTGCTCGACGCGGGCGTGCCGGTGCTGCTCAACACCCCGCTCACCGAGCTGGTGGTCACCGACGGCCGGGTGACCGGCGTCAAGGCCACCGTCGACGGGAAGCCGACCACCTTCACCGCCCGCTACGGCGTCGTGCTGGGCACCGGCGGTTTCGAGCACAACGCCGACCTGCGCGCCAAGTACCAGCGGCAGCCGATAACCACTGAGTGGACAACCGGCGCCGCGGCCAACACCGGTGATGGCATCGTCGCGGGTATGGCAGTGGGCGCGACGGTCGGCTTCATGGAGGACGCCTGGTGGGGTCCGACCATCTTCAAGGGTGGCAAGCCGTGGTTCGCGCTGGCCGAGCGCAATCTGCCCGGCACCATCATGGTCAACGACCGGGGCGAGCGGTTCGGCAACGAGTCGGCGCCGTATGTCGAGGCGGTGCACACCATGTACGGCGGTGAGTACGGCCAAGGCGCCGGGCCGGGCGAGAACGTGCCCGCCTGGCTGGTGTTCGACCAGCGCTACCGCAACCGCTACATCTTCGCCGGGTTGCAGCCCGGGCAGCGGTTCCCCGCGCGCTGGCTGGAGAACGACAACATCGTCAAGGCCGACAGCATCGCGGAGCTGGCCGGGAAGATCGGCGTGCCCGCCGACAGCCTGGACGCCACCGTCACCCGGTTCAACGGTTTCGCCGCCGCGGGCAAGGACGAGGACTTCGGCCGCGGCAACAGCCACTACGACCGCTACTACGGCGATCCCACCGTCAAGCCCAACCCGTGCCTGGCCGAGATCTCGCAGGGCCCGTTCTACGCGGCCAAGATCGTGCCGGGCGACCTGGGCACCAAGGGCGGCCTGGTCACCGACACCTCCGGACGTGTCCTGCGCGAGGACGATTCGGTGATCGATGGCCTGTACGCCTCGGGCAACTCCAGCGCCCCCGTGATGGGCCACACCTACGCGGGCCCCGGCGCCACCATCGGCCCCGCGATCACCTTCGCCTATCTCGCGGTGCTCGACATCGCCGCCGCGAAGGCGGCCGAGACCGCCCCGACCAGCTAGGAGCAAGCACATGCCGATCGACCTCGGGACCGCCCTCGGCGCGGAGCTGCCCGCCAGGGAGTTCAGCTGGACGTCCACCGACGTGCAGCTCTACCACCTCGGCCTCGGCGCGGGCGCGCGTTTCACCGAGCCCGCCGAACTGCGGTATCTCACCGACGGCACCCCGCAGGTGCTGCCCACCTTCGCCACCGTCGCGCCCACCCTCGGGGAGACCGATCCGCCGCGGGTGAGCTTCCCCGGCATCGAGATCGACCTGGCCAAGGTGGTGCACGGGCACCAGGAGATCGAGGTGCACCGGCCCATTCCGGCCGCCGGTAAGGCGACCAGCACCGGCCGGATCAGCGAGATCTGGGACAAGGGCGCCAACGCGGTGATCGTGCAGGAGCACACCGTCGTCGGCTCCGACGGCGCGCCGCTGTGGACGGCGCGCTCGTCGATTTTCGCCAGGGGCGAGGGCGGTTTCGGTGGCGAGCGCGGGCCCAGCGCCAAGACCGCGCTGCCCGAGCGGGCCCCCGACGCGGAGCTGCGCACCCCGACGCTGCCCCAGCAGGCGCTGCTGTACCGGCTCTGCGGTGACCGCAATCCGCTGCACTCGGATCCCGAATTCGCCAAGGGCGCGGGCTTTCCCGCACCGATCCTGCACGGGCTGTGCACCTACGGCACGGTCTGCAAGGCCATCACCGACGCGCTGCTCGACAGCGACGCCGCCCGGGTGGCCGGTTTCCGGGCGAAGTTCGCGGGTGTGCTCTACCCCGGCGAGACGCTGCGGATCAAGGTCTGGCGGGAAGACGACCAGTTCATCGGCGCGGTGACCGTCGTCGAGCGCGACGACGCGCCGGTCCTGAGCGACGTCGCCCTGCGGATCGCCTGAGCCGAATGACCCGGTGGTAGTGCGGTTTTCGCCGTCACCGCCACCGGGTCATCCTTTTCGGTGACGACGGTGTGGAGGGAGCCCGAGCACTGGCTCGGCGCGCTCATCGGGTAGCCGGGGCCGCCTCGGCGGATGGGCGCGGGGTGAGACTGCCGACGAGCAGGGCGTAGATCAGCACGATGAGAATCGGCGCGGCCAGTGGCGCCCAGACCAGCTGCACCGGGACCAGGGCCGCGGTGGCCGCGGCGATGGTGAACAGGATGGCGCCGCCCACCGAGGGGATCGTGGTGGGGACGACGCCGTCGGGGGCGTGCAGCACGGCCGCGTTGAGCAGGTACGTGGTGGCCACCAGACCGGTGGCGGCCGCGGCGATCACACCGATCTCGGCGAAGGCCAGCACGCCGATCACCACCAGCACCGCGCCGATCGAGGCCGGGCGCCACCACCAGCTCGCGATCACCAGGGCCAGCGCGGCCAGTCCGGCCGGGGGGAAGATCAACGCGACGGCGGCCACCAGCAGCAGACCGGCGAGCAGGGCGAGGAAACGGATCATTTGCGCACCCGGACGGTTCGGCGGTGCTGGGGCAGCAGGCGCATGGCCTGGTCGAGACGGGTGTCCTCGGGCCAGGCGATGATGTCGACGCCGATGGTGCCCATGTCGCGATACATCGAGGCCCGCTCGAGCTGCCACATCTTGGCCATGGTCGGGTCCAGTCCCTCCTCGAACGGGGTGCCGCGCAGCACGTCCACCGCGACCACCACGTGCCCGCGCTTGCGCAGATCGATCAGCGCGAGGGCGAACTGGGTGTCGAGCAGGGTGGAGAACGCGACGACGATGGCGCCGATCGGCACCGCGGCGTGCGGGGCCAGGGTGCCGGTGGTCTCCACGTGTTCGTCGCCGACGCCGAGCACGGTGTCGACGATGCGGTAGAACTGCCTGCGGCCGATATCGGGGCGCAGCCAGCGCGGCGACTCGCCCAGGCACACCACGGCGGTGCGGTCACCGGCCTGCAGCGTGGACTGCACCACCTGCGCCGCGCCGCGCACCGAGAGTTCCAGCGAGGCGGAGGCCGGGCCGGGTGCCTGCTGGGAGGTGTCGACCAGGACCACCACATCGGCGGAGCGGTTGGTGAAGCGCTCGGTGACGTACAGCCTGCCGCGCCGCGCGCTGACCGGCCAGTTCACCGTGCGCAGCTGGTCGCCGGGCGCGTAGGCGCGGATGTCGGCGTATTCCACCCCGGGCCCGTGCTTGCGGGTCAGGTGGGTGCCGATGCGGTCGGGAAGTTCGGTGCGCGGCAGGCGCATTCGCTGCGGGTCGGCGATCGGGTACACGTACAGTTTGGCCGCGGGCAGCTCGGCGGTGGCCACGGCCAGCCCGGCCGGGCTCAGCGCGGAGACCTTGACCTGCACCGGATACCTGCCCCAGCGCGCGGCCGAGAGCGACAGCTCCACCCCCGCGGGCGCGCCGCCGGAATCGTGGGCGTCCTCGACCTCGAGGTTCAGCCCGTCCAGCGGCACCGGGGTCATTCGCAGCAGCGCGTGCCCGCTCTCGACGAAAGCGGCCGCGCTGCAGCCGATCACCTCGTTCTCGAAGCAGCGCACCGTGCCGCTGCCGTCGACCTGGATGCGGGTGCGCGCCTGCTGCCACGGCGCGGTCGCCAGCACCCCGAGCATCGGGGCGGCGAAGACCACCAGCTGCCACTGCCCGCGCAGCACCGCGACGACCAGCGCCGCGGCCGCGCAACCCGCCAGGATGAACACCAGGGGTGCGGGCCGCCAGCGCAGATCGACCTCGACCGTCCGGGATTCGTCGCGGTGCTTCATGTGCTGGTGGCGCGGGGCACCGGTAGCCGGCGCAGCAGCTCGGTGATGACGTCCTCACCCCGGATGCGGCGCACCCACATCTCCGGGCGCAGCGTGATCCGATGCGCCATGGCGGGCACGGCCAGCGCCTTCACGTCCTCGGGAATCACGTAGTCACGGCCCAGCAGCAGGGCCCTGGCACGCGACATCTGCACCAGGTCGAGCTCGGCGCGCGGGCTGGCACCGACCTCCACCTGCGGATGACTGCGGGTGGCCGAGGCCAGCGCGACCACATAGTTCACGACATCGGGATGCACGGTGACGAACTCGACCGACTGCCGCATCTCCATCAGCCCGTGCGCGTCGACCACCTGACCCACCTGCGGTGGCGTGGAACCACGTTCGAGCCGACGCCGGATCATCTGCGTCTCGTCCTGCTCGGACAGGTACCCCAACCGCAGCTGGATGGCGAACCGGTCGAGCTGGGCCTCCGGCAGCGGGTAGGTGCCCTCGTACTCGATCGGGTTGTCGGTGGCCAGCACGATGAACGGCTGGGGCAGCAGGAAGGTCTCCCCGTCGATGCTGACCTGGCCCTCGGCCATGGCCTCCAGCAGCGCCGCCTGGGTCTTGGGCGGGGTGCGGTTGATCTCGTCGGCGAGCAGGACATTGGTGAAGACCGGACCGCGACGGAAATTGAACCGGCCCGAGGACATGTCGTAGATCGTCGAGCCCAGCAGGTCAGCGGGCAGTAAATCGGGCGTGAACTGCACGCGGGTGAAGTCCAGGCCGAGCGCGGCCGCGAAGGACCGCGCGATCAGCGTCTTACCCAGGCCTGGCAGGTCCTCGATGAGGATGTGTCCTCCGGACAGCACGGCGATCATGATGAGCTGCAACTCATCTCGCTTGCCGACCACGACGCGGCCCAGCTCACGCAGCACGGCGTCGGAGCGCTGGACGGTCACGTTCAACGGCATGGTCATCGGTGGCCTCTAACCCCTCACATCGTCTGCAATCGGCGCAGGATCTCGTCCAGCGCCTCCCTACCCGGTGCGCGACCGGTCTGGTCGCGCAATGCCGAGTTCGCCGGATCGACCCAGCGCCACAGTTCGGGACCGAACTGCAGCTGACCGGCGGCTTCGGTGGCTCTGCGGTTCTTGGCGACACGCAGGCCGGTGGACAGTTCGAACTCCTTGGCCAGCAGCGGGCGCAGGTGGCGGTCCCAGTCGGCGCGGGTGCCGTCGGCGCGGGCGGTGAGCATCTCGGCCCTGGCATGCCAGCGGCCCAGCATCTCGGCCGGGCCGTTGTCGATGTACTCGGTCAGCGGTTCCTCGCGCACCACGCGATGTCGCAGCGACCAGAGCAGCATGCCCAGCGCGACGGCCACCGGAAAGGCCACGGCCAGCAGCACGAAATCGCGTTCCAGGCGCACCAGCGCGATCTCGATCACGACCACCGCGACGACCGCGACGCCGATCACCGACGACCGCCCCATCCCCTGAGTGGGCTCCTGTGCCGTCACGTTGTCACCAGCCTTCGCTGTAGATCCGTGAGCACGATGCGCAGCAGTTGCTCGGCGCGCATGCGCTGCCATTCCAGCATCGAGTGCGGGCTGAACCGCGCCTCTTCGAACAGGGCAACCAGCTCACGGGCCGAAGCATCGTGCAGCACACCGCTTTCGAAGGCGCGGGCGAGCACCTCCATCGGGGTGTCGGAGGCCTTCGGGCGGGCGGCGAGGTCGCTGGACAGGCCGCGCTCCATGGCCACGTAACAGGCGATGATGGCGGTGCGCGGGTCCTGACCGGGCGCGTTCATGGCGGCCAGGCCCATCTCGGCGGCCCTGGTGAGCGAATCCACCTCGCTCGGTGTGGGTTCGGGCGCGGCCGCGGTAGGCGGCGGGATCTCCCGGCGCGCGGCCACCGCGACGACCACCAGACCCACCAGCGCGACGCCGATCAGCACGACGGCCAGCACCACCGCGATCAGCATGGCGGTGCCGGTGAGGTCGTGGGTGCCGGTGGTCGGGTCGGGCGCGGGCGCGTCGGTGGGGGTGGGCACCGGGCCCGAGCCCTCGGGCAGGGTCTCGGAGGCGGGGCGCATCGGCCGGGCGCCCGGCAGCAGGAACAGCGCGGTGACGCCGCCGGCGAAGACCAGCGCGACCACCGCCACCGCGATCGGCGCCAGCACCGCCATCCGGCGCCACTGGAAGCGCGGTAGCGCCTCGCGTTCGTGTTGCGGCATGGCCAGCGGCAGACGATGCTGACTGGCGATCACCCCGGCGACCAGGATGACGATGGACACCAGCAGCAGCACCGGCATCACCGCGACCAGCAGCGGGCTGGGCGGGCCGGAGGTGGTGTTCTCGCCCGCCTCGGGCAGATAGCCGTGCAGTGCGATGGTCGCCGCGGCTACCAGTGCGATCACGACGATCGCCCGCGGTATGGGCTGATTCACCCCGATCACAGCTGTACCACCAAACCCCAGTGCCTGCACAAAACAGCCACATAGTTACATGCCGAGTGGTTCCTCGGGAGGAAATCGCTGCTTTTGGATTCCCTCCCCCTTTATTGTCCCCCTGAACTACGGGGCTTGTTGAGCGGAACAAACGACCGGGGGCAACTCCCCGAGCCTGCTCGCGGTCCGCGCGAGTTCCGGGACGGCCGGGACCCCGGCGGTCAATTCGGTCACCGGTTCAGTCGCGTGGACGGTGACCGGGATATCGGCGTCGTAGAGCACGTCGATCAGGTTCACCAGCCGCATGGCCCAGTCGGGGGGCACCTCGCGCAGTGGCGGGACCGCGTGCAGGGTCCAGCGGCGGAAGCGGCGGGCCAGGGTCAGGTAGTCGGCGGCGCCGGTCGGGACGCCGCAGAGCTGGGTGAACTCGAAGGTCACCGCGTCGCCGTCGACGGCGGCCGCGCGCGCCGTGCGGCCGTTGCCCAGCTCGATCGGCACATCACCGGCTCCGTCGGCCCCGGGACCAGCGCCGATCGACGCCTCGATGACATAGCCGCCCGCGACGAAGCCGGTGTCGCCGCGACGGCCCAGGGTGCGGTAGTCCAGCGGGCCGTCGAGGGTGAGCTCGTCGAGGTGCTCGACGATCCGCTCGATGGTCGGCACGAACCGGTCGTGGAACAGCGGGTTGGGCAGTAGTTCGCGGGGCGCGTAGTTCGAGGTGACGACCAGGGTGCGGCGCTGGGCGAACAGGGTGTCCAGCAGCCGGGTGACCAGCATGGCGTCGCCGATGTCGTTGACGTGGAACTCGTCGAAGCAGACCAGATCCGCGTCCGCGAGCAGGGCCGCGACGGCCTGTTCGATCGCGCCGAGTTCGTGGGTGGCCGTGTGCAGGGCGGCGAAGAAACCGTGGAAGTGGAAGCGGCGCTTGCGTTCCGAGCGCACCTCCGCGAAAAAGCGGTCCATCATCATCGTCTTGCCGCGCCCCGGCCTGCCGTGCAGGTAGACGCCCCGGTGCCGCTTGCGCGGCCTGCCGTGCCGGTCGAGCAGGGCCGCGAGCGCCGCGCCCGCCGCCACCTGGGCCGGGTCGAGAACCACCGTGCCGGATTCCATGGTCACCTCCTGGTCCTCTACAGTTGTAGAGGACCAGCTCGACGGCCGACCAGCGAAGGTGACGATGTCCACAGACCGCCGCAGCCAGATCGTGCGGGGCGCGATCGACCTCATCGCCACCCAGGGCATCCGCGCCCTCACCCACCGCGCCCTGGACACTCGGCTCGAGCTGCCGCCGGGCTCCACGTCCTACTACTTCCGCACCAGAAACGCCCTGATCGCGGCGGTCGCCGACGGCATCACCGCCCGCTCGCGCGCCGATTTCGAGTCGATGTTCGGCGCGGCGGAGGACCAGCGCGCGCCGGTCGAGTCCAGGGAACGACGCGAGTCCGCCGGTCCGCACGGCGCCGGGCCGGATAGGCGCGATGCCAGTGCACGCGGTCCGTCCGACGCGGTAGCGCCGCAGGTCGCGCGCGAGATCGCCGACTGGCTCACCGAGCTGCTGACCTCTCGCCGCAACGACCTCATCGCCCGGCACGCACTGATCATCGAGGTGCTGTCCGACCCCGACCCGCACGCACGCCTGGCGGGCAGTCTGTTCTCGCTGGAGCACGCCACCGAGCTGTGCGCGCGGCTGGACGCCCCCGAGCCAGCGCGCGCGGCGGGCGATTTCCTGGCACTGCTGGAGGGTCTGGTGTTCGATCGGTTCGCGGGACTGCGCGCCGACCGGGTTGTGACGGCCGACGAACTCGCCCGTCCCCTGTCACAGTTTCTGGTGACCGTGAATGGTGACTATTCCCAACCCAATTCCGAATAGGATTTACCGGAATCCAGTGCGGCAATTCCGAGTCCCGAATATTCGATGAGATCACCGGGGAGTTCGCGCAGCGGAAACCACTGCAGGGCATAGCATTTGTCGGGCTCCCGGTTGAAAGGCTCGCCCTGCCAGCGCTCGGCGCGGAAGAACAGCCCCACCCGCGAATCCCGCCCGGGCGCGGTCACATGGCCGACGTGCACCAGTCGCAGTGCGTCGGGATCGATCTCGACCCCGATCTCCTCGGCGGCCTCCCGCGCCGCGCCCACCCGCGCCGACTCGTCCGCTTCGAGCTTGCCCGAGGGCAGGTGCCAGCGGTGGTCGTACTTGTCGCCGCTGCGGCGCAGGCTCAGCAGGATCCGCTCGTCGCGCACGAGCAGCAGATGGACATCGACGACGTGGCGTGTGATCACCTGTCCGAGCCTACGAGCGGTAGGCGAGAATCGGCCGATGGCAAGCGATCCCTTCATGCTGATCCACGATCCCGAACGTCTCGCCCAGGGCGAACGGGTGCTCGGCGCCGACTTCCGCGCCATGCACGAGCGCGTGCTGGCGGTCACCGCGCTCACCTCGCGCCTGAACACCACACCTTTCGACGACGAGACGACCAAGGCCGCGCTGTTCGAGCAGATCCTGGGCCGCCCGCTCCCACCGGGCGTCACCATCTACCCGCCCTTCTACACCGATCACGGCCTCAACCTGGACCTGGCCGAGCGGGTGTTCGTGAATCAGGGCTGCACATTCCTCGACTACGCGGGCATCCGGCTGGGCCGGGGCGTGATGATCGGCCCGAAGGCCACCTTCATCACCATGGGCCACCCGGTGGACCCCGAGGAACGGCGCCGGATGCTCACCGGCGCCCCTATCGATGTGGCCGAGAACGTATGGATCGGCGCGGGCGCGACCATCCTGCCCGGCGTCAGCATCGGCCGCGATGCCGTGATCGCCGCGGGTGCCGTCGTGGCCGACGACGTGCCCGCGGCGAGCCTGGTGACCGGCCCCAAGGCGACGGTCAACCGCAGCTGGTAGCCCGGCGCGAACACCGCTGAACCGGGGCGTGATGCTCGGCCTCCGCAACCGAGCGATGAGCACCGGGCCAGAG